>NZ_JNJO01000001.1 GCF_000701685.1 Gemella sanguinis ATCC 700632
AACAATAGAACGTAGCTTTGCGGATTCTAAACAAAATCACGGATACAGGTATGCACAATATAGAGGAAAAGCCAAAGTACAGTCGTACGCTTGGCTGTCTTGTTGCGTTCAAAATATGAAAACAATAGCATTAAGAGAGGTATAAAACCTCTTAATACTACTGAATTTTTGCCTTTAGGCTTATTTTTTTTGAAAAAAAATACCATAACATCAATACTAGCTTGATATTTCGGTATTTTTGTCAACAATCTGGAAGCTCAGTTAAGAATATTAACTGAGCTTTTTTTGTATAAGAAATAAAAATAAAATATTTTTTTAAAAACTGAAGGTGAATTCTAATAATATAACAAATTTACTTTAAATATTTTAAATTAAACTCTATATTTTAAAATATAAAAAAATATATGTATTTTATAATTTGTAGACTTTATTTTACAACGATGTTATAATTAATATATAAAATTATTTCAAAAAGGGAGGCTTTAAAATGGCTAAAACATATGATGTTGTTATTAAATCAACAGGAATGGGAAGTGGAGAACAAGTTCTAATTGATAACCTTATGAAAGGATTTATTCATACTCTTACTCAAAAAGAACACGTACCTCAACATATAATTTTCTATGGAGAAGGGGTAAAATTAACAACTAAAGGTTCAGAGTCGCTAGAAGATTTAGTAGAATTAGAATCACGTGGTGTTAAAGTACTTTCTTGCGGTATTTGTGTAGATTATTATGATTTAACTGATTACCTAAAAGTAGGTGGAATTACAACAATGTCAGAAGTTGTTGATATACTATCAAATAGTGAATTAGTAGTAGAACCATAATAATTTCTAGGGGTTAGTAAATAAGAATTATTAACCCCTTAATACTTATATTAGGAGGTAGAGTTATGAAAGGAAAATTTAAACCTTTTTCTACCACATTAATTGGAAGTTTACCAAGGTCTAAAGAATTATTATCGCTAAAGGAAAGCAGTAATAATTATGATAAATTTAAATCACTTTATAGTGAAAAATTGTTAGAAGAGACACAAAAAGTGGTAGAGTTGCAAAAGGATTGCGGAATTGATGTATTAGTTAGTGGAGAATTAAATAGGGATAACTATATGAGCTATGTTGCAGAAATGGTTGATGGAATTAAGTTATTAAGTATGAATGACTTAAAAGAAATTACTACTAATCTTGAAAGCTTTAATAAAAGTTTAGAAGAAATGGATGCAGCAGATAATACAATGAATAGTCCAATTTGTTATTCTAAAATAGATACTACACGTAGACTAAATGAATTAGAAGTACATAATTTTCAAAAATTTATTGATAGAGATTATAAGGTCACTTTACCAAGTCCGTATTTGCTAACTAGATCAATGTGGCTAAGAGAAATTACAGGTAAAGTCTATGAAGGAAGAAAAGAGCTAGGACATGATGTAGTAGAGTTACTGAAAAATGAAATAAGACATCTTGTTCAAGAAGGTGTAAATATAATTCAAATAGATGAACCTATATTGTCAGAAGTTGTTTTTACAAATGAAAAAGCTGATAATTCTTTCTACTGAGGTGCTTTATCAGAGAAAGTCAAGGTTGACAAAGAATTAAAATTTGCTAGAGAGTTGCTGGAGCCAGTGTTGGAAGAAATAAGAAAACATGATGGGGTATTAAGTATCATGCATGTATGTAGAGGTAACTGGACTACTGATGAGAGTGTATTGTTACAAGGAGCATATGATAAATTAGGTAAGTTTTTTGATGCACTTGATTTAGATATGTTAGCTCTCGAATTTTCTACACCTAGGGCAGGAGAAGTGGAAAAACTGTTTTCTAATAATTTTTTAGATACAAGAGTTATGTTAGGGTTTGGTTGCGTTAATCCCAGAAGTGAAGTAATAGAAACTCCAGAAGAAATAGTTGCTAGAGTAGAAGAAGTACTTCAATTTTTACCACCAGAAAGAATTTGGTTAAATCCAGACTGTGGATTTGCAACATTTGCTAAGAGACCACTTAATCCTTATCCAATAATTCAAAAAAAATTAGAGAATATGGTTGCAGCATCAAAAATACTTAGAGAAAAGTATTGTAAATAAAAAAATAGTGGATTAATACTAAATAATATTAATCCACTATTTATTATTGTTTAGAAGATTTAATTTCTAAATTTCCATTTTTTAGAGAAATTTCATCGCCTTCTTTAATTTTATCATACTGTTCTTTTGTAACAGTCGCATATTTAGTTTCACCATTTTTAGTTTTTACTTCTATCATGTAAACTGGAACTTTACTAGCTTTAATATTCTCAGCTAGTTCTTTTTGTTCGTTAGAAGCATTAGCAAAGCTATGAGTAGATAAACTATTGAATAATAATCCCCATAGCATACCATTTACAATACTACTTCTAGTGAAGAATCCACTTGTACGGTAGTTATTGTTTAGATAATTCATATATTTTTTCTTATAATCTTCGTTGTTATAACTGTTGTAATTTGAATTATAACGTGATCCGCTGCTAAAGTGTCTTGTTCGAGTTGTACTAGAACTAGACGAACTAGAAGAGCTAGAATCTGACGATTTGCTACTTGAAGATTTCGGTTTTGAACTAGATTTACTGCTGCTAGGTTTCGAGCTTCTAGATGATGAATGAGATGAAGAACGTGATTTTGCTACTGCAAAGTCAAGATTTGCTGCACCAACAGTAGTAAATATTAATGAAGTTGATAAAAATATACCTATTATTTTTTTCAATGTTTTCTTTTTCATACAATATCCTCCTAGTACTTTATAAATTAATTTTTATTATTTTCATTAGTACTATTTTCACTGTTAGTGTTGTTATCACCATTTGTGTTCTTATTCTCGTTATTAGTATTTTTGTTATCCTTATTAGTACTATTATTGTTATTATTATTATTATTATTAGAGTTATTTTCAGTACTACGTTTAGCTACAACAGTACCTTCAATATCTTCTTGTGAATTATTTTCGTTTTTCACAATATTTTCTATATTAGTTTTGTCTTCATCACCTTGATTGTTGTTAGTTTTATTTTGGTAGTAATTATATCCAAAATAAAGAACGTAGCTAATTGCAGTAAGTGATAAAAAGATTTTTAAGAATCTACCCATATTAGAAACCACCGCCTAAAACATATCCTTTAAGGTTTAATACATTTTTCAATCTATCATATTCAGAAGCAGGTATTTCAAGTTCATCACCATTTACCTGTAAGATTGTTGCATAGTCAGCATTAAGATCTTTCCAAACATCAATTACATTATTTAAATTTATTAAACCACGGTTACCATCTATTAAGACAATTTCAAACCAATTCATAAAAGTACCTCCTTATATAAATATTTATAATTATATCATATTTTGAAAAAAAAATCATTTTGCAATAAAAGTTAATTAATATGTGAATACATATAGTGTAAATTTTGATATAATATATAGGCGAACAATAAAATTATTGGAGGTGATAAGAGTGAAATTTATTCATACAGCTGACTGGCATATTGGAAGAAAGTTACAAGGAGTTGATCTTCTTTTGGATCAAAAGTTTGTATTAGAAAATTTAATAGCTGATATAAAAAAAGATAATATAGATTTCATTATTATTGCTGGGGATTTATATGATAGAAGTGTACCTAGTAAAGAGGCTACCATTTTATTACAAGAATTACTAGTAGAACTAAATATAGAAAATAATATACCTATTTTTGCGATTAGTGGAAATCATGATAGTAGGGAAAGATTGGCAGTAGGTGAAGCATGGTTTAGTAAACATGATTTTTATCTACATACTGAATTAAAACAAGCGTTTAAAAAAATTGAATTTAAAGATGCTGACATATATTTATTACCATATTTTGAACCATACGAAGCTAGAGCTTATTTTGATGATGATAGTCTAACAACACATAATAGTGCTACTAAAAGAATTATTGATGAAATATATAAAAATTTAGATGAAACAAGGGTAAATATTCTTGTGGCTCACACATTTGTTGCTGGAGGATTAGAGACTGATTCTGAAAGAGAAATATCGGTAGGAACAGTAGAAAATGTGGCAATAGAGATTTTTGAAAAATTTGATTATGTTGCACTTGGTCACTTACATAATCCAAATGCTTTAAATAATGAGAAAATTAAATACAGCGGTAGCCCGTTAGCTTACTCATTTTCAGAAGCAAAAAATACTAAAGGTTATAGATTAGTTGATATTTCAAAAGACAGTCTAAATGAAGAATTTATAGAGCTAAAACAAAAAAGAAAAATGCATAATGTAGTAGCTGATTATAATGACATATTCTCAAAAGAATTTCAGGAGAAATATAACAATAAAGAAGATTTCTTTAGTATGGAGCTTGGCGGACTAGAAGGTGTTACTGATCCAATGCCTAGAATAAAAGAATACTATCCTAATACCTTACAGCTAAAATCGAAAACAAAAAAAGAAAATAGTGATAAAAATTATGATAAAAAAGAAATTCTTACAAAGTCTCCATTAGAACTGATTGAAGGTTTTTATAAAGATGAAATAGGAGAAGAACTTTCAAAAAAACAACGAGATACTTTAGTTAGTATAGTTAAGGAGGTGGAAGCAGATGAAACCAATTAGGTTAGAATTAAAAGAATTTGGCCCATATAAACATGAGATAGTTGAATGGGATAAAATTATTAATGAACCTATATTTTTAATAACAGGGAAAACAGGATCTGGAAAATCAACCTTATTTGATGCATTTGTTTATGCCTTATATAACAAAACTACTAGTGGAAAAGATATAGCTAGTTTAAGAACAAAAACAGCTGACGATAAAACAAGAACAACAGTTATATTTGATTTTGAATTAAAAAACAAACTATATAGGGTAGAAAGAACACTAGCTTACACTAAAAAAGGAAATAAAAATCAAACTTCAGGGAAAGTAGCCCTAACAGAAATAGTAGATAATAACGAGAATGTACTTGCAACAAAAGAACAAGATGTAAAAGAAAAGATAGAACAAATAATAGGATTAGATGATAAACAGTTTTGCCAATTAATAATTTTACCACAAGGTAAGTTTAAAGATTTTCTATTATCTAAATCTAGTGAGAAAAAGGAAACACTTCGTTCGTTATTTAATACATTCTTTTATCAAAAATTTATCGATAAACTTTCGGCTTATGCAAAAGAACAGGATAATGACTATAAACTTAAAGAACGTGAATTGATTACGAAGTTTGATCAATTTATATTCGATGAAAAATTGGATAAATTCGAATTTTTAAAAGAAGAAAATTTTGAAAATGTAAATATTCAAATAAATAACCAAGGAAATATAATTTCTGAAAAAGAAAATGTGCTTACTAATTTAAATAAAGAACTAGAAAATTTAAGAGAAGAACATGCGAAAATAACTAAATTAAATGATAAGTTTGTTGAGTTTGATGAATTAAAGGAAAAATATGAAGAGATAATTAAAGAAGAAAATAATATAATAGAAATACAAAATATTATAAAAAAACTAGAAGAGCTAGAAAAAAATATAGATAGAATTTCTGAATATAATAAACTGATAACGAAAGAAAATGAACTTGTTAAGAAGAAAGAAGATCTGGAAAAAGATTTTGAAGATTATAGTAATAAACGAGATAGTAACGTAAAACTAGGAGAGCAACTAGAAGTAGAGAAAAAAGAAATAGAAGTAATTAAAAATAAATTAGCTGAAGTTAAATATTTCTATGATAATATTTCTGCATTTGAACTTGCATTTAAAGAAAAAAAAGAATGCGAAACTAAGCTTAAAGAGTTTGACAAAAATAAATTAGAGTTATCTAAGTATAAAGAAAACATACTTAAATTGGAACAAAGTAACAAACAAGAACTTGAGAAGAGTGAAAGTTTGAAAACTAATATAAGTAAAATTGATTTATCTATTGTAAAAAAAGAAGTAGAAGTTGAAAAATTAGAAGAATATAAAAATGATAAGTCATCACTAGAAAAAAATAAAGTAGAGTTAGAAGCTAAAATAGATAAGCTAAACCTACTACGACAAAAACAAAGTGACCTAAAAAATAAAGTTGAAGAGTTAGAGAAAAATAAAGAAAAAGAAATCTTAAATACTTTTTTAGAAAAATTGCATGATGGTGATAATTGTCCATTATGTCAACAAAAAATTATTCATGTTCCTGAAGTAATAGATGTAAAACATGAAGAAGACACTTTAATCAATAAAGAGTATGAAGATACTAATAAAGAAATTATTAGATTAGAAACTATTATTTCAAATGAACAAGATGATTATAAAAAATTACAACTTCAATTGAATGAGCAAGAAAAAGTAATCAATTTTGATTCGGAATCAGAATTAGAAAGTATTAAAAAAGAAAAAGATGAAAATGAAAAACTATTAAGAGTTAGTCAAAAAGCTATTGAAGAAAACCAAATTCAGCTGGATAAACTTAATAGTAAAGTTATAGAACTTGAGAAGATTATTGAGAGTGAAGGTGACTTAAAAGAAAAACTTTCATTGGCTAATGCTAAAATAGAGGAATATAACAAAAAAGTCCAACAAGATATAATAGACTTTAAAGAATATTATAAGGGACAAGAACAACAAGTAACTGAATTTAATAATAATTTCGAGAAGTATACTGAAGAAAAATCACAACTTCAATTAAAAGAAAAAGAGCTAGAAATTGATATTAAAAATAATAAAGAACGCATAATTTCTATAAATTCTGATTTAGAAGAGTTACTAGATAAATTTAATAATTCTAAACTTAAAGAATATTATAGTGATTTTAAAGAAGCGCATGAAGCATTAGAAGATCTAAAAGATTTAAAAGATTATAAGGAAAAAGTTGATGCATATAATCTAGCTAAAAAATCTTTAACTAATAATATTAAAAAATTAGAAAAAGAATTATCAAAAGAAGTTAAGCCTAATTTAGAAGAAATTAAAGAGAGAGTACAATTACAAGAAGAAAAAGTAAGCGACTTTGGTAAACAATTAGCTGTTCAAAAAAATACATACAATACAAACAAAGAACTTTATTCTGAGTTATACAATGAGTTCAAAGTTTGGGAAAGTAATATTAAAGAAGTAAGAGAAATTATTACATTAAGTAATGTATTATCTGGAAAAACTGAAAGTAAGAAATCACTAGAAACTTATGTTCAGGGGTATTACCTTGATTTAATATTAGAAGCGGGATCTAAGAGATTGTTACAGATGTCGAATGATAGATATAGATTTGAGCGTAGAATAGAAAAAGCCAAAGGTGGAGGATTACAAGGTTTAGATATAGAAATATATGATGTATATTTAAATAGTAATAGAATTGTTAATTCACTATCAGGAGGAGAATTATTTTTAGCTTCACTTTCACTTGCTTTAGGATTAGCGGAAGTTATCCAAAATGAAAGTGGCGGAATATCTCTAGAAACTATATTTATTGATGAAGGGTTTGGTTCATTAGATAGTGAAACATTAGATATGGCAATAACTACATTGATAGATTTACAATCATATGGTAGAAATATAGGAATTATCTCTCATGTAAGTGAATTAAAAGATAGAATAAGATCTAAAGTTGAAGTTTATTCAGAAAATAACTATGCAAAAGTTAGAATAACTGGTGTATAATAAAGTAGAATAGAAAGTTTTTGAAGTTTGTGATATTTTACTTATCGCAAACTTCAAAACTAAATTGATATGTTATAAGATGGAGGAAATAATGAAGTTAGAATTAATAATATCTCCTAGCGGTTTTGGGAAGACCCACTTTATAGTTAATGATATCGAAAAAAATAGATTCAATAGTAAAATTATAGTTTTAACCCCGGAACAAAACAGTTTTAATTTTGAAAAAATACTTTGTGAAAAATTTGGTGGTACATTTGATATAGATGTTATGAATTTCTCAAGTTTATCTAGAAAATTTAGCGGTATGCTAGGTGTAGATTACTTCAAAAGTATAGGGGAAGATATTAAACCTTTTTATTTTTATAAAGCTGCAAAAAATTTGGAAAATAGAAATAATTTCCTTGTAAAAAGAATTTTACAAGATAGTTCTTTTATAGGAGTAGTATCAGATATTCTTCGTGAGTTAAAGGAATATCAAGTTAGTATAAATGTTCTAGAAGAGTTTTTAGAAAAGAATATTTCTCTAGATAATGCAAGAAGAGAAAAATTAACTGCAATACTAGAAATATATACAGAGTATACAAGACTATCTAAAGAAGACAGTATATTTGATAAGCAAGATTATATAAATGAATTGCTACTGTATAGTGAATATCTGGATTTAAGTGAGTATATATTTTATATAGATGCATATTATAATTTCACAGCACAAGAATACAGCTATATAGAAAAGCTAATTTTAAAATCAAAAAAAGTAGTACTAAGTGTTGTTAGTGACGCCAATAGATATTTTAATTTTGATATAACACAAATTGCAGCTGGTTATGATTTAGATAAATTAGAATATAACAGATTTTATTTGGCTGACCTTTATAAATACGAAAAATATAAATTAGATGTATTTAGAAAATCTCATGAAATGGTAGCTAGCATCAATGAAGTTCTAAGAAGAAATAGTGAAATTGACTTCTCAGTAATAGCTATAATAAATAATGGAGAAACTTATACTATTAATTTGGAAATCTCGGAAAATAAAGTAGTAAATTATAATATACTAGATGAATATAGTAACAGATTTCAAGGTAAATCAATATTAACTTTAGCGGATAAGTATTATAGAGCTTTTAAATCGGCTAATGATGTTGATAATAGTTTTGAAATTATTCGTTCTAAAAATAAAGAATTAGAAGTTAAGACTATTTCTCGTGAAATCTTGAGATTAAAAAAATACAAAGAAGTAAATAATGAAGATATCGCAATTTTATATAGAGATAGTATTTATGAAAACTACGAATATATATTTAGAGACTATGGATTAGAAATACATCTTGATAGAGATATTGATGTGAGTAATCATAGACTAATTAAATTTTTGGATCAAGCTTTAAATATTGAAAGATTTAATTTTAGAGATGGAATTTTAAATATTATTAAAACAAATTTAACTAATTTCGAGTATTTGTATAAACTAAGTGTTCTGTCATATGTATTGTTTGGTGATAATAAAATTACTGAAAAAGATTTCTATAAAAATTATAAGAGCCTAGAAAAGGAAGAACTAATTGGTAAATTAGCACTTGAAGAAAATTTAATTAACCACCATTTTAAAGAATATACTTTTAATGAAATTTTAAATAGTGTAAAAACAATTACTACAGCCGATTTAGAAAATATCTTGGAAGAAAGATTAGTAGTTAATAAAGAAGATTTAAATAAAGAGTACTTTACAAAAGGTAGCTCTTTATATTCAACAAAACAGCTAGAAATATTAAAGGAGTTATTAATTAATCTTTATGAAAAGATAGAGGCGATTTCTAAAAGTAAAAATCTTCAAATAAAAAGATATATAAAGAGAATTGAAGAACTCTTTAATTATTGTAATATCAGAATGTATTTAGATAAAGAAGACGGGGAATATGACGATATTGAAGAGCTAAAAGTTGATAGTATTGATCGACAAGTATATAAGAAAACATTAGAATTTTTGAATAATATCTTAGAAAGATTTGGTTCAGAAAATATTACATACAACAAGTTTGTAGAGTTATTAATAATAGGATTGAAATCAATTAAATATCGTTCGATTCCAGAAATAAGCGACTCAATAATAATGTCTACTATGGATTTAGCTAAGGTAGAAAATAAAAAATATGTTTTTGTAATTGGATTTAATAAAGATGTTTTACCAGCTACAAAGCAAGATGGATTATTAGATGATAATGATAAAGAACAATTTATTGATAATAGCATATTCTTATCCCCAACAACAGGAAGTGCTCTTATAGATGAAGAATTTGTAGCTTATATTGCTTTAACTAGAGCAACAACGAAGACCTATATTTCATATAGTTTATTAGATAAAAGCTTTAAGGAGAGTTTTCCTTCACCATATTTAGCAGTTGTGAAAAATTTACTTAGTGGAATAGAAGAAAAGAATACAGATAAAATTTTAGAGTTTAATTTATCATATTATGATTACTATTTAGATAATATAGAAGAAATACTGACAATTAAAGAATTTAACTATTTATTTTCTAAATTATATCGACGATTCATGGATATTAAAGATAGTGGAACAGAAGAGGTAGAAAAGCTATCAAAAGTATTAGCTAAGTTTTTAGAAAATTATATTTCTATAAGAAAAGTTAATGCTAATTTGGATTATATGGTTCATGGTGAATTAACTGATAAAATTTATATAGATAAAGATGATATAGTAATAAACTATTTAGAGAAAGTAATTAAGGACTATAAATTTGAATTATCGGAAAATAATATTCAAGATTTCTTATCAATTAAAAATAATAATTTTTCTAAGTTTAGCATTTCTAAAGTTTCAGATTATGAGAAAAATCCATATTTATTCTTCGTGAAAAGAATACTAGGTATCAAGGAAGAGACAAAGGTGGAAATAGATAGCTTATTAATGGGTAGATTTTTCCACGCTGTTATGTCAGATGACAGAGTTGTAAACTTCATTGTAAGAAGTGGTAGTAAGATTGATATAGATATTATTAGTGATGAAGATATTGTATCTAGATTTAATATAAGACAAGTTGTAAATGAAGTAATATATAATAATACTAGTAGAGACATAGTAGATGTCTTAAATATAATGAGCCTGCTTAATACTCACGACTATATATTACAAAATATGATAAATCGATTAACTATAGCTATTTCTGTTGAAATAAAATATTATGCAATAACTAAATTTACTCCGACATTTTTAGAAAAAGAGTTTTCATTAGAAATACATAATGATGTTATTAGATGTCGTGAATTGGAAAGTAATAAAGTAGTAGAGAAGAGTTTAAGTAAAAAATATAACATTCCACCTATTAACTTTGTTGGTTTTATTGATAGAGTAGATGCCTTAGAAAAAAATATATCGGTTATTGATTATAAGAGTAGTAAAACAGATTTCTCTTTAGAAAGTTTGGAATTAGGTTTTATTTCTCAAATTTTAACTTATTCTTTAGCATGTGAAATGTTATTTAATAAAAAAAGTGAAGATATATTAGGAATATTTTATCGAGAAATCGCAAAATTAGGAAAAACTATAAAAGATTATCGTCTTCGTGGATTAGGTAATAGTGATTTAATATTACAAAGTGACTTTTCTGAAGCAACTAGTGAAGTCATGTTTTTAAGAACAACTAAAAAAGGGACAGCTATTCATGGTGCTGATGTAACTAAAGCATATACTAGTAAAGAATTAGATACTTTAGTAGAAAAAAACTTACATAATGTATTAACTTTACTTGAAGAAATATATAACTTTGATTTTTCATTAGAAAAATATGAAATAGAATATAACGAATATTATGCAGAAAGACAAACTCTTTTTAATTATGCGTCAGGAACAGATACACGACTTACACCAAAGGTTAAAGTTGAATCTAAAGGTAAAGAGTTAAGACAAAAAATATTAGGTAAATAGTTCTAAATAAAAGCTACTAGATTTTCAATATAGTAGCTTTTATTTTTGTTTAATAGTATAAAGTAAAGAAAATATTTAACTGAAAATTTTCAGAAAATTAATTAAAAAAAACATACTATTACTTGCTTTTTAAAAAATATTATTGTAGAATTGATATTAATAAATTATAAAATAAAAAAAAGGACATTATTAATGAAAAAACATTCGTATTTTTATTTAGAAATGAAGGAACATCATCTAAAAGTTCCTTATACTGGGAAAAATAGAAGAATTAGAGTTTTATTACCTAAAGGATATGCAGAAGATTTAGATAGAAGTTACCCAGTTGTCTATATGAACGATGGACAAAATGTTTTTTATAGTGGTGAATCTTTTAGTGGACATTCATGGAAGGTTATACCGGCTATTAAGAGAAATCCTGATATGCCGCGTATGATTATTGTCGGAATAGATAACGATAATGATGGCCGAATGAATGAATATGCACCGTGGAAGTTTTCAAATGCTCCATTACTGTCATTTGGGCTAACATTAGGTGGTTTGGGAAGTGAATATGCAGATTTCTTTATTAAGGTAGTTAAGCCTTTTATTGATAAAACATATCGTACTAAACCTGAAAGAGAGTACACTGCTATGATAGGAAGTTCATTAGGTGCAAATATAGCACAATATATTGGACTAGAACATAAAGATAAAGTCGGAGCTTTAGGAATTTTTTCATCAGCTAACTGGCTTAATAAGGTAGAATTTGATAGATATATCGCAAAACATAAGTTAGAAAATCAAAAAGTATATATAGAAGTTGGTACTAATGAAGGTGATGATACTGATAGAGAATTGACGTATGGAAATATAAAACAGTCATATATTAGTACCACGTTGGATTATTACCGTCAACTTATAGAAGCGGGATTGTCTACAAAAGATATTAAATTAAATGTAGTAGCCGATGGTGAACATAGTGAAGAATGTTGGGCAAAATATTTACCAGAGTGCCTAAGATTTATTAGTGAAGATTGGTAAAAATATAATTAAGAATAGGAGAATAGAATTTGAATATAGAACATTTAAGCCACTATAGTGGTAATTTAGGAAGAGAAATGGCATTAAATAGGTATGGGCATGCAGGGTTACCAATAGTAGTATTCCCTTCATCAGGAGGAACGCATAACGAGTACTATGATTTTGGTATGATTGATGCTTGTGCAGAATTTATTAATCAAGGTAAGGTTCAGTTTTTCACATTATCTAGTGTAGATAGTGAATCATGGTTATGTGATTGGAAAGCTGGTCACGATAGAGCCTTAGCACACACACAATATGAAAAATATGTTATAGAAGAAGCTATCCCATTTATTAAACATAAAACAGGTTGGTTTGGACCAATGATGGCTACAGGATGTAGTATGGGAGGTTATCATTCATTTAATATCTTCTTACAACATCCAGATGTATTTGGAAAAGTAATAGCACTTAGTGGTGTATATGATGCAAGATTCTTTGTAGGTGAATATGGAAATGACGAATTAATTTTCCGTAACTCACCAAGTGATAATATTTGGATGCAAAATGATGGTTGGTTTATTGATCACTATCGTGCTGCAGACATTATTGTATGTACTGGACTAGGACCTTGGGAACAAGATGGACTACCATCATTTTATAGTCTGAAAAAAGCATTTGAAGAAAAAAATATTCCTGCATGGTTTGATGTATGGGGTGAAGATGTTGCCCACGATTGGCCATGGTGGAGAATTCAAATGCCATACTTTTTAGAAAAGTTAAATCTATAATCTATAATTTACAATACTAAGAAAGAAAAGAGGACACAGTTATGAACTATATAGTTATATCACCATATTATCCACATAATTTTCAAAAATTTTCAATTGAGTTGAAAAATCAAGGGTTCAATGTACTTGGTATAGGAGAGGAACCATATGATCAACTTGATGATAGATTAAAAGATGCTTTAACAGAGTATTTTAGAGTTAACAGTTTAGATGATGTTGAGGAAGTAAAAAGAGCGGTAGCATTTTTATTCCACAAACATGGACCAATTGATAGAATTGAATCACAAAATGAGCACTGGATGGAATTAGATGCTGCTTTACGTACACAGTTTAATGTTTATGGTCTAAAAGAACGTGATTTGAAGAAAACTAAACACAAATCTGAGATGAAAAAATACTTTGAAAAAGCAGGGGTACCTGTCGTACCTGGTTTCTTAGTGAAAAAAGAAAAAGATATAGACAAAGGTGTTAAGAAATTAAAATTACCTTTAATTGCTAAACCTGATAATGGAGTAGGAGCAGCAGCTACATTTAAACTACAAGATAAAAAAGATGTAGAAAACTTCAAAAAAGAATGGGATGGAAAAACAGCTTATTTCTTAGAACCATTTGTTAGTGCTTCTGATATTGTAACATTTGATGGTATTGTTG
Source organism: Gemella sanguinis ATCC 700632 (assembly GCF_000701685.1). Lineage (GTDB taxonomy): Bacteria > Bacillota > Bacilli > Staphylococcales > Gemellaceae > Gemella > Gemella sanguinis. The sequence goes on from NZ_JNJO01000001.1 coordinate 14,020, forward strand.
ATGCTAAAGGAAATATTGTTTTTTCAACTAGTATTGTATACTACTATACTCCACTAGAATTATTAAATAATAATACAATTGATTGGGTATACTATATTGATAAAGAACTTGATCCTAAATTAGTAGAGTATGGTGAAAAAGCAGTAAAAGCATTTGGTATGAAAGAAAGATTCTTCCATATTGAATTTTTCAAAACTGAAGATGATTATATAGCGATTGAATATAATAACCGTCCAGCGGGTGCTTTTGCTATTGACGTATATAACTACGCTCATTCTTTTGACTTCTTTAAACTATATGCTGAAGTTGTAAAAGGAACTAATGGAGAATTAAACCTTGATTCTAAATACGGATTAGCTTCTACAAGACGTGATTACAAAGATTATCTATATTCAGAAGATGATATTAGAAATAAATATCAAGATAAGTTAAAAGCTGTTCTTAGAATGCCAGAAGCTTTTGCTGAATTACAAGGTAATACAATGTATGTTTTAGTTGCGGATACTCTAGAAGAAATGAACGAAATGAAAGAATACGTTGAAAAATTACGATAATACAATATAGATATGATACACTTTTATTCTGTTTTTGCGGAATAAAAGTGTATTTTCTATTTGAATAAAAAGAAAAAAAGTGGTAGAATTAAAAATATAAAACGATTTCAAGGAGAACATTATGAATATATCTAGGGAACATCTAGAACTTTTATCAGAAAATTTTAGAAATATAGATGAAACAACGAAAGAAATAATTAATTTAGAAGCAATTCTATCATTACCAAAGGGAACAGAACATTTTTTAAGTGATATTCATGGTGAATATGAAGCTTTTGATCACATACTACGAAATGGATCTGGTGTAATAAAAGAAAAGTTGAAGGAGGTATTTGGGAATAGACTTCCTAAAAAAGAGCTTAACTTGCTGGCTACTATAATATATTATCCAGAAGAAAAATTAAATCTTTTAAAAAAAGAATTTTCAACTGCAGAATATAAAGAATACCAAAAGATTCTATTATTAAGACTTTTAGAGGTAACGCAAGTAGCAGCAAGAAAATATACACGTTCTAAAGTAAGAAAGTTATTACCAAAAGACTTTGATTATATTATTGAAGAGTTATTGTACAAAATGCAAACTCGTGATAAAGAAGATTATTATGAAAAAATCTTAGAAAATATTATTGAATTAGGTGCGGGAGATAAGTTTATTATAGAGTTATCTTTAAGTATTCATAAACTTATTATAGATCATCTACATATTGTGGGAGATGTGTATGATAGAGGACCTTTACCTGATAAAATAATGGATAGATTGCTTAATTATCACTCATTAGATATTCAATGGGGAAATCACGATATGTTATGGATAGGAGCATATCTAGGTGATAGAATATCTATGGCAAATGTTATTCGTATTTGTGCAAGATATGATAATTTAGATATTGTTGAAGATAGATATGGTATTTCTTTAAGAGGATTACTGAATTTAAGTGAGAAATATTATAAAGAGGATCCTTGTAAGGAATTTTTACCAAAACTTTCTAAAGACGATGAATTAAAATATAGTGAACATGAGATTTTACAAATTGCTAGAATGCACAAAGCTATGGCTATAATTCAGTTTAAATTAGAAAAACAAGTAATTGATAAAAATCCAGAGTTTAATCTACAAACTAGAGCTTTATTAGATAAAATTGATTTTGATAAAAAGACGGTTGTTATACGTGGTAAAGTACATCCAATGAAATCATGTGATTTCCCAACAATCGATAGAAAAAATCCATTTAAGTTAACGAAAGATGAAGAAAAAGTAGTAAATAAATTAAGAGAGTCATTTGTTACAAGTGAAAAATTAAAAAAACATATCGAACTATTTATTAATAAAGGTGCAATGTATAGTTGTTATAATGGTAATCTTCTAATTCACGGTTGTATGCCGGTAGATAGTGAAGGTAATTTCCAAAAATTCACATATGAAAATAAACAATATGAGGGTAAAGCTTTATTAGACTTTTTTGATAGAAAAATTCGTAGTATTTTTTATAGTGAAGAAAGAGAAGATAATGGATTATTCTTCTACCTATGGCAAGGTGAATTTTCACCATTATTTGGGAAACGTGATATGACTACTTTTGAAAGATACTTTATTGAAGATAAAGCAACTCATGAAGAAGTAAAAAATGCATATTACAAATTACGAGATAATGAAGAATTTTGTGTAAAACTATTAAAAGAATTTGGATTAAAAGAAGACGGACATATAATTAATGGTCATACTCCAGTCAAGGAAACAAAAGGTGAAGATCCAATAAAAGCCAATGGTCGTACGATTGTTATTGATGGTGGAATGTCAAGAGCATATCATAAAACAACAGGTCATGGTGGCTATACATTGACATATAATTCTTATGGATTACAAATAATGAGCCATGATATTTTCCAAAGTAAGAAAAAAGCACTTAAAGACGAAACTGATATTGTATCAACACGTAGAGTTGTAGATAAATTAACAAGAAAAAAAGTAGCTGATACAGATAATGGTGTAAAAATTAAAAAACAAATAGATTTACTTAAATTATTGTTAGACGAATACAGAAAAGGTACGATAGTAGAGCGATATTAGTATTCCATGAAAAGGGTTAAGAGTTTATTCTTAACCCTTTTTCATACTTAATAGTATATAAAATAATAGATGTATGTTAGAAGGAAAGAGTTTTAAGCCAGTCTTTAGAATATAATAAAAAAATAAATTAATTATAATTAAAATTATTGACATTCTAAAAAAAGTGTATTATACTGAAAACAGTAAATTTAATAAATACCTCACAAAAAAATAAGTGAGGTAGAGGTTGCGATTTTTAATAGTAGGGTAATGGAGAGTATAGGGCTTAATGATGTTACCTGAAAGGAAACGTCGCCGAAACAGTATTAATCCTATGTTAATATTGTTGGGACTATATTGAATAAGTATAGGACTGTCATAGTCGTAAGGCTATGTTGCGCTACTAATATCTTGTTTTGGATGAGTATGTCAGAGTATGACTCACTGTACAAAATATGGTAGATGTTATGCTTTTTTATTTTTTTCGAGGAGGTTTTTATTATGACAAATAATAGCAATAACAATGCAAATGAAGTAAAAAGAAATTTAAGATCGCGTCATATTAGTATGATAGCGATTGGTGGATGTATCGGTAGTGGATTATTCATGACCAGTGGTCAAGCAATTCATAGTGCAGGACCAGGAGGAGCAATTGTTGCTTATCTATGTATAGGACTTATGGTATATTTCTTAATGACATCTCTTGGGGAGATGGCAACATATCTTCCAACGTCAGGTTCATTTAGTACATATGCATCTAGATATGTGGATCCGTCACTTGGATTTGCTCTTGGATGGAACTATTGGTTTAACTGGGTAATTACAGTAGCTGCGGACGTAGAATTATCTGCACTAGCTATTAGTTACTGGGAGCCAATGCGCGTTTTACCACACTGGGCTTGGAGTTTATTATTCTTAGTTATTATTATCGGATTAAACGCACTTAGTGTTAAAGTTTATGGTGAGAGTGAATATTGGTTTGCTCTTATCAAAGTAGTAGTTGTTATAATTTTCCTAATTGTTGGATGCTTAACTATCTTTGGTATCCTAGGTGGAGAATATATTGGATTTAAAAACTTAACAGTTGGAGATGCACCATTCATAGGTGAAGATACTTCATTATCAAGTCAAATACTTGCGACTTTAGGAGTATTCTTAATCGCTGGATATTCATTCCAAGGTACTGAATTAATTGGTATTACTGCTGGGGAAAGTGAAGAACCAGAAAAAAGTATTCCAAAAGCTGTTAAACAAGTTTTCTGGAGAATTTTAATTTTCTACGTACTTGCTATCTTAGTAATTGGGTTATTAATTCCTTACACTTCTCCAGATTTATTAGGAGCTGAAAGTGCCGAAGAAATTGCTAAATCACCATTTACAATAGTATTTAAAAATGCTGGATTTGCTTTAGCAGCTAGTGTTATGAATGCAGTAATCTTAACTTCAATATTATCAGCTGGTAACTCTGGTTTATATGCTTCAACAAGAATGCTATACGCTATGAGTAAAGAGAAATTAGCATATCCAATCTTTGGACGTGTAACAAAATATGGAACACCTGTTGTTTCATTAATAGCGACTTCAGTAGTAGTATTTTTAATCTTCTTAATTCAGCTAACAAGTGCTAACGCATATACTTATATAGTTGCAGCAAGTGGATTAACTGGATTTATCGCATGGTTAGGTATCGCACTAAGCCACTACAGATTTAGAAGAGCTTATGTAGCACAAGGTAAAGATTTAAACGATCTTAAATATCGTGCTAAATGGTTCCCAGTAGGCCCAATTATTGCGTTAGTGTTATGTATTATTGTAATTATCGGTCAAGATACAGAACTTATAACTAAAGGTATAGTAAATTGGAGTGGAGTATTAACTACTTACATGGGAGTACCAATATTCTTATTCTTCTACCTATATCACAAAATTAGATATAAAACAAAATTAATCCCATTAGATAAAGTTGATTTATCTCAAGATGTGGATGTAAAATAATATAAAAAATCCTAGTTCATTATTGAGCTAGGATTTTTTTATGAATTGATATTTCATATTAATAAATTATATAAAATACAAGAAATTTTCTGTATTTTGTGGTATTATAAAGGGTAGAGTAAAATTTATAAAAAGGAGGAATTTCTGTGAATCTTGAATATCCATATAATTATCAAAATGTAGAAGATATGGCTAGTAAATATTTACCAGAAGAACAGATTAAGATTATAAAAGAATCTTATGAGTTGGCAAAAGATGCACATGAAGGACAATTTAGAAAATCTGGGGAACCATACATATTACATCCAATTCAAGTTGCAGGAATTTTAACTGAGCTTAAATTAGATTATGCCACTATTTGTGCAGGTTTTCTACATGATGTAGTAGAAGATACAAAATATACACTTGAAGATATAAAAGAGAGATTTGGCGATGATATTGCTGTGATTGTAGATGGTGTTACAAAGTTAGATAAAGTAAAATTCCGTTCTAAAAAACAATCACAAGCAGAAAATCATAGAAAATTATTTGTTTCAATTGCGAAAGACTTACGTGTTATATTCGTAAAATTAGCCGATAGACTTCATAATATGAGAACTATGAAGTATATGAGAGAAGAAAAACAAAGAGAAATAGCTAGTGAAACTTTGGAAATATATGCACCGCTAGCTCACAGACTTGGGATTAGTTCTGTAAAATGGGAGTTAGAAGATACTTCGCTTAGATATTTACATCCAGCACAATATTTTTCTATTGTTGGTATGATGAAACAAAAACGAAGTGCTCGTGAAGAAAGTATAAAAGAAGCTTGTGAAAGTATTACTGCATTATTAGGTGAAAATAATATTAAAGCACAGGTTAATGGTAGACCAAAACATATTTATAGTATCTATAAAAAAATGGTTAAGCAAAATAAAACTTTTGACCAAATATATGATTTACTAGCTGTACGTGTTCTTGTAGACTCTGTTGCTGATTGTTACGCAACATTAGGGCTTGTAAATAATTTATGGGTTCCAATTCCAGGTCGTATAAAAGACTATATTGCAATGCCAAAACCTAATATGTATCAATCATTACATACAACAGTTATTGCACCAGATGGGCAAACTTTAGAAGTTCAAATAAGAACATACGAGATGCATGAAATTGCAGAAAAAGGTATCGCAGCACACTGGGCATATAAAGAAGGTAAAAAAGTAAATAAAGATAATAATTTTTATGAAAAACTTAACTGGTTCCAAAAAATTGCAGAAAATGATGAAACTGAAGCAACCGCAGAAAGTTTCATGGAATCTCTTAAAGTAGATTTATTAAGTGATAAAATCTATGTATTTACACCAAATAGTGATATTATAGAATTACCTAAAGGTTCATGTATAGTCGATTTTGCTTATGCTATTCACTCAGAAGTTGGTAATAAAATGATAGGGGCTACTGTAAATGATAAGATAGAAGCTTTTGATTATAAGTTATCAACTGGCGAAATTTGTGATATAAGAACTAGTAAAAATTCTACAGGACCAAAACGTTCATGGCTAGACATAGCACGATCATCACAAACTAAATCGAAAATAAAAGCATTCTTCAAAAAAGCAGCTAGAGAAGAAAACTTAATTAAAGGTGAAATTCTCTTAAAAGATGAGATAAAAGCTAATAACTTTGATATTGATGAAGTTTTGACTGAAGAAAATATCGAAATAGCATTAAATAGATATAAATTTGCCACTCTAGAGGAGCTATATGTTTCAATCGGTTATGGTGGAATTTCAGCAAACAAAGTATTTGCTCGTCTTACAGAAAAAATAAGAAAAGAAAAACAAACACAAGAAAAACTTGAAAAACTAGTTAATGCTGAAGAAGAGAAAAAAATAGTCACAGAAACTGGTGTCTATGTTAAAGGTGTTGATAATATTCTTGTAAGATTATCAAAATGTTGTCAACCAATTCCTGGTGATGATATAGTAGGATTTATTACAAAAGGTAGAGGAGTTACTGTACACAGAAGTAATTGTCCTAACTTAAGTGAGGAAGATAAAGCAAGACTATTAGATGTTGAATGGGTACAAAGCTTGAATGCTAGAAGATATAGCGTTACATTGCAATTACATGCATTTGACAGAGAATTACTTCTTCAAAATATACTGTTAACACTTAGTGAAAGTAGAGTAGAAATTAAAAAATTACATTCAGAAGCTAAGTCAGATAAAACTAGTGTGACTACAATAGGTATATATGTTAAAAATGTCAGTGAATGTGACTTTATGATTAAGAAATTACGTCAAATTCCTGATGTATATAGTGTAGAAAGAATAGTGAAATAGGTGAAGTATGAAAGTAGTATTACAAAAAGTAAAAAAAGCTAGTGTTAGTGTAGATAACAAAATAGTTGGTGAAATAGATAAAGGTTATTGCCTTCTTGTTGGAGTTCATAAAGATTCTACAAGCGAAGATGCTAAATACTTGGCAAAGAAAATTGCTGAAGCAAGACTGTTTGAAGATGAAAATGGTAAACTTAACCTAGGATTAAAAGATGTAGGTGGTAGTATATTATCGGTTTCTCAATTTACATTATATGCTGATACTAAAAAAGGTAAAAGACCTAGCTTTACTAGTGCAGCTCGACCAGAAGATGCAAACAGGTTATACGAAGAATTTAATGAACACCTTAGAGAAGAAGGTATTAAAGTAGAAACTGGAATATTCCAAACTATGATGAAAGTAAATATAGTTAACGATGGACCAGTTACAATAATTTATGAAAAAATATCAGTGAGAAAATAGAAATGAATATGAGAATAAAGAGAAAAAGAAGTGATAATACAATATTATGGCTTATCTCAACTATGTTAGTATTATTCGTTTTAGCAGGTGGTATGTACTATATTAATTCTAAGATTAATCCATCTGCAAATGCTGACGACCAAATGACAATCTCTAAAGAAGTAGAGGTTAGAACAGGACCGGACGATTCATATCCAGTTTTGAAAAAAGTTCCTGCAGGGGATGTAATAGAAGTATTAAGTAAAACTGATTCATGGTATGAAATTGAAACGAGTGATAACTATGTTGGTTGGGTTCCAGGATGGAGTATTTTAGGTAGTGGTCAAAAAAATCCAGAAGACCAAAATAAAGAAAAACTATCATCATATGCAGTAGTTCTAAATCCTGTAATGAAGCAAAATGAAACACCGGATTATAAAGGTGTCTATCCTAAAACTTACAATCTTAGAATTGCTAAAGAGTTGAAACAAAAACTAGAAGCGGATGGAATAAAGGTATTTTTAACAAGAGATAATGATGAAAATATCCCTTCACAAGATTCTATAAAAAAACTTGTTGCTGATAATAAAGCAGAGATGTTAGTTGATCTTGATGTTGTTAATACAGATACTAAAGGTACCTTTGGTGCTAAAGTATACTATAGTACTACAGAGTCAGCGATTATAGCTAAAAGTATCGAAAAACATCTTTCTAATAATTACATATCAAAAGTATCTGCTTCAGAAAAACAAGGAAACTTTAGTCAATTGAGTGATAAGCTTCCACAAGTTAGAGTAGTATCAGGTAATATACATGATAAAGTAGATGTTGATATATTAAATGATAGTGTGGCTCAAAAACAATATATTTCTGCATTAAAAGAAGGAATAGAAGGTTACCTATATTATCAAATTAATATTGATAACTATAATGCAAAACGTAAAGAACAGTTATTAAACTTACCTCAAAAAGGATTAACAATTCCTATGTATTATATGAAGCAAGATGCTTATAAAAATATAAGTTACGGTACAGACGGTAAGAAAACAATAGAAGAAAATGGTGATGCAATAGTATCATTAGCTATGATTTCTAACTATCTTGGACTAGAAGGGGCAAGTGTTGAGGACATTGCATCTTGGGCAGGAAGTAAGTATTATATTAAAAACCAAGGTACTCAACCAACAATTGTTTCTGCCTTTGCTAAAAAATATAATGTAAAAGCTGATGAGATAGATACAGATAATACTGTTCAAAATATTGAAAAAGCCTTAAAAGAAAATAAACCAGTACTAATAAGACTAAAATCTGGATTGTTTGGAGATAAAGTAACTTATAAGGTAATACGTGGTTACGAGGATGAGAAATTCTACATTAATGATCCAAATGACGATGATGTTAAGTTAACTAGTTACAATGGTTTCACAGAAAATGATGTTAAAAATAATATTGCACAAGCTTGGGCAATAAGTAAATAATATGAAGAACTTTAAAGTAGTATTGTACTACTTTAAAGTTCTTTTTTTAATTAGCAACAAAAATAGTAAACAACCTTCCTTAATAATTGAAATTATAATTAAAAAATCGGTACAATTATTAAGAATATAATATAATATAATTTAATTTTGATAAAAATTATAATCTATAGGATAATATACAAAAAGCAATATATAAAAGAAACTAATTTTCATTAGTTAAAGTTGAAGAAGATTTGAAAATTAAGTATCAAAAACTAGAGAAATAGTAGGTGATAGTATGAAAAAGCTAAACACATATTGTGTAACTTTAATAGTAATAGTGACTAAAGTAGCTGGTTATTATACTTATCATAAAGTAATTATAAAAAATGTTTTTGAGGAGATGTATAATTCGTATTTTAACGTATTATCACTTAGAGCTATAGATAATATGGGACAGTTAAAACCTATACACAGAGATGATCAAGGCTTCGATGTAAAAAATTTTACTATAAAGAACAAGTTAATGGAAGTAATATAGAATTTTCTTTAATAAACTTTGATGATGAAAAGAAAATATTTATAATTAGCTAATCATTAATCACCGAAGGGGTATATTTAGAAATAAACTACCTATATGATATGGATAATCATGAATTGCGGAATACTGTGACTTTCCGTGGTGAAAATGTTCCTACAGTAGAAGATGATCAAAAACAAACAAGAGAGTTACTAGAAAAATATAATATCTCAAAAGAATATTTACAAGAAAAATCAGATAAACTATTAGATATTGTATTGACAGATTGGAAGAACTATTGTAGCAGCTCATATTCAAAAGATAATATGGGAAGACTAACGATTGAGAAAGATGAATTTTTAAGTTAATATATAGCAAGAATAAAAGATAAGGGTGGTAATTTATTTACTACCTCTATTTTTTAAAAAGAAAAGAAAGAATATAGATAATATTTATTAAAAAAATATAAAAATATTATTGACATTCACTAATATTTGGAATATAATAGTTCACATGGTTAACTAAAAAGTTAATGTTGTGAACTATTTTTTTGTTGGAGGTGAGAAAATGAATGCTGAAGGTATAACGTATTTAGATGCGATTGATAAGTTAGAAGAACTTAGATTAATAATGAAGAGGGTACATAAAAAAAGTGATGTTCCTTATAGAAAACCAGGATTTCAGGCTATGATGCTGATTTCAGAAAAAAATAAAGTAACTATGCAAGAACTAGGCGAAGAATTATGTGTAACCAAACCTAGAGTCACTGCTTTAGTTACAGAGTTAGTAAATAATGATTTTATTAAACAAACTGTAGATAAGAAAGATAAGCGTAAAAAGTTTCTAACATTAGCTCCAAAAGGTGTTGACTATATAGAAGAACATCGTAGAAGACATGAGGAATGGGTAGAAAGTCTATGGAGTAAGCTTGATAATAAGGAAAAAGAAGCATTTAATATAACTCTAACTAAGATGAGTCAAATATTAAAAGAAGAAGTAGAGGAAAAGGAGGAAGAATAGAGTGAAATTACTAAAATATTTAAAAGGCTTTAAAATTGCAATACTAAGTCTAGTAGTAATTTTAGGTGTACGTGTTGTTGCAGAATTAGCACTACCAACTTATACCAGTAATATAGTAGATACAGGTATTCAACAAAGTGGTATTGAAGATGCTGTACCTAGTAAAATTAGTGAAAAATCACTAAATACTCTGGAGCTGTTTATGTCAGACGATGAAATAAAACAAGTTACAGAAAATTATACAAAAGATGGGGATACTTATATCTTAAAAAATGTTTCTGATGAAACTCGTATTAAATTAAATGACATCTTTAAAGAAACAACGACTGTTGTTCTTGGAGCAAAATCTAATAATACTGATTTAGATCAAGTTGCTCAAGGTGTACAGGCTGGTGTTGTTTCAAAAGATACATTAACAGAGCAAAGAAAAAAAGCTGTTAGTGATTTAGGAAATTCAGCTGATATGATGACCAAACAGGGTGGAATAAGGTTTGTAAAAGAAGAATATAAACAGATTGGAATTAATACTAATGAGATTCGAAGTAATTATCTAAAAGAAGTAGGATTCATGATGATAATCGTTACATTAATTTCAGGTATTGCCAGTATTATTTCAAACTTTATTGCGAGTCGTGTATCAGCAAAAGTTGCATACAATTTACGTGAAAAACTTTATAATAAAGTACTATCATTTTCTAAGGAAGACGTTGATAAATTTTCAACAGCTTCATTAATAACTCGTAGTACAAATGATATTCAACAGATTCAAAATGCCTTAAATATGTTTTTATTTATCGCATTCTTCGCGCCAATGATGGCAATGTGGGGTATTTATAAAGTTACTCAAACAGATACAGGAATGACGTGGATAATAGCGCTAGGTGTTGGTATTTTAGCACTGGTTCTTGCCGTTATTACATTCTTAGTAATGCCTAAGTTTAAAATAATGCAAAAATTAATTGACAAAGTTAACTTAGTGACACGTGAATTACTTACAGGTATTTCAGTTATTCGAGTATTTGGTCGTGAAAAACATGAAGAAAAAAGATTCGATAAAGAAAATGTAATATTAAGAGATAATCAACTGTTTGTTAATAGAACAATGTCTGCCCTAATGCCAATGATTATGCTTATAATGAATGGTATATCATTATTAATTATTTGGATTGGTGGAAAAAATATTGATGCTGGTAGCATTCAAGTAGGGGATATGATGGCGTTTATTACTTACACTATGCAAATAGTTATGTCATTCTTATTCTTTACATTCTTAATGATGCAACTTCCACGTGCAGAGGTTGCTGCAGGGCGTATTAACGAAGTATTAGAAGCGCCTGTTACGGTTGTAGATGGAAATGATTTACAAGATGACAAAATAAAAGATGTTAAAGGAACATTAAAATTTGAAAATGTTAGCTTTACATTTGATGGAGCTGATAGCCCAGTATTAAGTAATATTAGTTTTGAAGCTGAAGCCGGAAAAACTACTGCAATTATCGGAAGTACAGGTAGTGGTAAATCAACATTACTTCATTTAATTCCAAGATACTTTGATGCAACTGAGGGTCAAATTACAATAGATGGAACTAATATTAAAGATATTAGCTTAAGTAAATTAAGAGATATGCTAGGTTTCGTACCACAAAAAGGTGTGTTATTTAGTGGAACTATCGCATCAAATATTAAATTTGGTGATGAAAATATAAGTGATGAAGATATGTATAAAGCTGCAGAAATAGCTCAAGCTTTAGAGTTTATTGAAGGAAAAGAAGATAAGTTTGATAGTGAGATATCACAAGGTGGGTCTAATGTATCTGGTGGACAAAAACAACGTCTATCAATAGCAAGAGCTTTAGCTAAAAATCCTAAAATTCTTCTTTTTGATGATAGTTTCTCAGCACTTGATTATAAAACAGACGTTAAATTAAGAAAAACATTAAGAGAAAAAATGCAAGATACTACAACTATTATTGTAGCACAACGTATTGCAACTATTCTTAATGCAGATAAGATTATAGTAATGAATGAAGGAGAAGTAGTAGGTATTGGTAAGCACCAAGAATTACTAAAAACTTGTCCAACATATTTAGAAATTGCAGAAAGTCAATTAAGTGAAGAAGAATTGGCAAAAGGAGGTAAGCACAATGAGTAGACAAAAAGCGATAAAAAAATCAGATAATTTTGGAAAAACTCTTAGAAGAATAATTAAACTATTATTTAAAAAATACACAGTTTCAACAATTCTTGTTGTAGTGTTTGCCTTAGTAAGTACAATTTTTGGTATTGTTGGTCCTAAAATAATGGGACGTGCTACAACTGAACTATTTGAAGGTTTAGTAGCAAAAATTAATAATACTGGAAGTATAAACTTCGAAAAAATTGCAGGAATTCTATTAACTGTATTGGGTCTATATTTATTATCAGCCTTGTTTATGTTTATCGAAGGTTGGTTAATGAGTAATATTTCTCAAAACTTAACATATGATATAAGAAAAGATATTAGTAAGAAGATAAATACTTTACCAATGGGATATTTTGAACAACGTACAGTTGGTGAAACTTTATCAAGAGTAACTAACGATGTAGATACTCTAGGTCAATCACTAAACCAAAGTTTTACTCAAATAATAGCTAATACTACTATGGTATTAGGTGTACTAGTAATGATGTTTACTATTAGTCCTCTAATGACATTAATAGCTATAGTAATCTTGCCGGTATCAGGTGTACTATTAGGATTATTAACAAAAGCTAGTCAAAAATATTTTTCTGGTCAACAAAAATCTTTATCTGATGTTAATGGTCAAGTTGAGGAAAGTTATGCGGGTCAAAATATTATTGCTGCTTTCAATCATAAAGATAAAAGTATTAAAGAATTTAACGCTAAAAATGGTGAATTATATGCAACATCTTGGAAAGCAAACTTTTTCTCTGGATTAATGTTCCCTGTAATAAACTTTGTAGGTAACTTAGGTTATGTTGGTATAGTATTTTCAGGTGGATTATTGGTTGCTAAAGGAACTATTGGAGTAGGGGATATCCAAGCATTTATCCAATACATCCGTAACTTTACTCAACCTATTGGTCAAATAGCTCAATCTATGACTGAAATTCAAAAAATGGCAGCTGCAGGAGAAAGAGTATTTGAATTCTTAGACGCAAAAGATGAAGAAGTAGTAGGAACTACTGAAGTTATTGAAAATAAAGAAGGTAATGTAATATTTGATCATGTAAGATTTGGATATGTAGAAGACCAAATTATTATCAAAAACTTTACTAGTGATGTTAAAAAAGGTGAGATGGTTGCTATTGTTGGACCAACTGGTGCAGGTAAAACTACAATGGTAAAACTACTTATGAGATTCTACGAGCTTAATGGTGGTAGTATTTCAATAGATGGTAAAGATATTTCTAAATTAAGTAAAGAAGAATTACGTTCATACTTTACAATGGTTCTTCAAGATACTTGGTTATTTAAAGGAACTATAATGGAAAATCTAAGATACGGTAGATTAGATGCAACAGACGAAGAGGTAATCGAAGCTGCTAAAGCTGCACATATTCATCATTTTATTAAAACATTACCTGGTGGTTATGATATGGAGCTTAATGAAGATGCTTCAAACATTTCTCAGGGTCAAAAACAATTGTTAACAATTGCTCGTGCTATTTTAGCAGATAAACCAATTTTAATCTTGGATGAAGCAACTTCAAGTGTTGATACACGTACAGAGGTACTAATCCAAAAAGCTATGAATAAGCTAATGGAAGGTCGTACAACATTCGTAATAGCGCACCGTTTATCAACAATTAGAAATGCAGATAAAATTCTTGTTCTAAAAGATGGAGATATTATTGAACAAGGTAACCATGATGAATTACTAGAACAAAAAGGTTTCTATTCAGAACTTTATCAAAGCCAATTTGCAGAATAATTAAGAGAACTATGGATATAAATTTATCCATAGTTTTTTTTATTTTAATGTGATAAGTGAGTTGGTAAGCGAAGTCTTTGAAAAAATTAACCTAGTATTTAGAAAAACGTCGGAAGAAATACAAAACTTATTTTAAATAGTAACAATTTAGTGGTATAATAAGAGAATAATTTTATTATAGATTGTTGGAGGTATTTATGGCTTTTTTAAATTATAATAAAGATGAAAAGTTAGAATTTAATTATAAGAGAGCATGTGGGCTATGGCTAATTGTAGTAGCATTGGTTATCTCAGTAGCTACCTTAATAGGAGGAAAACAAATAATAAATATGCAAGTGTTTAGTATTGGATATGTTATTAGTTTTTTCTCAATCAATATGAATAAAAAAGTATTGAATAGATTATCGAGTGGTTCTTCAAATGAATTTCAAAATAAAGTAGCCTCATATGCTATTATCTTATTATTTATTTTAATGTTTTTACTAGGTGGACCTTTTTTTGCAACTGAAAATTGGAGATTAATTTGGTTAGGGGCATTAATGGCAACTGCACTCCACTTCTTTCCATATTATTTTGTACATGGAAAATCAATGATATATTTAGGTATTATCTGTGCCATTAATATTTTTGCAGGATATTTTTTTACTAATATTCCATTAGAGGTAATAGCGTACATTGACTCATTGATTAAACTAGTATTTGGAATATATTTACTATTTTTTTCAAAACCATCGAAACAAAAATAATATACATTGTATAGTGAACTGCTTCATGATTACTAGGGAGATATGAAGGATTAACAAAATAATAGAGGTATTGTTTTTGGTTTCTATTCAGAATTGTATCAAAGCCAATTTGCAGAATAATTAAAGAGAACTATGAATATAAAATTTATCCATAGTTTTTTTCTTTGACAGAATATCTCGAATTCGATATAATAATTTCTAGAAACTGAGATATTTGATTAATGGTAGGAGTGTTATTATGAGTAATGAACTAAAAGCTGTAATAGGAATAATGAGAACAAGTAATATACTTGTAGACGATTTAAAAAGAACTTTAAAACAATATCCAATTAATTCAACAGAGTTTTCAGTGTTAGAATTTCTTTATAGTAAAGGGGAAAAGAATATTCAAGAAATTAGGGATAGAATCCTACTTGCTAGTGGAAGTGCAACTTACGTTGTAGATAACCTTGAAAAAAAAGGTTATGTAGTACGAAAAGTATGTGATAGTGATAAGAGAGTTACATTAATTAAGTTAACAAAAAAAGGAGAGGACTTAATGACTGAAATCTTTCCAATTCATAAAGAAAATACAAAAGAAATATTCTCAGAACTTACGGATGAAGAAATCAAGACTCTAAAGAACATATTATTAAAAATAAAAAGGTAAATCAATAAGAGAGATAAAACTCTCTTTAAAAATCATAATATATCTCAAATTCGAGATTAAATTAAAATTATTTAGGAGGAAAAATAATGATAGAATTAGGTATTAGTACATTTGGAGAAACAACAGAAATTGAAGGAACTGGAGTAGCTCCAAAACACGATCAACGTATACGCGATATGATAGAAGAAATGAAACTAGCTGATGAAGTAGGGCTAGATATGTATGCTATTGGAGAACATCATAGAGAAGACTTTGCAGTTTCAGCACCAGAGATATTACTTGCTGCAGGTGCATCCATAACTAAAAATATAAAATTAAGTTCAGCAGTAACAGTACTATCATCTTCAGATCCAGTTAGAGTATATCAACAATATGCAACAATCGATGCAATATCAAATGGTCGAAGTGAAATAATGGTTGGGCGAGGTTCATTTACTGAGTCATTTCCTTTATTTGGTTATGATTTAGCTGATTATGAAGAGTTATTTGATGAAAAATTAGAAATGCTTGATAAAATTAAAAATAATGAGAAGTTAACTTGGGAAGGAAAACATACTCAATCTGTATTAGATAAAGGAGTATATCCTCGAGCTATTCAAGAGGATTTTCCAATTTGGGTTGCCACTGGCGGTAATGTGGAGTCTACAGTAAAAATTGCTCAAAAAGGTTTTCCAATAGCTTATGCCATTATAGGTGGTGAGTATAGAAGATTTAAAGGGTTAATAGATTACTATAAAGCCGTTGGACGAAATGCAGGTTATAGTGAAGATAAACTAAAAGTTGCTTCACACTCTTGGGGATTCATCGCTGATTCTGATGAAGAAGCTATAAATAAATATTTCCATCCAACAAAACAAGTAGTAGATGCAATATCAAAAGATAGACCGTTTTGGAGACCACTTACATTTGAACAATATTTAAATAGTGTAGGTCCAGAAGGGAGTATGTTAGTAGGTAGTCCTGAAACTGTAGCAAATAAACTTATCGATATGATAGAAACATTGAACTTAGATAGATTCTTATTACATCTTCCGTTAGGCTCAATGCCACACGAAGATATTATGAAAGCTATAAAACTATTTGGTGAAGAAGTAGCACCAAGAGTAAGAGCACATTTTAATAGATGTAAATAATTTTTATTGATAATAATACGAATAGAATCAAGAGTTTTTTTGTAAGAGAAAATAACATAATTACTTTACTAATAAAATACATATAAAGTATAATTAACTTAAAGGGATATATCTTAAATATAAGTTTTAATATTATGGAGGTAAGATGTTATGATGTTTTTAAATATAGTAGCTGATATAGATAGTATATCAGGTATTGTAGTAGCTTCTATAATGGTAGGTGTTTCATATTATTTACTTAGTAAGAAAAGTATTTTCAGCAGTTTTAGTAAAGTAGGATTAATTATTCACTATTTGATAATTATACTATTGTGCATATTATTTCCAGAATTAATTAAGATAGTTCTTATCTTTCTAATCGTTGATGTTATACTTTTTATAAAAGAAAAAAATAATAAAAGAGATAGATAAGTATAAATTATTTTCTATGGTATAATAAATAATTTAACTAAGGAGAAACTACAAAATTGAAGGTGTCGAAAAAGCTTTAAAAGTAAGAGCACATTTTAATAAAAGTTTAAATAAAATATGAAAATCCTCTGGAACTATGCTATAATAAATAACATATTATTTTAGATGAGGAGATGATATAATGAATAATACTAAATATTTTTCATTAATCGTAGGGATTATTTTCTTAGTCCTTGGAATATATATACTCGCAAATCCTGTAGGAAATATGATTACTTTGAGTGTATTATTTTCTATTGTTATGCTATTAGCTGGTATTTCGGAAATAGTTGGATATTTTAACTCAAATAGAAGAGAACTTTGGTACTTACTAAATGGTGTGATTACTGTAATTTTGGCAATTTGGTTATTAAGTGCTGATGATGTAAGTAAGGCTACTTTAATTCCAAATTTATTAGCTCTATGGATCTTTTGTTCTGGTATAGCAAGATTAATTGATGGACTTGCTTTGAAGAAAACATTACAAAGAGAAACTAATTTAACGAAGAGATTAGTAACATTTGGAACTACTGGAATAGTATTAGGAATAATCTTATGGATTGTTCCTGGAATAGTTGCAACTTTACTAACAATACTAATAGCAGCTATTTTCATTTTCCAAGGAATACTGTTTATCAGTACATATATGGTTATAAAATAAATTTAATTAATAAGTATGAAATATTTATAAATGTATTTCATGCTTATTTTTTTTATGGTAGAATAAGGTGTATAGTAATTAAGGAGAAAAATAATGATTTTAGAAAAGTATAAGTATATATTATTTGATTTAGACGATACATTATTAGATTTTGAAAAAGCAGAACATATAGCATTTAATAAACTTTTAGAAGATTGTGATATTCAATTTAATGAAGAGCTATTTAATAAGTATAAAGAAATTAATAAAGGTTTATGGAGAAGGTTTGAACTAGGTGAAATGTCTAATAAAGAAGTTACAAAGCTACGATTTGAAGAATTTTTTAATCTTTTAGGAAAAAAAGTTGATGGAAGAGAGTATGACGTTAGTTTTCGTAGTTATTTAGCAATGGGAAATCAATTATTTGATGGAGTTATAGAATTATTGGAAAAACTATCTGAAACACATATTCTTTGTATAGCTTCAAATGGTGTAGGAGTGACACAACACACTCGTCTAAAAAATAATGATTTGAATAAGTACTTTAAACATATTTTTATTTCAGAAGAAGTAGGATATCAAAAACCAGATGTTGAATTCTTTAATGCAATATTTGAAAAGTTAGGGAATATAGATAAAAAAGAAATAATAATTGTTGGTGATAACTTAATGTCTGATATACTAGGGGGAATAAATAGTGGAATAGATACTTGCTGGATAAATCCTAAAGGGCTACCTATTGATAATAATATTAAGCCTACATACGTTGTGAAAAAAGTAACAGACTTAGTTTAATAAAAAGAGACTTCTTAAAATATATTAAGAAGTCTCTATATTTTTTAATGATTATTGTATTTAATATTTTCTAATGCGACAAAACAATGTTCAATATCATATTTTTCTTTTAGTAGTGTTTTCACATTTTCTACTATCGTATAATCTTTTGTAACGTGATACTCATCTAATAGTATGTGCATTGCTGCATTTGTTTCATTAGTATCTGTGTGCCAAACATGAAATTCATGTATATTTTTAATTCCTTCAATCGCTTCTATTTCTTTATAGATTTCTTCAGTATTAAGTGTTGTAGCTTCCATTAAGATAATGAATGAAGACTTAGTTATTTTATAACCACCTCTAAATAGGATAATACTTATAAAAATACTCATAATAACATCTACTATTTGATAATTTGTAAAATATATTATAGTTGATGATATTATAATACCGATTGAACTAATTAAATCTCCTAGAAAATGCCATAAAGCACTTTGTATATTTAGATTATCTTCTTCTTTTAAGCTTTTAGTTAAAATAATAGTAATAATAATATTGAAAATAAGTCCTATGGTTGCTATTAAAAACATTGATTTGAAATCTATATCTCTGGGGTTTAAAAATCTCATAATTCCTTCGAATATTAAGTAAATTGAAATACTTAATAACATTAACCCGTTAATAAAAGCAGCAATGATTTCTAGTCTAACATAGCCAAATGTATATTTTTGATTAGGTTTTTTTGAACTAAAAATAAGAGCTATCAAACTAAATCCAAGAGCAATTACATCAGAAAACATATGGAATGAATCTCCTAATAGTGCTAATGAATTGGAAAGTATACCTCCAATATACTCTATTAAGGCAAAACTTAATGTTAAAAATAGAGTGATATAAAGTATTTTTTTTGAATAAGCTTGAATTTTATAGTGTTGTTTATGATGAAAATCTGCTTTAATCAATTTTATTAAATACCTCCTTTATATTGACTTACTAATTATATGTTACAGAAAATATATTTACAAAACATATGCACTGATAGTAATTCTTATTATTTTTATTAGGTTTTTACTATAGGCTTATTATTGATTTTTAACTAGCTATTTGATAAAATTAATATAAAAATATATAAGAAAACTTAAAGGTGGAGATAATAATGAGAATTTTGTGTATAGGAGATAGCAATACATGGGGGGCAACTCCAGGTGAAGACAGTTTAAGATTGGAGAGACGTTGGACAAAAGTTCTTCAAGAATTACGTCCAAATGATGAAATAATCGAAGAAGGGTTGAGCGGAAGAACAATTACTGCAAAAGATACTATTGTACCTGTTCGTTGTGGAGTAGATACACTTCCACTATTAATGTTAAGTCATGTTCCAGTGGATTTAGTAATAATTATGCTAGGAACAAATGATTTGAAAAAACAATTTAATCCAAGTGCAAAACATTTGGCAAGAGGAATTGAAGAGTTTATAAAATATATTAGAAACCCTCACTTAGTAGAGAACTATAAAACTCCTAAAATTCTTGTAGTATCACCAGTTCACCTTCGTGATGAAATTTTAGAAAGACAGAATTCATTTGGTGAATATGATGAAAACAGCTTAAGACAATCTAGATTCTTAGCTCAAACTTATAAAGAAGTAACAGATAAATATGGAGTTGATTTCTTAAATGCTTCTAGAGTAGCAGAAACTTCAGTGGTCGATTGCATCCATATAGATGAAAAAAATCATGAATTACTGGGACGTTATATTTCTAGTAAAATTTCAGAAATTCTAGATTATCAAGAAGCAAGATAATAAAAAAAATAGAAGGCTAGTTTTAAACTAGTCTTCTATTTTGTATATATCATATTTTCTACGTCCAACAACTAATGAAATAATTGCAATGATTACATATAGTATTAAATGACTATATCCAAGTGAAAAGTTCACTAGATATATACCAAATATAATACAATAAGAACCTAAAATAAAATCATTACCTGATTGTTTATTGATTCCTATATCAACAGTAAGAATTTTTTTGTTGAAGATGTAAAGTAAAGCTATCACCATTATATCTAAAAGTAATGTTTTAATTGCGAAACCAAAGTATAAAAAGTTTCCAATAATAATAGCTATTACAGATATAATAATCATTACATGAGTGTTAGCAACTAAATGTGAGAAGTTGATATCTTTCACATGTAAACTTCTAGAAATAAAGCTTGGTAGTAATTGACTTACAATAAGAGCTAGGAAAATAAACCAAAAAGCCCATTTTGTAAATACAAAACCTAATGCCAACGCAGCTGCTCTACCTAGAAGAATATAACAGAAAGGCTCTGTTAATTTTTTAATCATAAGATCTTCATTTTTTGTAGCAAAGTATTCAACAATATGTTGAATAGCTAATAGTACCGCTAAAATTGTTAAAAGTCCTAATAAGAACTTTAATTTAAGTGGTCTATATACAAAAAAGCCAGCTAGTGGAATTATTTGTAACCAAACAAATATAAGATTGACTAAACTATCTCGACCGTATCTATTTATATGCATTAATTGTATATTCCAACTATTGAATAAAATCATAAAGACTAAAGCAGTGTGAATGAAATTTACAAAAGAAAATTTACTGCTGAAATAAAAGAACATTGTCTTACAAATAACCATTGCAAATATACAGCTATAAATAACGATGGAAATATTTAATCTATTATTTTTTAAATTAACCATAAATTATCTCCTATCTTTTAACTATAAATACATATTATCATAAATTAAAAATAAAATAAATAAATATGTATATGTAAATAGATAAAATATGAGATGCATATAAATGCATCTCTATATTTAATTATATTTTGTTATTTTTTAAACTTTTTGTGTGTTTCTGTGTAGAAAAGTAATCCTACTAATGTAAGTGCTACACCACTTATTGCTAATACAAATTGAGTAATAATAGCAGCGAATACTATATAAGCACCACCAATAATAGCGATTAATGGAACTACTGGATATAAAGGTACTTTATATGGTCTTTGTAAGTTTGGCTCTTTCTTTCTAAGAACAAATACTGCAAAGAATGTTAAGATGAAGAAGATCCAGATAGTGAATAATAAGAAGTCAGTTAATGTATCGAATTCTCCAGTAAACATCATTGCGATTGAAAGAACTAATGTAGCAATAGCAGATACGTAAGGTACGTGGAAGCTATTTAATTTCATCCAAGCATTTTTAAATGGTATTTGATCTTTTGCTGCCATTGCATAAGGAACACGCATAGCAGTCATTGTAAATCCGTTCATTGTACCATAAACACTTATCATGATACCTATAGTAACAATTTTTCCACCATTAGGTCCAAATAATTTTCTAGCAACATCATTTGGAACATTTCCGTTACCAGCTATTTGTTCCATAGGCATTGTCATAAGGTAAGCTACGTTTATTAGTAAGTAAACAGCTGTGATGAATAAAAGACCGTATAAGATTGCTCTAGGTAAATCACGTTTAGGATTTTTCATTTCTCCAGCAATTGTACCAACATTAATCCATCCATCGTAACCATACATTGCAGCTAACATAGCAGTACCTAAGGCCGCTAAAGCAGAGCCACTAGCAGTAGAAGTACTTCCAGATGAAGGGAATAGTTCAATTGTAGTCGGATTTGGTTGAATTAACCCGAATAGAATAATTGCTATAATAGGTATTAATTTACAAATTGTAGCAAATGTTTGAATACGACCACTTGCCTTACTACCAAGTAAGTTTAAACCAGTTACTGTTGCTGCACCACAAGCACCAACTAAAATAGAATATTTTTTATCTATTTGGAAAAGGTTAGTGAATTGTGTTGCGAAGATTGCAGCAGCAGCGGCAATACTAGCTGGATAATAAATAACAGCTTGTGCCCATCCAAGTAAGAATGAGGCTGTTTTTCCATATGCTCTTTCTACCCAAACTATCATACCACCAGTTTCTGGGATTGCAGCTGCTAATTCAGCAGTCGTCAAACCTGCGCAAATACTAATAACACCTGCTAATACCCATGCTAATAGACCTAGGCTTACATTACCAGTTGTTTTATAAATTACTGCAGCTTTAAAAAATACACCCGAACCAATTACTACCCCTACTACAGTAGAGAAGGCTCCAAAAAAGCCGATTTCTTTTTTTAAACCATGCATAATAATAACTCCTTTAATATAATAATGCGTATATAAAAACTTTTTTGAGAATATAATAGTGTAAAGTATATTACCCTTTACACTAATGCATTCTACTTTGAAAATGTTTTCTTGCATTCTTATTATATATTATTTTAATTGAATTAACAATAGTTTTCAGTAAAAAAATGTTAAATTTTCTAACGTAAATTTGACAAAAAAATATTAAAAATTCAAATGTAATTATTTTCTAATTTTATAGAATCATAAAAATAGTATAAATCTACTGGAGATATACTATTTTCAAATTTAAGCTAAAAGAAAAAATTTTTAAAAAACTAAATAAAGATTTAACAAAAAACTGATAAATATGATATAATATTGTGTATGTGAAAAATACTAGATAAAACTAGAGAGGAAAACAACATGACAGAAGAAATTAAAGTTAATGATGTACAAGAACTTAACGATCAGATGCTTGTTCGTCGTGAAAAAATGGAATCTATGCGTGAGCATGGACTAGATCCATTTGGTACAAAATTTGAAAGAACACATCTTTCTAATGAATTAGTAGAAGAATTCGATAAATTTAGTAAAGAAGAATTAGAAGAAAAATCTGTAACTGTTACAATTGCAGGACGTATAATGACAAAACGTGGAAAGGGAAAAGCAGGTTTTGCTCATGTTCAAGATTTAGGTGGACAAATTCAAATTTATGTTCGTCAAGATAGAGTAGGAGATTCATATGAATATTTCAAAACTCTTGACTTAGGAGATATAGTAGGTGTTACTGGAGTTCTATTTAAAACAAATGTAGGAGAATTATCAGTAAAAGCAGATAAATTTGAAATTTTAACAAAAGCATTAAGACCACTTCCAGATAAGTTCCATGGTCTTAAAGATGTAGAAGAAAGATACAGAAGAAGATATGTTGATTTAATAATGAATGAAGATAGTAAAGAAACATTTATCCTTCGTTCAAAAATTATTCAAATAATGCGTAGTTACCTAAATGAGCGTGGATATTTAGAAGTGGAAACTCCAATGATGCATACTATTGCAGGTGGTGCTGCTGCTCGTCCATTTGTAACTCACCATAATGCGTTAGATATGGAATTATTTATGCGTATCGCTCTTGAATTACCATTAAAACGTCTAATAGTTGGTGGTTTAGAAAAAGTTTATGAAATTGGTCGTGCTTTCCGAAACGAAGGTGTATCAACACGACACAATCCGGAATTCACAATGATTGAGCTATATGAAGCATATGCTGATTATAATGATATTATGGACTTAACAGAATCTATGATTGCTTATATTTGTAATGAGATTCATGGAACAACAAAAATCATGTACGGTGAAGATGAAATTGATTTAACACCAAAATGGGCTCGTATCCATATGGTAGATGCAATTAAAGATGTAACTGGTGTTGATTTTTGGCAAGAAATGACAGATGAACAAGCTCATGCTTTAGCGAAAGAACACAATGTTCCTGTAAGAAAAGATATGAAAGTTGGTCATATTATTAATGAATTCTTCGAAGTGTTTGTAGAAGAAACATTAGTACAACCAACATTTATATATGGTCATCCAGTAGAAGTATCTCCATTAGCTAAAACTAATGCTGAAGATAAGAGATTTACTGATCGCTTTGAATTATTTATCGTAAGACGTGAACATGCTAATGCATTCAGTGAGTTAAATGACCCAATCGATCAAAAAGAACGTTTCTTAGCTCAAATGGATGAGAAAGATGCAGGAAATGAAGAAGTTTACGAAATGGATGAAGATTTCGTAGAAGCTCTTGAATATGGTATGCCACCTACAGGTGGATTAGGAATAGGAATTGATAGATTAGTAATGTTACTTACTAATTCAGCTTCAATTCGTGACGTTCTACTATTCCCATACATGAAGCATAAATAAAATATTAGAAAAAACTCCCTAATTATTAGGAAGCTTTGATAATTTAATTAAAAGGGAGAAGTTTCTCCCTTTTTCTATGGAAAAATAAAGTGATGTAAGGAGTACATAATGGCAAGTTTTTTTGATAAATTAAAAGAAAAATTTTCGGCTAAAGAAGAGTTAAACACTGAATTAATTTCCCTTGATGAATATGAGGAGTTTGTCGAAAGTCAGTTTGTAACAGAGAAATTTAAAAAAGGTCTTAAAAAATCACGTGATAATTTTTCAAATGCACTTAATAACTTAATTAGTTCATATAGAGAAATTAATGAAGAATTTTTTGAGGATTTAGAAGAACTACTTATTCAGTCAGATGTAAGTTATAATACGGTATTGGAGTTAGTTGATTATTTAAAAGAAGAATCTCAACGTCAAAACTTAAAAGAACCTAGTGAACTTCAAGATATGATTATTGATAAATTAGTAGAAGTGTATATGGAGGGAACTGTTAAATCTGAATTAAATTATGCACCTGATAAAGAGTTATCAATATTCTTATTTGTTGGAGTAAATGGGGTAGGTAAAACAACTTCAATAGGTAAGTTAGCTCATAACTTAAAGAAAGAAGGGAAAAAAGTCCTTATAGCTGCTGGTGATACATTTAGAGCTGGTGCTATTGATCAATTAGATGTTTGGGCAAAAAGAAGTGGTGCTGATATTGTAAAATCACATGAAGGTGCTGATTCTGCCGCAATTATTTTTGATGCAATACAATCAGCAAAAGCTAAAGGATATGATGTACTATTATGTGATACAGCAGGGCGATTACAAAATAAAGATCATTTAATGAAAGAGCTTGAAAAAATAGTTCGAGTAATAAAAAGAGAAGTTCCAGAAGGTCCACATGAAGTATTGTTAACGATTGATGCTACAACAGGACAGAATGGTATTCTTCAGGCAAAAACATTTAAAGAAGTTAGTGATGTTACAGGAGTTATATTAACTAAGCTTGATGGTACTGCAAAAGGTGGTATAGTTATAGCAATTAAGAAGGAATTAGATATCCCAGTAAAACTAGTAGGATTAGGTGAAAATATTGATGATTTAGAAGTGTTTGATCCTGAACAATATATCTATGGATTATTCTATAAAGAAAAATCTGAAGAAGAAAAAAATAATGAAGTATAATATAAAAGTCGTAGATTTATCTGCGACTTTTTTTGTAAAGATATTTTTATATTAATATGTAATAATTTGAGAAAAATAATTGAAAAAAGCGTAATAAAAGTATATAATAGTAATATCAAGAAGGTATATATAAATGGAGGATTAAAATGGGATTTTTATCAAAATTATTTGGAAATAAAGAAGAAAAAGTAGAAGAGTTAGTACTTAAAGCTTATATGAAAGGGAAAGTAGTTGATATTACTGAAGTACCAGACCCAGTATTTGCTCAAAAAATGATGGGAGATGGATTTGCTATTATTCCTGAAGAAGGAACACTAGTATCACCTGTAGCTGGAGAAATCATTCAAGTATTCCCAACTAAACACGCATTTGGTATTAAATCAGGAGATATTGAATTACTTATTCACGTTGGATTAGAAACTGTAGCAATGAAAGGTGAAGGTTTCGATGTAAAAGTATCTGCTGGGGATAAAATTGAAGTAGGTCAAACATTACTAACTTATGATTTAGAATTAGTAAAAGAAAAAGCTAAGGATATTATTACTCCTTGTGTTGTTACAAATATGGATGCAATAGAAAGTATCAATGTTTTAAAACTTAATGAAAATGTAGACTTTTCACAAGAAGTAGCAAATTTAAAACTTAAATAGACTTTCGTCTATTTAAGTTTTAAATATTAGTATGAAATTATGAATGACAAGAAATTTTGGAAGATAATTTATCTTTATATTACAAAGTATAGGTACAGTATTTTATACTATAGACCTGAAAAAAAAGATGTTTGGCTTATTAATGAAGATAATGAAATAATAAGATTTATTTATAGCGAATACTTTAGATCAACAGAAATAGATAGTGTTATATCAAACATAATTAGAAATGATGAACGCTTGAAAAAAATGTTTAAACTAAATAGTTTGAAGATAAAAGTTCTATGTGTTTCCCCAGAATTTGACGATATAGTTCTTGACTATAAAAAATATAGAATATCTAGTAAATTGTTTATTGAAAGATTTTTATATAATGATAAAAACAAGAAAATTTTTGTTCAAGAAAAAGATTTACAATTTATTGATGAGACTCCTGATACTGAAAGATATAAAACTAGAGTTATAGAGTTATATAAAAGAAATACAGTAAATAGGAGTGTATTTAATTTAAAATACAATATTTTAACTGGAATATATTTACTATTCTTTATATTACATTATTTTTTACTTTATGTAACTCATGGTGAAAAATCAATTTATAAATATTTAGAATATAGATATCAAAATATCATAAGTGGACAGTTTTATAGAGTTTTTACAAGTGCATTTGTAATAGATGATATAAAAAGCCTTGGATTGATTGTCCTTATAACTGCGGTATGTTCAGTATTGTTGAACAAATCATTAAATTTATTAAATTCGGTAATTACGATTTTAGTAGTATCACTAATACTTAATTTATTCCTAATAATAGGATTCTCTGTTGATGTTAATATAGCAGTAGTTTCTTATTTTGGGGCATTAGGTTCTTTATTTATTAGTCAACTAAGTGAGAAAAATGACAATAAGAAGTTTATGTATGTAAGTGCAATATCAATAGTATATATAGCCTGTATGGTTGCGCTGTTTAGAATATCAATAGTTTTAAGTCTTTTAGCATTTATAATAGGGGTATTTATACAGCTAGCACTAATGAAAAAACGTAATCTCTATATAATACTAGCAAGTGCTTTAGGTATTTGCATTTTAGGGCTTGGCTTAAATTTAGCAGGCGTAAATACAAAGAATGCAATAAATAATTATAGATTAGGAAGAATAGAAAAGAGATTGCAAAATACTTATACAGATGAGCAAATTTTTAGTCTAGAAAAAGAACTTGATTCAAAAAACAGGTCAGCACTGACTTACTATGAATTAGGTATGATAAAAATGTCTCAATCATCTGTTCAAGATGCCAAGAAAGTTTTTAATGAAGGTAAAGATTTCGATAATACTTTTGCACCATTTTATTACAATCTAAGTCTTATAGAGCGTCAAGGTGGTAATTATAATAGTGCTAAAGAGTATGCTCAAAAAGCTTATGAACTAAATAAAATTGATAAATATAAAAACTTAGTGGATGAGTTAAGTAAATATTAAGGGTGAAGATTATGCAAACTTTTTATGATTTACAACAATTTTTAAAATCTTTTGGTATATTAATATACATGAAAGATAGAAAACATACGTTAAGTATGGTAGAATATGAAGTAAGAGAATTAAGACGACTAGAATTAATTTCTAAAGAAGAATTTCTAAGAGCTATGGTAATAATTAAACATGAAATTAATCTGGAACTAGTAGAAGGGTAGGAGATAAGAATGGACAACAGTCTTATATTTTTGAAAGTTCGAAAAAGAATAGAAGAAGATGTTATGAAAATTGAAGAAATGATATTAGCATGTTTATCAATAAAAGGTGATAAAAAATGCCCGTTATACCAAGACGTAATTGATACGCAAATATATGGTTTATCTAAGGAGATAAATTTGGCGGTAGAAATCGGATGTATGACTAATGAAGCAGGAAAAGAAATCCTTGCAGAGTTAGAAGAAAAAGCAAGCTTAATCTATTCTACTGACTTACAGAGTAAAGTGAACTAATAATGGTATATAGAAAAGCATTAAAATCAGTAAAACATGAAAAAAGACATACTAAGTTAGATATTACCAATACACTAGTGTTGTTAGTTTTACTAACATTAAGTTGTATAATGGTTTATAGTGCTAGTATGATAGGAAATAAGTATGGAATTTTTACATCTTCAGTTCCAGTTGAAACTACTTATTTTTTAAAACGACAAGCAATATGGGCTGTATTATCATTTATAACATTTATATTTATCTCTGTTGCAATTCCATTTGAAGTTTTTAGAGATAAAAACATTCTACAATATGGATTTTTTGCAATGGTTATATTATTAGTTATTCCATTTGCATCTTCATCAATTAACGGTGCTAGATCATGGATAAGGTTAGGAGCTCTTAGTTTCCAGCCGTCTACATTGGCACAATTATTTATTATAATATACATGGCGTTCATATTAGAAACCAGAAAAGATAAACTTAGAAAAGTTTGTACAAGTAATGAATTAATAAATATTTTCTGGATTCCGTTATTTTTAATAGCGATAATTTTCTTCCAGAATGATACAGGTATGATGTTAATCACGTTATCAGTAGTAGGAATTATGACACTATGTTCTAATATGCATTTTAAAAATATAAAAAGATTGCTAACTTTAGCAGTTATGGCAATAGTTATTGTTGTTGCTTTACTTTTTGTAAAAAGTGCGTTTTCTAGTGGTTCTTCATATAGAACAAATCGTATAAAAGTATTCTTAAATCCATTCTCAGAAGATTTAAGTGCAGCAGCTGATCAAGTTATAAACTCTTATATTGCTTTTGGTAATGGTGGATTATTTGGTAGAGGGTTAGGAAACTCGATACAAAAACTAGGATACTTGCCAGAGGCGCATACAGACTTTATCTTAGCTATTATAGCTGAAGAGCTAGGTCTTGTAGGAGTATTATTCGTAATAGGGCTTTTAACAGCGCTTATATGTCGCGTTATTATT
The DNA here is from genome assembly GCF_000701685.1 of Gemella sanguinis ATCC 700632. Lineage (GTDB taxonomy): Bacteria > Bacillota > Bacilli > Staphylococcales > Gemellaceae > Gemella > Gemella sanguinis. The sequence goes on from NZ_JNJO01000001.1 coordinate 43,563, forward strand.
GCAGGAACGAAATCGCGCAATACGTTTGCTGCTATGTATTGTATAGGATTTGCTAGCTTATTAGTTGTTCAATCAGTAGTAAATATTGGTGGGGTTACAGCTTCTATACCAATGACGGGGGTTCCTTTACCATTTGTAAGTAATGGGGGAAGTTCGATGTTTATATTGAGTATAGGATTAGGGATAGCAACTAATGTATTAGCTCATGTGAAATATATAAGAGGAAATAAATAAAAGATTTTAGAGAGGTATTCTTCATTTATTGAAGGTATCTCTTTTTTATTATAATAAAGCATAGAAAATATTAATAAAATTCAACTGTTAACTTGCTAAGTTTTGATATTCAAGCTATAATATTAAAGGTAACTTTTAAAGGAGATTATAAATGAAATTAGAAGAATTTGACTTTTATTTACCTGAGGAACTTATAGCTCAAACACCTTTGTTAAAAAGAGATACTAGTAAGTTGCTTACGATAAATAGAAAAGAAAATACATATGAGCATAAAGTATTCTCTGATATTATTGATTATTTCAATCCAGGAGATACTTTAGTTTTAAATAATACTAGAGTTATGCCAGCACGTTTATATGGGCAAAAAAAAGATACAGGAGCTGCTATAGAGGTACTGCTCTTAAAAAATAAAGAACATAATATGTGGGAATGCTTAGTAAAACCTGCTAAAAGAATAAAAGTAGGAAGTATTGTATCATTTGGTGACGGTATTATGGAGGCTGAATGTGTTAAAGTTCTTGACGATGGCTTTAGATATTTTGAATTCAAGTATGAAGGAATTTTCCAAGAGCGTTTAGATGAATTAGGAACAATGCCCTTACCACCATATATTAAAGAAAGACTAACTGATAAAGAACGTTATCAAACAGTTTATTCAAAAGAAGTAGGAAGCTCTGCTGCTCCAACAGCCGGATTACATTTTACAAATGAATTATTAGATAAAATAAAACAAAAAGGTGTTAATATAGTATATCTTACTCTTCATGTTGGATTAGGTACATTTAGACCAGTTTCTGTTGAAAATATAGAAGATCATGATATGCATTCTGAATATTATACGCTTGATGAAGAAACTGCTAATGTTATAAATGAAACTAAGAAGAATGGTGGAAGAGTATTTTCTGTAGGTACGACTTCTACAAGAACATTAGAGACAATTGCAAGAGATAATGATGGGGAAATAGTTTCTGTATCGGGTTGGACAAATATTTTTATTTATCCAGGTTTTGAATTTAAATGTGTAGATGGTTTAATAACAAACTTCCATCTACCAAAATCATCATTAATAATGTTAGTGAGTGCTTTTTATAATAGAGAAAAAGTACTAGAACTATATAAAATTGCAGTAGAAAATAAATATAGATTCTTCAGTTTTGGAGACGCAATGATAATAATTTAGTAAAAGAAAGGAAAAATTTTATATGAGAGATGTAAAAGAAAATGCAGTATGGTATGAACATATAAAAACTTGTAAGCAATCTGGTGCAAGATTAGGAATTGTTCATACGCCGCATGGTAGTTTTGAGACACCAGTATTTATGCCTGTTGGAACTCAAGCGACTGTTAAAACAATGTCACCAGAAGAAGTAAAAGCTATGGGGGCAGATATAATCTTATCAAACACTTACCATTTATGGTTACGTCCAGGAGAAAAGATAGTAGAAAAAGCTGGTGGATTGCACAAATTTATGAATTGGAATGGAAGCATCCTAACTGATTCGGGAGGATTCCAAGTATTCTCTTTAAGTGATTTTAGAAAAATTGAAGAAGAGGGTGTGCATTTTAAAAACCACCTTTCAGGAGAAAAATTATTTTTATCACCAGAAAAAGCAATGCACATTCAAAATTCATTAGGTTCAGATATTATGATGGCATTCGATGAATGTCCTGATTTTAACCATGATTATAAATATATTCGTCAATCTGTAGAAAGAACTAGTCGTTGGGCTGAAAGATGTTTAGAGGCTCATAAAAATCCAAAAACACAAAGTATCTTTGGGATAGTTCAAGGAGCAGGATACAATGATTTACGTGAACAAAGTGCTAAAGATTTAGTAAGTATGGACTTTCCAGGTTACGCTATAGGTGGATTATCCGTTGGAGAACCGAAACATGAGATGTACAGAGTTTTAGAGCATGTAACGCCATTATTACCAGCAAACAAAGCTAGATATTTAATGGGAGTAGGTTCACCGGATGCCTTATTCGAAGGGGTATTAAGAGGTATTGATATGTTTGACTGTGTATTACCTACTCGTATAGCACGTAACGGAACATGTATGACATCAGAAGGACGTGTTGTAATTAAAAATGCTAAATACGCAGAAGACTTTACTCCATTAGACCCTGAGTGTTCTTGTTATTGTTGTAAAAATTATACAAGGGCTTATCTTCGCCATCTATTTAAGGCAGATGAAGTATTTGGAGCTCGTTTAGCAACAACTCATAATATTCATTTCTTAATCAATATGATGAAAAATATACGTCAAGCAATAATGGAAGATAGATTATTAGATTATAAAGAAGAATTCTTTGAAAAATATGGATTAAACAAAGAAAATCCTAAAAATTTCTAATAAATTATTTAAAACGGTTTATTTTTTAGCTAGTATATAGTAGAATTAATATTATAGAATTATAGGAGGTAGAATATGCAAGCACAATACATTAATATATTAATGATAGTATTTCTTTTTGGATTCATGTACTTCATGATTATTAGACCACAATCTAAAAGAAATAAAGAATTAAAACTTCTTCAAGACTCTTTAAAAGAAGGAGATAGAATAGTAACTTTTGCAGGGATTTATGGTGATATCGTAGAAGTAGGAACTGTAACTGTAAAAGTAAGAATAGCACCAAAAGTAGAAATCGAATTAGATAGAAACGCAATTCGTAGCTTAGCGACTAAATAATAAAAGGCAGATTGAAATTTTTCAATCTGCTTTTTTAAATTTTTTTAAAAAAATTAGAGAGTTTTTATAAATCCATTAGAAGAGAATTATTTTAGAATTTTAATATACTAAAAATTAAGTTAAAATTAAGTTTTAAGTAAATTTATAGTCTATTAGAGATAAATAAAGTATTTTATATATATTGAATAAAAGTTTTTTTGAAAAAAACATATCATCTTCTTCTTTATAATGAAAATATATTTCAAAAATTAGTTTGTAAAATATTATGTATTTATGTATAATAAGAAAAGTTATTTATAAAAATGTAAAAATATAATATGTATAAATAACTATTTGTTGAAATTGAATAAAAATAGAAGATAAAAATCAAGGAGAAATATATGTTCAAAAAAGATAGAATTATGAAGTACTCAATCAAAAAATTTACAGTAGGAATTGCCTCTGTAGCTATTGGGTCTATACTTTTCTTAGGGTCTAATGCGCAAGCCAGCGATAAAGTAGAGGAAAATAAAACAGAAGTAGCTACTACAGTAAACAATGCTCAGCCAACGACTGCTGCTGTTCCTACAAATAAAGTAGAAGTGAATAAACAACAAAATACTAACGAAAATAGCTTAACTACAAATTCTAATAATACAGTAGAGAAAAAAGTAGAAGCAGTTCAACCAGCTAATACTAATAAAAAAGAAGAAGTAACTAAGAAAGATACTACGGTTACTAAAGAAGTAGAATCTAATAAAAAAGAAAGAACAACAGCATCTGGACTAAATGTATTAGATAAACGTACTACAGATAGTAGTAATATTAAAGACTTATTAACTAATATCATTAAGAAAAATGAAGAAGAGAATGCTAAACAAGCTACAAATAAGGTAGAAGTAGAAGCTGAGAATGTTGAAAAAGGTGTTCAAATTATTTCTAAATTAACGCCCGAATATGCAGAAGCAATCTCTAAAGGATATATTGGTTTAGAAGGTGGAAAGTATGATAATTTACTTTATAAAAATGCTGTTTTAAATCCAGATGCAGACGATGATGGAGATGGTATTTTAAATAAAGATGAATTATATATTTATAAAAAAGATGGTAAAACATATTTAGGATATAATGTACACCCAAAACTTGCTGATACTGATGGAGATGGTATTGCAGATAATGAAGATAAAGATAAACTACTTTGGAATGTATCAGCTCGTGATATGGCAATGTTTATGAGTTTAGTTTATGAAAATGATAATAATATAGAAAATATATTAACAAAAGATCTTCCTGAAGGAGCATTAAAATCTAATCTACATAAAATGATGAATAATGAATTAGCCCCATTCTGGTCTCTTAAGAAAACATATCACCAAGACAATGGATTAGATGCTGCATTATTCGAAACAAAAAATAATCTTCCATTTTTAAATGGAGAAAAAATTCAAGTTTTAGCTATAGCGGGAACTAACGTAACACAAGCAGGTGACTTAAAAGCTGATGCTGCATTAGTATTAGGAAATGAATCAAACGAAAGTATAGCAACATTAGACTTATTAAATTCATTAAGAAACGATAAAAGTATAACTAATCTATATATTACTGGACATTCACTAGGTGGATATCTGACTTTACGTGCAACTGCTGAAGCAAGACAAAAGAATTTTGAAGCCTATAGAGGAAGCTATACGTTTAATGCTCCAAGAATCTACACTGGATTATTTAATTTCTTCGGTGGAGGTAAGATGGGGAAAGCTAGTGATTTAACTGATAAAATGACATTAAATCATGAAATAACAAACTACGTAACTAATAACGATAATGTAGTTCCTAAATTTTTACAAACTAAGCATAATATAAATATTGGAAATAGCTTTGGAGCACACGCAAATAGTTCTTACTTTGAGAAACGAATGGATAATCACAAAGACTTTAACTTTGGGAAACGTCAAGGAATGAGTGGAGTTGGTTATATTGATCCATTACAGAAAAAATTAAAACTAGTATCAGCAGAGAAGGGTACTCTAAGTGCTACATTCTTACCTACATTGGTTGATAATAAACCACTATCAGTAATGTTTGGAAATAGTGTCACTGATAGCGAAATTTTAAGACGTGTTGATACTTCAAAACTTCCAGTTAATGTTAAATTATCAATTGTATCTAAAGATGATTTACTATCTGGGTTAGGTTCAAAACAAGCGGTAGTTAAAGTTTTATATTTAGATGATAATACTACAAATAATATAACTGTACCTATTTTAGTAAATGAAGCAAATAAATTACAGTTAACATCTGTAGTAAATGCAGCAACAAAATTAGTTAATGCATCAGTAGATTTAAATGGAAAAAATGAAGCTTCAGTTAAATCTTATACACAAAATAAAGAAGAAATCTTAAAAGTTCTAAATGAAGCAAATAGCTTGTTAGAAAATAAATTAGCATTCCAAAATACAGTAAATGAAATTACTAATAAATTAGCTAATCTTGGAATTAATTTAATTGATAGTAGATTGGTCTTAGGAGATACAGTAACTACTGTTCCAACTGATAATAACGAAACAAACTCTACTGTAAAAGAAGAAGCAACTAAACCAGTAGAAGGAAACAAGCAAGATCAACAAAATTCACACGAAGGAACTACAAAGCCTGTGGAAGATAAAAAAACTGAACAAACAAATACTCAAGATGAAAAAGCAAAACAAGCTGAAGAAAGAAGAAAAAAAAGATATAGAAAACGTGTTAAAAGATCTGAATTAGCTGAAACAAAAGTTAGTGATAGTAATAAATTATCAGATGTTCTAGCAACAATATTAATTAGAAGAGGATATGGAGATTTACTATAAGATATAGTAAGTATTATGAAGGAAATATAACTATTGAAGAGGTTGTATTGTAAGGAAATTAAGAAAGTACCTTACATAAAGAAATTATAAAATTTCGATTTTCAAAAAAAGAAATAATATATGTAAATATGAAAATAAAACCTCTGATATTACGGAGAAGTTTATAAAGTTAAAAATAACACCTAGTATATATGAACTAGGTGTTATTTTTATATTATTTACTAAATACATTCTTCCATTCACTGCGTTTGTCAAGGAATTTTTTCGCTTCTTTTTTCGCTCCTTCTAACGAGTGAGAGGCTGCCCATCCACATTGAACTTCATTACATGCTGGAACTTCTGTTGCAACTAGAACATCTTCTAGAGTTTTTGCAAGAGCTTCTTCAACACTTTCATAACTATCATTATTAATTACAGATAAATAAAATCCTGTTTGACATCCCATTGGACCGAAGTCAAGAACATTATCAAGATGATTTCTAATAAGTTCAGCAATTAGGTGTTCAAGCGAGTGAAGACTAGGCATTTCTAAGTGCTCTTTATTAGGTTGACAAAATCTAATATCGTATTTATAAATTTCATCCCCATTTTCTCCTGAATATACACCAACTAATCTAATATATGGTGCAACAACTTTTGTATGATCTAAGTTAAAGCTTTCTACATTCATTTTTTTCTCAGTCATTGATATACCTCAATTCTTTAAATTAAATTATTTATTCATATTATACTATATTTAATTGAAATATAAAAGAAGAAGAAAATATTTCTATCGAACTATTACACTGTGACGATAAGCGGAAAAGTAAATTAAATTTTTAGAGATTTTCTGTAATAGCGAAAAAGCAATAAAGAAAACAAAATTAACTTTATTGCTTTTTAAAAAAATATTATCTAAACTCTTTTCTATTTTTAGAAACTAATGTATTAACACGTGATTTTGCAGTAGGCAAGTATTCTTCACCTTGTTTTAATAAATCGCAAATAATATTTGTAATTTCTACAAAATCTTCTTCAATATATCCTTTAGTAGTCATGGCAGCAGCACCAAGTCGAAGACCACTAGTTTTCATTGGAGGTAAAGTGTCAAAAGGAATTCCGTTTTTATTACATGTAATTTGCGCTTTACTTAGTATGTTACTGGCATCATGTCCAGTAACATTATATGTAGTATAAGTATCAATAAGGCATAGGTGATTATCCGTTCCATTACTTATTACAGGAATATTATTTTCTTTAAATGTTTTTACCATAGCTTGCATATTTTTTAATACTTGTTCTTGGTAAATTTTAAATTCAGGTTTTAGAGCTTCACCAAAACAAATAGCTTTTGCAGCTACAATATGTTCTAGTGGGCCACCTTGAGCACCGGGGAAAATCATTTTATTGATTTTAGTAGCGATTATCTCATTGTTAGTTAGGATAATACCTCCACGCGGACCTCTTAGAGTTTTATGAGTTGTTGATGTCACCACATCAGCATAAGGTAGGGGATTCGGATGATATCCTGCAGCAACTAATCCAGCAATATGCGCCATATCAACCATTAGATATGCATCAACTTCATCTGCAATTTCTCTAAATTTAGCAAAATCAATGATTCTAGAATAAGCACTAGCTCCAGCTATAATCATTTTAGGTTTATATTCTCTAGCAAGTCGTAAAACTTCATTGTAGTCTATAGTGTGCGTATCTTTTGTTACACCGTATGAAACAGCGTTAAAAAGCTTTCCAGAGAAGTTAACTTTACTTCCATGTGTCAAGTGTCCGCCGGCATCCATACTCATACCTAATACAGTATCACCAGGCGTAAGTAAAGCCATATACACAGCAATATTTGCACTAGAACCAGAGTGTGCTTGGACGTTAACAAATTTTGCATCAAATAGTTCTTTTAATCTATCGATAGCAATACTTTCTATTTCATCAACTACTTCACAACCATCATAATATCTTTTTCCAGGATACCCTTCAGCGTATTTATTTGTTAAAATACTTCCAGAAGCTTTTAATATATCTTCTGAAACGAAGTTTTCACTGGCGATAAGTTCTATATTTGTGTCTTGTCTATGCTTTTCTTTTTTAATAAGTTCAAAAATTTTATCCATAAAACCCACTCCTTAAATTATAATTTAGAGAAAAAGTAAAGTTTGATTTAATAATTCTCATTTTGTATATAATATCATAGATATAATATTAAAACAAAATAAAAGATAAATTTATAATATAGTGAAGTTATATAAAAAATAAGAAAAAAATTTTTACATATTTATTGACACTTTAGTGTACATAGTAGATATTTACAACGTTTTATGCTATAATTATTAACGGAATACACATGTATTACTATCGAACCAAATTTTAAGGAGAAAATTTAATATGCTTGTAGATAAACCATTAAAGCTGTTTTCATTAAATGCTAATATCCCGTTAGCTAAAGAAGTAGCAAAATCATTAGGTGTAGAACTTAGCAAATGTAGCGTTAAAAAGTTCAGTGATGGCGAAGTTTCTATCAATATAGAGGAAAGTGTTCGTGGATGCGAAGTTTTCGTAATTCAATCAACTAGTGATCCAGTTAATGACAATTTAATGACTTTATTAATTATGATTGATGCATTAAGACGTGCATCTGTAGATACAATTAACGTAGTTATCCCTTACTATGGATATGCTCGTCAAGATAGAAAAGCAAGAAGCCGTGAGCCAATTACTGCTAAACTAATTGCTAACTTATTACAAGTTGCAGGTGCAGATAGAATAATTGCACTTGATCTTCACGCACTTCAAATTCAAGGATTCTTTGATATACCAGTAGATCATTTAATGGCAGCACCTATTATTGCGAACTACTTTAAAAACAAAATTCCTGATATGGAAGATGTAGTAGTTGTTTCACCAGACCATGGTGGTGTTACACGTGCGAGAAAATTAGCAGATGCGTTAAATACGCCAATCGCTATTATCGATAAGAGAAGACCAAAACCAAATGTAGCCGAAGTAATGAATATTGTTGGTAACATTGAAGGGAAAACTTGTATTCTTATCGACGACATAATCGACACAGCAGGAACAATAACTCTTGGAGCAAAAGCTCTTAAAGAAAGAGGAGCGAAAGAAGTTTACGCTAGTTGCTCACATGCTGTATTAAGTGGACAAGCATTAGAAAGAATTGAAGAATCTCCAATTAAAGAATTAGTTTACGCTAATACTATTCATATCCCAGAGGAGAAAAAATTAGATAAAATGGTTCCATTATGTGTAGGAGATCTAATAGCTAAAGCTATCTATAGAATTCACCACAATGAGCCAGTAAGTGTTCTATTTGAGTAATACTTAAAATTAATATATTATATAAGAAGGCAGCGAGGTCGTTGCCTTCTGTTTATATTCGATAGTAAAGGAAAAGAGGAATTAAATGAAACTAATAGTAGGGTTAGGTAATCCCGGTAAGCAATATGAGAATACTAGACATAACATAGGTTTTATGATTCTTGATGAATTAGCAAAATCATGGGGTGTAAGTTTTGATAAAAATAAGTTTAATGCTGAGTATGCTATGACACACTATAATGGGGAAAAATATATATTAGTTAAACCAACTACATATATGAACCTATCTGGTGAAGCATTAAGAAAGTTTTACGATTATTTTGAGATAGATATTGACGATATTTTAGTAATATATGATGATTTAGATACAAAAACTGCAAACTTCAAGTTAAAAGCAAAAGGAAGTAGTGGAGGACATAATGGTATTAAGAGTATTATTAGTCATCTTGGAACAGAGAAGTTCAATCGTTTAAAAATTGGAATAGATAGACCAACTCCACCGATGAAAGTAGTTGACTATGTACTTGGTCGCTTTTCGAAAGATGAAATGGCTGAAATCGAAAAAATATATTCAAAGAGTATTAATTGTATCGAAGACTTTTCAAAAATGAACTTCGTGGAATTAATGAATAAATATAATTAATATGGACAATGCAGCGAATAAACTAATACTATCTAGTAGAGGTTTATTCCTGCTATTTGTCGTTGGAAAGAGGAGGTATCATGTTAAAAGAAACTCTATTAAATATAGTTGATTTAAATTTTGATAAAAAATTAAAAAATATAGGAGTTTTTGGGCAAAATATTACTACACGTGCTTTAGAAATCTATAATGAATTTAAGAAAAATAATAAAATCACTACAGTATTTACACAAAACAAGGCAGAAGCAGAAGAATTATTTTCTATTATATGCGAATTTGAAGAAGAGACATATATATATCCTGAAATAGATATATTAAAACGATATACTACAAAAAGTAATGATTTAATGCAAAACTCAATAAAAGTTTTAGAAAATATTGTATCTAAAACACCTAGTATTATAATTATTCCAATTGAAGCTATTTATAGAACTGTAAAAAATCCTAAAGACTTTAAAGATAATAGTTTTGAGATTAATTTAGATACGGAAATTAGTTTTAATGACTTACAAAAGAAACTTGTAAATATGGGATATAAAAAGGTTGAGAGTGTTGATGTAGTAGGTGAGTTTTCTAAACGAGGAAGTATTGTTGATATTTTCAGCCCGTTAAGTGAAAAACCAGTTAGATTAGACTTTTTTGATGATGAGCTTGACAGTATAAGACTATTTGATGAAAGTACTCAGAAGTCATTAAAAAAAGTAGATAAGATAGAAATATATCCTACAAGTGACTTTTTCTTAACTAATGAGGAAAAAGATGTAGTTGTAGAAAAATTACAAGAAAAACTTAATGATGAAAAACTCAAGGAATTAGAAAATTATCAAGATATTAATCAGTATTTAAAGGAAAAGATTGAATTATATCATGCTACAGGTGACTTTAGTAGTCTAGAGAGTTTTTCTAATTTAATATATAAATCACCATTTAGTATAATTGATTATCTTGATGAGAATACAATTATTTTCTTTGATAATTACCATAAAATATTGGAGAAAATAGAAGGGCTTCGAGAATATTTCTTAACTAATTTGCAGGAGATTAATAGAAATTATATATTCCAAGAAGTAATTGATAGTCACGCTTTTGAAAAACTTCAAAATATAAATACCGTTAAGTACTATTTATCAACGTTAAAATTAAATGAAAAAATAATAGAAAAAAACTATAATTTAGATATTAGAGATTTAGCATATTATTCTAGTGAAGAATTTTTAGCAAAAGAAATAAGAGAAAAATTAAATGAAAATTATAAGGTGCTTATTTCTCTGAATACTCAAAAACAAAAAGATTATGTAGAGAAAATACTGTTTGATAATTATTTTTATGATGATATTTACTATGGTATTAAAGAAGGGAAAATATTTATTGATATCAATAAATTCCGTTTAAAAGGATTTGAAGATAAGAAAAATAAAATATTTTTATTAACACCTAGAGAACTATTTACAAAAGAAGAGCGAAAAAAACGTCGTTTAAATTTTAAATATACTAACTCTGAAAAAATTAGAAATTATCAAGAATTAAATGTAGGTGACTATATTGTTCACGTTAGTCATGGTATTGGTTTATACGAAGGAATTGAAAATGTAGAAGTAGGAGGAGTATATAAAGACTTTTTAAAAATAGTTTATGACGGTGGAGATATTATTTATGTTGATATAAATAATATGAACTATATTCAAAAATACACTGCTTCTACAGATAACAGAAAACCTGCTTTAAATAAGCTTGGTACTAAAAAATGGCAACAGGTTAAAAATAAAGTTCGCCGAGAAATTGAAGATATTTCAGAAGATTTAATTAAGTTATATATAAAAAGAGAACTTAGTTCAGGGTATGCATATAGCCAAGATGGAAGTATGCAGTATGAATTTGAAGCGGACTTTCCATTTGTTCCAACAGATGATCAATTGAAAGCTACAGAAGAGATTAAACGAGATATGGAAAAAGAGCGTCCGATGGATCGTTTATTGTGTGGAGATGTAGGTTTTGGTAAAACAGAAGTGGCTATGCGTGTTGCCTTTAAAGCAGTTATGGATGGTAAGCAAGTAGCCGTACTTGTGCCAACTACTCTTTTAGCTGAACAACACTATGATAATTTTGTTAGTCGTTTTGAAAATTTCCCTATTAACATAGAAGTAGTTAGTAGGTTCAATACAGCTAAGGATATTACCAATATATGTAAACGTCTTAAAGAAGGTAAAATCGATATTATGATTGGGACACATAAACTACTAAATGATAAGTTTGTGTACAATGATTTAGGTTTACTAATAATTGATGAGGAACAGCGTTTTGGTGTTAAACATAAGGAAAAAATTAAACATCTAAAAAATACAGTAGATGTCTTAACACTAAGTGCAACACCAATTCCTAGAACGTTGCATATGAGTTTAATAGGAATTAGAGATTTATCAGTAATTGAAACACCACCTAAAGAGCGTCAGCCTATTCAAACATTTGTGACTTCACAAAATAATATGGTAATTAAAGAAGCGGTAATGAATGAAGTAGCTCGTGGAGGTCAAGTATTTTATGTATACAATAAGGTAGAAAGTATAGATGAAAAATATTTAGAACTAAAAAAACTTTTACCAGATGTAAATATAGCTTATGCTCATGGAAGAATGACACAACGTGAATTAGAAAATATTATGACGGATGTTATTGATAGAAAATACGATATGTTGATTACAACAACAATTATAGAAACAGGAATAGATATATCTAATGTTAATACACTTATTGTTGAAGATGCGGATAAATTCGGGCTTAGTCAGCTTTATCAACTAAGAGGTCGTGTAGGTCGTAGTAGTCGAGAAGCATATGCATATTTAATGTATAAACCATTCAAGTCGTTAACAGAAAACTCGGAAAAAAGATTATCTGCGATAAAAAACTTCACTACATTAGGAAGTGGATTTAAAATTGCAATGCAAGATTTGTCAATTCGTGGAGCTGGTGATGTATTAGGAGGTAGACAGCATGGGTTTATTGATTCAGTTGGATACACTCTGTACTCACAAATGTTGGAACAAGAAATACAAGCTAAAAAAGGTGTTTTAGAACCTATACTAGAAAAAGACAAAACTCAAGATATATCATACTACGAAAATATTATTAAAGAAGTAGCTCCAAAACTAACTAAAGATGTTTTTGAAGTAGAAGAAGAAACTTTAGAAATTAAGTTAAATGTTGATGCATTTATTCCAAAAGACTATATCAGCAGTGATGCGGATAAAATTGACTTTTATAAGAGATTCAATAATGCTACAACGGATGAGGAAATAGATATTATTGTAGAAGATTTAATTGATAGATTTTCTGATTTTGGACAAGAAGTTAATAATTTAGTAGATATTTGTTATTTAAAAGTTATGGCCAAAAATACACAAGTAGAAAGTGTTAAAGAGCTGGCCAATAAGGTAGTTGTTAGTTTCGATAAAACTATACTTTCAAGGTTGAAAGGTAAAGAATTATTCGCAGCATTAACACCACATAAAGATGTTAGAATAGTTGCTAAAGATGGATTCTACTTAGAAATAGATAAAAAAGAAAAATATAGTATTAGAAGAATACGTGATATGATCGCTATTGTAAATGAAAATATGGAGGAAGTTGATGAATAAAGTGAGATGTTCATGGGCAAAAGGTGAATTAGATATAGCATATCACGATACAGAGTGGGGAAGAAAAACTCATGATGAACGAGAATTGTTTGAGTACCTAATTTTAGAAGGAATGCAAGCAGGATTAAGCTGGTCATTAATTTTAAAGAAAAGAGAGAACTTTAAAAGAGCCTTTGATAATTTTGATTATAATATTTGTGCTAATTATAGTGATGAATACTTAGAATCATTACGTAGTGATAAAGGTATTATAAGAAATAAATTAAAAATATATGGTGTAAGAAAGAATGCTAAAGCTTTTATAAAAATACAAGAAGAATTTGGATCGTTCGATAAATATATATGGAATTTTACAAACTATAAAACTATAAATTTAAATCATAAAACTTCTTCAGATGTCCCAAGCAAAACCGAATTGTTAGATGCTATTAGTAAAGATATGAAAAAGCGAGGATTTACCTTTGTAGGCAGTACAATTATTTATAGCTACATGCAAGCAATTGGTATGATAAATGATCATACTATAGATTGTTTTTGTCATAAAGAATGTTGTGAATAAATAGAATACTATAAATACTTTACTTTATAACGAATAACGTCTATAATATAAAAGATATTTAATTTAATGATTGGATTTTTTAAATGAATAAGAGAACAATTAAAATTGAAAAGATTATTAATATAAATGAGTATGTTAATACTTTTGAGAATGAAATAAAGAAAATACAAGAAATTCCTAAAATGCCTAATTGTGAATTTACCCATATTGGTGCTACAAGTAAAGAAGGATTATATGGAGAAAAAATATTAGATATTCTTGTCGTTGTAGAGAACTTACATGAAATAACAACATTTGATGAAAAAAGACTTAATAATATTAATTATCATAGAATTGCTCATAATGGAACAAAAGGTATAATCAAGTATGCAAGATTAACAGATTATTTTTCAATGAGTTATGATGTGGTATTGTATATTGTTCAAAGAGGGACTGATATTCATCAAGATTTCTTGAAATTCAAGGAAGTATTTAATAACGAAAATTTAATAAAAGAATACAATAAATTTAAAAGTGAAAACTGTGATAGTTCTTACAAGGAGTATTCACTTAATAAATTAGAATTTATAAACAAAATGATAAAGAGGATTGAGGAAGATGTCTAAAGTAGAAGCTATAAAAAATATTTTAAAAAATAGTGATGTTTTAGAGAATGAAGCTCTAAAACAATATAGTTATACAAAAACAGGAGGAAATGCTGATATACTAGTAAGAGTAAAATCAGAAGAAGATTTCCAAAACATTATCAAGTACAGTAATGATAATAATATAGATTTAACTATACTAGGTAATGGTTCTAACGTTTTAATTTCAGATGCTGGTATTAGAGGAATTGTAGTAATTACAAGTGAATTAAACGATATTACTTTATCTGAAGATAATGTACTAACTTGTTATGCAGGAACAACTTTAGAAGAATTAGCTGATTTTTGTATAGAAAATAGTTTAACAAATCTTGAATTTTCATGTGGTATACCTGGAAGTGTAGGTGGAGCAATATTTATGAATGCTGGTGCCTATGGTGGAGAAATGAAAGATGTTGTTCAAAAAGTAGAAGTATTTACTAGAAGTGGTGAAAAGAAAACATATACAAATGAGGAAATGCAATTTTCATACCGTCATTCAGTAATACAAGAAACAAAAGAAATTATCTCAAAAGTTTATTTTGAAATGGATAAAGGTAATAAAGAAGAAATAGTTGCTAAAGTAGAAGACTTAAATAAACAACGTTCAGATAAACAACCTTTAGAGTATCCTTCATGTGGTTCAGTGTTCAAAAGACCAGAAGGTTACTTTGCTGGCAAATTAATTCAAGATGCTGGATTACAAGGTTTAACAGTAGGTGGAGCACAAGTTTCTAAAAAACATGCTGGTTTTATGGTTAATGTTAACAATGCAACTTGTGAAGATTATAAAAATCTAATTAAAAAAGTTCAAGAAAGAGTACTAGAAAACTCAGGTGTCGAGCTTGAATGTGAAGTTAAAATTCTAGGAGAATAATAAAAAAGTTAGTTACGCTTTTGTAACTAACTTTTTTTGTTATTTAGAATTGTCTACAAATTTTTTATATTGAGCAAGGTTTTGTTCGTTTTTATTATTTGTTTTTGGAGTATAGAATGCTCTTCCCACTAGATTATCAGGTAAATATTGTTGTTTTATATAACCACTTGGGTGACTGTGAGGGTACTTATACCCAACACCTCTATTAAGCTTATCAGCTCCGTAGTAATGACTATCACGAAGGTGATCAGGGATAACAAATTTAGGATTTGTTTTTATTTCACTAAGTGCAGAATCTATAGCCGTGATTGCAGTATTAGATTTTACTGAAAGAGCTAACTGTATTACTGCATTAGCTAATGGTATACGTGCTTCAGGTAGTCCGAGCATTTTTGCAGATTCTATAGCTGCATGTACAAAAGGACCAATATTAGGATTAGCTAGTCCAATATCTTCATAAGCAATTACACTCATACGACGATATATAGTATCTAAATCACCGCTATCAATAAGAAGAGCCAAGTAATAAAGGGATGCATCAACATCACTTCCTCTAATTGATTTTTGAAAAGCACTAATGATATCGTAAAAAGCATCGCCATCTTTATCATAGTTTTTAAAGTTTCCTAAAGATAGGCTTAAAAGTTTTTCTTTAGTTATATGTTCACCTTCATTAGAAAGATTGTATAAAATTTCAAATGTATTAAGTGAAAATCTTAGGTCTCCAGATGAATTTAATGCTATAGTTTTAAGTGCATCATCATCGATAGTTAGATTTTTAGGGAATATTTCATTATTTTTTGATATTTTTTTAAGATATTCATAAATATCATTTTCTGATACTTGTTTTAATTCAAATATTATTAATCTTGATCTAATTGCAGGATTAACAGTATGATAGGGATTATTCGTTGTACACCCTATAACATATATATTATCGTATTCTATTTCAGGTAGTAGAATATCTTGCATAGGTTTCGTAAGTCTATGAAATTCATCTAGTAATAAAATAACTTTTTTGAATCTTTTAGACTCCTCGATTACAGTAGTAAGATCTTTTTTAGTACAATTTACTGCATTTAATATTTTAAACTTATAATCTAGTTCATTCGCAAGTGCATTTGCAATTGATGTTTTTCCAGTACCAGGAGGTCCGTATAAAATAAAAGAAAACATTTTTTTGCTTGTAACTATTTTCGTTAATACTTTATTTTCTCCTATAAGATGATGTTGACCTATAATATCATCTATTTTTTTAGGACGTAGTCTATTAATAAGAGTTTCCATATAACCTCCACCGTAAAATTTATTCAGTACATAGATTATAACATATTTATGCTATACTTGGGAATTAAGATAACATCTTCAAGTAAAAGGTATAAAACACTAAATTTTTAGTATAAGAACAACTTTTAGAATTAATTGTAAAATTTTACATAATGATGAAAATATGATAAACTAAATAAATAATAAATTAAGGGGATGTTTAGGATTCGACAGGGATACTAGTCTTCTTAGTGGCATGTAGGAGGGTTGGCTCCTTTAACAACACATCAGTTAAATATAACTGGCGAAAATACAAATTACGCTTTAGCAGCTTAATAAGCTAAAGGCTGATTACTTTGTTTGACTGTGACAAAGCTAATCGGTTCATTAATTAGCAGTCTACGATTTTTCTCTTCCGTTTGTAGAGAAAAATAAGAGATTAATCAAACTCGTTTTTCATTGCCTGTTTATCGGCTTAAGTGAAAAATTAAATTTAATAGGTAAACTAAACATGTAGAAGCTAAGGGGAGGTATTTCTGGACGCGGGTTCAAATCCCGCCATCTCCATATCGATGCTAGAGTAGTAATACTCTAGTATTTTTTTTATAATTGGCATTAAAAAAGTATATTGTAATTGCTTGCATATATATATATATATATATATAGTATAATGAAGATGAAAAAAGAATAATTATTTTGGGAGGAGATAATTATGATGAAATTAATGTCAATATTTAAATTTGGGGATTTAGATAATCAAGATGAAGTCTATAAAGGTGGAGTACCTACTATACTTGTAGCGATAGGTAGACACTTGTGGTTAAGTGTTACTAATATTGTTAAAGCATTAGGGTATACTTTATATTTAGTAACTTGGTTAATCTATTTTATATTTGTATTAGTAGGAATAGGACTTTTAGGTTACTATATTTATCAAGTAGCAATGGCACTATTTTAAGTAATACATATTATAATAAAAACAGCTGTAATAGAGTCTACAAACACTCTTTTACAGCTGTTTTTTATAAAGAAAGCTAGTTTGTAAATAATTATTAATTATGCTATAATATACCTATAATCAAAAGGAAGTAAAATAAATGCTAATTAAATTTTCAGAAAATCTATATTATACAAAACAGCGTTATATGTATCTAGAACCTGCAATAGGTTATGTAAAAGGTAAATATTTTTCTGTTATGCTTGATGCAGGAAATGGACCTGAACAAGTTAAACAATTTCTTGATGAATTAAAAGAAAATGAATTACCATTACCTAGCTATATAATACTTACTCATCATCACTGGGATCACAGTTTTGGAGCAGGATATTTGGATATTCCGATTATATCAACGCAACGAGCAAGAGATGCCCTTGTTGAATTTTCTAATTTAAAATGGGATGATGAAAGTTTATACAAAAGAGTTGAAGAAGGTTCTGAAATTAAATATAGTGCGGATGTACTAAAAAAGGTTTATGAAAATCATGATATCAAAATAAGAATTCCTGATATGCCTAAAGTAGGTGATATTACTTTGAATTTAGGTGGGATAAAGTTGAATTGCATAGCTAGTGATAATTCACATTCTGATGATGCATTTTTAATTTATATAGCTGAGGAGAAAGTATTATTTTTAGGAGATAGCCATGCTAAAAATTATTATACTAAACCTATGAGCTACGATAAAGTTAAGCTTCGTGATTATATCGATAAGATAACGCAAATTGATTTTGAGTATGCTATCCCAGGTCATGGGAATATTTTTACAAGAGATGAATTGCTAACTTATTTAGAAAAAGAATATGCAAAAATGAGGTGATAAAATGACTGATTTATATTTATATCTCGATTGGATTCTTTTATTAATATTGTCGCTGGCATTTTGTCAACAGTTATTTTTTAAGAAATTTGGTTTCTTTGGAATAACGTCAATAATCAGTTTAGCGATATATATTGCCTTACATTCTTACAAAACAGGGATAAGTATTTTTGTATTCTTGCTATTTGTTGGTGGAGTATCTCTTATAGCACTAGAGATGTTTATACCTGGAGGTATAGTAGGAACTGTAGGGGTGATTACCTTAGTCTATGCAATCATATATGTAAATGAATCAACATATAATATTGCATTTATAATTATAATTTCATTTATGCTTTCAGTGGCTTTATTTTTATTCAATAGAAAAGTGCTAAATAAAAAATTAAACTTTTTAAATCAATTAGTTTTAAATGATGCAATTTCTACTGAAGATGGCTATGTTGCTAGTGAAAGTAGAAGTGATCTGGTAGGCAGTATTATGATGTCTTATACTGACCTTAGACCAGCCGGTGTAGCTGTATTAAACGAAGAAAAGTTTGATGTAGTTACTGATGGAGATTTTATAGAAAAAGGTAATAAAATTGAGGTTGTACGTGTAGAAGGTATGCGTATAGTAGTTAGAAAAATATAATTAAGGAGGAAATGATATGCCAGAATTAGTATTCTCAGGTATTACATTGGTTGTAGTATTAATACTTATTTCAGTATTCTTTACATTCTTCCCACTTGGATTATGGATTAGTGCTATTGCTGCTGGTGTAAAAGTTAGTATTTTTACATTAGTGGGTATGCGTTTAAGACGTGTTATTCCAAGTAGAGTTATTAATCCAATGATTAAAGCTCATAAAGCTGGATTAGATGTAAGTATCAACCAATTAGAAAGTCACTATTTAGCAGGAGGGAACGTAGACAGAGTTATTAACGCTCTTATTGCAGCTCATCGTGCTAATATAGTAAGTTTAACTTTTGAACGTTGTGCGGCTATCGACTTAGCTGGTCGTGATGTTCTTCAAGCGGTTCAAATGAGTGTAAATCCAAAAGTTATTGAAACTCCATACATTGCTGGGGTTGCAATCAACGGTATCGAAGTTAAAGCTAAAGCAAGAATCACAGTTCGTGCTAATATTGAACGTTTAGTAGGGGGAGCTGGAGAAGAGACAGTTATCGCCCGTGTAGGTGAAGGGATTGTTTCTACAATTGGTTCTTCTGAATCACATACAGTAGTATTAGAAAACCCAGATAGAATTTCTAAAACAATTTTAGATAAAGGATTAGATGCAGGTACTGCATTTGAAATTCTATCGATTGATATTCTTGATGTAGACATCGGCCAAAACATTGGTGCAAATCTACAAACTGAACAAGCAATTGCCGATAAAAATATCGCTCAAGCTAAAGCAGAGCAACGTCGTGCAATGGCTGTAGCTGCTGAACAAGAGATGAAAGCAAGAATCCAAGAAATGCGTGCTAAAGTAGTAGAAGCAGAGGCTGAATTACCACTTGCTATGGCAAAAGCATTCCAAGACGGAAATCTTGGTGTTATGGATTATATGAACTATAAAAACTTAGAAGCAGATACAGGAATGAGAGATTCAATTAAACGTATGTCTCAACCAGAAGCAGGAGAAAACAAATAATTAGATAAAAGGAGGATGTGAAATGTCATTTCTTATTTTCGCAGCACCAATAATATTTATCATAATTTTTGTTATCTTCATAGCAGTATTTTCTTCTGATAGCAAAAAATATAGAAGAAATCTAGATAATAATAAACAGATGCAACTAGATGAAGCCCGAGAAAATGCTTTGAAGGCAGTTGAAAAAATTAGAAGAAATAAAAATGAATCTAATTATTCTAATGGAACTTCTTCTACAGCAAGTTCTACGGTTAGAACATCAGTTCAAACTGTTTCTGAACAAAATAATCAATCTACTTTAAATACATACCAAGAATATTATAATAAACATTATAATAGAGGTACTAGTAAGTTTAGACAACAACGTAATTTTCAAAATATAAATAATAGTGCAGCAGGAGATACTCCAACTTTAGTTTTCTCAAAAGAAAATTTAGTGAGAGGTTTAATTGCTAAAGAATATTTAAATAAAAAATATGGTGGTAGAAAATAATGAGTACTTCAGCCATAATATTTATAATAATAACTGTAGCATCTTTTTTATTAGACAATAAGAAAAAGAAAAATCAGAAAAAAGATCCAGCTAAAACTATTAAAAAAACACCAAAGGTTAAGTTAGGGCCGATTAAAAAGCAAAATCAAAAGCAAGTTACTGAAACTGTGCATACTTATCAAAGACCACAGGCGAAAAAACAAAATTATGTAAGACAGACAACTAGAAAAATAGTAGATAGAGAACAAGAAATATACTCTAACTCGAAAATAGTAGATAAAGATAAAATTGTTAATGATATAATTTTTTCAGAAATATTATCGAAACCAAAAAGTAAGAGATAAATAATAGGAGGTATAAGATGAAAAAGACTTTTAACTATATAAGTTATTGCATTTATTCATTTATACCTCTTTATTTTGCTTTACTAGGTTATACTTTAGTAAGGCAAGATAACGAGGATGTAATTTTAGTTCTTATATTAATACTAAGTTCTATTTTTTCTTTGATAGCTTTAAGCAATACACGTCCAACTAATATTTTTGTATGTTCAAAAGAAGAAGTAGTAAAAACAAAAGGTATAGATTATATTTATTTAGTTTTAATGATAATATTGACTTTTCTAATTATTAATGAAAAGATAATATTTATATACAAAGTAGCGTTCTTATTAATAATATTTTTAATTTTATATAAAACTTCATTTAAATATAAAAGTTATACTTTAATAATATTAGGCTATCAAATGTATACAATTCGTGATAAAATAGTATATAGCAAAAAAACTGAAAGCGAATTATATAAGATATTAAAAAGTAAAAAATATCTTCAAATTATTGAGATAAACGATAATATATATATAGAAAATGAAAAATATACAATTACTAACTTTTATTGTAAAGATTTTTAAACTAAGTATATTTATAATAAAAAAGTAATTAATATGATAATTTTAAGGAGAATATAGCATGAGGGCTGTCGATATAATTGAAAAGAAGAAGAAAAATCAGGAGTTGACTAAGGAAGAAATAGACTTTCTTTTAGAAGGATACTTAAAAGGAGAAATTCCTGATTATCAAATGAGTTCATTTTTAATGGCTGTATATTTTAATAATATGACTAAAGAAGAGTTGACGTATTTCACCTTGAAAATGAGAGATTCTGGAGATACAATTTTCTTCGATAATTTAGATTATTATCTTGTTGATAAACACTCAACAGGAGGAGTAGGAGATAAAGTTACCGTTGTTCTTGGACCAATTTTATCAGCAGTAGGTATGGCAACAACTAAATTATCAGGGAAAGGTTTAGGACATACAGGAGGAACGATAGATAAGTTTGAATCTATAGAGAACTTCAGATTTAGTGTAACAAAAGAAGAATTAGTAGAGATTGCTAACAAAACAGGTGTAGGTTTAATGGGATATAGTGATAATATAGTACCATTAGATAAAAAGATATATGCACTTCGTGATGTTACTGCAACAGTAGATAGTATTCCTTTAATAGCAAGTAGTATTATGAGTAAAAAACTAGCTATTCAATCAAACCTTATTATTTTAGATGTTAAGGTTGGAGACGGTGCTTTTATGAAAACTATCGAAGATGCTAGAGAATTATCTAGAAGGATGGTTGAGATTGGTAATAGCGTAGGTAGAAAAACTATAGCAGTACTAACTAATATGGAAGAACCATTAGGTTATAGTATTGGAAATGCCAACGAAATAATTGAAGGGATAGAGGCCTTAAAAGGGAACTGGTCGAACGATTTAAAAGAAGTAGTTTATGAAATTGTCTATCTTGCTTTAAAACATAAAGGTGAAGTAGAAACATTTGAACAAGCTAGTAAAATAATTGATAATGTAATAGCTAATGGAAAAGCTTTAGAACTACTTAAAGAATTTATTGAATTAAGCGGTGGTAATGGTGAAGTTGTAAATGATTATAGCCTATTACCTACACCAAAATCAGTTTTAGAAGTTTATTCAAATGAGGAAGGTTATATTACAAAGATAAAGGCTGAAGAGATTGGTAAAGCGGCTATGGTTATAGGAGCAGGTCGAGCTACAAAAGAAGATGAAGTGGATCATGCAGTAGGTTTGATACTTAAGAAAAAAGTAGGGGATAAAGTGCAAGTAGGTGATTTAATAGCTGAAATACATTATAATGATTCAAAAAATATAGAATCTAGTAAAAATATGATTTTAGATGCGTTTGTAGTTGGTAAAAATAAAGTAGAAAACATTAAAAATATTTTAGAAATAATAGAATAGAGGTATAAAATGGAATTAAATAAATATATTGATCACACTGTATTAAAAGCAACAGCTAATAAAGAAGATATTAGAAAATTATGTGAAGAAGCAAGAGAATATAATTTTTATAGCGTATGTGTTAATGGATGTTATGTAAATGATGCTAAAAATTACTTAGAAGGAACAGATGTGAAAGTAGCTGCTGTAGTTGGTTTTCCGCTAGGTGCTATGACTACTACATCAAAAGTATTCGAAGCTAAAGAAGCAATAGAAAATGGAGCTAGTGAAATTGATATGGTAATCAATGTTGCTAAATTAAAAGATCAAGAATATGATTATGTAAGAGAAGAAATTCGTCAAATTAAAGAGGTAATTGGTGAAAATGTTCTTAAAGTAATTATTGAAACTTGTTATCTGACTGATGAAGAAAAAGTTAAAGCTTGTGAATTAGCTTTAGCTGCAAAGGCTGATTTTGTAAAAACTTCAACTGGTTTTGGAACAGGTGGTGCAACGTTTGAAGATGTTAAGCTAATGAAAGAAACTGTTGGTAATAATGCAAAAGTAAAAGCAAGTGGTGGAGTAAAAGATAAAGAGACTGCTGAAAAATATATAGAACTTGGTGCTGACAGATTAGGTACAAGCTCAGGTATTGCAATAATGGAATAGATAAAAAATTAAATGGAGGTATAAATTTTATACCTCTTTTTTATTTTGTTTAAATAAAAACAGAAATTATTTTTAAATTATTATTTAGAAACTTATTTAATTATTAATAAAAAAGTAAGATTTAAAATATAAGTGTTATAAAAGAATATTAAAAATAATATGTTTACAAATATTAGTATAATAATATAAATTCAAAATAAAAATGTGAAAAAGTTAAAATATATATTTATTTTAAAAATAGAAATATATTATCTAGATATTTATAGTAGATATAGTAAGAACATTATTAAATATCGCAAGAAAGTATCCTAAAATTTTACTTGAAAAAAGAAAAGTATTCTGATATAGTGAAATATAAAGTTAACTAATATATAGTTATAAAATCGGATTAAAGGAGGATTCTGGTATGAAAAAAGGAATGACAATATTTGCATTAACGACAATATTATGTGGTGCAGCAGCTATTACAGAAAATCATAATCAAGCTTTTGCTAGAAGTGGATCGCACTCAAGTGGCCATAGTGCAAGTTCGGGAAGAAGCTCACATTCAAGCGGACACAGTGCAAGCTCGGGAAGAAGCTCACACTCAAGTGGACATAGTGCAAGCTCGGGAAGAAGTTCACATTCAAGTGCACATAGTGCAAGCTCAGGAAGAAGTTCACATTCAAGTGGCCATAGTGCAAGTTCAGGAAGAAGTTCACACTCAAGTGGCCATAGTGCAAGTTCAGGAAGAAGCTCACACTCAAGTGGACATAGTGTAAGCTCAGGAAGAAGTTCACATTCAAGTGGACATAGTGCAAACTCAGGGAAAAACTCACATTCAAGTGCACACAGTGCAAACTCAGGGAAAAACTCACACTCAAAAGGACATAGTGCAACAGAAGGACATACTACAGTAGTAGGAAGAAATTCAAATTTAAAAACTACTAATGCAGCTACAAAGGGGAAAAATGTTAACACAAAAAACGTAGCTAATTCTAAAAATAGTGCCACTTCTCTAGTTGCTAATCATAATAAAGCTTATAATAAAAAATCTAACGAGCCAACTAACTCTAAAAATATAGCAAATTCTCATTTAGATACTTTAGTTGCAGGGCATAACAAAGCTTTCACAAAAAAAACAACAAAGCCAACTAACTCTAAAAATATAGCAATTTCACATTTAGATGCTATAGTTGCAGAACATGACAAAGCTTTTATAAAAAAATCAACAAAACCAACTACCTCTAAAAATCTAATAAATTCACATTTAGATGCTATAGTTGCAGGGCATAACAAAGCTTTCACAAAAAAAACAACAAAGCAAACTAATTCTAAAAATATAGCAATTTCAAATTTAGATACTATAGTTGCAGAACATGACAAAGCTTTTATATCAAAAACATTAAATTCTAAAGCTGTATCTACTAAAAAAAATACTGATAAAAACGCGGAAAAAGTTAATTTAGTTAATAAAGAAAAAGCGGTAGATCCAAAACTAACAGCTAATAATGAGACTGTTGTTGATACTAAAAAATATAAAACTAAAGAAGAAATTAGTAAATTATCTAACAGCCAATTAATAAAGGATATAATTAAAAATAGAGAAGGTAAAGGTATTACTCAATTGCATGGACATTATTGTGGCCCAGGGCATGGGGATATAAAAAATGGTCCTCCTCCTGTAGATTTATTAGATTTAGGCTGCAAAATACATGACGAGGATTATGATCAAAAGGGATATTTTAACAGAGACGCAAACAATAGATTTATTGAATTTGTTAATAAAAATGCTTCTAAAATGAAACCAGCAGAAAGAGAAAAAGCCTATTATTACGCTGAAGGTTTTAAACGTATGAATAAAACTCCTTTACAAGAAATAGCTAAAGTAGCTAGTGTTATTAGCGCTCCAGTAAGAATGGCGTATAATTTAATTTCTGATGGAGTTAAGGGAACTGTAAATTTAATTTCGAAAGGAGTTAAGGCGATAGGAAGTCTTTTTAATTCAAATAGAATTATTTCATTTGGAACTGTTCCGCATAGAAATATAGAACGAGCAGGAGACAGAGGAAGTGGGAATAATCCATTTCTATTACAAAATCAACCAAGAAGAGCTCGTTAGTTTATAAGGTATTATTTTATAACTATAATAAAAGAAGTGTACTCTATGTTTAAAACTTAATATTTATTAATTTAAAAAGCTTTGATTCTAAGTAAAAATAGAAACAAAGCTTTTTAAAATTTATGATAATAAAGGTGCTTTTGGCTAATGGATAAGAATAATTTTATTAGAAAGATCTGATTTTAAAGTAGCTGCTGTAGAAGGTTTTCCGTTAAGAGCTATGACTACTACATCAAAAGTATTCGAAGCTAAAGAAGCAATAGAAAATAGTGCTAGTGAGATTGATATGGTAATCAATGTTGCTAAGCTGAAAGATTAAGAATATGATTATGCCTTGATTAATTTTGCATCATAAATATAATTTATATTAATATTTTTTCAAGTTAGTTAATCAAAAATTATAAAAATTTTAAAAGTTTTTTTATTTTGTTGTTTAGATAATTATTATTATGTAAATTAAGAAGTCTGAGTTAAAACATAAGTGTTATAAAAAAATATTAAATGATATTTGTCAGTAAATAGCTTTAGAATTAATATAGAATAAAATTAAAGATTAAAATATATATTTATTTAAAAAATATAAATATATTATGTAGATATCAATAGTATATTTAATAAAAATATTGTTATTAATAACAAGGAAATCCTTTAAATTTATACTTGAAAAAAGAATATTGTTTTGATATAGTGTAATATAAAGTTAACTAACTTGGTTAATTTTTAATTTATCTTAAAGGAGATTTCTGGTATGAAAAAAGGAATGACAATATTTGCATTAACAACAATATTATGTGGTGCAGCAGCTATTACAGAAAATCATAATCAAGCATTTGCTAGAAGTGGATCGCACTCAAGCGGACATAGTGCAAGCTCTGGAAGAAGTTCACACTCAAGCGGACATAGTGCAAGCTCTGGAAGAAGTTCACATTCAAGTGGACATAGTGCAAGTTCGGGAAGAAGCTCACATTCAAGCGGACATAGTGCAAACTCAGGAAGGAGCTCACACTCAAGTGGACATAGTGCAAGCTCTGGAAGAAGTTCACATTCAAGTGGACACAGTGCAAGTTCAGGAAGAAGTTCACATTCAAGCGGACACAGTGCAAGCTCTGGAAGAAGTTCACATTCAAGTGTACATAGTTCAAACTCAGGGAAAAACTCACACTCAAAAGGACATAGTGCAACAGTAGGAAAAAGTACAAGTTCAAAAGGACATAGTGCAACAGCAGGAAAAAATTCAAGTTCAAAAGGGCATAGCGCAACTACTGGAAAAAATTCAAGTTCAAAAGGGCATAATGCAACTACAGGAAGAAGTTCAAATACAAAAGGACATGGTGCTGTTGTAAGCAATAAATCTAATTCAAAAGGAAAAAATACAAAAGGTAATAGAAATTCAAAACCTAGTAATGTAGCAACTAAAGGTAGAGGTACAAATGCAAAGACAGCTGTTAACAATAAAAATAATAAATTAAATACAGCTAAAAATAATTCAGCTAAAAATAATAATAAAAAATCAAATGCTTTAAATAATAAGGCAAATATTAAAGGTAAAGCAACAAATCATAAAAATCAGTCATTAACTTCTAAAAAAGGAAATAATAGTAAAACAAATAAAGTGACTAAAAATAACAAAAAAAACCCAAGTAAAACTAATTTGGTATCGAAACGAAATCAAAATAAAAAAGGTACAGTCGTAAATTCTAAAAAGAATAATAAAAAGAATTATAAAAATAATAATTTAGCAACTAAAGGAAAAGTTGTAAATCCCAAAAAGAAACCTAACTTATCACCAAAAGTGGCTACTAAAAAATATAAAACAAAACAAGAAATCAGTAAGTTGTCAACTTGGTCTATTTTAAAATATGTATACCAACATAGAAATGGTAGTAAGATTAATGAATTGCATGGATGTTACTGCGGACCATTTTTTGGGGATACTAAAAAAGGTCCAAAACCAGTAGATATACTAGATAGATTATGTAGACAACATGATATTGGCTATGAGAAAAAAGGATATTTTAATAGACAAGTTAATAATGAATTCATAGCAGGAGTAAACAAATATGCATCTAAAATGAAACCAGCAGAAAGAGAAAAAGCTTATTATTTTGCTGAAGGTTTTAAACGTATGAATAACACTCCTTTACAGGAAGTAGCAAAAGCATTTAATCTAGCAAGTAAACCATTTAGTGCTGTTGCAAATTTCATCTCAAATGGAGCTAAATCTATTGGTAACTTATTTAATGGTAATAGAACTTCTACAATAAATAAAAATAGTAATAATTTTGATAGAGGAGGAAGCAATGGTAAAGATTCATATCCATGGCTTAAAAAACCTAGATTAGCTCGTTAATTTCTTTGTTAAATTTATAAATAAAAAAAGTCTTTGATTCAAATTGAATATAGAATCAAAGACTTTTTTTATATTCAATTAATTATATATATATAATCTAAGTATTTATAATATTTTATGCAGCATATACAAGAATAATTTTAATAGATAAATAACGGTATTTATAGTATAATAGAGAATGGTTTATTATGACATGAAATAAGAATTTTTGACCATGTCATTGATTTGTAGATAATAGAAATTTTTAATAGAAAGTTATTAAAAAAAGTGTAAAAATAATTTAAAGGAGATTATTAATGTTACCAAAGTCATTTGAACAATATAAATTTAATGAATTTGTAAATAATGCAATAGTAGACTTAGGATTCTCTAATCCTACAAAAATTCAAGAGAGAGTATTTTCTCCTGTTTTAAAAGGTAAGAATATTGTAGCTAAATCACAGACAGGAAGTGGGAAAAGTCATTCTTTCTTATTACCAATATTTAGTAAATTAGATTTAAGTAAAAAGAAAACTCAAAGCATTATATTAGCGCCGACTAGAGAATTATCTCGTCAACTTTATGATATGGCTCTACAAATAGCTGAATTTAGCGAAGAAGATATAAAAATAACGCTATGTATTGGTGGACAAGACTTAAATCGTGATATTGAAAGAGTATCAAATGCACCACATTTAATCATTGGAACACCAACACGTGTTCTTGAATTAGATAGAGCTAGTGCCTTATCAATAAAAGAAGTAGAATCTTTAGTAATTGATGAATGTGATATGATGATTGATCTTGGATTTATGGAAGATGTAGATAAGATTTCAAAAAGAGCTGCAGAGAATTGTCAGTTCTTAGTATTCTCGGCAACAATCCCTACTCAAATGAGTCATTTCTTAAAAAAATATTTAAAAAATGCACAATATATAGAAATTGACAATGCAAAATTTGGGAAAATAGAATATATATTAATTCCAGAAAAAAGTTCTACAAGACTAGAAAAATTATATGAGATAACTACAGTTATTAATCCATATTTAGCACTTATATTTGCTAACAAAAAAACAGAAGTTGAGGAGATTAGTAGATATTTAATTTCTCAAGGACTAAATGTAGGAGTGCTTCATGGTGATTTAACTCCACGTGAAAGAAAACAAATGCAACGTAGAATTAATAATTTAGATTTTACTTATGTTGTTGCTAGTGATTTAATGAGTCGAGGTATTGATATTGAAGGTGTTAGTCATGTTATTAACTTCAATATACCTAATGATCTAGATTTCTTTGTTCACCGTGCTGGAAGAACTGGTCGTGCCGGGTTAAGTGGGGACTGTATTACTATATACAATAATAAAGATGAAGAAAAACTACAAGCACTTGAAAGTCGCGGTATAGAATTTAATCACAAAGATATTCGTAACGGAGAGTTTATTGAAGTAAAAGATAGAAATAAACGTCAAAGTAGAAAGAAAGTTGTAGCTGATCACAACTTAACTGAAAAATTAAAATCTAAAGTTAGAGTGTCTAAAAAAGTTAAACCAGGATATAAGAAAAAATATAAATATAAAATGGATAAACTTAAACAAAAAGAAAGAAGAAAATTTGCTAAGCGAACTAATAGAGCAAATAGAGGTAAGTAATGAAAAATTTAAAAATTGGTTCTCATGTATCAATGTCAGGGAAAGAGATGATGCTAGGATCTGTAAAAGAAGCGGCTAGCTATAATAGTGATACATTTATGATTTATACTGGAGCACCTCAAAATACTCGTAGAAAGCTAATCGAAGAATTGAGAATAGATGAGGCTCATAAGCTTATGGCTGAAAACAATATAAGTGATATAGTAGTTCATGCTCCATATATTATTAATTTAGCTAACACTATTAAACCAGAGATTTATCAACTAGCTGTAGATTTCTTACGTTTAGAAATAGAAAGAACAGAAAAAATTGGAGCAAAAAATATAGTGCTTCACCCAGGTTCACATGTTAAAGCGGGAGCAGATGTTGGTATAGCTAGTATAGTTAAAGGTTTAAATGAAGTACTAACAAAAGATATGAAACCTAATATAGCTCTTGAAGTTATGGCAGGAAAAGGTAGTGAATGTGGTAGAACTTTTGATGAAATAGCAAAAATTATAGATGGTGTAAATCTAAATGAGAAATTAACTGTTACATTTGATACTTGTCACGTATTTGAAGGTGGATATGACATCGTAAATGATTTAGACGGAGTATTAACAGAATTTGACAAAATAGTTGGTTTAGATAGAATTCAAGTTTTACATATTAACGATAGTAAAAATACTCTAGGTGCTCATAAAGATCGCCATGAAAATATTGGTTATGGTGGAATTGGCTTTGATGCGATTAACCGTATAGTACATCTTAAAGAATTTGCTGATTTACCTAAAATTTTAGAAACACCTTGGTATGGTGAGAAAAAAGATATAGCTCCATACAAAGATGAAATAGCTATGCTAAGAAAAGAGGAATTTGTAGATTTTAAAAACTAATAATCTAGGAGGCTGCTTATGAAATTAGTAGAAGAAAAAGTTGATAAAATAATGAAACTTTTAAAAGAAAAAGGTTATAAATATACCGATAAAAGAAAATCGATGGTAGAACTACTAGTGACTGAAGATAGATATATAAATGCTAGATATGTATCAGAAACACTTAATAAAGTTTATCCAGGATTAAGTTTTGATACAATCTATAGAAATCTAAGTACCTATGAAGAGTTAGGTATTTTAGAGACAACAGAGATTAAGGGAGAAAAATATTTCAAAATAGGGTGTTTGGAAACTGATCATCACCACCATCATCATATTTGTTTGAAGTGTGGAAAAGCAAAAATTATCCATGTTAATGTATGTGGTAATTTAGAAATAGAAGAGCTTAAAGGGTATAGAATAGATGGACATAAGTTTGAAGTATATGGACTATGCCCTGATTGCTTAAGAAAAGAGGAAACTAAATAATGTTTGATGGGATTTTGCCAATATATAAAGAACGAGGTATGACTAGTCATGATGTTGTTTTTAAAGCAAGAAAGATACTTAAAATGAAAAAAATTGGTCATTCGGGAACACTTGATCCCGAGGTCGATGGAGTATTGTTACTTCTTTTAGGTGGAGCAACTAAGGTAAGTGATTATGCCATGGATTTAGGCAAAAGTTATCGAGCAGAAGTGTGTTTAGGAATAAAGACAACAACAGAAGATTTAACAGGAGAAATCCTTGAAGAAAGAACAGTAGAAGGTATTGATATATCTGAGATAAAAGGTATTTTAAAAACTATGGTCGGTGAAATAGAGCAAACCCCACCAATTTATTCAGCTGTTAAAGTAAATGGTAGAAAACTATATGAATATGCACGACGCGGACAGTTTGATGTAGAAATACCTTCGAGGAAAGTTAATATTTATAATATAGAGTTTATAGATAATAGTGAGTATTACAAGGATGGTAAATTCTATTTCACAATAGATATAAACTGTGGTAAAGGTACTTATGTTAGAACGATAGCAACTAGTATAGGAGAGAAGCTAAATATTCCAAGTACTATGAGTAAGCTAACACGAACAAGTAGTGGTAAAATAACAATAGATCATTGCTTGAAGCTAGCTGATGTAGAAAAATGCCTTGAAGAAAATGCTTTAGAAAATAAAATACTAAAGAAAGAATATGCATTAGAAGAATATCAATTTGTGGAGGTTCCATTATTTAGAGCAAAGCAGGTTATGAATGGATTAAGGTTTAGAAGAAATCAATTTCCAGATTATGATTTTTCGAATGGAATAGTTTTTACATATAATAATGAAGCAATAGCAATTTATTATTTAAAAGATAAGGATGATGAATTATTGTCAGTAAAAACAACATTTCCTAAAATATTAGAGTAGTAGGTAAGAGAAAACGATGAGAATTTTTAATATTTCTAAAATAAATGAAATAGAAAAAGATAGCAAGAGAAGAATAGCTGCCTTAGGATTTTTTGATGGCTTACATACAGCGCATCAAGAAATAATTAAAGGTGCAATCGATAAATCGCAGAATGATGCTTTATCGATAGTTATTACATTCGATAAAAGTCCAAAAGAGTACTTTGGAAAAACAACAGAAGAAGCAATAACACCAATAAATAAAAAATCCGAGTTATTAGAAGAGTTAGGTGTAGATGAAGTTTATTATTTAGAGTTTAATGAAAAATTACAAACATTATCTGCAGAAGATTTTATTAATGAGATCTTAAAAAAATTAAATGTAGAAATGGTATTCTGTGGTTATGACTACAGATTTGGTAATAAAGGAATAGGGACACCACAATTGATAAAAGATAGTGGAATAGAAGTTGATATTCTTGAAAAAAAAGAGTTAAATGATGGTAAAATTTCAACAACTGCTTTAAAAAAAGCAGTTCAAGAAGGGAACTTCACAGAATATTATAATCTTTCAAACAGACATTATTCAATCACTGGTATAGTAGTAAAAGGAAGACAATTAGGAAGAACTATTAATTTTCCGACTGCTAATTTAAAATTAGATGAAAAATATTTATTGCCTGATATAAACGGAGTTTATATAACTAAAACAAAAGTGAAAGGGAAAGTATATAAATCAATCACTAATATTGGGTACAATCCTACAGTATCAGATGGGAAAGATAAGAAGTTTATAGAAACACATATTCTAGACTTCGATGAAGATATTTATGATGAAAAGATAGAAGTGTTTTTCTATGAGTTTTTACGAAAAGAGCAAAAATTTGAGAGTTTTAATCACTTAAAAGAGCAATTACAAAAAGATAAAAAGAAATGTGAAGAGAAAGATATATAATTTTTAGGAAAAAATATAATATTAGCTCTGTTTTCCTTGAATTATTCTTAAAAATAGTGTAAAATAACTAATGTTCCTTATTCGTGGTATAGAAACACTCCAGATTCTTCACTAGGATTAAGGTCACAAAATAAAATTATATGGAGGAAATTACAATGGCAGCAATTAGTCAAGAAAGAAAACAAGAAATTATCGCTAAATTCCGTACTCATGAATCAGATACTGGTTCTCCAGAAGTACAAATCGCAGTATTAACTGCAGAAATCGATGCTTTAACTGAGCACTTAAACACTCACAAAAAAGATCACGCAGGTCGTCGTGGATTACTTAAAAAAGTTTTCCGTCGTCGTCACTTACTAGACTATTTAATTAAAAAAGATATCCAAAGATACCGTGAATTAATTAAAGCTCTAGGATTAAGAAGATAATTTAGCTTTATAGGAGTGGAAATAAAACCATTCGTGTGGTTTAGTATCCACTCCTAATTTTTTTTAGAAAAGGTATTGACATACTAATAAAATATTGTTATACTAGTAAAGTACTTTGCAAGTAGCATTTATATAATGTCTCAGTAGCTCAGCAGGATAGAGCAACGGCCTTCTAAGCCGTCGGTCAGGGGTTCGAATCCCTTCTGGGACGTCATAAGGAGTAGAAATTTATTTCTACTCTTTTTTTGTTTTAAATAATTTTGTATTATCTAAATAATAAGAGATATTTTTTATCTGAAATATTAGTTTATATATATTTTTTTTATAAAAGTAAAAATTAAATTTAACTTTAACTTTATAAAAAAGATGAGTGTAAACTAAATTACACTCATCTTAACTTCAGTTACTTTTTTCACTTCAGGAATTTTTTCTAATATATTTTTTTCAATAGCGAACTTCATAGTAATATGCGATAATTCACAATGCGCACATTCCCCTTTAAATCTTAATTTTAAAATTCCATCTTTGAAATTTACAAATTCTATATCCCCGCCATCCATAATTAACTTAGGTCTAATTTTTTCTAGTTCTATCTTAATTTTCGAAATTGTCTCATAATATTCTTTACTCAAAATTTCCACACCTCGCTATAGATATTATACCTGTAAATTTCTTAAAAATCAACTTTCACAAAAAGTTTATAAATAATTTATTAAAATGTAAGCATTCTACTATTAATTTAAAAGAAAAACAGTTATAATAAAATAAGAAAATAAATATATAAACGAGGGAAATATTTTATGGCAAATACAAATGAACAACTAATCTTAATTACAGATGTAGCTGTTGGAAAATTCCAAGAAATGCTTTTTGATGCTGATAAAAAGGATAGTTATTTAAAAATATCTATTGCATTAGAGGGAACAGAAATGCATTATGCTATTGATATTAAAGATGAATTAGAAGAAGGTGACAAAGTATATAACTTTGGTGACCTTAAAGTTCTTGTAAACGAAGAAGATGAACTTTTATTAAAAGGTCTTGAAATAGACTATGTACAAGATGAATTTGGTAGTGAATTTACGCTACATAACCCAAATATGATAGAAATGTATGATGAAGAAGATGGTGGCTGCTGTGGTGGCGGTTGCTGTTGTAGATAATTTCATTATTTAAAAATAACAAATAAAGGAGAATGATTACGATGAAAAATGTAGTAATTTTAGGTGCAGGTTATGCTGGACTAACAACATTAAAAGGTCTTAAAAAGGCAGTAAAAGCAGGAGAGGTTAAAGTAACATTAGTTAATAAAAATTCTTATCACTATGATACAGTAAACTTACATGAAGTATCAGCAGGTAATATTCCTGCAAAAGATATCTGTATTGATATTAAAGATGTAGTAGTACCTGGGGTAGAATTTGTTCAAGATGAAGTAATTAAAATTGATACTGAGAAAAAATTAGTATTAACTAAAAAACATGAACTTGATTATGATGTATTAGTAATTGGTTTAGGATTCCAACCTGAAACATTTGGAATTGAAGGAATGGCTGAAAATGCATTACCAATCGCTGACGTATTAGCAGCTGAAAAAATTGCTACTACTTTAGAAGATAACTTCAGAAAATATGCAACTATCGAAGAAAAAGATGTTAAAGATATTTCTGTTATCGTAGGTGGAACAGGATTAGCCGGTATGGAATTTCTTGGTGAATTAGTACACCGTAAAAAAGAATTATGTAATAAATATGGAATTGATGAAAAATTAGTTAAAATCTATGGATTAGATGCAGCTCCAACATTATTACCAATGTTTGATAAAGAGTATAGTGATTATGCAAGAAAATACTTGGAAGATAATGGAATTGAAATTATCTTAGGTGCCGGTATTAAAGGTGCAACTAAAGATAGCTTCACTATCGAAGTAGATGGAGAAAGAAAAGAATTAAGAGCTAGTACTTTAGTATGGACTGCAGGGGTACGTGGTAACAAACTTATGGATGAAACTTTCCCAGAATTATCAAAACGTGGTCGTCTAGTTACAACACAACAATTAACTGTACCAGGTCACGATGATATTTATATCGTTGGAGACTGTGCAGCGTTTATCGAAACAGGACAAGAAAGACCATATCCAACAACAGCTCAAATCGCAAACCAAATGGGTGCTTATGTAGGAGCTAGAATTAGTGGAAAAGAAAGTGGAGACTTCAAATATGTTAACCGTGGTGTAGTTTGTTCTCTAGGATCAAAAGACGGTATCGCTAATGTAATGGGTGGTAAGAAAGCTAAAGGATTCAAAGCTGCTAAACTTAAAAAAATAATTGAAGCTAAAGCAATTTATGAATTAACAGACTTCTTAACTGCATTAAAAAATCAACGAGTACTTTAATATTTACATAACTTATAAGAGACTTAGGATAACTAAGTCTCTTATTTTTATATAATCTATATAAAAAAATATTATTCGATACTTTGGGTAAATATAACTAGTGATATTATATTTCTAGGTACTTGAAACTAGAAAATAAAAGAAAAATTAGTTACTTTTTTTTATTTCATAAGATTTCTAGCGCGTGTAATTGAAAAAAATATGTAATTATGGTAAGATATAGGGTAGAGAAAATATAATTAAAATTAGTTATGAGGAAATATTATGATTTATAAAATAGCAAATACAGCAGAAGAATATGAACAAATTTTCAAATTGAATTATGAAACATTTGTTGACGAAATTCCTCAGCACGAAAAAAATGAAACTAAAAAATTAAAAGACAAATTTCACGATAAAAATATTTATATAATAGCTAAAAAAGAAGGTGAAGTGGTCGGAATGATGGCTTTATCAGATGAACGACCATTTTCATTAGATTTAAAACTTAATGATATTGACAAATACTATAAAGGTAGTTATAAAAAGCCGATTGAGATTAGATTATTGTCTATTAAACATAAATATAGACAAACTAAAGTTTTTACGGAATTAATTCAAAGAACATTTAACTATATTATTCAAAATGCATATGATATAGCCTTTATTTCAGGAACTACTCGTCAAGAAAAATTATATAAACATATTGGTTTTACTAGATTCCATGAAAATGTAGGCACAAAAGATGCTGAATACATTCCGATGTATCTTGACTTGAATTCTGATAATAAGGTTCTTAATAGATTAGCGCGTGCAAAAAGAATTAACTTCTTACCTGGACCGGTAGATTTAGCAGATGATGTTAAAGAAAAATTAACTAAACAGCTTTACTCACATAGAAGTAATGAATTTGTTAGTTTAACTAAAAATACATTATCAAAATTAGAAAGAATCCTTGATGTTAAAACTGCTACAATATTACATGGTTCAGCTACATTAGCAAATGAGGCAATAATGGCTCAACTAAAAGGAAGAGGGCTTAACAATGGGTTAGTTCTTTCAAATGGTGAGTTTGGAAATAGGTTGGTAAGAGAAACAAAAAGACACAACTTGAATGTTGATAATTATCAAGTTGGCTTTGGGGAAAGTTTTGATTTAGAGCTATTAGATAAAAAATTATCTGAAGGAAATTATGATTTTGTTTATTTAGTTCATAATGAAACAAGTGTTGGGATTTTAAACGATTTAGATTCAATTACTAAAATTGTTAAAAGTAAAGGTTTAGTATTAGCTGTTGATGCCGTATCATCAGTTGGTGCAGTTAAATATAGTTATAGAAATGTTGACTATGTCGCTTGTTCATCAGGTAAAGCATTTTGCTCTGTAGCAGGATTAGCTATAGTCGGTTCTAATTGTGAACTAGTTTCATTAGAACATACACCTCTATATCTTGATTTACATTATGCTAACAAAATGACATCAATACCTTTTACTCAACCATCTATTTTAATGGAAGCTCTAAACACTGCGTTAGATGCTTTTAAAACAGATGAAAGATACGAAAATATTTATGGTAAATATACATATATGAAAGAGGGGCTAAAAGCTCTTAATTTACCTATAATGAAAATTAAGGAAAAAGAAGTTTCTCCTGTAATAATAACAGTTGAACTTCCAGAGAATATTTCCTCACTTAATGTAGGAGCATCTTTAGCTATAAATAATATATTTATTCACTATAAGAGTTCATACTTAGTAGAAAGAAATATTATTCAATTTTCTTTCATTAACATTAATACAACAAAAGAAGAAATTGATTACACATTAAATATATTAAAAAAAATGATAGGAGATAACTAATGCCAGTATTTAAAGTATTTTATCAAGAAAATGCAAAAGAAATTCCAGTAAGGGAGAATACACAAGTAGTGTATGTTGAAGCAGATGGAGTTCCAGCAGTTAGAAAATATCTAGATGATAGAAACTACAATGTTGAACTTGTTCAAGAGTTAAGTGAAGCGTACTTAGAATTTGAAAAACAATCTGAGGACTTTAAAGTGGAGAAAGTTAATGGATAAGATCATTAAAAAAAATGAAGTAGGTGTTGCTGCTATCGGTGGACTTGGTGAAATCGGTAAAAATACCTATGCAATTCAATATAGGGATGAAATAGTTATTATCGATGCAGGGGTTAAATTCCCAGGTGATAATATATTAGGAATCGACTATGTTATTCCTGATTATTCATATATTGAGAAAAATATAGATAAGATAAAAGCGTTGATAATAACACACGGTCACGAAGATCACATTGGAGGGTTACCATTCTTATTAAGAAAAGTTAGTCTTCCAATTTATGGTGGTCCTCTGGCTATTGGTTTGATTAGATCAAAATTAGAAGAGCATAACTTATTAGGAAGAGCAGAATTAAACGTTATTGATGAAGATACTGTTTTAGAATATAAATATCTTAAAGTATCATTCCATAATACAACGCACTCTATACCAGATTCATATGGTGTAATAGTTGGTACTCCACAAGGTAATATTGTTCATACAGGAGATTTTAAATTTGACTTTACTCCAGTTGGACAAGGTACAAACTTACATAAGATGGCTGCTATAGGAGATAAAGGAGTATTATGTCTTCTTTCTGACTCAACAAACTCAGAAAGATCAGAGTTTACTCAAAGTGAAAAAGAAGTAGGTAAAACTATTTCAAATATTCTTCGTAAAGAAAAACACAGAGTAATATTTGCTACATTCGCATCTAACGTTTATCGTGTTAAACAAGTTGTTGAAGCTTGTATCGAACATGGAAGAAAAATAGTTGTATTTGGTCGTTCAATGGAAAAAGCTATTAAAATAGGAACTGAGCTTGGATATATTAAAGCTCCAAAAGACACTTTTGTTAATAGTAAATACTTGAATCAAGTAGATCCAAATAAATTACTTATTTTATGTACAGGGACACAAGGTGAAGAACTAGCTGCTCTTAGTAGAATAGCAAATGGTACACACAAAAAAATAACTATAATGCCAACTGATACAGTAATCTTCGCAAGTTCTGCAATACCAGGTAATACATTATCTATTAATAAAAATATAGATTTATTATCAAAACTTGGTGCAAATGTTATTACATCAAGTGTAAATAATGTGCATACTTCAGGTCACGGTTCTAAAGAAGAACAAAAATTAATGTTTAGATTAATAAAACCTAAATACTTTATGCCAATTCACGGTGAGTATAGAATGCAAGTTATTCATGCACAAACTGCGGCAGAGTGTGATATTCCATTAGAAAATTCATTTATTATGGAAAACGGTGACGTTCTAGCTTTAACTAGTGATAGTGCAAGAATAGCAGGTAAATTCGATGCTTCAGACGTCTATGTAGATGGTTTAGGTATCGGTGATATTGGAAGTGTAGTAATTAAAGATAGAAAAGAACTTTCTGAAGAAGGTGTTGTAGTAGTTTCTGTAGCTATTGATTTTGCTAATAGAAAGTTGTTAAATAATCCTGATGTTATTAGCCGTGGATTCGTAAATATAAACGAATCAATGGAACTATTTGCTGAATGTAAAGCAATTATAAAAACAGCAGTTTTAGATGCTCTAAAAGAGGAAAACACTGGAGTTTATCACATGAGACAATGTATTGTGGAATCTTTAGGTGAATTTCTGGAAAATGAAATAGGCAGAAAACCTGTGATATTACCAACAATATTGGAGGTATAATTATGAAATATAGAAGTGTTTTTGATATTATAGGACCAGTAATGGTTGGTCCTTCTAGTTCTCATACGGCTGGAGCTGTTAGAATAGGGTTATTTACAAGACATATCTTTGGTATGGAACCCGAAAAGATAAAGATTACCTTATATGGATCATTTAAAGAAACGTATAAGGGACACGGAACAGATATTGCACTTATTGGGGGATTACTAGGTTATGATACTTCTGATAAGAGAATTAGAACTAGTATGGAAGATGCTAAAGAAAAAGGAATAGATTTTGAATTTATTGAAAGTGAAATAGAACATATTCATCCTAACACTGCAATGATTGAGGTGGAAACTGGTCGCCATAGTCTTGATTTAGTAGGAAAATCAATAGGTGGTGGGAAAATGGTAATATTTGAATTATTAGGATTCGATGTAAATATTTCCGGAGATTTCCCTAGTTATTTTATTTTTTATAATTTCAATGAAAAAAATAAAGAAGATTTATCAAAAAATATTGATGAAATTTTCGGTGAGAAAAAAGTAAGTGTTAATTATTCAAGTTCTATTTTAGAAGGAGCAAACTTAGCAGTTGTTGAAGCTTTAGACGAACTTGATAAAGAAACGTTAAATAAATTTGATAAACTAGAATATATTAATGAAATAAAATTTGCAAATAGATTGTAGATAGGGAGGAACTAGGATATGTTTACTAGTTTAGAGGATATTGTAGAAAAATCGAAAAGAGAGAAAAAACCAGTTTCTGAATTAATGATTGAGCAGGAAATAGAACTCAATGGAGTTAGCCGCGCTGC
The DNA here is from genome assembly GCF_000701685.1 of Gemella sanguinis ATCC 700632. Lineage (GTDB taxonomy): Bacteria > Bacillota > Bacilli > Staphylococcales > Gemellaceae > Gemella > Gemella sanguinis. The sequence continues at coordinate 83,737 of NZ_JNJO01000001.1, forward strand.
AGTAGAAAAGTTGATGAAAAGAAATTTAGCTGTAATGATGCAAGCAGTAGAAGAAGGATTAGCAGGAGTTAGTTCTAAAACAGGATTAACAGGCGGAGATGCTAAAAAGTTAAAGGAGTATATTGATAGTGGTAACTCTATAACAGGAGCCGACTTCTTAACAGGTGTTGCTGCAGCAATAGCTACAAATGAAGTAAATGCTTCACTTGGATTAATTTGTGCAACTCCTACTGCTGGATCAGCAGGGGTATTACCAGGATGTGTTCATGCATTAAAACAAAAATTTGATATTGATGAAGAAACTCAACTACGAATGCTATTTACTGCAGGAGCATTTGGATTTGTAGTTGCTAATAATGCCTCGTGTGCAGGGGCAGAAGGTGGTTGTCAAGCTGAAATAGGTTCAGCAAGTGCAATGGCTGCAGCCGCAATTGTAGAAGCTCGTGGAGGAGATGCAGAAATGTCTGCTCATGCTTTCTCAATTGCAATGAAAAATATGTTAGGTCTAGTATGTGACCCAGTAGCAGGATTAGTAGAAGTGCCATGTGTTAAGAGAAATGCAGCAGGTTCGTCAATAGCGCTAATGGCTGCGGACATGGCTTTAGCAGGAATTAAGAGCCGTATTCCTGCGGATGAAGTATTAGAATCAATGTATAGAATAGGTTTAGAAATGTCAACTACACTTAAAGAAACAGCTAAAGGTGGTCTGGCAATAACAAAAACTGGAGAAAAATATAGGAGTTTATTATTCGGTAATGATTAATATATTAGAAAAATCAGTAGGAACTATAAAAGGCGTGGGAGCTAAATATTTGAAGACATTGAACGAATTAGATATTTATACTATTCGTGATGTTCTATATAATATTCCTTATAGAGTGTCTAGTTCTACTGATTTTTCTTTATCTGTTAAAGATAATGAGAAAGTAGTAACAACTGGAAAAGTTGAAACAAGAGTAAGTACTCAGTTTTATGGGAATAGAAGAAGTAGATCTTTTTTCTCGCTAGCAACACCATCAGGAAGTGTGAAAATAGTATACTTTAACCAAATGTACTTAAAGAAAAATATTATTGAGGGAAGAGAAATAGTAGTTAAAGGTACATATAATTCTGCTAATAATACTATAACTGCTTCTAGTATATCCTTTAACACTGATGAAAAAAAACAGATTTCAGGTGATAAAATAGAAGTTTTTTATCATTTAAAACAAGGCATAACTCAAAAGAGATTTGCTAAACTAGTTGATGAAGCTTTTAATATGATAGATCATGAAAATGTGATATTAGATTTAGTTCCTGAAAATTTTAAAGGGATTTGGAAATTAGATAGAATTCTTCATACATTACATTTTCCTAAAAACGCTGAAGAGTTTGATAAAGCAAGAAAGATGTTTGCTTTTCATGAATTGTTTGATTATCAGTTAAAACTTCAATTACAAAATATAAATAGCAGAGTAGAAGATAATAGGTATGCTATTTCAATATCTAACCAGGATATCAAAGAGTTTAAAGAAAGCTTACCATTTAGTCTAACTTCAGCACAAAATAGAGTTATAGATGAGATAGTTGATGATTTAGAGCAACCATATAAGATGGATCGTCTTTTACAAGGTGATGTCGGAAGTGGTAAGACTGCTGTTGCAGCAGCAACCTTATATGGTGCAATAAAATCAGGTTATCAAACAGCAATAATGGCCCCTACAGAAATATTGGCTAACCAACACTTTGAGACATTTTTTGAGTTCTTTAAAGATTTAAATATCTCTGTTGCACTACTAACTAGTAGTACACCTAAGAAAGAAAGAAATATTATCTTAAGTCTGCTTGAATCAGGAGAGATAGAATTAATTGTTGGAACTCATTCACTTATTCAAGAAGATGTTAAATTCAGTAATTTAAAGTACGTAATAACTGATGAACAACATCGATTTGGGGTAAAGCAAAGACAGATTCTTAGTAATAAAGGAGAAGCAGTTAACTCATTAATGATGACGGCAACCCCTATACCTAGAAGTCTGGCAATTACATTAATAACGGATATTAAAGTTTCTACAATAGATGAACTACCTGCAGGGCGTAAGAAGGTAAAAACATATAAAGCAAATAATAAAAGTTTTTATAAAGTATTAGATAATATTAGAATGGAACTAGATAATGGACGTCAAGGCTATGTAGTTTGTCCTTTGATAGAAGAATCTGAAAAAATGGATCTTCAAAATGTTGAAGAAACTTATGAAAATATTAGAGAATATTTACCGGATGAGTACCAAATTGCAGTACTTCATGGTAAAATGTCTAATAAGGAGAAGGATGAAATTGTTGAGAAGTTTTTAAAAAAAGAAATACATATATTAATATCAACTACAGTCATTGAAGTGGGTGTTAATGTAGCTAATGCAACATTTATGATTATCGTGGATGCTCATAGATTTGGATTAGCAACTTTACATCAACTTAGAGGGAGAGTAGGTAGAAGTAATTACCAGTCATATTGTATATTAGTAACTGATTCTAAGAGTGAAAGAATTGATATAATGTGTTTAGAAAATGACGGTTTTAAAATAGCGGAGTTTGATTTAAAACAGCGAGGTCCTGGTGATTTCTTTGGTACAAAACAAAGTGGAGTACCAAGTTTTAAAGTAGCAGATCTAATTAATGATGTTGATCTTATGTATTTAGCTAAAAAATTAGCTTTAAAAATTATTGAAGTTACAGATAATAAACAGCGTTTATTACAATACGTTGGGTTAAATGAAACTATAATTTAAGGAGGATATAGATGAATAAAAAGCTAAAAAATTGGCTAATAAATATTCTAATAGTAGTATTATTAGCAACATCAGTTGTATTAATATTTAAAAATCAAATTAGAGAATATTTTACAAATGATGTAAATGATAAAATTATAACAGCTTATCGAAATAATCAAGGTGAAGTAGATGTACCTTGGTGGAAAAAAATGTTTACAGATAATGATTCAAAAATTAAATTAACAGATTCTATGTTAGGAGTTCTAAAAATCGATGATATCGATATACAAGAACCAATATTCCAAGATGTTACGGAAATTAATTTAATTAATGGTGTAGCAACTGCACAAGAACCATCAACATTAGACGCTCAAAATGTTGTAATAGCAGGGCATAGTGTTCAAGGTGTTGGAATAAGATTTAACAATCTAAATAAAATAAAAATGGGTACAAAAGTACAAATTATTTCAAAAGATAAACTACGAACTTATGAAGTTAGTAGAATATACGATGTAATGCCGACTCAAGTAGAGATTCTTGATCAACATGAAGGAAAAGATAAAATACTAACATTGTTTACTTGTGATAACTATAATCCTCAAACAGGAGAGTGGGATAGCCGCTTTGTAGTAGAAGCAAAACTAATAGGAGAGGAAAGTGCATAGAATTATGAAAATAGGAATAGATATACTAGGAGTAGACACTCCTGAAAAAATAATAAATTTCATTAATACATACAAAGATGATGAAGTAGAATTATATGTATATGGTATGGAAAAAGAGCTAGCAAAGGTTACTAAGACAGAAAATGTTGTAAAAAATCTTTGTACAGAACAAGTTTTTATGGAAGACGATTCAGCTCGTGTGCATAGAAAGAAAAAAGATGCTTCAATGATTAGATTATTAGAAGATCTTAAAAACGATGTAATTGATGTAGCCATTTCTGGTGGTAGTACTGGAGCATTTATGGCGAGCTCAATATTTATGTTAGGTCGTATAGAAGGTGTATCAAAACCTGGATTAGCATCATTACTTCCAACTCGTTCAGATCATAAATTCTTACTAACTGATTTAGGTGCTAATGTTGAAGCTAGACCGGAAGATATACTAAACTATGCTAAACTTGGTCAATTATATATGAAATATATATATAATATAGAAACTCCGAGTGTTGCCTTACTAAATGTTGGTGTAGAAGAAACAAAGGGTAATAAGGTATACAAAGAAGCACATCAACTTTTAAAATCAAATATATCTAATTTCAACGGTAATATTGAATCAAGAAATATACTTGAACACACTAATGATATAGTTGTATCAGAAGGATTTGCAGGTAATGTAATGCTTAAAACTATAGAAGGTGTAGCTGGTTCACTAGGAAAAATGATTAAAGGTATTTTTATGCAAAACCTTAAAACAAAAATTGGTGGCTTATTAGTGAAGTCAGGAATTAATGCTTTTAGGAAAAAATTTGATTATAGCGAATATGGCGGAGCATTTTTACTAGGGATTAAAAAACCAAGTATAAAAGTACACGGTTCTTCAGATGAAAATGCACTTTATTATGCAGTTCAACAAGCAAAACAAATACACAAAACTAAACTTTATGATATAATGATAGAAACAATGGAAAAAGGAGAACAAAAATAATGGCTATTTTAGAAGAAGTAAAAGAAATTATAACAAAATATATTAAAATCGATCCAGAAAGAATAACTTTAGAATCAAGATTAAATGAAGATTTAGATGCGGATTCTATTGATATTGCTGATGTAGTAATGGATATCGAAGAAAAATACGGATTTGAATTTTCAGATGAAGATGCTGAGAACATCGTAGCAATCAAAGACTTAGTAAAAGTTATAGAAGATAGAAAATAATAAATAAGAATCTCGAGGAAAAAGTTCTCCTCGAGATTTTTTAATATAAGAAATACTAAGCTAAATAATTTTAACTTAGTATTTCTTTAATTTGTAATTAATTAGCATAACCTATACTAACAAGTTTCGCCACCTCAAGAAGAACCAGCTCCTGCAGTACACCCATAACAATGGATACCAGTAACTATTCTCCTTACTCCAGTATGTTCATTTGCAAGCTCACTAACATGTTTTACTTTACCAGATACTGGAAGTTTTTCTATCATATTAAAGTCGCAATCATAAAGAGTTCCATCTGGGCCAACAGATATCATATTTCTGCACATTAAACCAGGTAGAGTAGCTGGATTATATGCTTTATGTAGCTTATTCATATAGCCTTCATAAAGATCCTCTCTATGAAGAAACTCAGAAAAACGACCAATTGGATTATTAGTAATTGTAAATAGGTTATTAAAGACAACTTCAAAATTATCATAAAGTTTCTTTTTATATGTTTTTTCTAATGCTTCTTGTTTTGGTGGTAAATAAGCTCCATTTGGATTATAAACTAAGTTAAGAACAAGATCATCTTCTTTACCATAACCAAGCTCATTTAGTCTTCTAAGTACTTCTATAGACTTTGGAAAAACACCTTTTCCACGTTGTTTAGCAACAACTTTTTCATTGTAGTATGGTAATGATGCTACCACTTGAACTTTTAAATCACGGTAAAGCTCAGGTATATCACGATACGCAGGAACAGCCAGAATAATTAAGTTAGTTCTCACAATGATAGTTTCAGCATATTGAGAAATTTCTTTTAAAAACCATCTAAAGTTAGGATTCATTTCTGGGGCTCCACCGGTAATATCCATAGTCTTATACTTACCAACTTTGAAAGCTTCAATAATTTGTTCAAACGTTTCTTTAACCATATTATTTTTTCTATGTGGTCCACCATCGACGTGACAGTGACTACAAGTAATATTACATAAGCTTCCTACGTTGATTTGCATAACTTCTGGATATTCTTCAGTAAGTAGATATTGTTTTTCTTCTACTTGATCAAAAAATTTAGGAATATTAAGTTCTGTCATAATACATCCTAGTTAGAAAGTTTATCAGATAATTCTTTACTTTGAAGACCGTGTACTAAAGTAATACCTGCTTTCATTGCAGCTGCAACATGGATTGCTTCTGCTATTTGATCTTGGTCGCATCCTTCTTCTAAACATGTACTTGTATATGCATCTATGCAGTAAGGACAAGCTTCAGAGTGAGCTACAGCTAAAGCAATTAGAGCTTTTTCGCGAGTAGTAAGCTCTCCTTCCGCCATTACATTACCATAATAATTCATAAAGTTTTTCCAATATTCAGGAGCATCTTCTCCAAATTTTCCTTCACCAAATTCTACTAAATGTTTCTTTTTAAAATAATCAGCCATAATATTTCTCTCCTTTATTAAACTGTATTAAAACTATTATAAATTAGTTTCTGTAAATAATCAATAAAAGAGTGTTTAGAAAAAAATAACAATTTACTAAAAAATAGTAAATTGTTATTTTAGCGTATGTCTTTATATAACTTAGCTAATTCTTCAACAGGAACTCCTTGACGATACATTCTTTGGAATTTCTGCATTTGCCACATTGTTGATAATGGTTTTCCTTTATAACGTCTAGTAGATGCGGTAATAGGTGAATCAATTACAGTAATTTTATATGATTTTGCACTTAAATCTTCAGATATTCTATAGTCCTCCATTAAAGGCATATCCTTGTATCCACCAATTTCTTCGAAGACCTCTCTTTTTATAAAAATAGCTTGATCTCCAAATGCAAGATTCGTAATACTAGCACGCATATTTGAGACTAAGGCATTCATTCTCATCTTTATACTATTTGGATAAAATCTAATCTTTAAACAACCAACAGGAGTAGGGCAGTTCAGTATCTTTTGAATAACATCCTTTTGAAGGACGCTATCGGCATGAACAAACCATAATATATCTCCTTTAGAAATTTTGGCTCCATAGTTCATTTGATTAGCTCGACCTTTTTTATCAGAAATATGATAAGAGTAACCAAAATATGAAAGCTCATCTAAAATTTCATGAGTTTTATCACTAGAACCACCATCAATAAATAAGACTTCGTTCTTATCTATATCATGAAGACAGTATAAATTGTATATAAAATCACGAATTGTTTTTTCTTCATTATAAATAGGTACAATAATAGAAATCATAAAATTACTCCTAAAAAATAAGTTATCTCTATTATAGCATTTTGATTTATAATTATAAAATAAAACATAGGAAAAGATATTTAATATATTATTATAAGATTACTTGACTGTATACTGTATCTATTGTATAATAACAGTAGATACAAAAGAGGTGAAGTTAATGGAAATTAAAATTTCTAATATATCATCAACACCTATCTATCAGCAAATAGCCAATAGCATAAAAAATAAAATTTTATCAAGAGAATATATTTCTAATACACAGTTGCCATCTATTAGATCTTTGGCTAAAGAATTAGAAGTAGGCATAATTACAGTAAAAAAAGCTTATGAAGTACTATTACAGGAGAATCTTGTTTATTCAAAAGGGGCTGTAGGATACTTTGTAAATGAAGTAAATACTGAAGAAATTTTATTAATAAAAAAAAGAGAATATATTGTTGAATTTAAACAAATGATAGAAAAAGCGACTGATGATGGTTTAACAAAAGGGGATATAAATGAGATATTAAAAATAGTATTGGGGGAGAAAGACTATGAGAATCAAAGTAAATAAATTACAGGTAGATAAAGATAATTTTAAACTAGGACCAATAAATTATACATTTGATGAAGGTTATGTATATGCCATAACAGGGAATAGCGCTTGTGGTAAAACATTATTTTTACAAAGTATTTTAGGAAGTATAGATATTGAAAAACAAATGGTACTATATGATGAATTTAATTTTTACGATAATGAAGTAGAGATAAAATCTAGTTACTCATATATAGCAGATAGACCATTATTTTCTGATAAACTAAGTGTAGAAACTATATTAAATAAAATTTCGAAGTTAGACTCTAGATTTGATATAAGTTCTTGCTATGAATATATAAAGAAATACAATATATATAAACATAAAAAAATATATGAGCTATCACAAGGTGAAAGAAAAATTTTACTATTTGGCATTGGTATTACTACACACTCTAATATTTTAGTTTTAGATAATCCATTAGCTGGAGTAGGCTTAATAGCTAAAAGAGAGATGCTATCAATGATAAGGGAATATATGGATGAGAATAAAATTACTATAATAGTGACTGAAGAACCAAATGTAATTAAAAATTTAGCAGATTACGTAATTGTACTAAATAATGGACAAGTTGAAATAAGTGAAGATGTAGTAAACTTACAAACTAGATACGAAAATAAAAATGTTGAAGAAATATTGGTTTCTATATTAAAAGGAGAGGGAAAACATGAATAATGAACAATATAAAACTAAATGGGGAGCTTTGTTAAATATTATTTCAAATAGAAATTATTCAACACCACAAATTTATAAAATATTCTATTTTGGATACTATTTTTTTACAATCCTAATAGCACTTTCAGTACTTTTCGATAAAAATTATATAGTAGCATCGGTATTATCAGCTATAGTATTTGTTTTAAATGGAAGAAAATATGAAGATAAGGAATGGCTTATAACAGAATACTTACCTATTTTATTTAAAGAAAGAGTAAGACAAATATATTTAACGACATATATATTTTTACTTCCATCTGTAATACTAGATTTTACGTTTAGGTATATTTATTATCAAGCAAATATAATTGAATATCTTTATGTATTGCTAACAATAATAATAATTTCAAATTTAGCTATAATTCAAATGATTTTAACTAGACGTTCATTTTGGAATTTCATAGCTCTAGATGTACTAATATATGCATTGGCAGTAAAAATAATTTCAATAGTTTTAAATGGATTATATCTAACAACTTTTGATAATACAAAATTTAATTTATTGAAGATAATTATGTTAATAATACTAGCAATAATATTTCAAGTATCTAGTACAAAATTAATAATTGATTCAAGAAGAAAAGAAGAAATAAGTAAAGTTTATCAAACAATATTTATTATTGCAATAACACTAGCGACGGCATTACAGTTTTATCAAGGTATGTATTGGGTTAAATAATAAAATAGTAGAGTAAGGTATTGTAAAAAATAGCTTATTCTACTTTTTTATTTCAGAAATTGTAGACAAAGAAAAAAGAGTACTTCCGAAGAAATACTCTTTTAATTAAAATTCTTATTTGAATTCTGCTGTGTTAACACGAACTCCAGGTCCCATAGTTGTAGTTACAGCTACAGATTTGAAGTAAGTTCCTTTAGCAGCAGCTGGTTTAGCTTTTGCTAAAGCGTCTTGAACAGCGTTGAAGTTTTCTACTAAATCTTCAGTAGAGAATGAAACTTTACCGATTGGAGTGTGAACAACACCAGCTTTTTCAGCACGGTATTCAACTTTACCAGCTTTAATTTCATTTACTGCTTTAGTAACGTCCATAGTTACTGTTCCAGTTTTAGGGTTTGGCATTAAACCTTTAGGTCCTAATACACGACCGATTTTACCAACTTCTCCCATCATGTCTGGAGTAGCTACGATTACGTCAAAATCAAACCAACCTTGTTGGATTTTAGTGATGTATTCACCTTGTCCTACGTAGTCAGCTCCTGCTGCTTCAGCTTCTGCTGCTTTATCACCTTTAGCGAAAACTAAAACTTTAGCAGTTTTACCAGTTCCTTTTGGAAGAACTACTGCTCCACGTACTTGTTGGTCATTTTTACGAGTGTCAACTCCTAAACGGAATGCAACTTCTACAGTTGCGTCAAAATTTACTGTGCTTGTTTTTTTAGCTAATTCGATTGCTTCTACTACAGAGTATAGACTAGAAGAATCTACTAATTTAGCTGCTTCAAGATATTTTTTACCTTTTTTTGCCATTATAATTATCCTCCTATTCTCCTATTAAGATACCCATACTTCTTGCAGTACCTTCAATCATACGCATAGCTGCTTCTAGAGAAGCTGCGTTTAAGTCAGCCATTTTAAGTTCAGCGATTTCTTGAACTTGTGCTTTTGATACTGTAGCAACTTTGTCACGGTTAGGTACCGCAGATGCTTTATCAATTTTAGCTGCTTTTTTAAGTAATACTGGTGCAGGTGGTGTTTTAGTAATGAATGTAAATGAACGGTCCTCATATACTGAAATCACTACTGGAATGATTAATCCTGCTTGGTCTTGTGTACGAGCATTGAATTCTTTACAGAATCCCATGATGTTTACACCAGCTTGACCTAACGCTGGACCAACTGGTGGAGCTGGGTTAGCTTTACCTGCTGGTACTTGTAATTTAACAACTTTTACTATTTTTTTAGCCACGATAAAACCTCCTATTTATTTTTCGTGATGTGGTCATTTGAGCGTATTAAAATTTTCGCTCTCCCACTCAAACATGTTTTGTATTTTTACATACTTGATTATGATAACATACCAATAACTAGATTGCAAGTATTTTAATAAATAAATTCAAAAAAATTATTAATATGTATTTGTTCATAATATATCTTTTTAAAACCAATGTCAACTATAATGAAATAGAGGATATTATTAACAAATTTTTAAATATAAAATAGTACAAATTTTTTTATTAAAAATTGTAGAATTAAAGTTTCGTTAGGGCAAGACTGCTATTGACTTTTTACCGCTAGTGGTGTAGAATTATATTTATGATATAGTGCTTATTTTACTAATGTTTGTATTAGTTTTATGTAACTTATCATAAAGAAATTACTTAAATATAGAAAGAGGTTGCAAGATGATTTATGGAATAATCAGTGTTGCAGCTTTGCTTGTTGGACTTTTATTTGGATATATTATTTCAAAAAATTCAATTCAAAAAAAATTAGAGCTATCTAAACAAGATGCAGATCATATTATTGGGGAAGCAAGAAAAGAAGCGAGATATATAGTTGATAAAGAGACTAGCATCGCTAAAAAAGAGGCGGAAGAAATAATTAATATTGCAAATAAAGAAGCAGAATTTAAAAAGCAAGATATTCAAAGACAAGAAGATAGAATTCTTCAAAAAGAATCTTCATTAGAACGTCAAACGGAACTTTTAAATAAAAAAGATGAATTACTAAGTTCTAGAGAGATGAAATTAGAAGAAAAATCACAATTACTTGATGAACGAAGTAATGAAGTGAATCAGCTAAAAATTCAACAAGAAACGGAGTTGCAAAGAATTGCAAACTTAACCGAACAACAAGCTCGTGAAGAGATTATGGCCTCAGTAGAAACTGATATGGCTAAAGATATGGCAATATATATAAGAAATAAAGAATTAGAAGCGAAAAATGTTGTAGATAAAAGAGCAAAAGAACTTATTGTTCAATCATTACAACGTTTTGCAACAGATGTAGTAAGTGAAACTACTGTTTCTGTTGTTGATCTTCCTAGTGATGATATGAAAGGTCGTATTATCGGTCGTGAAGGAAGAAATATTCGTACACTAGAAACTCTAACAGGTGTAGACTTAATTATTGATGATACACCAGAAGCAGTTATTCTTTCTGGATATGATCCAATAAGAAGAGAAATAGCAAAAACTGCTATTAAATCACTTATTGATGATGGACGTATTCATCCATCGAAAATTGAAGAAGCTGTTGATAAAGCACGTAGAAATATAGATCAGGTTATTAGAGATGCCGGTGAACAAGCCACATTTGATTTAGGTATTCATAATATGCATCCTGATTTAGTGAAAATAGTAGGTAAATTGAAATATAGAACAAGTTATGGTCAAAACGGACTACAACACTCTATGGAAGTTGCTTATATTTCAGGGCTTATAGCCGCTGAATTAGACCTTGATGTAGCTTTAGCTCGTAGAGCAGGGTTATTACATGATATAGGTAAAGCACTAGACCATGAAGTAGAAGGGTCACATGTTGAAATTGGTGTAGCACTAGCACTTAAATATAAAGAAAATGCTACAGTAGTTAATGCAATAGCTTCCCACCATGGTGATACTGAACCTACTAACCCTATTTCTGTTATTGTTGCCACAGCAGATGCTCTTTCTGCGTCACGTCCTGGTGCAAGAAGAGAATCATTGGAAAATTACATTAAACGTCTACAAAAACTTGAAGAAATCGCAAATGAACACAAAGGTGTTGAAAAAACATTTGCAATTCAAGCTGGTCGTGAAATCAGGGTAATAGTAAATCCTGAGGAAGTAGATGATACAAAAACTTATAAAATTGCCAAAGAAGTTAAAAATAAAATCGAAGAAACGATGCAATACCCAGGTAACATTAAAGTCAATGTTATTCGTGAGGTAAGAGCAGTTAAGTTCGCAAGATAAGATAAAAGAGTGATTAACAAAAGTTAATCACTCTTTTTCTGTAATAAACTGTAGAACATAGAGGTTTATAAAAATTTATTTATATTATTTTATATATTTAATTATTGCTATAACTGTAGGATTTCAGAGTATAAGTAAAAAAATGTTATTATAAAACAGATTGAAAAAAGCGTTTTAATGATGTATAATTATCAGTAATACAACTATAAGGAGAGAAAATATTATGGCAAATATGACAAAAGCATATCTTGAGCCACAAGAACTTTATGAATATACTAGTAAAAAAGGAGTTGCAAAAGCTACAGCTAATTTAAAATATATGCTAAGCTTAGGTTTTCTAGGTGGAGCTTTTATTTCGGTAGGATACCTTGCTTATATTAGAGTAGCGGGAACAATGCCTCATGAATGGGGTGGCCTTGGAACTCTTTTAGGAGCAGCAGTTTTCCCAATAGGACTTATCTGTATTTTAGTTGGTGGTGGAGAATTGATTACTAGTAATATGATGGCAGTTACGTTAGCAGTGTTTGATAAGAAATTAAAACCAGCGTTATTATTGAAAAACTTAGTAATTATAACATTAGCTAACTTAGTAGGAGCAGTATTCGTAGCATACTGTTTAGGACATCTAACAGGACTTACAGAAGGGGTTGTCTTTGAAAAAACAGTTCACACTGCAGAAGCTAAAATTAATGCTACTTTCTCTGAAATGATTTTTTCAGGAATAGGATGTAACTGGTTAGTAGGTATGGGAGCATGGTTAGCGTTTTGCGCAAAAGATGTGAGCGGGAAAATATTAGGAACATGGTTCCCAATTATGACATTTGTTGCTATTGGATTCCAGCACGTTGTTGCAAATATGTTTGTAATTCCAGCGGCTATGTTTGGTGGAGCTAATATAACATTTGCCCAATTTCTAAATAATATGGTAGGTGTATTCTTAGGTAACTACCTAGGTGGTGCTCTTTTAGTAGCAGGTCTTTATACACTTGCTTATAAAAAGAAAGATTAAAAAATAAGATTATAGATAATCGTGAGTATTTGTCTGATACTCACGATTATTAATGTTAGGAAATTTAATAATAGAAGATAATTTATTTAATTAATATTTTTTTAACTAAGGAGATTTAGTTTATAATAGTGTTTATATTGTATATGTATATGATTTATATTGAAAAAAAGAAGTTGTTATAGTATAATTTTTTCTAATAATAATTCAATAAAAATTAAGGAGAATTAACTATGTCAAACACTGTAGAATCTAAAGCATATTTAGAGCCACCAGAAATATATGAATTAGCCTGTAAAAAAGGTGAGGCAAAAGCTAAAGCAAATCTTAAATATATGCTAAGTTTAGGCTTCTTAGGAGGAGCATTTATAGGAGTAGGATTTTTAGCATTACTTCGTGTTTCTGGATCTATACCTAAAGAATTTGGTGGTATTGCATCATTACTTGGAGCATCTGTTTTCCCAATTGGTCTTATTTGTATTTTAGTAGGTGGAGGAGAACTAGTTACAGGTAATATGATGGCTGTAACGGTCGCATATTTAAATAAAAAAGTTAGTTTGAAATTATTAGCTAAAAACTTATTTATAATAACTTTAGCAAACTTAGTCGGTTCATTGTTCGCTGCTTATTTCTTAGGTCATCTTACAGGTTTAACAGGAGGAGCTATTGCTGCGAAAACAATAGCTGCAGGAGAATCAAAAATATACTTATCATTTTGGCAAGTATTGTTCTCTGCAGTAGGGTGTAACTGGTTAGTAGGTATGGCAGTATGGTTAAATTTTTGCGCAAAAGATGTAGGTGGTAAAATGTTTGGTGTATGGTTCCCAATTATGACATTCGTTGCTATTGGATTCCAACACTTAGTTGCGAATATGTTTGCAATACCAGCTGCTATGCTAGAAGGTGCTAATATATCCGTATTACAATTTATTGAGAATATGGGAATTGTATTCTTAGGTAATTTTATTGGTGCAGTAACTTTAGTTGCAGGTCTTTACACACTTGCTTATAAAAAGAAAAATTAATTAAAAAAGCTTGAAGTATTTTTACTTCAAGCTTTTCTCTTTAGTATTTATTAGTCTTCTACTTTTACAACCCAACCAAATTTATCTTCAACTTTACCAAGTTGGATACCAGTTAGTAAGTTGTAAAGTTTTTGAGTCCATTCACCTGGTTTATCATCTTTAATGATCTCTAATTTTTTAGTACCATCGAATAATTCTCCTACAGGTGCAATTACAGCTGCAGTACCACATAAGAATACTTCTTCAAGTTTTCCATTATCGTAAGCTTCGTATACTTCTTCTAATGGAAGTTTTCTTTCTTCTACTTTTTCACCTAGTGATTTAAGTAATTCAATTACAGAAGCACGAGTAATACCTGGTAAGATAGAACCATTTAACTCAGGAGTAACGAATGTTCCATCAATTTTGAAGAAGATATTCATTGCTCCACCTTCTTCAATATATTTTTGTTCAACTCCATCTAACCATAGAGATTGAGAATATCCAAGTGCTTGAGCTTTTTTCTGACCTTTAAGAGATCCAGCGTAGTTACCAGCAGTTTTAGCAAATCCAAATCCACCACGAACAGCACGAACATATTCATGCTCTACATAGATTTTATTTGGTTGTAATCCAGCTTTAAAGTAACTTCCAGAAGGAGATAGGATAATAAAGAATTTAACAACATTATTTGGGTGAACTCCTAATGCTTCTTCAGCACCATATAAAAATGGTCTTACATATAATGAAGTACCTTCTGATTTAGGAATCCAGTCTTTATCGATAGAAATTAATTTTTTAAGTGCAGCAAGTGCAAATTCTTCATCTAATTCAGGTAAAGCAATACGATCTGCTGATTTATTTAAACGTTTGAAGTTTTGTTCAGGTCTAAATAAAACTGCTTCTCCATTAGCATTGTATGCTTTCATACCTTCAAAAATACTTTGTGCATAGTGGAACACGTTAAGTGAAGGTGCTACTTCAATAGGACCATAAGGAACAATACGAGGATCATACCATCCTTTTTCGCTAGTCCAATCCATAACAAACATATGGTCTGTAAATACTGTACCAAAACCTAATTTATCGTCTGGTGTTTTTTCTTTTGGTGTTGATGTAAGTTCAACTCTGATATCGTTAACTGTTAATTTACTCATTTTAAAATCTCCTTCGAATAATCTAATAGTTTTATATTTTTTACTATACAGTACATTATAATATTAATAAAAGTTTTTTTCAATACTTTTAGTTAAATTTTCTGAAATTTTATATCAAAAATCGGAATACTTCTTTGTATAATGTCTTGAAATAGTGAAATTAAGTACAATTAGAGTAAGTTCGTTGAAATAGTATTTTTAATTTAATATAAAATATGTTACAATTATAAAAAGAAAATTTATATAGGAAGAAGGCATTAAGTATGGAAATTAAGAAATCACTAGAAAATAAATTTAATACATCTTTAGCAAATTTAACAGGATCACCAATTCGTGAATTTGATAGATTTGCTTCTAGCATAGATGGTATTATAAAACTTACATTAGGGGAACCAGATTTTGATACTGCTGAGGAAATTAAAGATGCTGCAAAACGTGCATTAGATAATAATAGAACTCATTATTCAGTAAATAATGGAATTGAACCACTGCGTAGTGCATGGGCAAAAAATTTAAAAGATAGATATAATTTAGATTATTCATCTGATGAAATAATTGTTACTATTGGAGCATCTGCAGCAATTGAACACTCTATTTCTGCAGTTACTAATGAAGGTGATAAAATTTTAGTAGTTACTCCATACTTTTCTGCATATGAAGGGGTAGGGATATTAAATAAATGTAATATTGAATTTATTGATACAGTAGATAGTGGGTTCAAATTACAACCAGATGTCCTTGAAAAAGCTTTAGAAAAAAATAAAGATACAAAAGCAATTTTAATAAATTATCCAAATAATCCAAGTGGTGTATCATACACTAGAGATGAAGTGAAAGCTATTGCTGATGTATTAGCTAAATATGATATTTTTGTAATTAGTGATGAAATCTATGGAGATATTACATATAATTATAAGCATACTTCATTAGCTGAATTTATTCCGGAACAAACTATCCTAATAAGTGGATTATCAAAATCACATGCTATGACAGGGTGGAGAGTAGGATTTATCGCTGCACCACAAGCAATGATTAGAAAAATTGGAGTATTCCACTTGTTTACAGTTTCTGGAGCTGCTACATTTATTCAAGATGCTGCGGTAATTGCATTATCGGATGAAAATGTAGACAAGTATAATAATTATATGATTGAAACATATAGAGAAAGAAAAGATTATATGGTACCTAGATTAAGAGAATTAGGTTTTGAAATACCAGAGATTGACGGGGCATTTTATATCTTTGCCAAAATCCCTGCAAAATATCAACATCTAGGAGCTATGGAATTTTGTAAATTATTAGCTAAAGAAGCACGCGTAGGAGTTATTCCAGGTACTGCTTTTGGTAAAGCTTATGACAATTATTTTAGAATTAGTTATGCAACAAGCATAGAAAATATAAAAGAAGCTGTAGAAAGAATATCGCAGTTTATAAATAAATAGAAAGGTTATTTTATGAGAGGAAAATTCATAACTGTAGAGGGGTCTGACGGTTCAGGGAAAACGACTTTTATAAACTTTTTAACACAATATTTAAAGGATAAAGGATATAAAGTTATAACTACACGTGAACCAGGAGGAACAGAATTTAGTGAAAAAGTAAGAGAGTTACTTTTTGATAAAACTTATGAAATAGATGCTAAAACTGAAAGTTTATTATTTTGTGTAAGTCGAAGAGATCATATAATAAAAAAAATTATTCCTTATGTTGAAGATGGCTATATTGTAATTTGTGATAGATTTGTTGATAGTTCAATTGCATATCAATCTTATGGAAGAGGATTAAGTAAACAAGATATTATTGATATTAATAAATACGCTACAGATGGATTAGAACCAGATTTAACATTATATTTTAAAGTCGATGTAGAAGTTGGTTTAAGTCGAACAAAAGGTAGAGATGAAAATAATAGAATGGACCAAGAAGATTTAAGTTTCTATAAGAGCGTGAAACATGGTTATGATGAACTTTCTGAAGAATATAGTAATCGAATAAAAGTAGTTGATGCTAATCAAACATATGAAAATGTAGAAAAAGATGCACTTGAAATAGTGGAAGGATTTTTAAAAAATGAACTTTAGTAAAGATAGTATTGCGATAAAATCTTTAACAAATGCATTAAAAACAAATAAACTATCCCATGCTTACCTAATGGTAGGCGAGGATAGTTTATATTGTGATGAATTCATTTTGCAATTTGTTAAATCTATTTTTTGTTTAGAAAATAATGATAAAGAATTCTACAACTGTGGAGAATGTAAAGCTTGTCAAAGTATAGAGCATAATAACTATGTTGATTTTTATATTATAGAAAGTGAGACTTCTATAAAAAAAGAAGAGATTCAAAACTTAAAATCAGAACTTAGCGTTAAATCTTTCTATGGTAGAAAGATTTATTGGATAAAAGGTATTGAAAAAATGACAGAACAAGCTTCAAATAGCTTGCTAAAATTTTTAGAAGAGCCAGAAGATGATATTATAGCTATTCTAAGTTGTAAAAATATTAGTGCTGTACTGCCAACAATAATATCACGTTGCCAACAAGTTAAATTAATAGGTAGTAGTGAAGAAATTACCGAGGAAATTGATGAGAATTTATTAGAATATCATAATGAATTTTTAAAAAGATTTTCTAGAAAACCGCATCTTGCCAATATATATTTATTAGAAAAATTAAAGACTAAAGAAGATATTTTATCATACTTTATATTACTAAATAAAAAAATTACTCTAAGTTACTTATCTAAAGATAAATTCAAAGATGTAAAAAATATTAGTTCGGTACAAGAAAAAGTATTACTTGCGATAAATGATATTAAAGGTAATGTTTCGGCAGTCCTTGTGTTAGAAAAATTCCTCTTTTCTGTTGTGTTAGATAATAATAGTTTAGAATTTTTAAAAGAGGGTTAATATGAATGAAGATTTAAGAATAGATACAGTATCAAAAAATTATAAAATACTTCAAAAAAAAGATCACTATAGTATGTCAACAGACTCATTTTTATTACCATATTTTGCAAATGTGCCACTTAGTCCTAAGAAGAATATAATAGAATTATGTAGCGGAAATGGTGGGATCTCTATTATCTTACGTGAAAGAAGTGGAGCTCAAATTAGTATGTTGGAGATACAAGAAGACTTAGTTGAATTAACTAAAAAAAGCCTAGAGTTAAATGATATCGCTGATAATATTGATGTGAAATGTGGAGATATAAAAGAAGTGAAAAACTATTATAAACCTTCATCATATGATTATGTAATATGTAATCCACCATATTTTCCAGTAGAAAATATGCCAAATCAGCGTGAAAAAAATAATCATAATATTTCACGTCATGAAATATTATGTAATCTTAGTGATGTTATTAAATCTATTAAGTACTTATTAAAACAAAATGGAAAATTCTCTTTAGTTCATAGAACCTATCGTATATCTGATATAATATCAGAATGTGAAAAAAATGGACTTGCAATAAAGAGAATACGCTTTGTGTATAGTAATAAAGCTAGTGAAAATAGTAAGATTGTTTTAGTAGAAGGAAGTATTTCAAAAGTAAGTGATATTAAAGTAGAACAGCCATTTTATATTTATAATGAAGATGGTAGTTATACTAAAGAGATGGAAAGGGTATATGGAATTGACTAATAGTTATATGTATGTTGTAAAATGTATAGATAATACACTTTATACAGGGTATACAACAGACTTAGTAAGAAGAATTAAAGCGCACAATAATAAAAAAGGTGCTAAGTATACTCGAGTACGAGTACCTGTATCGCTGGTTTATTATGAAGAATTTATATCAAAAAGTGAAGCGACGAAAGCAGAGAGTGCATTTAAAAAGTTCACTCGTCTGCAAAAAGAGCAATATATAAAAGAAAAATTAAAAGATGACAAAAAAGATAAAATTAAAGAATTAAATAAAAAAATAAAGGAGAAAAAGTAATGTTATATTTAGTAGCTACTCCTATAGGAAACTTAGAGGATATTACATTAAGAGCATTAAAAATATTAAAAAATGCTGATATAATAGCTTGTGAAGATACTAGAAATACACAAAAGTTATTAAATCATTATGAAATAACTGGAAAAAAATTAATAAGTTATCATGAACATAATGAAGATAAGATGAGTGATAAAATAATTGAATATCTACAGGAAAATCTAGAAGTAGCACTTGTTACTGATGCAGGAATGCCATGTATTTCTGATCCAGGATATACACTAGTAAGAAAGATAAAAGAACAAGGATTATCAGTAACAGCATTACCAGGAGCAAATGCGGGATTAACAGCATTAGTTTCAAGTGGTATAGAGTCATATAACTATACTTTTTATGGATTCTTACCAAGAAAATCAAAAGATTTAAAACAAAAGCTAGAATTTATTTTAAAAGAAAAAACTACTAGTATTATTTATGAATCTCCACATAGAATTAAAAATCTAGTAACAGAAATAACAAAAATTGAACCAACACGTGAAATTTCTGTAGCTCGTGAAATAACAAAAATGTTTGAGCAAATAGAAACACAATCAGCTGAAAATATATTAGATAGACTAGGTGAGGATATTAAAGAAAAAGGTGAATTTGTTGTTATAATCTCACCAAACAAAGTAGAAGAAGATAAAGAAATAAATCTAGAAGACATAGTAGAGATTATTTATAATAAAGTGCAAAATGGTGAAAAAAAATCTGAGGCGATAAAAAATACTGCAAAAGAATTTGGAATAAATAAAAAAGAGGTTTATAGTTTATATCATGAAAAGTATGACTAGTTTATTTATTGTAAATGCACTTATTATAATATTTTTAATTCTTTCACTATGGTATAAAATTTCACTTATACCATTATTTATCTTATTACCAGTTAATATTTTACTAATATATATAAAAAGTACTGCTCTTGATAAAAATGAACAAAAGAAAAAAATAATGCTTCATAAAGTAAAAAATTCATTATCAGTTATTATGGGTTACTCAGAAGCTCATTCAGATGAATTAATAACTAAAGAAGAATTTGATAAACATGTAAATGAAGAAATCGAAGAAATAGTAAATATAATAAAAGATGAGATATACAAGTAAGTATAACTCATCTTTTTGTATTATTTAATTAGTAGAACTTCTTTCTATTTTTCTACGTTTTTTCCATGTTTTAGCTGAGAAGAATACAATTAGTGGTACTAATTCTAGCCTTCCTAATAACATAGAAAATGACAAAATAACTTTTGTAAAATCTGGTATAGTAGAAAAGTTACTCATAGGTCCAAAGTGATTGAATGCTGGACCAGCATTACTTATTGAAGTTACGGTTAATGATATTGCATCTTCAAAATCATTTATTTGGAATGTAACTAAGAATAATATTATTACAAAGATAAAACCAAATAAAAGTAAGTAGTTTGCTAAAGGGGTAGTATCCTTGATAACTTTCCCATCGATTTTTAACATAATAATTTTTCTAGGATTAAGAGCCTTACTAATTGATTTTTTAGCATTCTTTATAAAGAATATTAACCTTGGTATTTTTATACCACCTGCGGTACCTCCTGTACAACCACCAACAATCATAAGAATAAGTATTATCATTTTAGAAAATACAGGCCAAATATTAAAGTCATTATATGTAAATCCAGTTGTTGAAACAACTGAAGCTACTGTAAAGAATACATCTAGTAAACTATGATTTGGTGTGTCGTAAGAACGATAAATATCTAAAAACATGATTATTGATAGAATAGAAATCATTCCAAAAAACCAACGTAGTTCTTCACTTTTTAGAATTTTAAAATATTTTTTAAATATTAAAAAGTATATTAAGCTAAGATTCATAGAGAAAATCAACATAAATGTTGCAACTACAATAGTAATATATTTACTATTGTAGTAGGCTATTCCAGCATTTCTTACTGAAAAACCACCAGTTCCCGCTGTAGAAAATGCAATATTTATACTATCAAAAATTCCAATTCCTCCAAATAGTAGTAAAACAAACAGAATAACAGTAAGCAATATATATATAGAATATAAATATATTGCTGTTTGTTTCATTGATGATACTACTTTACCAAAATATGGTCCAGGAACTTCTGCCTTAGCTATATGGATAGTATGTGGAGATCTAGGTAGTATAGCAACCGCAAAGACAATAACCCCCATACCACCTATAAAGTGAGTGAAACTTCTCCATAATAATAAACTTTTTTCTATAGATTCTATATCTGTAAGAATAGTAGAACCAGTTGTTGTAAAACCACTAACAGTTTCAAATAAACTATCTATGTAACTTGGTATTTCACCAGATATGTAAAAAGGAAGGGCACCAAGTAATGAGAATACTATCCAAGTTAGCGTAACTATTACGTAACCTTCTCTTTTATAAAAATCACGATCGCCATCTTTATCAGTAAAGAAATTAATTATGCAGTATGCTGAAAATGAAATAATAATAGTAATTATAAATGCAGATGTTATGTGTCGTGATTCTTTATAAATTAGTGAACATAAAGTAGGTAATAGTAGTAGACCAGATAAAAGTTTTAACATTTTACCTAGGACATAAAAAATCATTTTATAATTCATAATTACCCCCTAAGAATATCATCGATATGTTCAATTTTTTGTTTGTAACTAACTATAACGACGTTATCTCCAAGTTTAATTTCATCATTACCATTTGGGAATATTTGTTTATTATTTCTAACAATAAAAGCAATAAGCATATTCGAATGAATATTCATATCTTTAAGTTTGGTACCAAGCACCTTAAGATTATTTTGCGAAACTTTAAATTCAATAACTTCTGCTTGATTATTCGCAATACGATAGAAGTTTTCAATTTCAGAATCCTTACTACATTGTAGAGATTTACTGTATTTCGCAATAATATTACCAACTATTTCTTTTGGAGTAATATATGAATATTGCCCGATGTCTTCAGCTATTTGTTTAAGAGAAGCACGGTTTACCTTTGCTACTGTTTTCTTAATTCCAAGTTTATCCGCATAAAGGTTAATAATTATATTTTCTTCATCAAGACCAGTAAGTGAAATACAACTATCAAATGTTTGAATACCTTCTTCGATTAGAGTGTCACGATCACTACCGTCAGCCCAAATAACATCTATTTCTGGATAAGTTTCACTAAGTTCAATAGCTTTATCTTTGTTTATTTCTATTACTTTAGTGTAAATATTAGCTTTAATAAAGAACTCGATAAGATAGTGAGCGATTTTACCTGCTCCAATAATTAAAGAAGATGTTATTTTCTTCTCAAGATTATCTTTATTTCCTAATAATTTATAGAATCTTTTTAGATCTTTATTAGCTGCAGTTATATGCACCTTATCTCCGACTTCGAAAATATAATCTCCTCGAGGCACAAAAACTTTCCCATTACTTTCAACTAGACAAACTAGAGAAGGGAAGTCTATTATTTTTTTACTATCGATTAAAGAAACACCTTTTAATATGCTATTTTGATGAATGACAACTTCTAGAATATTAAATTTATTAGCAGAAAAACTCTCTACTTTTGTAGCTGTAGGATACCTAAGCATATAAACAATCTGTTTAGCAGCTTCAAATTCAGGATTAACCATTAAATCAATCCCAAGCGAATTTTTAATGAATTCTTTCGTTTTAGAATATTCCGGATTTCTTATACGAGCTACTGTATGTTTTGCACCCATTTGTTTAGCAGCAATACAAGAAATCATATTAATTTCATCGCTAGTAGTAACAGAGATAAACATATCAGCTTCTCCAGCACTTGCTTCAACAAGGTTATCATAGTTTGCTCCATTACCTAAAAGTCCATTTATATCATAAGTTTCTACGAGTTTTTCTACTCTTTGTTCATTAGTATCGATTAATGTTACTTCTTCAAATGTGTTAGAAAAATCGGCACATAATAATTCTCCAACTTTTCCTCCACCAACAATTACTACTTTCACAAAAAAAACTCCTTTTTTATAGATATGAATATTATAGAATTATTATGAGATAAAGTCAACGTATAGGAAAATAATCAAAATAAAAGGTAGAAAATTAACTTTTTTAACAACAAAATAATTAGTTATAACTATAGAAAAAATAGGCTTCTTGTGATATAATTATAAAAGGGAAATTTTATCGCTTTTCCATCTTGTAGTTAATAATTTTTGGTTTAAAGGAGGAGTAAAGTGGCAAAAATTTCTAAACAAGATATAGATTATATTTTTGAGAATATAGATATAGTCAGTTTAGTTAGTGAGTATATAAAACTGGAAAAACGTGGACAAAACTATTTAGGTTTGTGTCCTTTTCATAATGAAAAAACTCCATCTTTTACTGTATCTCCTGACAAAAAGATTGCCCACTGTTTCGGATGCGGAAAGGGTGGAAATATATTTCAATTTGTATCATTAATAGAAAATATAACATATAATCAAGCTATTGTTAAATTAGGTACAAGGTTGGGACTTAACTTAGAGTCAAATGATAATAAAGAAGTAAGTTATGATTTAAACAATAAGCTAGATTCTATGTATTATGGTCACTTATTATTAGCTGACTATTATAATTATATTTTATTAAATACAAAAGAAGCACAAGGGGCTTTAAACTATTTAATAGATAGAGGCCTGTCAATAGAAACAATTAAGCATTTTAATATTGGATACGCACCTAGAGATAATAATATTGCATTAAACTTTTTTAAGTCTAATAATTTAAATCTAGATGCAATGGTTGAAGCGGGACTACTAGGAAAAAACGATAATAATGATTACTACGATGTTTTTAAAGATAGAATTATGTTTCCAATTAAAAACAATCAAAATCAAGTTGTAGCATTTTCGGGAAGAACGATGTCACAGGATAAGCAAGTAGCTAAATACTACAACACCCACGAAACTAAAATATTTGAAAAAAGAACTGTATTATATAACTTTTCTGATGCTCGTGCTTTTATCGCAAAAGAGAGAGAAATTGTTCTCTGTGAAGGATATATGGACGTAATAAAAGCTCATCAAAATGGAGTAAAAAATGTAGTTGCTTTAATGGGAACAAATATTGATAATAACAAATTAGTTGAAGTGTTAAATTTAGTTGATAAAGTAACACTTAGTCTTGATAATGATAAAGCAGGAACAGAAGCACAAATAGATATTGGGAATAGAATTATCCAAAAAATTGATAATGTGTATAAGCTAAAGTTTACTGGTGCTAAAGACTTAGATGAATTTTTAACTGAAAAAACATCAAAAAATAGTGAGTTTGATACACAAAGTTACGTAGCTAATAATAAAGACCATTTTATAAAGTTTAAAATAGATTATTGTAACAATGAATCAAAATCAAATATCGAACAAAAAATAAAATTTAAAAATGAAATATTAAAAAATATTGCATTTATCGGTGATGAGTCACTAAAATATATACTTCTTACATATCTTTCAGAAGAGTTTGATATAGATAGACAAGTTTTAACTAGAGAATTAAACAAGTTCCCAACTCGTAAGTTAAGAACTACTCAAGAGTGGACTGCACCGGAAAAACCACTTAATTTATTTAAAACTACAAATTATGATAAAAAAGTATGTAGGTTATTTAAATACTTTTTTGTGAGCCGTGCAGCATTTATTGATAATTTTACAGAGCTAGAACAATGTAAGTTTGATCAAGAAGTATTTGAAAGACTAATAGATTATTTAATTATATATTATAATAATAACTTAGATTTCAGAATTCATAATTTTATTCACAGTATAGAAAATACAGAAGACGAAGAAGTTGTCAGACTAGCAACATATATAGATGAAACAGACTTTTTGATTGAAGATGAACCACCTAAAGAAGTCATTAGAGATTATATAGATTATTTTAAAAAACGTGAGATTTCATTGGAAAAATTAAAAGAAATGTTGAAGATTGCTATTCAAGAAATGGACGTAGAAGCCCAAAAACAACTATTAGAACAATTAAAGAAATATAAGAAATAAGGAGAAACGAATGGCTAATAAAAAGGTAAAAGATTTTGAAACTATAAAAAAAGAATTTATAGAAAAAGGTAAAAAACAAGGTGAGCTTACTCAAGAGGAAATACTAGATGCTTTATCAAAATTAGACGTTTCTTCTGAAGCAGTAGACGATTTTTACGAAGAACTAAATCGTGAAGATATTATCCTAATAAATGTTGACCAAGTTGAAGAGGAAGAGGAAGAATTAGACTTAGAAGATTTATCTGTACCAGCAGGTATTCGTACTAATGACCCTGTAAGAATGTACCTTAAAGAAATTGGTAAAGTACCACTTTTATCAAAAGAAAAAGAATTAGAATTATCTAAAATAATAGAAAATGGTACTGAAGAAGAAAAAGAGCAAGCTAAAAAAGATTTAGCAGAAGCAAACCTACGTCTTGTTGTAAGTATCGCAAAAAGATATGTTGGTCGTGGAATGTTATTCCTAGACTTAATCCAAGAAGGTAATATGGGATTAATCAAAGCCGTAGAAAAATTCGACTATGAAAAAGGATTTAAATTTAGTACATATGCTACATGGTGGATTCGTCAAGCAATAACTCGTGCTATTGCGGACCAAGCTAGAACTATTCGTATTCCAGTACACATGGTAGAAACTATTAACCGTCTTATCCGTGTTCAAAGACAATTACTTCAAGATTTAGGTCGTGAACCTAAACCAGAAGAAATTGCTAAGAAAATGAATATGACACCAGATAAAGTAAGAGAAATTCTAAAAATTGCTCAAGAACCAGTTTCATTAGAAACACCAATCGGTGAAGAAGATGATTCACACTTAGGAGATTTCATCGAAGATAAAGAAGCACAATCTCCAGTAGAACATGCAGCAAACGAGTTATTAAAAGAACAATTAGAAGAAATTCTTGAAACTCTAACAGACCGTGAGGAAAATGTATTAAAACTACGTTTTGGTCTTAAAGATGGAAAAACTCATACTTTAGAAGAAGTAGGTAGTGCATTTGGAGTTACTCGTGAGAGAATACGTCAAATCGAAGCAAAAGCAATTAGAAAACTAAAACACCCATCTAAGCTTAATAAGCTAAAAGGTTTCATGGAATAGGATTTTAAAGAATAATGACCATCCCAGAAAAGGGGTGGTTATTATTCTAAATATAATTATTTTATTTTATATTATATATCTTCTTTAATTATATATTTTTTATTGTATTTATATTAGCATAAATATAGATTTTTTATGATAATTGTGGTATAAATATATATAACAAAGAAAGAAAGTGAGGAAGTGAATAAAAGGAACAGATTTAATAGAAAAATAAGTAACTTTCTTTTATTCATATTATATATTATGAGAAGTGAAAAAATACAAGAGACAATACTAATTCTAGGAATTATAGCTACTATAATCTCAATAATTCTAATGTTTGTATAAAGGAAGCGTAATGGAGAAGATAATTAAAGAAATAGAAGATTTATTTAATAGTAACTTAACTGACTATCGAATTGCAAAAGATACTGGTATTGCTTTAAGTATGATTCAAAATTATAGAATCGGCAGTAGAAAGATTGAAAATATGACGCTAAAAACTGCAAAAAAACTATTTGAATATGCAAAAAGTTTAAAATAGCAATTTAAGATAAGATTAAAGGAGATGGTTTATTAACCATCTCTTTTTTTATAGTTATTAAGATATGACAATAATAAAAAACCCAGTATCAGATTGATACTGGTAAAATAAATTATTTTTTTGTTTTAAGATTTTCTTTCCAATCTTGAAGACCATTTTTTAACATGTAAATGTTAGTATAACCATTTTTCTTAAGAGTTAATGCAGCTCTAGGAGCTAATGTTCCGTTTTTATCGCAAAGATAAATAGGTTGGTCTTTTCTTAATGAAGAGTAAAGGAAGTTAAATTGTGAACTAGGCATATTTCTAGCTCCATTAATATGTGCATATTTGAAATCTTCTTTTTCTCTAACATCGATTAATTGAACTTTTCTAAGATTTTTTCTAAATTCTTCATATGGCAGTTTAGTAACGGCATTTCTAATTCTGAAATAATTAAATAATCCAACTGCCCCAAAAATAGCTAGTATTATTAAACTTGATACTAAAAATGATGACATGGTATACTCCTTTGCTAATATTGTTTATAATAACAGAATTATACCATAATTTGTAATTTTATTCAATATTGATTATAATATGATAGAAGAAATCTTTACTTATAACATTTACATAATAATATAATAAGAAAGTTGAGAAAAAATGATAACATCAGTAACTAATAAAAAAATAAAAGAGATTCATAAATTAAAAGAAAACAGAAACATAAAAAAATACAAGAAGTATTTAATAGAAGGTATACATCTAGTAGAAGAAGCATTAAAGTCAGATTTAGTAGAAGAGATAGTAGTATCAGAGAACTTTACTAACTCAAAAGTATTTGACAACTTCTATGGTGAAGTAACTATAGTATCAGAAAATGTCTTTAAATCACTTACTGATACAGTAACTACACAAGGAGTAATAGCGGTATGTAAAATAGAGAATAAACAACTAGATATTTCTAAATATAGTAGAGTTCTAATATTAGATCAAGTACAAGATCCAGGTAACTTAGGAACAATAATTAGGACTGCAGATGCATTTTCTTTTGATTGTATTATTTTAGGTAAAGGTACAACTAGTATTTATGGACAAAAAGTTATACGCAGTACACAGGGAAGTAACTTTCATATAGATTGCTTTGATAATATAGATATATTGGATGTTATTCCAGAAATGGAAGACTTTGATTTATACGCTACTTCGTTAAAAGGTGATAAATATTTAGAACAAATAGATAATGTAGGGGAAAAAGTAGCTGTTATTTTTGGTAATGAGGGTTCTGGAGTATCAGAAGACATACTTGATAAAGTAAATAATTTACTCAAAATAAACATGACAGGTAAAGCAGAAAGTTTAAATGTGGCAGTGGCAGCAGGTATAGTCATGCATTATATTGCAACTAAATGCGAATAAAAAATTTACTAATTTCTCTAAGTATGTTATCATTGTAGTTGTGAGAAAAATATTAAGAGAGGTGAAGAATAATGATAAAAACAATAGCAGTAGATAAAAGAGGAGATATTCTAACTGATGTAAGTCTGCAAAGGCTCAAAGATCAAGATATAGCATGGTTCTGGGTCGACTTTGACCAACCAACACGTAGCGAAATTAATCTACTTTCAACATTCTTCAAGTTCCACGAACTTTTAATTGAAGACTGTTTAACACTTTTACAAAGACCTAAAATAGAAATTTCTAGACAACAAATATTCTTAGTGTCACATGTATTAAAAAATCTTGATGATGACTACGAAACTATTAATATGTTTGTTGGAAAAAATTATATTGTAACATTCCACCTCTCTCACATAAGATATGTTAACAAAATTGTCCCAAAAATTTTACAACGTGGATCACAATATTCACCCCTTCACGTTATGCATATGCTAGTTTCAGAAATAGTAGAAGGATATATTCCAATCATTTCTAAAATCGAAAATCGTCTTGATGAGATTGAAGAATCTGACTTCTATAAATCAGGAAGTAAGATTATGGATGAGGTTTTTGAGCTAAGAGGAGATCTATTAAAATTAAGACGTGGACTACGTCCAATGCGAGAAGTAATACATAGATTTTTAGTCTCAAGACGTGTAGAAATGACTGATAACGATAGAAAATATTTCCATGATATTTATGATGACTTAGTTCAACAGACTGAGATTATTGAAGCAAATAGGGAATTAGCCAGTGATATCAGAGAGAACTTTATGACATATAACTCATTGAAGTCTAATAATATTATGATGACCCTAACGGTTATATCTACTATTTTTCTTCCATTAACCTTCATAGTTGGACTTTATGGAATGAACTTTAAATATATGCCTGAATTAGAATGGGAATACGGATATTTCTTAATCTGTGCAATAATGCTTCTAATTGCAATAGGTATGTTGTGGGTATTTAAGAAAAAAGGATGGTTGGATATGTTTAAATAACATATTGACCAAAAGGAAGATATATGAATATATTCAAACTAACAGTACTATTTATAATGATACTTCTTTCTAATTTTGCTTTATTAAAAGTTGATTTTGGAAAATTTTTCAAAAAAAATAGTACAAAAGAAATAAAGATTTTTGTAAGCATACTGTCTCTAGCTTTGGGATTTGTTAGCTATATGACAATTATAACTATCTATGAATTGTCACTGAATCTATTTAAGTAAAAGTAGAGAGGAGTACATATGTCAGAAAAAATAAAAAAAGAATTAGAAAAGAATAAAAAGCTTATAGAATTAGAAGATTCTAGAGAAGACAAGTTTCTAGAATTTATTGGCGGGAAGTTAATTTTATATATTTTAACTATAGTTATTTTACTAGGTATCGCTATATATTTATATACTGAGATTTCATATATATTTACACCGATAAATGCAATAGTTTCTAGTATTATTGCACCTGTTATCCTAGCTTATGTATTTTACTATATATTAAATCCATTAGTTAATCTATTTTCGAAAAAACTACCTAGATTTGCTAGTAGCTTACTTGCTATGTTAGTAGGGTTTGTTGTTATACTAGTAGTTATTATAGGTATGGTACCTATAATTGTAGAACAAACACAAACATTGATCATTTCAATACCTAAATATATAGAGATGGTTAGAGATTATTTAGATGCATATTCAGATAATGCATATATGCAAGTAGTTATAGAGTATATAAATAATAATTTAAATACTTCAAAAATGAGTTCTGAAGCTGTAACTATTGCAACATCGGTTGCACAGGGAGTTGCTTCATCATTATCAGCTACAGCGACTATATTAATGACAATGCCTTTTGTATTATTCTTCTTACTAAAAGATGCATCTAATTTCAATGAATATTTAGTTAGTTTATTACCGAAAAGATTAAAAAAACCAGTTGCTGATACTATTGATCAAATAGATAATAAAGTCGGGTCTTATATTCAAGGGCAAATGCTAGTATCACTTTGTATAGGAGTAATGTTATATATTGGTTATACTATCATAGGGCTACACTACGGTTTCTCATTAGCAACGATTGCAGCATTCTTAAGTATAGTACCTTATATAGGGCCAATTATAGCTATAACACCGGCAATGTTAGTTGCTGCATCAACAAGTTGGGTAATGGTTGTAAAAATGCTTGTAGTTTGGGGGATAGTTCAATTCCTAGAAGCAAATATTATTTCTCCAAATATTATGGGTAAAAGCATGGATATGCACCCACTTACAGTTATTTTTGTAATTTTAATTGGTGTTAATATTGCAGGGGTAGTTGGAGCAATCTTAGGTATTCCAGTATACTCAATCTTAAAAGTGCTTGGTTCTAAAATCCAAGAGGCTGTAACAGAAAGATATAACAAATATTATGATTAAAAGAAAAAACCTTAGAACAAAGAGTTCTAAGGTTTTTTAATGTTTAGTGAACAAAAGAAAAAAATTAATATACTTAGTATACCATTATTAAATAATAAATACAAATAATAATCTAAATTTATTATAAAATAATTGTAAAATAAAATAGGAATATGAAATTTTGAATTGCACAAAATGAAAAATACTATAAAATTTTATAGTAAAAATTGTGTAAAAAAATAAAAATAACTTAAAAGTTAAAAAAACTTTAAAATTATGATTTTTTATAGTATAAAAAGCTGTATATTAGTTTAAAAACTACTGTAAATATGATATAATTATGTAGTTAAATATAAAGTAATGAGGTTTGATAATTATGAGTATGATGAAAAAATTTAATAATTTATTTGTAAGCGAAGAAGATTTTGAAGATGAAGAAATAGTTGAAAACACACCAGAAGTACAAGAAGAACCAAGAAAAAGAGTTTCAAAGGAGAAGCCAGTGAGCAGTAAACAACCAGTAAATCCAATTTTAAACAGAGGAAACAATGTAGTATTAACAGAACCACTTGTTTTTGCTGATAGTAAAGATATTGTTGATGATATCAAAAAAAATAAAGTAGTAATTATTAATCTAGCTAAGTTAGATATTGAAACAGCAGATAGATTATTAGACTTTATTTCAGGTGGAATATATGCTCTAGATGCTAGATTAAAAACTATTGGAGAAGATATTTATCTTTGTGTTCCTAACGGTGTAGAAGTTTCTGGAGACTTTTACGAAGGAGAGTACTAATATTGTTAAATATAGCAGAATATTATTGGGTATATAAATTTGTATCTTATCTCTTTTCATTTTACTATTATGCTATTTTTGCGTATGTAATAATGTCTTGGGTGCCACAAGTTAGAAATACTTTTATCGGAGAGTTTTTAACTGCTATTTGTGAACCATACTTAAAACTATTTAGAAAATTAATACCACCGGTTGGAATGATGGACATTTCACCAATTGTTGCTTTTTTCGCACTAAATCTAATTCAACGATTAGTATATTTTATCTTATTCGGATAATTGATAGTTATGAAAAAGATAAATTTTTTGGCAACAGCATCTAATGAAGAAAAAGAAAACGCAGAAAATTTACTACAAACAGTAAGTTTTCTTGATAATCGAAATACCGTAACAAGATTTCTTACAAACTTTGAACAAATAGTTCTAAGTAAAGTAGCTGCGTATAATTATCCAGATTACAAAGTTGAGTTTTTTGGTGGATATGAAGGTAGTGAAAGAAAAAAAGCAAAAATAATCTCTAATGAATACTATGATATTGATTACGATATTGTTTGTCTAAGAGCCGACTATAATAATAAATTTAATAAAATAGAACACAGAAATGTACTCGGAACAGTTCATAATTTAGGAATTAATTTTAATAGAGTAGGAGATATAGTAGTTTCAGAAAGCTCTATTTATATATTTGTTGATAGGGAGATTGCTGACTTTATAAAAATGGAGTTAACAAAAATTGGTAGAGTTAATCTAGAGTTTAAAGAAGTTAGCGAATTAGACATCGACATAAAAAAAGAATTCCAAGATTTTGAAATAGTAACTTCATCATTTAGAATTGATTCAATTGTCGCAAAAATTACTAATAAATCTAGAAGCAAGGTTAAGGAATTTTTAGAACAAGAATTTGTTAAACTTAATCATGTAATAGTAAAAAATGGCGAGAAAAATTGTTCAGTAGACGACATTTTATCGATAAGAAAATTTGGTCGATTTACAATTAAAAGTTTTGAACAAAATAAAAGAAGTTTAAAATATAGAATTACAATCTCAAAACTAATATAAAACTAATCTCTAATTAGGAGGTTAGTTTTTTTACGTATAAAGAGGAGGATTGTAATATATTTTTTAATAAAAATATTTTATTTTTTCACATTTACTTGATATAATAAAATTACAAAGTAGGAGGGATTTCTATGAATGTAAAAAGAATAAGAAAGTATTTCATACCAATAGTTTTTAGTTTTGCATGTGTACTTTCTGGTTGTTCATCAAATGTTACTAGTGATAATCAAAATAATACAGTAAAAAAAGAAAAAAATTCAACTTTAGAAGGTACATGGAAAGTAAAAGATTTCCAGGATACAATTAAACAATTATTACAAGTTGGAGCTAAAAGAGTCGATGTGGAAGAACGCATAAAAAACTTTTATAATGACTTTGATATGACATTAACTATAACAAATGACAATGCAGTACTACATTATACATTTGATGTAACAAAATTATATGAGTATTATTTTAATAATTTTGAAAAAGGAATTTATGAGAGTTTAGAACAGTATACTAATAAAAAAAGAACTAGCTTTAATGTAAATTATAATGTTTTGGAACATACTAAAGCTATAAGAGATGGGAATAAAATAGATTATACACTCAAAAATGGTGAAATAGATGAAGATAAAAAGACTATAACATTTCCTGAGACACCATCGATAGATACTGAGTACTTATTAGGTAACCCTACTTATAATGATGAAACTAATCCGGTAACATATAATTATAGTATAGAAAATAGTGAATTAACTCTTACAGTAACTGCGAAAGATGTAAAGGGAAAAGAATATCCAATAAATATTAAATTTACAAAAGAAAACTAAATGAGGTATTATTATGAATAAAAAAGGAATTAAAAGATATATCTTGCCAGTATTTTTAAGTTTTGCATGTGTCCTTTCTGGTTGTTCACAATCAAATAGTAATAATGGGAATAATACGAGCCAAGAAGAGAATCCTACTATAGAAGGAACATGGAAAGTAAAAGATTTCTCTGAAACAGTTTATAAAATAATTATTGATATTGGTGGTTCAGAAGAGCGTGCTCAAGCTTTAAAAGATTACTATAATAATGTTGATTTGAAATTAACGATAAAAGATAAAGATGTTGTAATGACTAATAGATTCGATGTTAAAGAACTATTTGAAGCAGATTTCAAACGTTCAGGATACAAAAGATACAAAGATATAGAACAATTTACAAAAAGTAGAGAATCAATGTTTAAGTTATCACAAAAGAAATTAGAACACACTGAATCTTCATTTGAGAATAATGTGATAAATATTAAATTGAAAGATGGAGTATTGGATCCAGATAAACAAACGATATCTTTCCAGGAAACTCCAACAATTGATGGACTTTATACACTAGGAATAGAAACGGAAAAATTAGAAAAAGAGCCGATAACATTTAATTATAAAATTGAAGGTAAAGAACTTATACTAACTGTATCAGGGAAAAATAGAAAAGATAAAGACCAAACGGTAGTAATCAAATTTACAAAAGAAAAAAATTAATAAGGGAGAATTACTATGAATATAAAAAGAATTAAAAAATATATCTTACCAATATTTTTAAGCCTTGCATGTGTGCTTACAGGATGTTCGCAATCTAATGGTAATAACGGTAATAACACAACACAAAAAGAAGAGCAAAGCTTTGAAGGTACATGGAAAGTGAAAGATTTTTCTGAAACAATGTACGGTATAATAGTTTCAGGACCCAGTTCAGAACAGCGTGCTCAGGATTTGAAAGATTATTATAATGAAGCTGATATGAAGTTGATAATTAAAGATAAGGATGTTGTCTTAACAAATACA
Source organism: Gemella sanguinis ATCC 700632 (assembly GCF_000701685.1). Lineage (GTDB taxonomy): Bacteria > Bacillota > Bacilli > Staphylococcales > Gemellaceae > Gemella > Gemella sanguinis. The sequence continues at coordinate 118,059 of NZ_JNJO01000001.1, forward strand.
TTCGATGCTACAAAATTGATTGAAGCAGATTATAATCGAGCAGGTTATAAAAGAAGAATATCTTTAGAAGAGTTTACAAAACATTGGGAATTTATGTTTAAAATAGGAAAATCAAGATTAGAACATAATGAGGTTTCTATTGAGAATAATGTTACTAATATTAAAGCAAAAGATGGTGTTTTAGATACTGAGAATAAAACTATATCATTTCCTGAAAATCCAAGAATTGATGATTTTAATTTTCTAGGACTACATACTAAAAAAAGAGAAAAAGAGCCTGTAACATTTAATTATAAATTGGAAAATAATGAATTGATTTTAACAGTGTCAGGAAAAAATATGTATGAAAAAGATCAAACAGTAGTAGTAAAATTTACAAAAGAAAAAAATTAATAAGGGAGAATTACTATGAATATAAAAAGAATTAAAAAATATATCTTACCAATATTTTTAAGCCTTGCATGTGTGCTTACAGGATGTTCACAATCTAATGGTAACAACAGTAATAACACAACACAAAAAGAAGAAAAAAGCCTTGAAGGTACATGGAAGGTAAAAGATTTACCTGAAACAGTTCACAATATAATAGTTTCTGGAGTAGGTTCTGAAGAGCGTGCTCAGGCCATAAAAAATTATTATAATGAAGCAGATATTAAATTAATAATAAAAGATAAGGATGTTGTTTTAACAAATACTTTTGATGCTAACAAACTATATGAAGCAGATTTTAAACGTTCAGGGTATAAAAGACATAAAGATCTAGATGATTTCAAAAAAAGTAATGCTTATATGTTTAATCTTTCTAAACCAAAATTAGAACACACGGAAGCTTCTATTGAAAATAGTGTCATTAATGTTAAAGTAAAAGATGGTGTTTTAGATACTGAGAATAAAACTATATCATTTCCTGAAACTCCAAGAATTGATGATCTATATCTTTTAGGAATATATACAGATAAAAGAGAATTAAATCCTGTAACATATAATTATAAATTGGAAAATAACGAATTGATTTTAACTGTATCAGGGGAAAATAGATACAAAAAAGAACAAACAGTAGTAGTAAAATTTACAAAAGAAAAATAATAAAAAAGAGGTAGTTTAACAATAAAAGTTAAATTACCTTTTTTGCATACAAAAAGTTGAAAAAAAGGCTGTATAGGTATATAATTAAGTGTTAGCAAAATTTTATATTTAAAGAGGATAGCATGAAAAATTTAATAACGAAAATGCTGGATCTTTACAAACAGCCTAAGTATAAAAGTATAGTTAACTATATTTTCTTTGGTGTTTGTACAACATTAGTTAACGTAGTAACTTACTTTATTTTGTATTACTATGGTATGGGAGTAAGACCAGCTAACTTAATATCGATAACATTATCAATTTTATTTGCTTACTTTGTTAATGCGAGATATGTATTTAATTCAAAAGCTGTTGGATTTAAAAAAGTTTTCTATGAATTAGCAAAATTCTTCACAGCGAGATTATCTACACTAGTTATAGAAGTATTCGGAGTTGAATTCTTTATTTATTTAGGTATGAATGCATACTTATCTAAATTTATTATACAATTTGTAGTGCTAGTTGCTAATTATGTAATTAGTAAATTCTTAGTATTTACGAAGGAGAAAAATAACTAATGAAATGGTTTATAACAGATATGGATGGTACTTTTTTAAATGATAAAAAAGAAGTAGCACCAAATGCTCGTGATGTAATTGTAAAATTACAAGATAAAGGAAGTAAATTCATAATTGCGACAGGAAGACCAGATATAGCGATAAAGCATTATTACTATAATCTAGGTATGAATGACGTTGTAATATCAAATAATGGTAGTTTAATAAGAAATCTTACGACAGGGGAGATTGTTTATCAAAAAAGCTTTAAAATTGAAGAAGTTGAAACAATCTTTAATATGTTTAAAGAACTAAACGATGATAGTATAGAATTCCATGTTTACACATTGAATTACATATACTGTGATAGACTATCATTTAGCATGGCAAGAATGAAACGTATAGAAAAGGATATGCCTGAAGAATTAAAAACTCCTATGTATATTCATAAAGATATAATTGGAGAAATCAAAAAGAATAATGAAAGTTGCCAAAAAATTATGATGATCGCTAAAGATCATGATAAGATAGAGAAATTCTATAAAGAAGTAGCAAAAGTGTTACCTGTTGATGGAACTTTTTCAGCAACTGATTTCTTTGATATTATGCCTAAAGGGTGTAACAAAGGAACAGCTATTCAAAAACTTGCAGAACACTATAATATTCCTATAGAAGAATGTGTAGTATTTGGAGATAACTTTAATGATAAAGAAATGTTCGATGTAGCAGGTTGGAGCGTTTGTCCTAATAATTCTAGTCAAGCAATCCAAGACATGTGTGATGAAGTTATAGGAAATAATAATGACTTCTCAGTTATAGAATATGTTGAAAAATATTATGAAAAAATCAAATAACCCTCTTGCTAACTTTGGGAAAATTTGGTAAATTAAAGGGTAGCGTATTAATTTTTAAAGATAGTAAAATTAAGATTAATATGTAATTTTGCTATATATTGTACAATGAAAAATAAAATAAAGGAGAAACTTTCATGAGAGGAAGAAAACAAGGAAAACGAAAATTTAGTCGTATTCTTGCTTTCTTATCATTAGTAGTTATTGTTTTAACTTCAATAGGGTTAACAGCACAATCTAATGCGAAGAAAGTAAACTTAGGACTAGATCTTCAAGGTGGTTTTGAGGTTCTTTATCAAGTAGAACCACTTAGAGAAGGACAAAATATAGATGAAGCGGCTGTAAAAGCAACTGCTGATACTATTAGTAGACGTATCAATATCTTAGGTGTTAGTGAACCAGTTATTACTGTTGAAGCAGGTAATAGAATTAGGGTTGAATTAGCAGGTGTTAAAGACCAAGAAACAGCTCGTAAAGTATTATCAACACAAGCTAACTTAACAATTCGTGATACTGATGATAATGTTCTTCTAGACGGATCTGATTTACAAGAAAATGGTGCATCTCAAGGTTATGATCAAAACTCTAAACCAGATGTTAAATTAAAACTAAAAGATGCAGAAAAATTTGGTAAAATCACTTCTGATATAAGTAAAAAAACTGGTGGTCAAAACTTAATGGTAATTTGGATGGACTTTAGCGATGGTGATTCATTTAAAGCTGAAGCTGCTAAAGAAAAACCAAAATACATTTCAGCACCACAAGTTAACCAAACAATTAACTCAAATGATGTTCAAATTACAGGTGATTTTTCAGTAAAAGAAGCCAAAGAGATGGCTGCATTACTTAACTCTGGTGCTTTACCAGTTAAACTTACTGAAATCTATTCTAACTCTGTAGGGGCTCAATTTGGAGCTGATGCATTATACCAAACAGTATTAGCAGGAGCAATAGCACTTGGAATTATTTGTGCATTTATGTTATTAGTATATAGATTACCAGGATTTGTAGCCAGTGTAATGATGGTTGCATATGTATATCTAACTGTAGTATTCTTTAATATGATATCCGGAGTTCTAACACTACCAGGTATCGCAGCCCTAATCTTAGGGGTAGGTATGGCAGTCGATGCTAATATCATCATGTATGAAAGAATTAAAGAAGAAGTTCGTGCAGGATATCCACTGCAAAAAGCTTACCTAGATGGAGCTAAACAATCACTATGGACAATCTTTGACTCGCAATTCACAACAGTAATTGCGGCTGTTGTACTATTTATCTTTGGTACAAGTAGTGTTAAAGGTTTCGCGACTATGTTATTACTATCTATCTTAGTCAGCTTTATAACTGCGGTATTTGGTACTAGATTATTACTTGGTCTATTAGTAAGATCTAACTTCTTTAATAATCATCCTGGATACTTCGGTGTAAGTAAAAAATCAATTCACGATACTAAGTTTGGTATTAACTCATTAAACTTACCAACTAAATTTGAATGGTTAAGTTTTACAAAACACATGAAAAAATTCTTTGCATTAAGTATTGCTATTATGATAGCAGGATCAATCTCACTAGGTATGAATAAACTTAACTTAGGAATTGACTTCTCAAGTGGTACTCGTATTGACATAGCAGCTAATACAGAATTAACTACTGATCAAGTTAAACAAGATTTAGGTTCACTAAATGTAAAAGAAGAAAAAATAGTTTTATCACAAGATAAAAAACAAGCAACTGTATATTCAAAAGACAGTTTTGCACAAGACAAATCAATAGAAATAAAAGAATACTTTGCTAAAAAATACGAAAAAGATGCAAACTTAAGTGTTGTATCTCCAGTAATAGGTAAAGAATTAGTTAAGAATGCAATTTACGCTCTAGTTTATGCATCTATCGGTATTATAATTTATGTAGCCTTTAGATTCGAATGGAGAATGGGATTAACGAGTGTTATCGCACTTCTACACGACGTAGCAGTTATTATATTTATGGCAAGCTTACTTCGTTTAGAAATTGATATTACATTTATCGCCGCAGTACTAACAATTGTCGGATATTCAATAAACGATACAATCGTTACATTCGATAGGATTAGGGAACACATGCGTCATGAAAAACTAATTAAAACTAAAGAGCAAATTTACAAAATTGTTGACGTGTCATTAAGACAAACTTTAACGCGTTCTATTAATACAGTATTAACAGTTATTATTACTGTAGTAGTAATGTTATTAGTAGGAAGTAGTTCTATCTACTCATTTAACGTAGCGTTATTAATTGGATTAGTATTCGGTCTATATTCTTCACTATTTATTGCAGCTCAACTATGGGCAGTACTAAAAGTAAGAGAATTAAATAAAAAAGGAAAAATAGAAGTAAAAGTACATCAATCTCCAAAAGAAAGAAAAGAGAACGATAAAGTACTAGTTTAATAAAATAGGTTCGAGACTAAATCTCGAGCCTTTTTTGTTTCAAAAATAGATACATAATAAATTTTATTTAATGTAATTTTTAAGTTATAATTAACTAAAAGTGATATTATAAATGCTAATATGATATAGTTTGCTCTATTTCTTTTGCTAAAATGGTAAAAAAGTATATACAATAGTATCATATTAACTGTATGTTTAAATTTGTAGTTGAAGTTTAAATATGATATAATGAATAAATATTATAGCAAAGGAGAATAGTTTATAATGGAAATGCTATTTAAACTATTAGCGGAACATGTTTATCTAATACTGTTTATCTCACTTATTCTAGAGTTTGCTTGTCTTCCTTTACCTGGAGAAACAATGATGCTTCTGGCAGGTATTATGGCTTACGGAGGACATGGAAGTTACCTAGGTATGGTTATTGCAAGTGCATTAGGTACTATAATAGGTATGCAGTTTTCTTACGAAGTAGGTAGAAGGCTAGGTGTTAAAGCAATAGATAAATATGGATCTTATATTGGACTTACGCCATATAGAATGACTAAGGCGTCAGACTTTTTTAATAAGTATGGTAATGTAGTGATATTTGTTGCCTATTATCTTCCAGGAGTTAGACATATACTAGGATACTTCTCTGGAATTACAAAAGTTAATGCGAAAAAATTCCATGTGTATTCTACAGTAGGAGGAATGCTATGGGTTGGAACATTTATAACATTAGGTTATATTTTTGGACCTGGAGCAAAACATCTATTCCACTTAATGCATAAGTATGGAACATTAGCTGTTATTGTAGGTGCAATTGGTTTATTTGGATATCTTATATATAAAAAAGTAGGAGCTAAAGATTTCCCAATTTTTATAAGAAAACAGGTAAAAATATTAACAATACCATTTATTATTGGGATAGCAATAGTTATTTATAACGTTGTTAGAATGCCAAGATTTAATATGAAATTTGTTTATGATATGGTGTTCCAAGTTTGTATAGTACTCTTAGTGGTTGTATTTTTATATTATATAAGGGTTACTTTAAAAAATATGACTAGTAAGAAACTACTAGTAGTAGTAGATTATCAAAAAGACTTTGTTGATGGTGCTCTAGGGGCCCCAGGGACTAAGGAACTTGAACCAATTATTGTTGAAAAGATTGAACAATATAAAAAAGATAATCAAGATGTTATATTTACAAAAGATACTCACTATACTAACTACTTAACAACACGTGAAGGAAAACACCTACCAGTTGAGCATTGTATAATAGATTCTGAAGGACATGCTCTATACGGAAAAGTTGCTGACTATGAAAAAGATGCTAAAAAGGTATTTAATAAAACAACTTTCGGAAGTAGAGAATTAGCAAAATATATTTCACGAAGTGATTATGAAGAAGTAGAATTCTGTGGTTTAGTATCAAATATTTGTGTGCTAAGTAACATTATAATGACTCAAACTTTTAATGAAAAAGTAGAAATTTTTGTTGACTTAAAAGCAACAAAAGGTTTAAGTGAAGAGGTTGATTCAACATTTAAAACATATCTACAAAATATAACAGTAAATATTAAAGAATAAACAAGAGAGAATTAAAAGTAACTCAAACTTTTAATTCTCTTTTTACTATTAAAATAATTATTTATTTTTCAGAAAATATTAGAAAAATATTTAAAATTATGATAAAATTGTAAGTAAATTGAAAAAGGATGGTGTAGTTATGAATTATTTGTTAATTTCTCCTAACTTTCCCAAGAGTCAAGAATATTTCGCAAAAAGACTTAGTGAAAAGGGAATAACTGTTTTAGGTATAGGTACGGAAAGCTATGATGAACTAAGTCCAAGACTACAAGAAGTTATTACAGAGTATTTTAAAGTTAATAATTTAGAAGACTATAATGAAGTGCTAAAAGCCGTAGCTTTTTTAACATATAAACATGGAAAAATAGATAGAGTTGAATCAAATAATGAATATTGGTTAGAATTAGATGCCAAAATCAGAGAAGACTTCAATATCGATGGAGTAAAACCTAATCAGCTATCATTAACTAAATATAAATCAAGAATGAAAGATGTCTTTAGAAATGCAGGTGCTAGAGTAGTAGAAGGTCTTTCTATAAGTAATAAAGAAGAACTTGCTCCAACTATAGAAATTTTAGGATTACCTGTAATAGCTAAACCAGATAATGGAGTAGGTGCAGCTAATACTTATAAACTATTTACACAAGAAGACGTTGAGAATTTTAGAAATACTTGGGATGAAAGTGTAAGTTATTTCCTTGAACAATATATTGATAATGCAGTACTTTGTACATATGATGGATTAATCGATAGTGAAGGAAATGTAGCATTCGATACAAGTTTTACTTATAGTTTACCAACACTTGAATTAATAAATAATGCTAAAGATTATTATACAGATATAGAACCAAAAATTGATGAGAAATTAGTAGAGCTTGGTAAAAATATTGTTAAAGAGTTTGGTATGAAGGAAAGATTCTTCCATATTGAATTCTTTAAACTACCAGATGGAGAATATATAGCATTAGAATATAATAATCGTATCGCTGGTGGAATAACAATAGATTTATATAACTATGCTTATAACTGTGATTTATGTGAGTTATATGCAAAAGTAGTAGTAGGTGAAGAAGTACCAAAATATGAAACTGATAACTACACAGCTACAGTATCTAGACGAAATAAATATAATTATAAATATTCAGAAGATGATATTAATATCGAATACCATGAAAAAATCAGAATGGTGGAGTATGTACCAAAAGTTTTTGCAGAAGCTATGGGTGATGTAATATTTATAGTCACAGTAGGGTCAAAAGAAGAATTAATAGAAATCATAGACTTCATTCAAGAAAAAATTGATTAAATAGGGGGAATTATGAATAAAAAAAGTGGAAGAATATTAAAATTTTCAGCGTATATTTTACTATGTGGAGTTGTTGGATTCTTTGGAGGAAGTTATGCTGGGAAATTAGCTCCAAAAGTAGAAGATTTTAGTGTAATTTTACTAATAATATCATGTGTTATAGGTGTAGTAATACAAATTATTGTCCATGAAGCTGGACACTTAGTATTTGGTTTGCTAACTGGATATAAATTCGTTAGTTTTAGAGTATTTGATTTTAAACTTGAAAAAGATGACAATAATAAATTTAAGTTAAGACTACATCATATGAGAGGTACTCTAGGTCAATGCTTAATGAAACCACCAAAATATATAGAAGGAAAGTTTCGATATAAACTGTATCTGGCTGGTGGAGTACTTGGCAACCTTATATTTTCTGTAGCTATTTGGTTTATATATCCTAGTATCTATACTTTAATGATAGTAATGATAGGGATAATATTTGGAATATCTAATGCAATACCATCTGGTTTTAATGATGGTATGACATATAAACTTTCTACACAAGATGAAACTAATAAATATGTTCTATACTTAACATTAGTAGTTAATTATTATGCGAGTATAGGTAAATCATATATTGAAGAACATCCAGAAGAATTAGAAAAAATTAAAAATCTTAAAATAGAAAAACCAAATTATAATACAGATGCTTTAAAACTTATTGAGTACGATTACTATCAAGAACAATTTGAATTTGAAAAAGCATATCATGGACTTTTACAATTTTATAAAGAAAATCCGGATATGATACTACCGTACAAAATAGAAGTTTCTAAGCTATTAATTTTCTTTATGTGTTTACTAGATAAAGAAAATCCATTGTTAGAGGAATTGCTAAATGATTCATTTACAAAATCTAGTCTCAAAGCAAATGCACCTCAGAATAAGACGATAAATGCATTAATTGAGTGGAAAGTAAATAATAATCCTGAAAAAGCATTAGAACTTTTAGAAGAAGGCAGAAAGATACTGGATAAGTGTCCTAATCTTCGCGCGCAAATAATGGAAGAAAAGTATATAAGTTATATTAAAGATTTAATAATGAAAGAAAAATAAAAAAAGGAGGTGTAAAGTTACATCTCCTTTTTGCTATTTAGGTTTCTTTGATATTAAAGCTGAGAAATCCAAGTCATCATACTTAGATTTATTTAGTCCTGTCATAGAGTCAAAATCGACATTTGGGAAAAGTGGATCAAAATCTTCATCGTTAGTTTGTTGATTAACTGTTTCTTCGACTAAGGGCTTTTTAGAAATAAGTGATTTAATGTCTAAGTTATCATATTTATTCTCTTCGGAATTTTTATTAGTCATATTTTGAGGATATTCTATTTCAATACCTTCCATATTGCTAGTCGTTTGTTCCATTTCATTTTTATTATAAAATAGAACACCATATTCTTCTAACAATTCTTCTTTTGAATAATTTTTAAGTGGATCCTCAATAGGATTTATAGTATTTTCATAAATTGCCTTAACTATCTCATCATCTGTAAGAAGCTGTGAAGATTTAATATCCCAAGATGAAATAATACTATCTAGTATATCTATTTGTTTTTCAGATAGTAGGGGAAGGATATTTTTAATTTTATTTATTTTATCCATTATTGTGCCACTAAGTCTTTTCTATCAGATTTTTCAAGAAAGTCTATATAGTCATTTCCCCAAACTTCAAGTTCATTAAGTACATTATGAAACTTTTGTCCAATTTCTGTTAAACTATATTCTACTTTAGGTGGTATTTGTGCGTAGACTTTTCTATTGATCAATCCATCTTTTTCTAGTTGTTTAAGTTGTTTTGTTAGAGTAGCTTGTGTAATTGTTCCTAACTCACGTTGAAGCTCATTAAATCTTACTGCTTTTCCCTCAAGTAAATGTAAAATTAAAATCGTCCATTTACCTGATAATATTTTCTGTGTTGTAAAGAAAGGACAAACCCCGAATAATTCTTTTTCTTTCATTTTTTAAAAAAACTCCTAATTATTTTTTATTGATACAATCCATTTCTATCTTAAAAGATACTGACTATACAAAAAAATCGTACTTGTATATTTATTTGTATATGATAATATTAATATATATTAATTATAAAAGAAAAAGATCAATTTAGCAAGTAGCTAAAATGGAGGAATCTAAAATGACAAACGCAAAAAATTTATATCAAAATAGAAGAAGCCAATATGCACTAGGTAAAAATTTACCCCTAGCAGAAAACGAAGTATTAGAAATCATTGATAATGCAGTTAAATATTCACCAAGTGCCTTTAACGCACAAACTGCTCATGCAGTAGTATTATTAGGTGATAACCACCAAAAACTTTGGGATATTACTTTTGAAGAACTAGGTAAATTCTTACCTAATGAAGACGCAAAAGCAGCAACTAAAGCAAAACTTGATGGATTCGCTGCAGCTTATGGAACTATCTTATTCTTTGAAGATCATGATGTAGTAAAAGGATTACAAGAACAATTCCCATCATATGCTGATAACTTCCCATTATGGTCAGAACAATCAACAGGTATTGCATCATTTGCTGTTTGGAATGCATTGGCGGAAGCAGGTGTAGGTGCAAATATTCAACACTATAACCCAGTAATTGATGAAAGAGTAGCTAAAGAATGGAATATTCCAACTAACTTAGTACTACGCGCTCAAATGCCATTTGGTGAAATAGTAGGTGAACCAGCTCCGATAGAGAGAAAATCTCGTGTAAGAGTAGTAAAATAATACAATGATGAAAAGACTTTGAAATTACATTTATATTTTTAAAGTCTTTTCTTTATATTCTGTTATATAGAAATTATAAAATTAACATTAAAATATACAAAAAATATTGATATATTATTTTTTATATTAAAGGGATTATAATGATAATAAGTTAACTTATGAATATATTTAAAAAGGGTTAACTTTAATAAATTTTAAAATATTTGTCATATAGTTGTAAGCGTTTGAGCATAAATATTGAAGCGCATTTATAAATGTGTTAATATTTGAGAAAATAAGACGCATAAGGAGACGTAAAATTATGAGTAAATTAAATAAAGAAAATTACAAAATGTTTATTAATGGGGAGTGGGTTGATTCAGAAGATAAACTAGTATTAAAAGCATATAACCCTGCAAACTCAGAATATTTAGCAAACTTCCCAGATGCAACTGAAGGAGACGTAAATCGCGCAGTTGAAGCAGCTCAAGAGGCATTCAAAACTTGGAAAAAAACAACAGTAAGTGAACGTGCAGCATTATTAAACAAAATTGCTGATATTATTGATGAAAATACTGATTTATTAGCTACTACAGAAAGTTTAGACAACGGTAAACCAATACGTGAAACTAAAGCTGTAGACGTACCATTAAGTGCTAAACATTTTAGATATTTCGCAGGTTGTATTTTAGCTGATGAAGGGCAAGCAACTGTATTAGAAGAAAAACTCTTAAGCTTAGTATTAAGAGAACCTATCGGGGTAGTAGGACAAATTATTCCTTGGAACTTCCCATTCTTAATGGCTGCTTGGAAAATTGCTCCAGCATTAGCTGCAGGTAATACAATCGTTATTAAACCATCAAGCTTAACTTCACTAAGCTTACTAACATTTGTTGAATTAATTAAAGATGTACTTCCAAAAGGTGTATTAAACGTAGTAACTGGACGTGGAAGTAAATCTGGGGAATACCTAAAAAATCATGAAGGATTAAATAAACTAGCATTCACAGGTTCTACAGAAATTGGTAAGAAAATCGCTGTGGCAGCTGCAGAAAAATTAATTCCAGCTACATTAGAATTAGGAGGAAAATCAGCTAACATTATCTTAGATGATGCTGATATCGAAAAAGCATTAGATGGTGCTCAACTTGGTATCTTATTCAACCAAGGACAAGTATGTTGTGCTGGTTCAAGAATCTTTGTTCAAGAAGGAATCTACGATGAGTTCGTATCTAAAGTAAAAGAAAGATTCAATAAAATTAAAATTGGTGATCCATTAGATCCAAATACTCAAATGGGTAGCCAAATCGATGAAAAACAAGCAGAAAAAATTGTTAACTACGTAGAAATTGCTAAAAAAGAAGGTGGAGAAGTTCTTGTTGGTGGAGAACGTTACACTGAAAATGGATGTGATAAAGGTGCTTTCGTAAAACCTACATTAATTACTGGTGTTAACAATGGTTGCCGTATCTCTCAAGAAGAAGTATTCGGACCAGTTTCTGTAATTATTAAATTCAAAACTGATGAAGAAGTTATTGAACAAGCAAACGATAGTGAATATGGTCTAGCAGGAGCAGTGTTCTCTAAAAACATCACTAGAGCACTTAATATTGCTCGTAGCGTAGAAACAGGAAGAATGTGGGTTAACACTTATAACCAAATTCCTGAACATGCTCCATTTGGAGGATACAAAAAATCAGGTATCGGACGTGAAACTCACAAAGTTATTTTAGAACACTACTCACAAATGAAAAATATCTTAATCGATCTTTCAGATGATGTATCAGGATTCTATAGCTAATATGTAATTTAAAAGTAAGTAAAAAGGTTCTTAGTTTTAGACTAGGAACCTTTTTTATATATTTATATAAGAAAAGTATCCATAAAAAAGTTTTTTTGAAAAAGAAAAAATTATAAAAAGAAGATTAGCTTTATATTAGACTTGAATACTTATTTAAATAAATTTTATTAAATTATAAATTAATATACGTGTTTGCTAATTACTGAAAATATGTTACAATATATTAAAATATATATTTTTAGTGAGGACAGTTTTTAGACTATGTATCTTTTTAAAAAGTAGTATTTGATTAAAATAATATTATATATATTATTATTGTTATTATTATAATTTTATTTAAATTTTTGATTTTAATATCTTAATTTAAATATTAAGAAATTAGAATATTATTATGATTGAAGAAATTAAATAAAGATATATAACCTAAAATCTCTTTACTAAAATAAAGAAAGTAGGTAAATAAGTTATGAAAAAACAAATCTTTGCCGTTATAGTGGGTTTAACGGTGGTACTAAGTGGTTGTGCTAAACAGGGTACAAAAAACACGGAGAGTACAGAAAGTATGTTACAAGAGGTAAAGAAAGATACTAAAGAAATTAAATCAGGAAAAGTATCGATATCTATGTTAGCAAAAGGTGAAAAATCAAACTCTGGTACTAACTTTGAGCTAAGCGGTGATGAAAAATTCGAACCAACAGAAGCTGCATTGAAAGGAAAATTTTCTAAAAATAGTAATGAAATTATTGTAGAAGATTACATCAAGGATGGTTATTATTACACTAAGAGTACTGTAGGTTCTAAATCAGTTTGGCAAAAGTCTAAGGCCCCAGGCAAAAATGAAAATGTATTTGATTTTAAAGATATGTCTCTAAATATGAATGATGAAATTCTAAGTTTACTAGATAATAAGGATAACTGGGATATATCTAAAGATGGAGATAAAGTAACGTTTAAATTGAAGAAAAATGATGATATGAAAGCACTAGTTCAACTAGCTTACGATCATGCATTTGATAATAATGAAATATTTGCTGAATTCGACTACAATTTGGAATATGTATATAATACAAAATCTAGAAATGTTGAGAAATTAGTATATGAGTATAATAGAAAAAGGTATGGTTCAGGTGCAAGAGTTATAGCTAAAGGTACTTTAGAGGAAATTAATAAAGAGGTAAAAGTTGTATTACCTGAAGAAAGTAAAACTGCTAGAGAAGCTAGGGAGTAACATAGATAAATATCAAAAATATTCTAATACATGCTTAAGAAATATGTTTAGTATTAGCAGTAATTACTAGGGATATTATCCTAAAGAGCAATATAGTTAAGGAAAGTTACTATTAGGAAAGCAGGTAAATAATTTATGAGAAAACAAATTTTAGCCGTTATGGTAGGTCTATCTGTAGCATTAGCTGGGTGTAGTACGCAGAGTACAGAAAGTATGTTGCAAGAAGTAAAGAAGGATACAAAAGAAATTAAGTCAGGAAAGGCATCAATAGCATTAATATTAAAAAATGAGGATTCATCTAGCGGTGACGGATATGAGATGAGCGGTGATGAAAAGTTTGATCCACTTGAATTTAAGATGAGTGGTAAGTTTTTAGGGGTAGGTAAAGGCCTAGAAGTAGAAAGATATCGTAAAGATGGTGTCGATTATACTAAGTCTATTGTTAGTGTTAACCCTATCTGGACCAAAGAAAAAAGATCAACAGATAATAAGCATGCTTTAAGTTTTAAAACAGAATCACTGAATACAGAAGATAGTATTTTAGAGTTGTTGGATAATAAAGATAACTGGGACGTTACAAAAGATGGAGATAAAGTAACATTTAAATTAAAGAAAAATGCTGAATTGGCAGATAAAGTTAAGAAGTCACAGATTAAGATAGCTAAAATAAAAGAGGAAGTAAAATTTTCTGAATTTGATTATACTATAGAATATGTATTTAATACTAAATCTAAAAATATAGAGAAGTTAGCATATGAAATAAATGGTAAAGTTGATGCTACATCTTCAAATTTAATATCTAAAGGTTCATTAGAAGAAATTAATAAAGAAGTGAAAATTGAATTACCTGAAGAAAGTAAAACTGCAATCGAAATGGATAAATAAAAATACTATAAATAAAATGATAATAAAAGAGAAACAGTTTTAATTTAAAAAGAAAGTAGGTAAATAAATTATGAGAAAGCAGATTATAGGTGTAATGCTAGGTTTATCTGTAGTGTTAAGTGGATGTAGTACACAGAGTACAGAAAGTATGCTACAAGAAGTAAAGAAAGATGTTAAAGAAATAAAGTCTGGAAAGGTAGCAATATCGATGTCTTCGACAGATGAAGAAAATAGATCTATTGGTTATGAATTAAATGGGGATGAGAAGTTTGATCCAACAGAATATAAGTTAAAGGGAATATATAAACAAGTAGGAAAAGACTCTGATGTAGAACTATATCTTAAAGATGGAGTAAAATTTTTAAAGCTTAATGTTGGCGGTGAATCTCGTTGGGGTAAAAATAAACTTTCACCAGGGGATCGTGAGCTTTTTAATTTCAAAAATAATGCATTTAATATGCAAGATAGTATTTTGAATTTATTAGATAATAAGGATAACTGGGAAGCTATAAAAGAAGGAGATAAAGTAACATTTAAGTTGAAGAAAAATGATGAAGCGAAGAAGAAGGTAGAGGAAGAGTACCTTAAAACAGTTGAAGATGATGATGGGGGAACAGTTAAATTTTCTGAATTTGAGTATAAAATAGAATATGTATTTAATACGAAAACTAAAAAGATAGAGAAGATACTTTATGAAATTAGTGGTACATCTGATGATACATCAAAAATAATTTCTAAAGGTTCAATAGAAGAAATCGATAAAGAAGTAAAAATTGAAGTACCAGAAGAAAGTAAAAAAGCAAAAGAAATGAGAAGTTAAAACTGTAATAATTTAAGTAATAAAAAAAAGAATACAGTGTTAATTTAAAAAGAACGTAGGTAAATAAATTATGAGAAAACAAATTTTAGCCGTTATGGTAGGTCTATCAGTAGTGTTAAGTGGATGTAGTTCGCAGAGTACAGAAAGTATGCTACAAGAAGTAAAGAAGGATACTAAGGAAATTAAATCTGGGAAAGTAACATTGTCATTATCGTTAAGTGATGAAAAAGAAGGGTCAAAAGGGAATACTGGTTATGAGATGAGTGGTGATGAAAAGTTTGATCCACTAGAACTTAAAATGAATGGTAAGTTTTCAGGCTTAGGAAAAGGTCTAGAAGTAGAAGATTATATTAAAGATGGGGTTTATTATACTAAGAATGGTGTAGGTAGCAAAGCTATTTGGTTTAAGAAAAAAGTATCAACAGATAACAAGCATGCTTTAAGTTTTAAATCAGAATCATTAAATATGAATGATGATATTTTAAATTTATTAGATAATAAAGATAATTGGGATGTTACAAAAGATGGAGATAAAGTAACATTTAAATTAAAGAAAACTGATGAATTAAAGAATAAGGTTAAGGAAATACACAATAAGGAACTAAAAAAAGACTTAAAATTTTCTGAGTTCGATTACAATATAGAATATGTATTTAATAAGAAAACTAATGATGTAGAAAAGTTATACTTTGAAATAAGCACTAAGACTGAAGGTACAACATCTAAAGCAACAAATAAAGGTTCTCTAGAAGAAATCAATAAAGAAGTTAATATTGAATTACCTGAAGAAAGTAAAAAAGCACTTGAGATGTTGGCTTAAAATATTATAAATTAGGAAAAAATTAAAAATAACGCACTAATTATTAAAATAGAAAGAAGGTAAATAAGTTATGAGAAAACAAATTTTAGTTGTAATGTTAGGGCTGTCTGTAGTGTTAAGTGGATGTAGTTCGCAGAGTACAGAAAGTATGCTACAAGAAGTAAAGAAAGATGCCAAAGAAATAAAGTCTGGTAAACTTACAACATCAATGTCTTCAACAGACAAAGTTAATAAGCCTATTGGTTATAATATTAGCGGTGATGAGAAATTTGATCAAATAGAATATAATCTAAAGGGTACATTTAAACAAGACGGTAAAGATTCTGATGTAGAAATATATATTAAAGATGGGGTAGAATATCTTAAATTTAGTGTTGGTTCAAGATATCGTTGGGCTAAAAGTAAACTTACACAAGGTAGCCGTGAGCCTTTCAATTTCAAAAAAAATGCATTTAATATGCAAGATAGTATTTTAAACTTATTAGATAATAAAGATAACTGGGATGTTACAAAAGATGGTGATAAAGTAACATTTAAGTTGAAAAAAAATGATGAAACGAAGAAGAAGGTAGAGGAAGAATACCTAAAGACAGTTAAAAATAATGATGGGAAAGCAGTGAAGTTTTCTGAGTTCGATTATACAATTGAATATGTATTTAATACGAAGACTAAAGACATAGAGAAGTTAGCATATGAAATTAGTGGTGCATCTGATGATAATTCAAAAATAATATCAAAAGGTTCATTAGAAGAAATTAATAAAGAAGTTAACATAGTATTACCAGAGGAAAGTAAAAATGCTGTTGAATAAAAATATAATACTTAAGAAAGTTAGAAGATAAATAAAAATAAATATTTCCAATAAAAAGAAAGTAGGTCAAATAAACTTATGAAAAAACAAATATTAGCCGTAATGGTAGGTTTATCTATAGTCTTAAGTGGTTGTAGTTTTCAAAGTACAGAAAGTATGTTACAAGAAGTAAAGAAGGATACTAAAGAAGTAAAATCAGGCAAAGTAACAATGATGATGAAAATAGAAAATGAAAAAAATGGTTCATCAGATATCTCTGGTTATGAGGAAAGTGGCGATGAAAAGTTTGATCCGCTAGAATTTAAGAGGATAGGTAAGACTTTTCGGGCAGATAAAAACCATGAAACTGAAATATATATTAAGGATGGGATGTATTATAATGCGATTAATATAGGTCATAAAAAACTATTTTTTAAAGATAATGCGACTACAGATAAAAAACAAGCTTATAGTTTTAAAGACCGTGCATTAATTATGAAAGATGGTATTTTGAATTTATTAGATAATAAAGATAATTGGGATGTTACAAAAGATGGGGATAAAGTAACATTTAAATTAAAGAAAACTGATGAGTTGAAAAATAAGGTAATAGAGGCGCACTATGATAAAGTTGATGAGCAAAAAAAATCTTCTGAGTTTGATTATACGATTGAATATGTATATAATAAAAAAACTAAGGATATAGAGAAGTTGGTATATGAGTTAAAAACTAAAAGTGAGGGTTCAAATAAAAGAATAACAACTAAAGGTTCTTTAGAAGAAATCAATAAAGAAGTTAATATTGAATTACCTGAAGAAAGTAAAAGTGCAATTGAACTGAAGCAGAAAAACACAGTTCTTGTATAAAAAAGAAAGTAGGTAAATAAGGTATGAAAAAACAAATTATAGGTGTAATGCTAGGTCTATCTGTAGTGTTAAGTGGGTGTAGTTCGCAGAGTACAGAAAGTATGCTACAAGAAGTTAAGAAGGATACTAAAGAAATCAAGTCTGGGAAGGTAACAATGGTACTATCAATAAGCGATGAAAATAGTAGTTCATTGGATAATATAAATTATGTAATGAGTGGAGAAGAGAAATTTGATCCACTAGAGCTTAAAATGAATGGTCAATTTACAAGGTTAGGTAGAAGTCTTGAAATAGAAGATTACATTAAAGATGGAGTACACTATTCTAAGACTAGAATTGGAGGTAAATCGACTTGGTCTAAGAAAAAAGGTCAGACGGATAATAATCATGCATTAAGCTTCAAATCAGAATCAATAAATATGCAAGAGGGAACTTTAAATTTATTAGATAATAAAGATAACTGGGATATAATAAAAGATGGTGACAAAGTAACATTCAAGTTAAAGAAAACTGATGAATTGAAGAATAAGGTTAAGGAAATACATCTTAATAGAATTAAGCAAGAAGCAAAATTTACTGAGTCCAACTATAATTTTGACTATAATATAGAATATGTATTTAATACGAAAACTAAAGATGTTGAAAAATTAGCTTATGAGATAACTATTAAGACTGAAGGAACAGCTTCTAAAGCGACAACTAAAGGTTCTTTAGAAGAAATTAATAAAGAAGTTAAAGTTGAACTGCCTGAAGAAAGTAAAAATGCCATTGAAGAGGGCAAATAAAATAATTGAAGTGATATTAATAAAATAGTATTAAATTAAAAGAAAGTAGGTAAACAAGGTATGAAAAAACAAATTATAGGTGTAATGCTAGGTCTATCTGTAGTGTTAAGTGGGTGTAGTTCGCAGAGTACAGAAAGTATGCTACAAGAAGTTAAGAAGGATACTAAAGAGGTAAAATCTGGAAAAGCAACAATGATGTTATCAATAAAAAATGAAAATAACAGTTCCGCGGGTAGCTCGGGTTATGAAGTGAGTGGTGATGAAAAGTTTGATCCACTAGAGTTTAAGATGAATGGTAAGTTTTTCCAGGGAGATAAAAGTAATGAAATAGAAGACTATATTAAAGATGGAGTTTACTATATTAAAAGTAATATAGCTTCTAAAACAGTTTGGTACAAAGAAAAAGTCCCTACAGATAACAAACATGCTTTGAACTTTAAGGATCAATCAATAAGTATGCAAGAGGGTATTTTAAATTTATTAGATAATAAAGATAACTGGGATGTAACAAAAGATGGAGATAAAGTAACATTCAAGTTAAAGAAAACTGATGAGTTAAAGAATAAGGTAATAGAGGAACGAATTAAAAAAACTACGAAACAAGTTAAGTTTTCTGAGTTTGACTACACGATTGAATATGTATTTAATACGAAAACTAAGGATATAGAGAAAATTGTATCTGAATTAAACTTTAAAACAGAAGGTTCAACTACAAAAGGAACGATTAAAGGTTCATTAGAAGAAATTAATAAAGAAGTTAAAATTGAAGTACCAGAAGAAAGTAAAAGTGCAGTAGAATTAAAGAAATAAAAAGAATAGATTTTAGTAAAAACTGAAAATCACAGTATTTATTTAAATAGAAAGTAGGTCAAATTGTTATGAGAAAGCAAATTTTAGCCGTCATGGTAGGTTTAACGGTAATTTTAGGTGGTTGTAGCAAGCAGAGTTCACAAAATACAGAAAGTACCGATAGTAATCAAAATATTGAAAATATGTTACAAGAAGTAAAGAAAGATACTAAAGAAATTAAGTCAGGTAAGGCGCATATAATGTTGTCTATTTCTAGTGATAATACAGATAAAGCATATGGTTATGAAATGAGCGGAGATGAAAAGTTTGAACCATTAGAACTTGCAATGAAGGGGAAAATTATAACTCCAAGTAAAAATACTGAAGTAGAAGATTATATAAAAGACGGTGTTTACTATATTAAGACAAAACTTGATAACGGTTCTGCTTGGTTTAAAAAGAAAGGTCCAACTGATAACAAGCATGTACTTAGCTTCAAAACAGAATCATTAAATACTAAAGATGAAATTTTAAATTTATTAGATAACAAAGATAACTGGGATATAACAAAAGATGGTGATAAAGTAACATTCAGGTTAAAGAAAACTGATGAGCTGAAAAATAAGGTTAAAGAGGAACGCTCTAAAAAAACTGAGAAGAAAGTAAAGTATTCTGATTTTGATTATACTATAGAATATGTTTTTAATACGAAAACTAATGATGTAGAGAAGTTAGTATATGAGCTACATACTAAAACTGAGGGTTCAACTTCAAAATCACTAGATAAAGGTTCTTTAGAGGAAATCAATAAAGAAGTAAAAATAGAATTACCTGAGGAAAGTAAAAAGGCTATTGAAAGAAACGAATAAAATAAAAGAAAAATAAAATAATATTAAAAAAAGGTTTCACATATGTGAAGCCTTTTTTAAAAAACTGGAAAAGTAGAGTTTAGGGAATGAAAGACTTAAGATCTATATAAATATGCTATTAAATTATAATATATAAATTTAAAAATACTTATTATATGTTAGAAACAGATATAAGTTTAATAAATACTGTGAAAATTTAAAAATAGTATTTATTAAATATTCTTTAATAATACAGATGACAACAGTTAATGATATAAACTATGTAATAGCATAATAATTAATAAATCAAAATATTTTTTTTAATAAACTAAAGTATTGAGTGATAACTAAAATTTATGATTTTCAAAAAAATAATAAGTTATTAAAATAATTGTAATAAAATTAATCAAAAGTTAAATAATTGTATATACATGATATTACATATAATATAGGGTGAATAGATAGTAAGTATAAAAAATTTTACTAATATATGAAAAGAATATTTATTAAATTAGATGTAGAGTGATAAATTAAACATTTTAAAATATTATGGGGAATAGATATTTTATTATTAAAGTATAAAAATATATTATCTATGATAATCTTAAAATCTTGACAATTTATTAGTTTGCATTTATAATTAAGATATAAGTTAAGTGTTATATAACAAGGAGGTTAATAAATGAGTAAAAGAGTAGAAATGTATTTATCACTAATACTTATAGTATTAATTTTATTATTTGGTAGATTTTATTTATCAACAGATATGTTGTTTTTTAGATTGATAGTAGGAGTTAGCTTAGGGTATGTTTTAACAAGAGCATATATGGGTTTTGCAGGTAGTGTTAATAGGGCATATAACACTGGTTCTACTAGATTAATGAGAACTTTGATGTTAATGTTTTTTTTAACATCACTATTTTCTACAGCAGTACTTTTTAACGATGATGCGACTAAGTTTGATTTATGGGTAAATCCAATTAATCTTGGATTAATTCTAGGTGGAATACTATTTGGTTTTGGAATGTCGTTTTCTTGTTGTTGTGCATCTGGAGTATTAACAGATTTAGCAAGCTCATTTCCAAGAGCAATGATTACTTTATTATTTTTCTGCTTAGGAGTATTTATTGGATTTCCAATTCAAAATACACAAAGTTGGATTACAGAGAGTTGGTTTTCAACTGAAACTGGAACAAAAATTGGGACAAAAGGTGTATATTTTCCAGATTTATTTAAATTTGATGGGATGCAGGGTTATCTAGGAGCTGTTATCTTTACAGGTATTTTATGTTTAATAGTCGTCTATATTTCTAATTTATATGAAAATAAACGTAAAACTAGTGGGACCTATGTTGGATTTTTAAGTGAGAAAGTCCAAGATTTTGAGAGTAAGAAAGAATTAGAAAGTAGAGAAAAAAATATTGAGTATACAGGGTATTATGATAGATTATTTGTTAAACCTTGGGATTTGAAAACTGGTGCGTTTATTATTTCAGGGATATTTGTATTGTTAATGGGTATAACAAAAGCTGGTTGGGGTGCCAGTACTCCTTATGGATTATGGTTCGGAAAACTCCTAATGGTGTTTGGTGTATCGACAGATTCAATATCAAGTTTCACAGAGATGTCAGCTAAACCATTTGTATTACCGTTTTTTGAACACCCAATTAATGTTCAAAATGTTGGAATATTTTTAGGAGCCTTATTATATTTATTAAGTGCAAAAATATTCAAAAAAACCGTATCATTAGAATGGAGAATCTCTCCTAAATTAGGGATGTTTTATGCCTTAGGGGGGTTATGTATGGGATTTGGAACTCGTCTTGCTAATGGATGTAATGTTGGGGCACTATATACTCCAATAGCCAATTTTTCATTGTCAGGATGGATATTCCTAATATTTTTAGTGCTAGGAGGTGTCATAGGCAATACTGTAGCAAAAAGAGCAAATATTTAATCAAAAAAATAAGGGGAAAGTTAATGAAAATATTATAGAGGGAGATTGTAAAAATGAATACTGGAGAATTTTCTAAAAAGTTTAATAAAGTTCAACCAATTATTGGGTTTGTGATATTACTACTGATGGTATTATTTGCATATAAGTTACATACCCCAAAATTAATTTTCGGTCTTTTAGCAGGATTGGGATTTGGATATACGCTTACTAGATCAAGATTTGGTTTTGCTGGAGGGATAAAGAGAATTTACGTTAGAGGAGAAGGAAGTCTTACAAAAGCTCTACTTATTAGTTTTGCAGTAATAACATTAATTTATGGAGCTATTCAGTGGACTGCTAGTACAAAAGGTGCTCTACCAGCATTTTTAGCGAAAAATGGAGAAACGATAATACCAGGTACTCAGAATGTATTTATGACAAATATAGGTACTGTTATAGGTGGATTCGTTTTTGGTATAGGTATGATTATAGCCGGAGGTTGTGCGTCAGGAACATTAGCTGATTTTGGTGAAGGTGAAGGGCATGCGTTAATTGCATTTCCATTCTTTATCTTGGGAACTATCCCTGGGCATTTTTTAAGAGAAGTTATTGATAGAAATCCTATAGGGAAAGTTGGAGTCCGTGGTCATTTACCTCAATATTTTGGTTATTTTGGAGCTATAGTAGTCACTTTATTAGGCCTACTATTATTATATATTCTTGCTAAAAAATATGAGAATAAACGAAAACAAGAAGGTACATATTTAAATCCAGAATCAGATTATGAAGATTTTGAAAAAGAACTTAGTGATAATTTAGATGTAAAACCATGGGGATGGGCTTTATATCATAAAATATTTGTGGAAAGATGGAGTTTTAAAACAGGAGCGTTTACTCTAGCTATCATATCTGGATGTTACTTGATTTTTAATAATAAAGCGTGGGGGGTAACGTCAGCTTTTACACATATTGCCGTTTGGTTTTTAGGCTTATTTGGAATTCATTTTAATGATAAAGCATTTGATTCTGTTTATAAAGCAATCTCACATGGTATACTTACTGATGCTGGGGTGATTCTCGATATAGGAATAGTAGTAGGATCATTTTTAGCATTTTTATTAGCAGGAAGATTTAAATTAAGTCTACAATTTAATTCAACTAACGCCATGTTGTTTGGGCTAGGTGGTTTATTTATGGGATTTGGTTCTCGTCTTGCAAAAGGTTGTAATATAGGGGCTCTATATTCTTCATTGCCTAACTTTTCGATTTCAGGTTGGGTGTTCTTGGTTGCTATTTCATTAGGAGCTGTTGCTGGATTAAAACTATTTAAAGGAAAATCTTGTTTAATTCCACCAAGACATAGAGATAGAAAAGATTTTAAATAAATAATTGACTATTAATAAGAGGAGGACTTTAAAATGAGTAAAAAATATTTAGTAGTAGGGGGAGTTGCAGGTGGAATGTCTGCAGCTGCAAGAATAAGAAGATTAGATCCGTTTGCAGATATTCAAGTTTTCGAAAAAGGACCACATGTAAGTTTTTCAAACTGCTGTCTACCTTTCTATTTATCAGGTGTAGTTCCTACAGCAGATGATTTAATTTTAATGACACCAGAGCTTTTAAAAAGTCAATATAATTTGGATGTAAAAGTTGAGCATGAAGTAGTGAAAATTAATAAGGAAGAAAAAACAATTACTATAAGAAAAGTAGACTCTGGAGAAGAATATGAAGAAAGCTATGATAAATTAATATTATCGCCTGGAGCAAGGGCGATTCGACCTTCTTCAATAATAGGTGTAGATAGGGATAATGTATTTACAGTAAAAAATGTTGTTGATATTGACAGATTGAAAAAATACATAGACGAGAATAATATTGAAGATGTAGCTGTAATCGGTGGCGGATTTATCGGGCTTGAAGTTATGGAAAGTTTAAGAGAAGCTGGTAAAAATGTAACTTTAGTAGAAGGAACAGATCAAATTTTAGCTCCACTTGACTATGATTTAGTTCAAGTATTAAATAAAGAAATATATGATAAGGGAGTGACTTTATTATATAATGAAAAATTAGCTGAAGTAGCAGAAGAGAAAATTATTTTAGAGTCTGGCAAAGAAGTAAAAGCAGGAGTAGTTGTGTTAGCAATAGGCGTTCTCCCTGAAGCAGGATTAGCAAAGGATGCTGAATTAGAATTTGGTGAAACTGGTGGGATTTTAGTGAATCATCATTATCAAACTAGTGATCCTGACATTTATGCTGTTGGAGATGCAATAGAAGTAACACACTTTATTACTAATAAAAAAGTTCGTTTAACTCTTGCAGGACCAGCACAACGTCAGGCACGAGCAGTAGCAGATCATATTTATGGAAGAACGTATAGAAATACTGGGGTAATAGGTTCCTCAGTAGTGAAAGTATTTGATTATAATGCAGCAAGCACCGGACTTAATGAAAAAGATTGTAAAAAATTAGGTATTGACTATGATGTAGCCTATATAATCCCTAAAGATAAAGTTGGATTAATACCATCTGCTAACCCGATTCATTTTAAACTGATTTTCCAAGTTCCGACAGGTCAAATATTGGGAGCACAATCAGTAGGTAAAGGAGCGGTAGATAAAAGGATAGATGTCATAGCTGCAATGATTATGAATAGAGCTAATATAGAGGATTTAAAAGAGCTTGAATTGTGTTATTCACCTTATTTTACAACTGCAAAAGATGCTACAAATATGGCAGCATTAGTAGCCTGTAACTTATTAAATGGAGAGTATAAGCAAGTTAGAACTTGTGAAGTAAGAAGATTGGTTGAAGAAGGAGCATGTATTATTGACTCTAGGGAGAAAGAAGAATATGAAGAAGGGCATATTAAAGGGGCTTTAAATATTCCATTAAGTGAATTTAGAGATAGACTAGATGAGATACCAAAAGACAAACCAGTGTATATACATTGCTTATCTTCGCAAAGAAGCTATTATATGGTTAGAGAACTGAATTTAAGGGGATTCAAAAATGTGGTAAATATTTCAGGTTCTTTCCTAGGTATATCAATGTATGAATATTTCAATGATGTTACAACAGGGCGTGAACCAATAGTAACAAATTATAGATTTAATTTACTATAGATAACAAAAAAGTTCTAGAAGTAGGGTATTTATTCTACTTCTAGGATTTTGAATAAGGAGCTATGTATGAAAAAAAAATTAGGATATTTTGATGTATTTTCTCTAGTAATAGGGTCAATAATTGGCTGGGGATCTTTTACTTTACCAGGTAAACAATTTTTAAGTAAGTCAGGAGTAATTAATACAACTCTAGGACTTTTTATAGGTGGAGCATTAGTAATAATAATTCAATTTGCTTATCATATAATGCTTAAAAATAATATTGAAGAAGGTGGAGAATTTTCATATGCTTTAAATAATCTAGGAAGAGGGCATGGCTTTATTGTTGGTTGGTCACTTAGTTTATGTTATTTAAGTATGATACCGTTAAATGCTAGTGCGTATGTTTTATTGTTTAAAGTTATATTTAATGATAAATATAGTTTTGGATATTTATATTCTATTGCAGGTTATCCAGTATGGATAAGTGATATAATTTTAATGAGTATAATTATTATCATTTTTTCTATTGTAAATATAAGAGGTTTGCACTTAAGTTCTCTTGTGCAAAATATAATGAGTACCTTACTTGTAATTGTAGTTCTTGTGCTAGTCGTTTTTGTTGGATATAAAAGTGATATTTCGTATTTTAAGAAAAACTATATTGAGAATTATACTTTTTCTTTTAAAGAAATATCTTCTGTTATTGCAATTGTGCCTTTTTTATTTGTAGGGTTCGATGTTATACCTCAAGTAGCAAAGGAATTGAAGTTTAAAGCTCAGAAGGCAACGGTTATTACAGTTATCTCAATAGTATTTGGAGCACTTATTTATTCTTTATTAAATTTAATAGCTGGATTTTCTTTTTCGCCTATGGAAGCTAAAAATACGAATTGGGCTGTAGCAGATTCAGTAATTCTTACCACAGGATATATAGGATTTATATTTATGTTGGTTGCATTATGGGCAGCTATAAATGGAGGAATAAATGGATTTATGTTAGCAAGTAGTAAACTGATAGCATCTTTATCTGAAAATAAGATAATGGATAAGAAATATAGTGAAAAAAATGATAGTGGGATGTACCCATATGCTATAGTATTTGTATCATGTATTAGCTTAATAGCTCCTTGGATAGGAAGAGAAGTAATACTTTACATAGTAGATATATCTAGTGTTTTAGCTGCAGTATCTTATGGATATGTTAGTTATGTTAGTTATATTTATTCAGTTAATAAAATTGAAAAAATTTTATGCTTATTATCGTTGGGAGTATCTATAGGATTTATAGTTTTACTTTTATTCCCATTATCACCAGCAGTGTTAAAATTACCATCATTTATTATTCTATGTGCTTGGATTATAGTAGGGCTCGTAATATATAAAAAGAAAGAAATATAGTTTTAAAACTATATTTCTTTTTAGTTTATTTATTTGTTTATCTCTTCAATAATACTTTCTAACTTCATTGAGCGACTAGCTTTAAATAAAATTACTTCATTAGCGTGTTTATTTTCTTTTAAGTAGTTACTTACTTCTTCGTTAGAAGAAAAGTGTAATTTTTTAATTTCTGAGTTAGTTATGCTATCAGTAATATTTTTAGCTAAGTCACCAACAGAAATAACTAAGTCGATATCTTTTGAATTATTAGAGATATATTCTCCAACTTCACTGTGGTACTGTACTTCTTTTGAACCAAGTTCAAACATACTACCAAGTACTAGAGTTTTATAATCAAAATCATCAAAGCCACTAACTACATCAACACTAGCTTTCATAGAAGTAGGGCTTGCGTTATATGCATCATTAATAATTAGAGAGTCTTTTCCATAAGGAATACTTTCTAAACGCATATGAGTAATTTCTGATGTTTTTTCTATTGCTTTACGGATTTCATCGATAGATAAACCTAGCTTTTCAGCAATAGCTGTAGCGAACATTATATTAAATAGGTTATGTTTTCCTTTTAATTTTGTTGTGAATTTTTCATCGCTAAGGTTTAGTTTGAAATCTATATGATTACGAGTAATAGTGTAGTTTTCTAAAATTATATTGTTATAATCATTCTCACCGCATGAAGTAGCTCCTATATTAGATTTATCTACTAAATCTTTTAGCAATACTTCATCTCCGTTATAAACGAAGAATCCATCTTTTTTCATACCATTAGTAATCTCAAATTTTGCTTTAGCAATACCTTCACGAGAACCGAAAAATTCGATATGACTTTCACCAATATTAGTGATTACAGTATAGTCTGGTTCTACTAGTTTTGATAGGAAGTCTAATTGACCAAAACCATCAGCTCCCATTTCTAAAACTAATATTTCACTATCTTCAGGTGCAGCTAAAATAGTTATAGGTACACCAAGTTCATTATTAAAATTTCCTTGTGTTTTATGAACTTTGAATTTTGTTTCTAATAGACCAGTAATAATATCTTTAGTAGTAGTTTTACCATTACTACCAGTAATTGCAATGATTTTAGCGTTTAAACTATCTAAATAGTGTTTAGCTAAAGCTTGGATAGCTACATAACTATCTTCTACATAAATTATATTATTATCGCTAGTAAAGTCTTCTTTTAAAGAAAGTGATGCAGCAGCACCTTTTTCAAAAGCACTCTCTATATAGTTATGACCATCAACATTTTCTCCTAAGAAGGGAATAAATAAATCTCCTTCTTTAACTTTTCTACTATCAATTGCGATACCAGTGATTTCTTTGTTTTCAACTATATTTACTTTTTTTGCGTTAAGTATTTGTTCTAAATCTTTTACTAAATATTTCATAGTTAATCCTATTCTTCTGTTAATAAGTTTTTACGGTCTTCGTAACGTTCTATAGCTAAACGGAATAATTCTTCGATTACTTCAGGATAGCTTACGTTCATATTTGCCCATAGTGATGGGAACATAGAGAATGGAGTGAATCCAGGCATTGTGTTAACTTCGTTGATGAAGATTTCTCCTTCTTTTGTATAGAAGAAGTCAGCACGAACTAAACCAGATCCGCTAATTGCACGGAATGCTGTTGCAGCCATTTTTCTGAATTCTGGATAAAGATTTGGATCAATTGGTGCAGGGATATCCATACGTGATTGACCATCAGTGTATTTAGTTTCATAGTCATAGAATTCTGTAGTAGAAATATTAACTATTTCACCTGGATCTGTAGTTTTAACTTCGTTGTATCCAAGTACAGCTACTTCTATTTCTTTTGCCCCTACAGCACCTTGCTCAATAACGATTCTTTTATCGAATTTTAATGCTTCTTCGATACCTTTAACTAATTCCGCTTCATCGTTACAGCGACTAATACCTACAGAAGAACCAAGGTTCGCAGGTTTAACGAAAACAGGATATTTTAGATTATCATTAACTTCTTTAACAACCGCTTCTTTATTTTTTTTCCAAGTATATTCAATAAAGTGTGTATATGGTAATTGAGGTAGGTCGTATGCCGCAAATAATTGCTTCATAACTACTTTATCCATACCAGAGGCACTAGAAAGTACGTTGTTTCCTACATAAGCAATATCCATAATTTCTAAGAAACCTTGGATAGTACCATCTTCACCATTAGGACCGTGAAGAACAGGGAATACTAAATCAAATTTACGACCATCTTCGAATAATAAGCTACTAATATCACTATTAAAGTTAGTAAATCTTAGTTCATTTTGATCTTTGATTTCAGATTTAATTTGTTCACCTTTAGCCCAGTTTCCTTCTAATGAGATAAAGATAGGAAAAACATTGTATTTTTCTTTATCGATTGCGTTAATAATTGATTTTGCAGTTAATAGTGAGATAGAATGCTCAGCACTCTTACCACCATAAACGATTCCTATGTTTTGTTTTGTCATAAAAAATCTCCTAATAAAAATTTTTTTGTTATGTTTAAATGTTATTGTTATAGTTAATAGAAATATTTAAATATAAACTATTGCCTACGTACACACTGAATATTAAATTCAGCAATTTGTCCTATAATTATACCACAAAAATATAAAGTAGAGTAGTTTTATATCTAATTTAAAAAGTTAATTTATTAATTTAATGCATGTTAATATTGTATTTTTGTAATATTAAATTTATAATAGAATATGTACAAAAATTGATATGAGTAGGAGGAAGAAAAGTTTGGATGAAAAATTAGAAGATAAATATGATTTTAAAACCTTGCAAAAAAGAAAAACTAGTCTAGTATATAATTTTATCCTTGTATATATTGTGTTTCTTTTTGCAGCGGGTTTCACTCAAATGACGCTAGGGTATAGTGATACGGTAGCTTTTATTATATTCGTAATAGTTTGCTTAATACTAGTTGTTTATTTTGCCACGAAAAGACAAAAAATTGAAAATTTAATTGCACTAAGGTTATTAAATGATTTAGAATTAGCTGATTTTATGGATTTTATGCATGAACAATATAAAAATAAAAAATTAACTAGAAATAGCCTATATTATAACTATATGGCACTAGTTGAGCTTATCTATGGTAACTTTGATAAGAGTGAAGAATATTTATCAAAAGTAAAACTTACTCAATCAGGTTATATTAGAGGAGCCTTAAGAGGAACTGAAATATGGTATCACTATACTAGATTTATGTTAAATATTTTTACTGAAAAAGAATTTGATTTAGAAGAATTAAAAAAACAACTTGTGAAAACAGTTAGTAAAAATCAAGAAGCTGTTCAAATGTATAATAATAAATTAGATAATATATATAAAGTTCTAGTTTTAAAAGAACCGGCTGATAACTTTAAAGAAGAATTAAATGATAATATAGTAGAGTGTTCAAAAGTATTTAATTATTACTTCTATCTTTGTAATGAAGTACTAAAAGAAAATAAAGAAGAAGCAAATAAATATATTGATTTATTATTAAAATACAATGAAAATTATTATGTAGTAAGAAAAGCGAGAGAAATAAGAGAAAAAAATTAAGGGTTGACCAATAGTGATGTGTACCCAATAATCTGGACACATATATATTTAGTTTAAACTTATGGATGTTATCCTGTAATTTACAGGAGGCATCCATTTTGTTTTTGATTGAATCCTTTTATTATTGTAATAATCTATATATTCCTCTACTGCTTCATTGAAACTTTCAAATGATAAATAATCTTTTTCACAACCATAATACAGTTCGGTTTTCATCCTTCCAAAGAATGTCTCCATTATACTATTATCATAACAGTTTCCTTTTCTAGACATTGACTGAATGATTCCATGTTCTTTTAACTCATTTCTATAATAGAAATGTTGGTATTGCCACCCTTGATCTGAATGTAAGATTAGTCCCTCCGTTTTAGGAAATTTATTAAATGCTTTCTCTAACATCCTTTTTATCTGATCTAAATTAGGATGTAAAGATAAATCATATGATATTATTTCATTTGTATTCATATCTAATATTGGAGAAAAATAACACTTTCCCCATGAAAATTTAAATTGAGATACGTCTGTAGTCCACTTTTGTAATGGTGCTGTTGTACTGAAATCTCGATTTATTATATTATCAGCGACTTTCCCAACAGTTCCTTTATAAGAATGATATTTTTCTTTAGGACATTTTCCTTTTAACCCTGCCTTGTTCATAAGTCGTTGAACACGTTTATGATTTATTTTAAAACCTCTATTAATTAATTCATTATAAACTCTACGAACTCCGTATATTCCCTTGTTCTCAGCGAAAATCGTTTTAATTTCTTTTAGTATTGGTTTATTGCGAATAGCTATTACATCTACTTTATTCAACTCATAATAATATGTTGATCTAGCCATTCCTACTGCTTTTAAAAGATACTTTAGTTTATATTTTTTATCTACAAGTTCTTTGATGATCGCTGCTTTTTCGCCTCGAGTTGCGCAGCCCATTTTTCTCTTCTCAAGGCAATAGATTTTTTTATTACTTCTATTTCTGTTTTAATATGTTCGTTTTCAGCTCGTAATCTTATAAGCTCTTCATATTCAGTTTCATTAAGTTTTGGTGCATGTGTTTTATTATTTTTTTTCATATTTTTATCCTTAGGAGGTCGACCTTTCTTAGATTCTTCGAGTCCATTATAACCTAAAGTTTTATATTTGTTAACCCATTGATACAACATTCCAGGTTGAATTCCGTTGCTTAACGCAACAAAAGTACATGATTCACCAGCTAAGACTTTAACAATTAATTCTAATTTCTCTTCTGGTTTCCATTTTCTATTTTGTGGTTTATGGTGTAAAGAGTCAATTCCTGATGAATCAACCATTCTTTTCCATTGTCTTATATTATCTCTGAATCTCTTTGTAGATACACCATCAGGTGTATCCGGAAATTCTCCTCTCTCATACATTTCTATACATTCTAATTTAAATTCAAAGCTATAACGCATAATAATACCCCTTTCACCGGTTTGTCCAGTAAAAGGGGTACATATCATAGGTCAGCCCTTTTTATAATTTATATTTTTCTTTTAATTCAGCTATAGTATCACGAAGTTTAGCAGCACGTTCAAATTCGAATTTTTCAGCCGCTGAGAACATTTCTTGTTCTAGTTCAGCTAAGTGTTCTTCGATATTATCATCGGTAATATTAGATACTTCTTCTAATTCTAATGTTTCATCTTCAATTACTTCTTTCTTAGCACTAATACTGTCACGAATATCTTTAATAATTGTTTGAGGTGTTATGCCGTGTTCCTCATTATATGCCATTTGTATTTCACGACGACGATTTGTTTCATCGATAGCTTTTTTCATACTTCTAGTCATATTATCCGCATACATAATTACACGACCATTCGCATTACGTGCGGCACGCCCAATTGTTTGTAGTAAGGCTTTATCTCCACGTAAGAAACCTTCTTTATCCGCATCTAATATAGCAACTAATGAAACTTCTGGAATATCTAAACCTTCACGTAGTAGGTTAATCCCTACAAGAATATCAAATTTTCCAAGACGTAAGTTACGAATAATTTCTGTACGTTCTAAGGTTTTAATATCAGAGTGAAGATACTCAACTTTTAGACCATTTTCTTTTAAATAGGCGGTTAAAGATTCAGCCATTTTTTTAGTAAGAGTCGTGATTAAAACACGTTCACCTTTTTCAATAATTTTTTCAGCTTCTTTAGTAATATCAAATACTTGGTCGCTAACGGGACGAACATCTATTACTGGATCTAGTAGACCAGTAGGACGAATAATTTGTTCAGTAATTTTTGAACTATGTTCAAGTTCATAGTCACCAGGTGTAGCTGAAACAAAAATTGCTTGGTTTAACTTATTTTCAAACTCTTGATAGTTAAGAGGTCTATTATCTAAAGCAGTAGGTAGTCTAAAACCATAGTCAACTAGAACTTGCTTACGAGCTCTATCACCATTATACATACCTCTAACCTGTGGAAGGGTAACGTGTGATTCATCAACTACTAATAACCAATCTTTTGGAAAGTAGTCTAGTAGAGTATAAGGTGTTGAACCAGGTTCGCGTAGAGTTAAGTGAAGAGAGTAGTTTTCAATACCTGAACAAAATCCCATCTCTTCCATCATTTCAAGGTCATAGTTAGTACGTTGTTCCAAACGTTGTGCTTCTAGTAATTTGTTTTTCATATTGAATACTTTTAGTCTATCTTCTAGTTCAGCACGTATTCTTTTTATTGCTTCTTTTGTTTTTTCTTCACCTGCGACGAAGTGGCTGGCAGGGTAAATCGCAATATGTTCTAATTCACTAAGTACTTCACCAGTTAGTGAATTGATTTCACGTATTCTATCAATTTCATCCCCAAACATCTCTATACGAACAGAGTTTTCACTACGAGAAGCTGGGAAAATTTCTATAACATCACCACGTACTCTAAAAGTACCACGTGTAAATTCTATATCATTACGCATATATTGGATGTCTATCAGTTTTGAAAGAATTTTATTTCTGCTTATTTCATCTCCAACTCTAAGTGAAAGCACCAGAGAAGAATATTCTTCTGGAGAACCAAGACCATATATACAGCTGACACTAGATACGATAATTACATCATCACGATCAAATAGAGAAGATGTAGCACTGTGGCGTAGTTTATCAATCTCATCATTGACAGAAGAATCTTTTTCTATATAGGTATCAGTCGATGGTACATATGCTTCTGGTTGGAAATAATCATAGTAAGAAACGAAATATTCGACCCTA
Organism: Gemella sanguinis ATCC 700632; assembly: GCF_000701685.1. Classification (GTDB taxonomy): domain Bacteria; phylum Bacillota; class Bacilli; order Staphylococcales; family Gemellaceae; genus Gemella; species Gemella sanguinis. Next base: position 151,445 of record NZ_JNJO01000001.1, read on the forward strand.
TTGTTAGGGAAGAATTCTTTTAACTCATTGTATAATTGTCCAGCTAATGTTTTATTGTGAGCTAATACTAGTGTTGGTTTTCCAACATTTTTTATAATATTAGCTATTGTGAAAGTTTTACCTGTACCAGTAGCACCAAGTAAGGTTTGGTATTTTTCTCCGTTATTAATACCTTCAGTTAGCTCATTAATAGCTCTAACTTGGTCTCCTTTAGGTTCAAATTTACTCTGTAAATCAAAATCAAAGTGTTGTCTATTTACTTCCAAGAAATTCACTCCTTTGCTAGTAATAAATAATATAAACTTAATAGTTTCTATTTAATTATATACTAGATAGGAAGATAGTAAAAGTGCTTTGATTAAATCAATAGTTTGTAGATAAATTGGTACTTCTTGAAAAGTTTATCAATATGAATTATAATGAAGAACAAAATAGTTTAAAATTTTGATGGAGTAAGCAGTATATGGATGATATACAATATTTGATTATTATTATAGTAGTTCTATATGGATATTTTCCAATTGAATTAACAATTTTTATAATATTTGTACGTAAGTTTTTAAATAATAAAAATAGTGAAGAAAAAATATGGTTAACAAAAAGTTGGAAAAGTTTTAATAGAATAAGTAAGTTGTTAGAAACTTTTATAGTATTCCCATGGGCAATGGTGGGACTTTGGGGAAGTATTTTTACGCTGGATGATGGATCTACCAGTTTCTTTTTCATATTAAATGTGATTTTATTTATACTGACAGTTCTAATGGAGTGTATAAGATTTATTTTCTCTATTAGATGGTGGTTTAAAAAGAGAGGATATTATAAAGATAATAGTTAAATAACAAAATTATAAAAGCTAAGAAGTTACAGATTTCTTAGCTTTTTTAAATACGAAGAAATATATTACATTATAAAATTTTTACAAATTAAAAAAGACGAGAAATTTTCTCGTCTTTTGAGCTATAAACATTATTTATTATTTTTTTTCGCAAGGTAAGGCATAATTAAACCAAGTGAAATAAGAATAATAGGTGTAACAATGTTCATTGTTGTTTGGAATACACTTCCTGGTGTATACATACCTGTGATACAAGCAAATGCTGTTAGGAAGAAACACCAAGCTCCTAAACCAACACCGATATATTTATTCTTAACAAATTTATAATCAGCTTGGAATTTACCAGCTGCTTTTTTCAAGAAGATATAAGCAGCGAATACCCATAGGTAACGAAGTGGCATACAAACAGCGTTTAATTTAACTAACCATCTGAATAGTTCGTTTACTTCTTTGATTCCGAACATAGGAATAATTAAAAGGATAGATACGATAACACCAACTAATTTTAATCCGTTAGTGTAAACATCATTACTATTTTTAACTAATAATTTTTTCGGGATGTATTGTTCATCAGAACTTTCTAGTAACATACGTAATGGTGCATCAATTGAGATAATAACGATAGATACTTGACCGATAAAGTCAACTACTGCATAAATAACTAAGAATAAGTTACCAACACCGTAGTAGTTACCTAATGTTTGGAATGCATAATAAGTACCATTAGTTAATAAGTCTTTTGGAATGTTATTAGTATCAAACATTAATGCAAGTGCGAATGTTCCTAAAATAGCTGTTGTTACAACCATAAGAACTAAAGTCATCATTCCTTTAGGGAAATCAGTAGAAGGTTTTTTCATCTTATTAACATAAGGCGAAATCTTCTCACAACCACCAACTGCAAATACTAAAATCGCTATTGACGTAACATATTTAACATCGAATGTTGGCATAAATGTATCTAATGACCAGTCGATGCTGTATGTTTTAGCTCCTGTAATAGAAGGTGCTGTAATAGCCATCAATATGAATAATAATGACATAATAAACATTGATGATCCTGCTAAAGTCGCAAGTTTTTTGATGAAGTTAACTCCTCTTGCTGCTAGGAATAACGCTACTATGAATATAACAAGTGAAATAATTTGTACATAAGTTATATTCATTTTACTAATACGGTTATCTCTAAATAATGCCCAACTGAATGCTGCGATAATACGTGATGGTTTTTGAGAAATATAAGGCATATGTACTACCCAAATTGTCCATCCAGCATAATAAGCTAGTAATTTACTGTGTGTTTCTTTAATCCAAGAACTAACACCTCCACCAGCATCTTTAAATGTAGATCCTAGTTCACCAACGATTAGTGAATATGGAATAAAGTAAATTACGAAGATTAAAACCCATGAGAAAATAGATTTAAGTCCGCCAAATTCTGAATATCCGTTAACGATATTACCAAACGCCCAAACAGTAGAGAAGGCCATGAACGCTAACGTATACCAAAATATCTTTTTAGCTTCTTTCTCCATATAATCTTCCTCCTAAAATATTTAATTTTTAATTCTGCACTAAGCATTAATAAAAATATTAGCATAGTACATACAATTATTCAAGTAATATTGGTATTTTTCTAATAAATTATTCTATAATTCCTACTAAGATTAAGAATTTTTAGAAAAATTATAGAAAATATGTTTGCAAAATTATTTTTTAGAATAGTTATTTTACAGAAAACAAGTAATATAAGGACATTTAGAATCTCTGATAATGAAAAGGATAAACGATTTTCATTTAAAATAATAGTGTTAAAATACATATTTTTCTAAGTATTATAGAGTATAGCATAGTTATATTTTAAATTATGAAAATTATTAGAAAATGAATATATACATAAAAACTAAAGAGTAATTTTTTAATAAACATATATATTTTCAAAAAAGTGTATTTAAATTTATGTGAAATAGTTTAATAATAACACTAGATTCCAAAATTGATAATTCGTATACAAGAAGATTAAAAACTTGACAATGTTATAAATTAATCGTAATATATGTGTAGATAATAGATTGTAATTATTTATTATTAATTATTCATTTATAATTTTATATATTTATATAAGATTATAGATAAAAGAAAGGAGAAAAGTATATTAATGAAAAAAATCACAAAAGTAATTAAAATGAGTGTTACCGCAATATTTACATTCATAGGATTACTATTTGTATCTTCATTAACAGCTAACGCAGCTGAAGGTAAAGAACTTACAAAAGTTGTTACTGATATTTCTGTTACAGATGCAGGAAATAATGCAGTTAAACCTGACGCCAATGGCAATTATAATGTTACTACTGATAGAGCATACCGTTTTTCAGCAAACTTTGATTTAACGAATTACAACGGTAACTTATCAGAAGGAGATTATTTTAATTTAAAAATTCCTAATTCAGTAACTGTCCAAAAACATTCGGCTGATATTAAAGATACAAAAACACAAGTCGTTATTGCTGAATCAGAAGTAACACCAAATGCAAACGACCAAGGTGGTAATGCTAAAGTAACACTTAAAAATTTCTCTGAATATCTAACTACTACTAAAAGTAATGATATAAGAGATATAACAGGTCATTTTACTATTGATTTTTTATTCAAAAAAGATCAAACTAAAACACCTGTGACTTTTGATAGCTTAGCTGTGAAAAATAAAATAACACATACTTTTACATCAACAACTAAAGACGGAGAAAACAAAGGTTATGAAAACTTCGCTAAAAATGGTAATGATGTTGAGAATAAAGGATGGACTTCTGAAAAATTAGCAGCTGTAGGTTCTACTTCTAAAGGAAATATTTACTCACCATGGCGCGTTCGCGTTAATGCTGGAAAAAAAGACTATGGAAGCAACTTAGCATTAGTAGATGAGATAGTAACTGATACTACACATGCAGCTATTCAATATATTCCTGAATCATTAACAGTATACAAAGCTACTATTAATGATGGTACTTCTGAAGTACCAGCAGGTGCTGTTAAACTAACTGAAGGTACTGACTACACAGTTGAGTGGAACAGCAATTATACTTCTTTAAAAGTAATTTTTAAAGATGGTTCACAATCATACTATGTTACTTATAACACTACAACTCCTGGAGATGGAAGTTTAGTAGGAAATAAAGTTGCATTACTAAAAAATAATACTGAAGCACTTCCTCAACGCAATAATCGCTTAATTTACGGATATGTAAGTGAGAGATTATCAGTATTAAATGAAGTGATTAATGCTAATCCAATTTACAAAATCAAAATTAATAAAACTGATAAAGTAAAAGTAACACCTGTTCAAGGAGCTGTATACACAATTATAAATCCAGAAGGAGTTGTAGTTGAAGATGTTACTACAGATGAAAACGGAGTGGCAGTTTCTAAAGAATTATCAAAAGATTATTTAGGAAAAGTGTTCACAATAATGGAAAAATTAGCACCAAAAGGTTATAAACTAGATCCAACTGTTTATACAGTAACAATTGGTGAGAATAATTCAATTATCAATCTTCAAGATGAACCAGAAGATACACCTCCAACTCCGCCAACACCAACTCCAAACAAACCGGTTAAACCTAATGAACCAGGAAAACCTGAAAAACCAGGTAAACCAAATAAACCTGGTAAACCAACTACACCAGTAGTAAAAGAAAAAGCTAAAAAAGCTGTTCTTCCAAAAACAGGGGTAGAAACTAATAGCTTAGCTGTAGCAGGTTTAGTTATCGGATTAGGTGCGTTAGCTTTAAGACGTAAAGCAAATAAATAATATAATAAGACGAACTTAGGAAACTAGGTTCGTTTTTTTTTTTTTTTGTCTTTTGATTAGTACAGAAAAGGGTAAAATATAGTAAATTAATATAATCTAAAAAAATTTGTATCCATTATAATTTCATTAGTTATATTTTAAATAGATATTGTAATATTAAATTATTCCGATAATTTTCAAAAATTTTGATTAAATATATTAAATCCCCTCTTGAATTCGTTTTCGATATAAACTATAATGATTTTTATAAAAGTTTTTATAATTTATATAAGGAGTTGAGGGTACTTTGAAAAAGTGGAGAAGTACATTAGTAAAACTTATTATATTTATGATGGGGTTAGTAACAATCTCATTATTAGTAACAACAGTTTTTATGAGAGGATATATAAAAGATCGTGAAGAAGAGATTATTCGTCAAAAAATTAGTGCTACAGCAAAGATAATTGCGATGGATAAAAGTATTCAAGAAGCGGTCAAAAATAAAAATCAAGAAAAGTTCATTCAACATTTTACATTGGCTGCGATGGAAGAAACACGAACGGATTTTATAGTAGTAACTGATAAAGATTTTGTAAGGTATTCACACCCAAAAGAAGAGTTGATAGGCTCTAAGTTTTCAAATATTGAAGATATTGAAGCAACATTTACTCAAGGTGATCATTATAGTAAGCAAACTGGTCCACTTGGGGAAGGGGTTAGATTTTTTACAGCTCTAAAAGATGAAAAAGGTAATAATATAGGAGTTGTCTGTGTAGGGTATACTAAAAGAACGGTAGAAAATCAAATCTTAGAAGCACAGAAAAATTTATTCTATTCATTAGTGATTGGGCTAACAGTGGCAGTAGGATTATCGTTTTTATTTAATAAAAGATTGAAAAAGATTCTTCTGAATTTAGATCCCGAAGAGATTGCACAACTTTATATAGAAAAAGAGTTAATAGCTGATCATGTTTCAGAAGGAATAATTGGGATAGATAAATACAAAAATATAATAGTTATAAATAGTTGTGCAAATAATTTATTAAAAAAAGCTAAACTATCTAGTGAAATAAAAATTAATGAAACTCTAAGTACTGAGATTTATAATTTATTATTTAGAGACATTTTGGAAACGAGAGAGAGTAGTCAAGATGAACAAATAGTAATTAATAATATGGATCTATTATTGAATAGAAATCCAATTTACTATAAAGCTAGATTATATGGTGCGGTAGTAACTTTACGGGATCAATCAGAAATGAAACAGCTTATTACAGAACTAAGTGGTACTGAAAAATATAACGATAGTTTACGTGAACAGAGTCATCATTTTATGAATAAATTACATGTTCTTCAAGGATTGATAGAATTGAAGTCTTATGAAGAAGTTGCGAAGTATATAACCTATTTAAAACAAGATTACCATGAAAAAATAGGTCATATTACTGAAAATATAAAAGTACCATCAATAGCTGGATTTTTACTTGCTAAAGCACGTGAAAGTCGAAACAAAGATATCCAGTTAGTGGTTGATTCAGATTCATTATTATATCAACATACTGGTTTAGAAACAATATATAATGAATTGTTAATTATATTAGGCGTGCTAATAGATAATTCAATAGATGCTTTGGAAAATAAAAATGATGGAAAAATAATTGTTTATCTTTATCTAAATCTAGAGGAAAAAGTTTTATTATGTTTAGTAGAAGATAATGGAGCAGGGATTATGGAAGTAGATAAAGAAAGAGTATTCGAAAGAGGATATTCAACAAAAGGAGAAAATAGGGGGTACGGTTTAGAGGCCGTTGAAACGATTGTTAAGAAATATAACGGCTTAATAGATGTAGACAGTAAAGAAAACAAGGGTACTAAGTTTAATATAGAAATACCCGTACTGGAGGATTAAAAGTGAGAGTATTAATAATTGAAGATGATTCCATGGTAGCTATGATACATAAAGAATACTTTAATAGAAAAGAAATCGATTTTACGCTAGACCATGTGTCATCACTTAAAGAAGCAGAATTATATTTAGAAAGTAATATACCAGATTTGGTAGTTTTGGATAACTATTTATCTGATGGAAAAGGGGTTAGTCTTTTATCTAAGTTAAAGAAATATCCTGTAGTTATGATTACAGCAGCTAACGATATTCAAACGGTAGAAGCGGCTTTGTCAAGTGGAGTAGTAGATTATTTAGTCAAACCTTTTACGTATGAAAGATTTTCTCAAGCTATTGATAAAGTATTAAACTTTAAGTCGTTGATGTCTAAAGAAAAAGTTAATCAAGAAATGTTAGATGATTATTTAAGTACTACTAAAGAACATGAAGATGTTGATGAATTACCTAAAGGATTATCAAAAATAACGTTAAAGAAAATTGTTGAAAATTTATTAAGTAGAAATGAAGGATTTAATACACAACAAATAGCTGATGACTTAGATATTTCTAGAATAACTATAAGAAAGTATCTAAACTATATGGTTAATATGAACGTGTTAAGTGAAGATGCTGAGTATAGTACTTCTGGTAGACCGGTATCAATTTTCAATGTAATCTGTAAGGAAAGATTAAAAAAATTGTTATAGAAATACCTATAGTTCTTTTATGATATACTACAAAAATAAATCTTAAAAATTATAAATATTTTGAGCGAAACAACGTTTACAATATATAAAAATAATTAATAATAAAAATAGCTGATTGATAGAAAATGACTCTAAATCAGCTATTTTTTGTTTATTTACTTAAGTTACATAACTTATAATAGTTATTTATTGTTGGAATATTTTTTCATAAATGTTATAGTATAAAAATATTATCGTGTATTAGTACACGGAATTATAAAAGAGGAGAATATATATTTTATGAATTTTTTAGATGTTTTTGTGAAAACACTAGCAGATCAAAAAATTAACACTGCTATTATTTCAAGTATCGCAATTATATTATTAGGTTATTTTTGTCGTAAGAAAGATTTATTTAAAGATAATACTGCAAAAGTACTTACAAATGTTGTTTTAACAGTATCTTTGCCAGCATTAGCTTTCAAATCATTCTTAGTAGATATAGATGAGAAAAAATTAACTCAAGGTATTAACGTTCTTATTTGGGGAATTCTTGTATATATTGTATTAATCATTTTAAGTAAACCTTTATTTATGAAGTTTAAAGGTGACCAACAAGATACGATGCGTGTATTAGCAATCTTCGGATCAACAACATTCTTCGGGATTCCAATTGTAACAGCAATCTATGGACCAACTGGTACATTATATGCTTCAATCTTTAACATTGGATATCGTATTTTCTTATATTCATACGGATACATTAAAATGAGTGGTCTTAAAATGACTATGAAAAATGTTAAGACTATGTTCTTAAATCCAATCGTTATTGCAACATTCTTAGGGTTATTCATCTGGTTATTCCAAGCGCACTTACCACAAGTTAGTGTTAATGTAGTCGATGCTAAAACTGGTGCAAAAGCTGTAAAACAATTTGCATTCTTACGTTTTGACCAAACATTACCACAGTTTAACCAAATCTTAACTTATCTTTCAGGACTATGTTCACCATTAGCATGGTTAGCTATCGGGTCTACATTAGGTTCTGTATCATTTAAAGAAGCATTATCAAATAAACCAACTTGGTACTATTCATTTGTTAAATTAATTGCTATTCCAGCCATTAACGTAGCAATCTTAGCAATTCTATCAGTTACTCACATTTTACCAGTTGACCTAACTGCTTTAGGAACTATCGTAGTAATGATGGCGACACCACCAGCAACAGTAGCTGCAGCTTATGCAATTAGCTTTGATAAAGATGCAGTTCTTGCTTCTAATGCTTCACTTTTAGGTACTTTAGGAGCAGTTGTTCTTACTCCAATATGGATCGTTATTGTTCAAATTATTGGAGCATTAGGAATTTTCCATTAATAAATAGAAAAATTAATAAAATAAGCCAAAATGCAATTGTAGAGCGAGGTGACTAATGTAACTTCGCTTTACTAAAATATATAAAATGAAAGAAGGATTTTTAAAATGACATTAAAAGTAGTATGTTATGGTGTAAGACCAAACGAAGTACCATTTTTTGAAAAACTAAACAAATATAACTTTGAATTAAGATTAGTAGAAGAATTATTAACTCATGATAATATTAATACAGCAGAAGGAATGGACGCTGTTATTTTACGTGGTAACTGTGTAGCTGATAGACAAAATATTGAGAAAATGTCAGAATATGGAATCAAGTATGCATTTACTCGTACAGTAGGATTTAACCATATTGATTTACAAGCTGCAGCTGACTACAATATGAGTGTAGCTCGTGTCCCTGGATATTCTCCTAATGCAATTGCAGAATTATCTTTAACATTAGCTATGTCATTATTACGTCACGTTTCTCACACAGTAAACAAAACTTCTAAATATGACTTCCGTGTTGATGGAACAATGTTCAGTAAAGAAATTCGTAACTGTAAAGTTGGAATTATCGGAACTGGTAAAATTGGTTTAACAGAAGCAAAACTATTCAGAGGATTAGGTGCAGATGTTTATGGTTACGATGTGTTCAAAAGTGAAGAAGCAAAACACGTTGTTAAATTCGTTGAAATGGATGACTTATTAGAAAAATGTGATATCGTAAGTTTACACGTTCCTTATTTCCCTGGTAAAAATGATAAGATGGTAAATGCTGAATTCATTTCAAAAATGAAAGATGGAGCTATCTTAATCAACACAGCACGTGGTGAGTTACAAGATAACGAAGCTATTTTAGAAGCTATTAAATCTGGTAAACTTGATGGATTTGGTACTGATGTATTTGCGAATGAAGCAGCATTCTTCTTTAAAAACTTTGAAAATGGAGATGAAATCTCAGACCAAACAGTAAGAGAATTAGTTGATTTATATCCAAAAGTATTAGTAACTCCACATATTGGATCAAATACTGATGAAGCTTTATCTAATATGATTGAAATCAGTTATGATAACTTAAACGATGTATTAACTACTGGTTCAACTGCAAATACAATAGAACTACCAGCAGCAAAATAATACTAGCGCAAGAGACTAAGCATAAAAAGTTTAGTCTTTTTTATGTAAATATGTGATATAATTAAATCAATAGTAAGGAGGAATAACTAATGAGCTTTATTGATAAATTAGTACTATTGTTTTTATTGGCTGGACATGTATTAGTTCCGTTAATATTTTTAATAATAATATTTTTTATGAAAAGAAAAGAATCAAAAGGGGATAGTAAACCGATTCCTTGGACAGCGTTGCTTATTGTACAAGCTGTTTTAGATTTTACAATTTTGCCTATTTGGATGTTTATGGGAGTATTTGTTGGTGTGATGACTACTGATGCGCCAGGAAGTAGCACATTATTTGCGGATGCATCAATGTTTGGTTTATTTGCAACAATTATTTTAAATGTTATAGCACTTTTTATAACTACAAGGGGCTTAAATAAGCAAAGAAAAGAGGAATATAGAAATAGTTTATTTTGGCCTTATATCATAATAATTATCTACTTATTCGCAATTCCATTTAGATTTTTATCTGGAATGTTCCATTGCTTTTATTAAAAATTCAGATATAAATAGGAGGAATATATATGAAAGAGGCTGATTATACAGGAGCGTTTTTAGTAATAGGTGGACATGTACTTGTACCTATTTTTGCTTTAGTGATAATTTCTATAATGGTAAGAAGCATAAAAAGATATGGTGGAGATCCTTACGAAGAAATGCCGTGGGCTGGATTATTTATGTTGTCATTACTCGTAGGGTTGGTGATTTTACCAGCATGGATATTTATAGGGTATCTTTATGGTTTAGAACTTAGATCTATGTACGGTTCTAGTGGTGCTATATTTATAAATGTTTCTCAAGGAACTAGCGTATTGACAATACTTTTGACTTTAATAGTTATAGGTGTTTGCAAAGCTAGTGCTGATGAAAAAGATAAAGCACGATTTAAAGACGTTGAATAAACAGTTGTATTTGCATTTTTCAAATAGGAGAGATTATCGTGAAGATAATCTCTTTTTTAATAACTTGAGATATGATATAATATACAAAATATTTAGGAGGAATTTCTAATGGTATTGAGTGATATATTAGGTGGATTATTAATTTTATTAATATTGTCAGGATATGTATTAATCCTCTTAACCTTTTTATTAATATTTTTATTAATATTGTCAGGATATGTATTAATCCCCTTAACCTTTTTATTAATAATATTATTAATGAAAAGAAGTAGAAAAAGAAAAAAACAAAATGGATATAATATTAAACCTATGCCTTGGTCAACGCTACTTGGAATACAATTTGCTATAGATATAACTGTTTCTCCTATATGGATGATTTTGGGATTATTTGTAGGAGCAATGTCTACAGACTCACCAGAAAGCACCCCGTTTTTTTTTATGAAACAGTAATATGTGCTATAGCAACTGTTATTTTAAACGTAATTTTACTAAGAATATGCATAGTAGGAATAAATAAACAACGAGAAGAAGAAAGTATGCAACCTACATTATGGCCTTATGCTTTAATAATTATTTATATATTTGCAATTCCAAGTGGATTTATTTATGGAATTTTCTATTAGTTTTATTGGAAATATGTGTTATTTAATAAATATATATGAGAGGTTATCACAAGATAATCTCTTTTTTATGTAAATATATGATATAATAAAGGAAACAGTTCATAAGAGGGGGCTTTTGTATGGGGTATTTTATTTTCTATGGGTACATAATAGTAGTCATTACTATTTCAATAGTATTTTTTCTTAAAATTTTAAGTATAAAAGGATCAGGAGGAAATGTATATTTGGAAATGTCATGGAATAAATTTCTTGTAATATCTATAATTGTCGGATTAGTAATTTCACCGATATGGATATTTATGTGTTTATATCTTATTGCGCTTGCTGGTAGAGCTGATGTATGGGAATTTACCGTAATTTCAAGTTTTATAACGATATTCATATACATAATAATTATAGTTATTTGCGCAGTAGGTAACGATAGAAAGAATAGAATAATACGAAGAAATAATAAAAATTAGTTATTATTACAGCTTTAAATAAACACTTCAAGAGGCTATCAGTAAGATAGTCTTTTCTTTTTATACGAATATTAATGTATGTTATAATTATAGTAAATAATTTATAGGGAGGATAAGTAAATAATGACGGACAATAGAATGAATTTGATATTTTATTATGGCCATATATCCGTACCTATATTTTTTATATTATTAATACTCTTTATGAGATATAGAAGAAAACGTAAGGGGTTAGATGTAGATTTAACTATGCCATGGAAACCGCTACTTATAATTCAAGTAGTTTTAACCTGTACACTTTTAGCAATTTGGATTTCTATAGGCTTGTTATTAGCTGTTGGTTCTGCAATATTAGGTCTTATTGCTTCAGTAAGTGATTTAACATTGTTTGAAAAGTATACAGAATATGTATGGGGTATGCTTTTAAGTGATTTGTTTACGGTAATCTTAAACTATGGTTCTATTTTGATGTGTACTATAGGTTATAATAAAATAAGAATAAGTAACAATAAAGAACCATTAAAAACATTATATTATATTTTCGCAATATTTTTCTTAGTATTACCATTGTTATTATTCATACCACCACTATTTAGTTATTTACTTTATAAGCTGCATTATATTTAATATAAAAACAAGGATAGATATAAACAATTAAGTTATATATCTATCCTTATTTTATTTATTTTGTTACAACGAATGAATACCATTCATTATCTGAAGTTTCTTCTACTAGTTTGAATCCACGTTCTAACATTTTTTCAAGAAGTTCATCTTTTTTATCTTTAATAATACCAGAAGTAATATAGTATCCACCATCTTCAAGTAACTTATATGCATCATCTAACATTAATTCAATAATATGAGCTAGTATGTTAGCAACGATAACATTATATTTTTTTGTTTCTTTTGTAAGAAGGCTAGCTTCTTCAACAGTTATTCTATTTTCTAAGTTATTAAGTGCAAAGTTTTCACGTGATACATCAACAGCTAGTTTATCTAAGTCAACAGCTTTTATTTCACCATCTGTTAAATAACTTGCAGCGATACTAAGAATACCACTTCCACAACCAACATCGATAATATTGTCATGAGGTTTTACGTATTTTTCTAAGTTTTTAATACAAAGTGAAGTAGTTTCATGTCCACCAGTACCAAAAGCCATACCAGGATCAATATTGATTACATATTTATTTTCTTCATTCTCATATTCACGCCATGTAGGAACTATAACAAACTTCTCACCAATATTAAGAATATCGAAGTAATCTTTCCAAGAATTTTCCCAGTCGCTATCTTTAATGGTAGTAGTTTCAATTTTGAAAAATTCTCCAATGTTAATATTTTGTCCTAGTTGTTCTAATTCACCTTTAAAACGAGTAAAAGTCTCATCATCAAAGTTAAGTTCATTTATATATCCTTTTACAATAACTCCAACATCAGGGAAGTCAGTAGGACTAAGTTCAACGATAGTCCCAAAATCATCGTGTAAGTTTTCTTCTAGAGTAGTAGGGTCTTCAATAGCGACCCCTGTAGAACCATAATCTAAAAGAATAGATTCAACTATTTCACTAGCTTCATTAGTAGTATGAATAGTAATTTCAATCCAATTTTCCATTTTATACCTCACAATTATTTATATTTTATTTACAAGTACTAAAATTATTAAAATTTCAGTGATTAATATCCTTAAACATCTTATAATATTTTATCGTTATTATCAAATGAAAAGGGTATTATATAGTTAGTTGAAAATTATAAAATATAATTTTATAAACTACTTTTATATATGTAGTAGAGTAACTTATATACTAGTATTATGTTGTTTTATTGAAAATCTTTAATTATATTAAAAATTCTTGACAATGATAGTGGTTTAGTATAATATAGATAAATAAACCATAAAAAATAAAGAGTAAGAAGACTTTTATTTCATGTTTTTTTAGAAGAGAGTTTAATCCATAGGCTGAGAGGTTAAATATTAATGATTGAAATGAGCAACACTTCTTATAGAACCGAATATAATTTATAGAGGTATCAGTATTCTGATATAAATTAGGGTGGCACCACGAAATTAGCATTCGTCCCATGTAGTTTTTAAACTATGTGGGGCGCTTTTTTATTATAAAGCATTATAACCCTTGATAAATAATCGGTTATGTACTAGTATGGAATAGAATAATATATATAAATTGGAGGAACTTATGTCAACTATTACAAAAGAACAAGTAAATCACATTGCACATCTTTCAAGATTAGAAATCCAAGAAGATGAAGTTGATGGTTATATTGAAAAATTAGAGAAAGTTGTAGATTTATTTAATGAGCTAAATAGTGTTGATACAGAAAATATCAAACCAACTTACCACGTTCTAGATTTAGTTAATGTATTTAGAGAAGACGTAGCTCAAGAAGGTATGGATAGAGAAGAAGTTCTTAAAAACTCTAAAGAAACTGAAGCAGGACAATTTAAAGTACCTACTATCTTAGAATAAAATTAGTAAGGAGATAATTTGATGAGTTTATTACATGAATCAATCGAAAGTTTAGAAAGTAAACTTAAAAATAAAGAAATTAAACCTAGTGATCTTGTTAAAGAATCATTAGATAGAATTAAAGCTACTGAAGATAAAATCGGTTCATTTATTACAGTAACTGAAGAAGTAGCACTAAAACAAGCTGAAGAATTAGATTGTCGCCAAGAAGTGGGAGATGTAGAAGGAAAATTATTCGGTATTCCAATGGGAATCAAAGATAATATCGTAACTAAAGATATCCAAACTACATGTGCTTCTAAAATCTTAGAAGGATTCAATCCAATCTATAGTGCGACAGTAATGGATAAATTAAATGCTGAAAATCCAATTTTAATGGGTAAATTAAACATGGATGAATTCGCAATGGGTGGTTCTACTGAAACATCTTACTACAAACTTACACGTAACCCACATGATTTAGACGCAGTACCTGGAGGATCAAGTGGTGGTTCAGCAACATCTGTAGCCGCTGGACAAGTAAGCTTCGCTTTAGGAAGTGATACTGGTGGTTCTGTACGTCAACCAGCTTCATACTGTGGTATCGTAGGATTAAAACCTACTTACGGACGTGTATCACGTTTTGGATTAGTAGCATTCGCTTCATCATTAGACCAAATTGGGCCAATGACACGTACAGTAAAAGATAATGCACGTGTATTAGAAATCATCTCAGGATTAGATGCCCACGATATGACTAGTGCTCCTGTAGAAGTGCCAGAGTTCAGTAAAATTATTACTGGAGACATCAAAGGTAAGAAAATTGCTCTTCCTAAAGAATACTTCGGTGCTGGTATCGATGAAGATGTTAAAAAAGCAGTTCTTGATGGAGTAAAATACTTAGAAAGTCAAGGAGCTATTGTAGAAGAAGTAAGTCTTCCAAGTACGGACCACGTTATTTCTACATACTACGTAATAGCGTCAGCTGAAGCAAGTTCAAACCTTTCACGTTTTGACGGAATTCGTTACGGATATAGAAGTCCAAACGCAACAAACTTAGAAGAAATTTACAAAAAAACTCGTGGAGAAGGATTTGGTGCTGAGGTTAAACGTCGTATTATGTTAGGAACTTACGTATTATCTTCAGGATACTACGATGCTTACTACAAAAAAGCACAACAAGTTCGTACATTAATTAAACAAGACTTCGATAGTGTATTTGAAGAATACGATGTAATTATTGGGCCAACTGCTCCAACAGTAGCATTCAACATTGGAGAAGAAATCGATGATCCAGTAACTATGTACGCAAATGATATTTTAACAATTCCAGTGAATATGGCTGGTTTACCAGGTATTAGTATCCCATGTGGATTCAAAGGTAAACGTCCAATCGGTATGCAAATTATTGCTAAACCATTCGCAGAGTCAACACTTTATGATGTAGCGTATAACTTTGAACAACACTACAACTTACACGATAAAAAAATAGAATTATAATAGGAGAAACAAGATGCATTTTGAAACAGTAATTGGACTAGAAGTCCATGTAGAATTAAAAACAGATTCAAAAATATTTTCACCATCTCCAGCTCACTTTGGTGCAGAACCAAACACTAACACTAACGTAATCGACCTAGGATATCCTGGGGTACTTCCAGTAGTAAACAAAAGAGCAGTAGAATGGGGAATGAAAGCAGCTATGGCTCTTAATATGACAGTAGCTCGCGAATCAAAATTTGATAGAAAAAACTACTTCTATCCAGATAACCCGAAAGCATACCAAATTTCTCAATTTGATCAACCAATTGGGGAAAATGGTTGGATAGATATCGAAGTAAATGGTGAAACTAAACGTATCGGTATTACACGTGCTCACCTTGAAGAAGATGCTGGTAAATTAACTCACAAAAATGGTTATTCACTAGTTGACCTTAACCGTCAAGGAACACCACTTATCGAAATCGTTTCTGAGCCAGATATTAGAACACCAGAAGAAGCATATGCTTACTTAGAAAAACTACGCTCAATTATTCAATATATCGAAGTATCTGACGTTAAGATGGAAGAAGGTTCAATGCGTTGTGACGCGAACATTTCTATTCGTCCATATGGTCAAGATGAATTCGGTACAAAAACTGAGCTTAAAAACTTAAACTCATTCACTTTTGTTAAAAAAGGATTAGAGTACGAAGAAAAACGTCAAGAGCAAGTTATTCTATCTGGAGGAGTAATCGAACAAGAAACACGTCGTTTTGATGAAACTACTGGTGCAACAAAACTAATGCGTGTTAAAGAAGGTTCAGACGATTACCGTTACTTCCCAGAGCCAGATATCGTACCTATGATTATCTCAGATGAGTGGATGGAAGAAGTAAGAAAAACTATTCCAGAACTTCCAGATGCTCGTCAAAAACGATATCAAGAAGAACTTGGATTACCAGCATATGATGCACATGTACTAACATTAACTAAAGAAATGTCAGATATGTTTGAAAAAACTGTATCATTAGGAGCTGATCCAAAATTAGCATCTAACTACTTAATGGTTGATGTGAATGCATACTTAAATAAAGTTCAAAAAGAACTTAGCGAAACTAAACTTACTGCGGAAGGTTTAGCAGGAATGATTAAATTAATCACTGATGGAACTATCTCAAGTAAAATCGCTAAAAAAGTATTCGCTGAATTAATCGAACACGGTGGAGATGCAGAGAAGATCGTTAAAGAAAAAGGTCTAGTACAAGTATCTGACAGTGGACAATTATTAGCTTGGGTTAACGAAGCATTAGATAACAATCCAAAATCTATTGAAGACTACAAAAACGGTCGTGACCGTGCTATAGGATTCTTAGTAGGGCAAATTATGAAAGCTTCTAAAGGACAAGCCAACCCACAAATGATTAACAAAATGTTATTAGAAGAAATAGCGAAAAGATAATAGAATACAATAAAAACTCGAAACAAGGAGAAATCTTTGTTTCGGGTTTTAATTATAAAAAAGTATAATAAATTTATTGACATACGTATTAATACGTAGTAATATAAAAGTGTCAGGAGGTTGTTTTTATGCCGATGACACAAGATGAAATGGTTAAACTGTTGAAAAAGCATGGCTTTATTTTACAAAAAGGCGGCAAAGGTTCTCATGTAAAGATGACAAAACCTGGACAGTTTAGACCAATCATAATTCCTAAAGGTGAATTGAATAAATTTACTGAAAAGGGGATATTAAAGGATGCAGGGTTATTATAACCCTCATCCACTATAAAGAGGTGATTGTATGTTAATTAGCTATCCTGCGATTTTCTATTTTAATAATGAAGGCGAAAAAATCTCATCATATAATGTATATTTTCCAGATATTAATGGTTCTGGTACTCAAGGAAAAGATATACCTGAAGCTATGAGTATGGCTTCCGATTACTTAGGGCTAATGCTTGCTAGTTATATTGAAAATGGAGAAAAACTGCCAGAGGTAAGTGATATAAATAAATTATCTATTAAGGATGATTATCCATTTAAAGATGATCCTGAATTAAAAGATTATTATGTATTTGAAAAATCTTTTGTTTCAATGGTTGTTGTTGATTTGGAACAGTATTTAGATAGTTCTACTTTAGTAAAAAAAACATTGTCTATTCCTAAGTGGGCTAATGATGTAGCGATAAAGTATAATATTAATTTTTCTCAATTGTTAACAAATGCAATAGCGGAAGAAACTATTAAATATGATTAAAATGTATGAATATCTCTAAGGCTAAATGTTTTAGAGATTTTATACTTAATATAATAAAGTGCACCTTATAAATTTAGTTTTCACTAAAATTTAAGATGCACTTTTTTATTTTTGTAGTTGATATTTATGTCCAATATATTTAAAAATCCTTACTGTATTATTTTCTTGTGGAGTATTTACTTTGAAGAAAAAGTAATGATCTCTTTTATCTTTTGATTTATTCGCAGCTAATCTGAAAAAGTTACTATTGTTATTCATCATTAAACTCAAAATATCATCCGTTAGAAAAGTTAAGGGAATGTTTAAGGCAGAATACTTATAGAAATCTTTTTCAAATTTATCATAGTTACTACTGAAATAATCAAATTGGACTTCATGTTGATTTAATTTATTCATAGTCTAATTCCTCTGCGATTGAAACTTTTAATATGTCTTTTATATCTATTTGAATAATAGTATCTTTTGTTGTGAAGTAAATATAGTCATTTTGGCAGTCGGTTACTTTTCCTAAAAACGGAGCTATTTGTTTAGTAGTATATAAACAAGCTAAACCTTTAAAAAAAAATAGCTGATTTAATAATAAACGTTTTTCAGCTATATCCATATTTATAGAAAAGTCTATAGTGTTACCTTGAGTATTAATAGCTGTAGTATGTTCCGAAATAAAAAATCCCATCCATTTTGCCATACCGCGATCTACATATTGCCTAGCTGATTTATAGGGTAGGTAGCTTCTATTAATCATGATATACCATCCATACCACCAGCATGACCACCAACTAGTTTACTTCGCTCTTTAACACGAGAGCCTTCCATTAAGATACTACCATTTTGAACAGCTAAAAAGCCATATTTATCACGAATAGAATCAAGAGTTTTATCGATTTTCTCCTGTTTTTCTATTGCCTCAATATCATCAAATAGCGAAATTATAGTAATATTATCATCGACTAAATTATCATACCTTACAGCGATAGACCGAACAGCGCCGCCAGTATATTTCTTTCTGAATAGTGCTAATACATAGTCTGTTAGTTCTTTTGTATTTTGAGTAGGTTTAATTTTTTGAGATGCAACAAGAGGTCTTTTCTCTTCTATGCGACTATAACTAATTGTTATATGAACTGACTTAGCTTTCTTTTTAGCTCGTCTTAATCTTATAGCTACTTGTTCAGCCATTTCTGATAATACTAGTTCTATTTGCGACTTGATGGTGTAGTCTTTAGGTAAAACTTGTGAATTTCCAAGACCTTTTGATTTTGGTTTATAAGGAACAGAAGGCTTGCTTTCATCAACACCATTTGCGTGAAACCAAAGTTGTACACCAATAATACCAAATTCCTTTTTTAGTATATCCGGATTAGCATTTGCTAAATCACGTATAGAATATATTTTTAATTTATTCAATCTTTTTTCAGTTCTTGAACCAATTCCCCAAAAATCAGTAAGAGATTTTATATTCCAAACTTTAGTTTCAACATCTTCATAAGACCAATTAGCTCGCATAGTCTTAGTTTTTTTAGCTTCATTATCAAGTGCCAACTTAGCGAGTAAAGGATTAGCATTGCTCATGCCAATAGTAGAGAAAACACCAGTTTTTTTCCAAATATCACGCTGAATCTTCGCACAAATAATATCTAACTTTTCACGTCTAGACTTAGTACTATCTTTTACAAAATAGTTTAACGACTGTGTTAAATCGATAAACCCTTCATCGATAGAGTAGGGATGAATATCCTCATCAGGGACATAGTTTTTTAGAACATTTAATATCTGAATGTTCTTTTCAATATACAAGTTCATTCTAGGAGGAACTATAAGTGTTTTTTTCGCCCAAGACTCTACGTGTCGGATATATTCAGGGGTAATTTTCATACCAAAACGTCTAGCGTTATAATAAGAAAAACTTCTATCATTAATATTAAAAGGGAGGTCGTAACTACGACCAACGTTATTTTTACCAAATACTTCTTTGAAAACAGGTGAACTCGCAAGTATTAAACCGTTGCAGTTATCAGCACGACTCATAACACAAAGTGAAGTAGTTAGGGGATTTAAGCCACGTTCTACACACTCAACACTGGCGTAAAAAGACTTCATATCGATAAAAGCAATATCAGAATGAGGTTCTAATGTGTAATCGATAATTCCCATAGCCTACACCTCACTAATAGGTCTAAAGCTCTTAGTGACTAATCCTACTATTCTTACTTCATCAATAGGGGCGATAATATCATCGTATTTATCATTTAATGAAACTAAGCGTACTTTATCTTCTTCGATATAGACTTTTTTAATATAAGTTTCTTCATTATACACTACGGCATATATTAAGCCATCATAGTCAAAACCAGTTTTCTTAATAAGAGCTACATCGCCATTATGATACTTAGGTTCCATAGAATCCCCGTCTATCCAAGAGGCGATATCATAGTCGTATTCATTATTAAAATAAACAGTATCGAATTCATAATTCTCATCATAGTAGTTACCTAGACCGGCAGATAATTTCGCATGAACACGGTATTTATATAACTGAGAAAAATATAACTCATTGGCTACTTTTAGAAGTTTTTTCTTGTTAATATCATTTAGCTGTAAGTATCTGTTGACTATTTCGTATTCTGATTCAAAGTAACTAGTCTCAACATTAAAATAGTCGGCTAACTCTTCTAAGTTCTTTTTATTAGGTATAAATTTACCTTTTTCCCAACCGTTATATGCTGAACGAGTAACACCAAGATGCTGGGCAATAGCTGTTTGTGATATATTATGCTTTTTTCTAAGTGACTGTAATCTATCTTTTGAGAACATATTAGACCTCCTTTCTGAATATTGTCAAGTTATAACTTTACAAATTAATTATAAAATAAAATAAATATAGTGTCAAGGTAGAGAAAGAAGATAAATAAAGAAATATTGAATATAAGATATTGCTAGCGAAAGTATAATAATATATAATGATAGAAGTGATTATTAAGAAGGTATAAATAGGTTTTTATCTAAAGACAAGGAGACATTATGAAAGAGGAATTACTTAAAAAAGCGATACAAGGTGATGATAGTGAAGTGTTGGATCCAGTTACGAAAAGTGTATGGGACTTACGAGGTGTAAGTGAAGAAGAACTCATAGCAACAGCAAAAGAAATAAATGAAAAATTAGGATATGAGTTATTCGATGATTTAGACTACAAAACACTAATAAGTGATTTTTCAAGAGTATCTCGTGAACGATTTAAATATACGCTTGAACAATCAGAGTTTCGTAATGATCTATTAGAAAAAGCAGTTAGAGAGCATAGTGATGACATATTAGTAGATGTAATAAAAGCACATGAGAACTTTGATTCGATGGATATATATGAACTATACGAACTTGCCTTTGCGGTAAATAAAAAACTAGGTTATAGATTATTTAGAGATATATATTCATATAGCTTAAAACGAGACTTTGAAAGAGTAGCTATTGCAGTGAAAGTATATAAAGAAGAAGGAAAAATAGTTAAGTTTATGAAATAGAAATCAGCAAAAAAGATGATTTTATAGCAATATAAATAAGAAGTAAGAAAAATAAAAGAATAATAAAAAAAAGAAGACTTAGTTTAAATGGGGAACTAAGTCTTCTTGCTAATAGGAATAATACTTTGAAGATTACCCTTAAAATTATATATTATATTCCTGTAATTATTATAACACAAATGTGAGAATTTTTAAATATAAAAAACAAAATATTGAAAAGGTATTCAATATTTTATATAATTATTAGTAGTATTTAATAAATATAGAAAGATAAAAGAATAATAAAAAAAAGGCTTAGTTTAATGAAAACTAAGTTTTTTCTATAGGAATAGTACTTTGAAGATTATTTTTAAAATAATTTATGATATCCCTATAATTATTATAACATAAATATGGAGCTTTAGGTATAATAAATAGATAGCATTTAGAAAATAAAATTTAATAACTAATGTAAATTTGTATATAAAGCGAGATACAATAGTAATAATATTACGGTTTAGAGTACATTGTAAGATAACTAATTCTTTAAAATAATATATAATAGAAAATTTCAGAAGAGGTACTGAAAGTAAATAAAGATTATTTGAAATATTATAGCTAATGAATGATATTTGAATATTTTTTTTAAGTGTAAAATAAATTTTATGAATTTAAACTACTAATAAATTATTGTTAATATTCCTTTGACCTTTTTTAACCTTTATGATATAATATATTTGAATATTTCCGGGAAATTTATTTTTTATATGTTTTACTGAGAATAAAATTTTAAAAACGAGGTGACAAATGAATATTAATCAGAAAATATATACTTCTTCACTTAACTCAGCTAAACAAATGATAGAAGAATTAAGTAATGAATATAATAATAAAAAGAACTTATTTAATATGTTAGCAGAAAGTTTAAAAAATCAACAGTGGTTAAGTGATTCGCTAAACTTAGAGATAAAAAGAATAAATGAGTATCCTTTAAATTCGCTCTCATCTACGGTAACAGCAATTAAAAAATCGAGTAATTTTTTATTAGTGGATAATCTAAGAAATCAACAGTGGTTGAGTGGTGCACTAAACTTAGCTATAAAAAGAGTAAATGAACATCCTTTAAATTCGCTTTCTTCTTCAGTAAAAGCATTCCAAAAATCGAGTTTTATTTCATTAGCAGAAAATCTAAAAAATCAACAATCGTTAAGTGATACACTAAATTTAGCTATAAAAAGAGTAAATGAGTACCCTTTAAATTCATTCTCATCAACTGTAAAAGCAATCCAAAAATCAAGTGGTTTTTCCTTTTCTATGCGTAGCTATAATAAAATGATTTCTGAAGCTTTGAAATATGATAATATAAAAATTCCATTGGAATCAATAACTCTTGAACTTCCAAAGATAGAAGATGTAATACTAGTTTCTAAACCCCATATGCCAGAAAAAGTTCAAGAAGAAATTGAATTAGAATTTGATGAGTATTTTAAAGAAAATAATGAGATTATTAATAATTCTATATTGGATATGGAAAGTATACGTAAGATTATTTTGAATCGTTATTTAAATTTTTTACTATCAATTTTAGTCTTGATGATTCAATTTTATTCTGATGATAAGGTTTATCATCTTTTAATTAATGCAGTTTTTCTTATACACTCATTTTTTCTTTCATCAGATAAGTCAAAATAAATTCATAGTATAAATATACATATAAGAGAGGAAAAAATTATATGAAATTAAATTATAATTTAATTAGAAATCTATTGCTAAAAGCAGAAAATCAAAAATACGACAGTTCTTTATCTCAATCAGAATTAGATAAGTTTATTAAGAAATATGGATATAATATTGAAGAGTTAATCTATCATCTTAAAAGATTAAAAGAAGCAAATTATATTGATGTTACGATTCAATATGCTTCAAACAAAGTGTATATTTATAAATTTAATAATATAACTTGGGAAGGGCATCAATTTTTAGATACTATTCGTTCAAACAAAGTTTGGAATGTTTCTAAAAAAGTAGCCAATGAATTAAAAATTAAATCAGTTTCCGCTTTTTCTCAAATTGCTATTCAAGTATCGTCTAATTTGATTAATCAATATTTATCATTAAAATAATTTTTAAAAAAACTTTTGGGTGTTATTTAATATAATTGTTAGCTTTTCAAGGGTTATTAATTTTTAGAATAAGTATTTTAATATTTAATTTATTTTGATTATACTAGTAACTATTTGCATAACTACTTCATATTTGATTGCGTGGATAAATTTTCTGTAACTACTAAGTTAATTATTTGCATATATTTAGATTAAGATTTAAGCATCATATTAAATTAAAAATAAACACTATAAAAAACATTATCTATAATTTTATGTTATAATAAAGTGTTAATAAATTTATAAAGGAGTAGTTATACATGACAAATTCTGTAAGTTCTACAAGATATAATGTTGCCGCTTTTTTTAGCGGAGTTGGTGGAATTGAATTAGGTTTTGAAAAAACTAATAAGTTCAGAGTGGTGTATGCCAATGAAATAGATAAACATGCTAGAATAACATATAAATTAAATTTTCCTAATGTTTTTCTAGATCCTAGAGATATTCATGAAGTAAAACCAGAAGAAATAAAGGAAGAAAAATTAGATGTTATTGTGGGAGGATTCCCGTGTCAAGCATTTAGTATAGCTGGTTATAGAAAAGGGTTTGAGGATGAGAGAGGCGATTTGTTTTTTGAATTGTTAAGAATAATAAAAAACAAGAAACCTAGAGCTATTTTCTTAGAAAATGTAAAAAATATGGTTACTCATGATCATGGTAATACTTTTAAAGTTATAAAAGAAGCTCTAACTGAAAATAACTATTATATAAAATGGAAAGTATTAAATGGGAAAGATTATGGAAATATACCTCAAAATAGAGAACGTATATATATAGTTGGTTTTTTAGAAAAAGAATCATATGATAAATTTGAATTTCCAAATGAGATTAAGTTGGAAACAAAATTGTCAGATATTATTGATTTTGATGTAAAAGAAAAAGAAATATATTATTATAGAGATGGGAAACAACCATTTTATGATAAATTGAAAGATGAAATAACTAGTCAGAATACAGTATATCAATGGAGAAGACAGTATGTTAGAGAAAATAAAAGTGGAGTAGTTCCCGCGCTAACAGCTAATATGGGAACTGGTGGTCATAATGTTCCGTTAATATGTACATCATCAGGAGAAATAAGAAAATTAACTCCAAAAGAAACTTTTAATGTTCAAGGATATCCTAAAGATTATAAACTACCTGAGGATGTTTCTAATGGTCAGTTATATAAACAAGCTGGAAATAGTGTGGTAGTACCAGTGATTACTAGAATTGCTGAAAATATTTCTTTAGCATTAGATGGAGTATACATACAAAGAAATGAAACAAAAATGTTCTCTGGATACTCTATAATATATACAAAAATGCAAAGTCGTTTTGAAGGAGAATCATACGTTAAAGAAGTAGTTGAAACCTTTGAACAAGCTAAGAATTGTATAAAAAATTATGATATTAAATTACCTATTTTAACTAGTGAAGAATACCTGAAATTAGTAAAAAAAGGTGGAAACTTAGAATTTTATAGCATAGTAGAGATTTAATAATAAAAGGGATAAGTCATGTGGTTTAATTTAAATAAAGAAGATAAACAGAATTACAAACTATTAATAACAAACTTTGCGAGCTTAAGTGAAGCTTTTTCTCAAAAAAAGGAAGATGAAGAAAGTGAAGATTTTGTAACACCTATTATTAATTCTAAATTTCAAGAAACAGTATTTCAAAAATCATTCAATGCATTTGGTGAAGATATATCAAATACATCATTTGATGCTTCTATAATTTTAGATGAAAAAAATAAATACTTAGTAGGAATAAAATCATTTGGAATTTCTTCTGGAGATCAAAAAATAGCTCAATTTAAAAGTGATAGTCAATCAAAAGGTTGGATAGATAAATTCAACATTATAAGAGACAATTCTCAAAATGTAAAAACAAAAGAAGAAAATGATAATATAAATAACAATTACTATTATGAATTAGCTAAAGAAATATCATTACTTAGAAATAAACGTATTGCTTCTTCGAAAGAGCAATTAAAAGGATTTGTATATGATGATGTGACTGTTAAATCAGTCTATCATGTTTTAATGCCGTCAAAAAAAGGTGAAAATCCTAAAATTTATGTTGGAGAAATTGATTATTTGCCGATTGATATAGAAAATATTGAAATAGAAGGGGCTACGTCATTAAAAACACCTACAAATTTCAAATTTAATGATGGGAAACACTTTTATAAATATACGTCAGCTGATAGTCAATTATATATGAATTTTAAAAATAAAGATATAGTATTAGAAGAATGGGAATTGGAGTATGTAAAAGACCCATTTTATATATTTGAAAATCTACATTTACTTTCTAGAAAATCTGAAGAAAACAAAATATTACAAACAGTATCGTGGATGATAGCTAATAAAGATGGAAAAGTAGAGGAAAGTTCAGGTTTTAATGCATTTGATGGTTCAAGTAAAATCGGGAAAAGTAGTAGAGAAAAGAGAATAAAAAAAATAGAAAGATATCTTAGAGATAATTTTCGTATTGAGGATATCAATTTTATAATTGATATGTTAAAAAAAATATTGATTGAAAATACTAAAACGGCAGAGAAAAAACAACTAAGATCTAAGCTAATAAATTTTATCGAAAATCTAAATGATGATTATTTAGCAAATGAAATTAAAAAAATGGTGTATAGACCTGTAGGAGAAGTATATATTCCTATACCGGATTCTAAAAATTTTCATAAGAATTTCCCAGATTTTTTTGCAAAGGATGCAGGAAAATTAGAAGAAGGAAAATCATCATTAATTTTACCAAAGGAAGATAGGACATTTAAACTTAAGTTTATATCTTCAGGAAATGTTATAGATGCATATATTAATCAGGATTCTGGAAAAGCTATTCAATCAATTGATAGACAAGATATTCTAGGTGAATGGTTATTAAGAGGTGTATTTCAATTAAAAGAAAGGGAATTATTAACAGCAGAACGATTAGCTGAATTACATATAAATGCAATTAGATTTACGAAATACAAAAATATAGAAGAAATTGGAATTGAGTTTATTTGGATTGATGAAAATAATCCTCCAGAAGATGCAATAGGATGGGTTGCAAAAAATAAGATATTAGATATAAAAGAAATATCAGCTAACAAAAAATCAAATAATAATAAACATCTAAAAATTGCCGAAAATACTGATGATAGTGATTATTTTTGTTAGTTCTTATTCTCTAAAATATATTTATTTTTATAACGTATTTTCTAAAGAAGTTGAAATTGGAAGTTTGAGGAAAAAAGAATGAGCATAGTATTATTGAAAGCAACTGAATCTGACATGAAAGAAATATGGAAAATGCAAGTAGAGGCATTTAAAGATTTATTAGAAAAATATAAAGACTATGATATGAGTCCAGCGACGGAAAGTTATGAAAATATATTGAATAAATATAACCAACCATGGACGAAGTATTTCTTTATTATAAAAGATAATAACAAGGTTGGGGCAGTAAGAGTTGTTGATAAAGAAGATGGAAGTAGAAAAAGAATCGCTCCTTTATGGATTATGCCATCATATAGAAATCGAGGATTAGCTCAGTTAGCTATAAAAGAATTAGAAAAATTATATGGTTCTAATCATTGGGAATTAGATACTATTCTACAAGAGAAAGGTAATATCTATTTATATGAGAAATTAGGTTATAGAAGAATAGATAAGATAGAGCATATTAAAGATGGAATGGATATTGTATTCTTTCAAAAAGATTAGTGGAATTCTATAAAGTAAATACTATTTCCCTTTTCAACCTCAATCTTTCGCGTTATAATATAACTATCAACACAACAAATAATTCATTTAACCATTGAGGTAAAGTATGAACAAAGTAATAGAAACAATGATGAACCATCGTACAAGAAGAAGTTTTGTAAAAGGTAATGAACTACCAAAAGAACATTTAGATCAAATTATCGAATGTTCTAAACAAGCATCTAGCTGGATGAATGGTCAACACTACAGCATTATTGCTACAACAGGGGAAACAAAACAAAAAATTGCTGATTTAATTAGAGAACAAGCTCCAGGTAATGCAGCTCACATCGAAAGTTCTGCAGCATTCTTAATATACTGCCTAGACTACAGCAATATTAAATTATC
Organism: Gemella sanguinis ATCC 700632; assembly: GCF_000701685.1. GTDB lineage: Bacteria > Bacillota > Bacilli > Staphylococcales > Gemellaceae > Gemella > Gemella sanguinis. Next base: position 179,134 of record NZ_JNJO01000001.1, read on the forward strand.
ATTTGAAATTGAAGGTGGAGAGTTTGATATTTCTAATCAATATGAACCTCTATTAATTGGTTCTATGGATGTTGGTATTGCGATGCAAAATGCTGCATTAGCTGCTGAATCATTAGGATATGGTATAGTATTTTGTGGTGGAGTGAGAGGATTTGCTAAAGGTATTTCTGAATTATTAAATATTCCAGAAAATGCATTGTTCTTATGTGGATTAAGTATTGGTGTAATTGATGAAGAAAAATCTACAGAAAAAGTTAAACCAAGACTACCACACGAAGCTAACGTTGGATACAATGAGTTTCCAAAATCTAATGAAGAAGTATTAAAAGCATATCGTCAAACTATGATAGACTTTGCAGAAGCTCGTGAAACTAAAACATGGACTAAGAAATTCGCAGACTTCTATGCTAAACCTTCAGGAATAGAAGCTGTAACAAAAGAATTATTAGAAAAAAATGGATTTGTTAATAAAAAATAATTAAGACAAAAAAATATAAGCACTGTTTATGTACGCTATAGTATATAGACGGTGCTTATATTAATTTAAGGGATAAAATGTAAAATCAAAAATAACCATCCTTTTTAGGGATGGTTATTGTTAGTTTTATTATTATAGAGAAGTTAGGAACGTTAGTCCACCTAATACAACACCTGCTGCATTAGGAATAATTAAAATCCAGTCTTTTTTAGGTTCTTTTGTCCAACCATAGATAACCCAAATTAGGCAAGAAACTGCCGCAAATAATGGTTGGAAAGGCTGAGCTTTAACACCATGTAAGTTCGAAATAATTTGTGGGATGTAAGCAATAAATACAAAAATCCCAATAAATGCTCCAATTGAGCCTACTATACGATTAATTTTTTGTTTTGTCATAAGGTACCTCCTATGTTTACAATACAACATATTGAAATAAGATTCAAGAGTTTTGCATTTAGTTTTCATGAAATTATAATTATAGGTAGTTTTTATAATAAAGTTCATATCCCTGTTAGAATCTATAATTACTTATATAGATACAATTGGAGCAGGTGCGATTTAGTATATACTAAGTTAATATTTATTTGAAAAGTAGTGTAAACTAATAAAAATTTTCACGTATGTATATTTTAAATAATATATAGTTAAATAAAATTAGAGTATTTCTATTAATCTAAGTTAACATATATATTATAGTTATTGATATAATAGCTATTTTATTTTTTTTTAATTTTTTTTAAAAAAACTATTGTCAAAAAAGGTCAAACATGCTATAATTTATTTAAGGTCAAAAAAGGTCAAAGATAATTTGACATTAAAAAATAAATTTGACGGGCAAAGACCTACTAAAAAATAAAAAGGAGATTTACAATGGATATTAATAGTTTTACAAATAGTGTGAAAGAAATCTTAGCGAAATCTTCCGAATTTGCAATTGAGAAAAAAAGTCAAAGTATTACGAGTGAGATGTTTATAAAAGCAGCACTTACTGGTAGTAACTTATATAGTGATATTTTAGGAAGAATTAATATTGATAAGGAAAATTTACTTCGTGAATTAGATCACGAAATATCAAAAGTAAGTGGGGTAGAAGGGGAGAATATAAATTATGCTAGCTATCTTAGTAACGATTTAAATGCCTTATTAATAGAAGCTAACAAATACAAAGATAAATATGAAGATAAATTTATATCTTGTGAACATATAGTTCTAGCAAGTTATGTAAAAAATAGTATAGTAAAAAAATATGTCGATAAAGTTGCTACACTTAAACAAGTAACTGAAGTTATCGATGGTATAAGAGGAGGTAAGAAAGTTATGAATGAAAATCCAGAAAACAACTACGAAGTATTAGAAAAATATGGACGTGACTTAGTAGAAGCTGCACGTAGTGGTAAAATCGATCCAGTAATTGGTCGTGATGAAGAAATAAGAAATGTGATTAGAATATTATCTAGAAAAACAAAAAATAACCCAGTATTAATCGGGGAACCTGGTGTAGGTAAAACTGCGATTGTTGAAGCTTTAGCTCAACGTATCGTTCGTGGTGACGTACCAGAAAGCTTAAAAGATAAAACAGTATTCGAATTAGACCTAACTAGTTTAGTCGCAGGTGCTAAATATCGTGGTGAATTCGAAGAAAGATTAAAAGCTGTATTAAAAGAAGTTAAAGAACAAGAAGGTAAAATAATCCTATTTATTGACGAAATCCACATGTTAGTTGGTGCAGGTAAAACTGACGGTGCTATGGATGCAGGTAACATTTTAAAACCAATGCTTGCTCGTGGTGAATTACACTGTATTGGTGCTACAACACTTAACGAATATCGTCAATATATCGAAAAAGACTCTGCATTAGAACGTCGTTTCCAAAAAGTTCTAGTTAAAGAACCAACTGTAGAAGATACAATATCTATTCTACGTGGTCTTAAAGAAAGATTCGAAGTTTATCACGGTGTTAAAATTTCTGACCGTGCTATCGTAGAAGCTGCAGAATTATCTAACAGATATATTACTGACAGATTCTTACCAGACAAAGCTATAGATTTAATCGACCAAGCTTGTGCTACTATTAAAACTGAAAACTCATCTAACCCAGCAGAGTTAGATACAATCAATCGTAAAGTAATGCAACTTGAAATCGAAGAAAAAGCTTTAAGTAGTGAAGATGACGAAGTATCACAACGTCGTTTAGAAAACTTAAAAGAAGAATTAGCAAATCTTAAAGAAGAACAAAATAAACTTCAATTACAAGTAGATAGTGAAAAAGAAAAATTATCTGCGGTAAAAGATCTTCGTGAAAAAATCGATAGAGTTAAATTAGAGTTAGAACAAGCTCAAAATAACTATAACTTAGAAAAAGCTTCAGAATTACAATACTCAACTTTACCAAAATTAAAACGTGAGTTAGAAGAATTAGAAGAAAAATCTAAACATGAAGATTATAAATTATTAAAACAAGAAGTAACTGAAGATGAAATTGGCTTTATCGTAAGTCAAATGACAGGTATTCCAGTTACTAGATTAGTAGAAACAGAAAAAGAAAAACTTCTTAACTTAGCTGATACTATTCATGAAAAAGTAATAGGTCAAGATGAAGCTGTTGAGAGTGTAACTAATGCAATATTACGTTCTCGTGCAGGTATTGCTGATCCAAATAGACCAATCGGTAGCTTCCTATTCTTAGGACCTACTGGTGTAGGTAAAACTGAGCTTGCTAAAGCTTTAGCTCTTAACTTATTTGATGATGAACGCAATATCGTTAGAATAGATATGAGTGAATATATGGAAAAACACTCAGTCAGCCGTTTAATTGGTGCCCCTCCAGGATACATCGGTTATGAAGAAGGTGGACAACTTACTGAAAGTGTAAGACGTAATCCATATAGTATTATCTTAATGGACGAAATAGAAAAAGCTCACCCAGATGTATTTAACATCTTATTACAACTATTAGATGAAGGTACTTTAACTGATTCTAAAGGTGTAGTAGTAGACTTCAAAAATACAATTATCATTATGACTTCTAACATCGGTTCATTAGAACTATTAGAAGAAGTAAAAGACGGTGTTATTTCTGAAGAAACTCGTAAAAATGTTACTAACCAACTTTACGGATACTTCAAACCAGAAATTCTTAACCGTATGGATGACATAATTATCTTTAAACCATTAACTGAAGATAATATTAAAGGAATTGCTAATAAACTTCTTGATGAATTAGTAAGACGTGTTGCAAGTAGAAATATTGAATTAACATATGATGAAAAAGTTTCTGCTTGGGTGGCAACTGCAGGATTCGATATGAAATTTGGTGCTCGTCCACTTAAACGATTTATCCAAAGTCAAATCGAAAATAAATTATCAGTTGAATTAATACGTCACGGTATAGAAGATGGAATGAAAATACATCTTGATTACGTAGATGATCAACTGAAAATTGATATAAAATAATATATATAATTCAAACCTCAAGTTAATCTTGGGGTTTGTTTTTTTATGTACTTTTTTATAAATATATTTTGTAGTATAATTAAAAAGAATAGTAATAAAAGTAAATTTATTAAATGGAGGAGCAAGTATGAAAATTGCGGTTATGGCTGGAACGCCTATTGATTCTAAATTAGGTGAGAACTTATTAAATTCATATGGTTATAATGATATTGTGTTAGTACCTATATCTAATAATCCAGTTGAACAAACAACATTTCAATCATTAAATGATAGTGAAAGAGAAAAAATAATAGTAGAAATAATAGAACAATTAAAAGAAAAAAATTGTGAAGTTATCTTTGTATATTGTAACTCACTAAGTTCAGTAGTAGACTTTGATAGATTAGCTACTGAGCATAATATAAAAATAGTAACACCTATGCAGATGTATAGAAATCTTGGACTAGAGTATAAGTATTTAGCTGTAATGGCAGCAAACTCACATGGTTTAACAGGTGTTGAGAATAATCTATATGTATCAAATCCAAGTTTACGTGTTTTAGGGTTATCAATGTTAGAACTGGTAAAAGCTATAGAAGAAGAAAATTGCCCAGAGAAAATAGTTAAAGACTTTAACTTTGAAGTGTTATTTAACTATTTTGAACAAACTAAAGTAGAAGCTGTCGTATTAGGATGTACGCATTTTCCATATATAAAAAAAGAACTAGAAAAAATTTCAAAACTACCAATTATAGATGTTGGTGTATTTATGATTAATAGTATGAAGAAGTAGTTAGGTTGTTATTGGAAAAGGGTGAGTAAATTAGCTTATACCCAGAGAATATACAGTTTAACGAATATTTAAAAGGAGTTAAAGTAATTATGGACTTTGAAAAATTTAAATACCACTCTATAATTAATGATGAGCTTGGCCTTCGTATAGTATGGAATAGAGGTAAAGAATTTTTTGATTTTGATGTAACACAAAGTTTGGCTGAGAAATCAAGAAAATCAGATAAAGATGCATTAGAAGTAATGTTTTATCTAGAGAATAAAAGATGGCCACAAGAAGGAGAATTAGAAAACTACAATAAAACAGATGTAAAAGAGTATATAGGGGACCATTTTATAGTTTATGAAGAAAATGGGAAGTATGAAATAAGAATAGAAAAAGATTACGGAGGCCCAGTATTTTACCCAATAACAAAAGAACTCAAAGAAAAAGTGTTTAAATCTCCTGATGATGCGAATAAGGTTATAAGTTATCTTGAATCTGGGGTTTGGCCATCAGATGATCCAAATAAATCCACAAGAGAGTTTTTAAGAAAACGTCCAGAATTTATATTTTATAATTATGAAGAAAATAAAAAGATATTTTCAGAAGAAGAATTTACTCGCTTAGTAGAACTAGGAAAAGAGAGAAAAAAACAAAAAGAACAAGAAGAAAATAAATAATGCTAGTTTAAAGCTATTCTTTAAAAGAAAAGATAAGTTTTAGCTTTCCGTTTAAGTCATATCTTCTATTTCTAAATAAAGTGAAAAATAATTTAATTTAATGGAATAACTCATAGGTGATTATAAAAATGAAAGATTGTTACGATAAAAAATATTTACGAAAATTATTATTAAATTATAAAATAAGAACTGAAATAAAAACAAGAATGGGAAGAGTAATTTTGTTAGCTATTCCTTTTTCAGACACGATGATAGATAATATATATTTATTATCCGATGATGAAAACATAATATGGAGAGTTGAAACTAATAAAACAGTTCCCGATAAATTACCTTACGAAAATATGTCTATTTCAAAAGATAAAAGTAAGATTTATGCTACTGACTTTTACGGTAGACGAAGTATAATAGATATTCAAACAGGGTATATAGAAGATACTGATTGTGTTAAATAGAAGTAGGCTATAGTCATATGCTTTTACATCAGAAGTGTGATAATAAATCAATTATACAAAGGTAACTATACAGATAGAAATGTATACAAAGGAGTATTGGATAACATGAGAGAAATAGAAAACTATAAAAATCATAATATAATAATAGATGATAATGAATATACTATTTCATGGTTTAGAGGGAAAGAGTTTTTTAGTTACGAAGTTATGAAAAGCTTGGCAGAGAAATCAAGAAAATCGGATAAAGATGCTTTAGAGGTAATGTTTTATTTAGAAAACAATAGATGGCCAAAGGAAGGTGAATTAAAAGATTATAATAAAACTGATGTTAAAACATATGTAGGAAGTGATTTTACAATTTATGAAGAAAATGGCAAATATGAAATAGGTATTGAAAAAGATATAGGGGGAGTAGGAATAGGAGAAGTATATTATCCAATAACAAAAGAATTAATGAAAAAAGCATTTAAATCAGACAGGGATGCTTATGAAGTAATAATATATGCGGAAACAGGAAGTTGGCCAACAAATAATCAGGATGAAACAGATAGAGATTTTATACGAGAATTTCCAGAATTAGTTTTAAAAAATCCTGAAAGATGTAAAAAACTATTTTCTGAAGAAGAATATGAACACTTAGTAAAAATTGCAAAAGAAGAACAAGAAAAAGAAAAAAATAAATAGTATTTTTTAACTTGTACCTTTTCTTTGTTTATATATCAGATAGATGATAAAACATAGATTTAATTTTAGATGTGAAAATAAAATCAAATTTTGATAAATAGTATAATATATAGTATAATATAAAAAAGTAAAAGATAAAAGGAGCTAATATGGATTTATTGCAAAGTAGTAAAGAACAAGCTTCAGGAGCAGCGACACAATTAATGGGAGCTAGTAATGGTTTAAATGATGTAGGAACAGTCACAAAAGATACAGAAACTACTGTAGCTGGAAATGCCAATGCACAAAGCAGTGCTGATACAGCGATAACTAATGGTCAAAAAGTTCAACAAGTAATTCAAAATATGTGTAAAAACATTAATAGTGTTGCAACTGAATTCGAAGCTATGGATAAGGAGATAAGTAAAGAATTACAACCTAAAAATAAACGTTAATTAATAAATACTAAAAGGATTAATAAATGGAAAATAAAGACGAATATATTAAAAGGCAACTGTTAGAAGAACAGTTAGATGACAACAAAAAGAAGTTGAAAGAATTTGAACAATTAGAAGATTTAAATAATAAAGAACAATCTCAAAGTCATAGATTAAAACAACAGTTACATCACTTGTTCGGAAGAGAGTATAGTAGACACATTGAACATATAGATTATTGTGAAGAACAAAGTAGAAAAAATTTAGCAAAAACAAAAAATACTCTTCTAGATGAAGAGGCAGATCTTAAAATTAAGTATCAAAAACTAGAGAAATAGTAGGTGATAGTATGAGTATAGATATGATATTAGGCTCGGCACGAAGCCAAACCAATAGTATAAAAAGTCTTACGACAAAGCAAATAGCAAGTTATGAAGAAATAGAAAGAGCCTTGTCTAATTTTGTTTTACAAACGAATAGTTTAAAAGGTGTAACATACGATAGTGCAAAAGCATATTGCAGTAGTGTATTAACTCCAGTGATTAGAGGTAGTATATTGCTAGATCAAGCAATAGCAAGATCTAATGAACAATATATAAATACATATATAGGTGAAGTGCATAGTGATTCGCTAAAACAAAGTGAATTAGAAAGGTCAATAGAAGATACAAAAAGCCAAATAACTTTAAATGAGAATTTATTAAAAGAGAATCTATCACTAAATCCTCCCAATTTAAGTGAAGTAAGCAACCTACAAGACAAAATATCAAGTTATAGAAAAATTCAGCATGATCTTGAAGAAAAACTAAGAAAGTTATTAGCATTTAATGCGAAGTCACCAAGCTTCTTCCAAGAAATAGAATCTTTAAAGAATGCGGTTGATCAGGGGATGGAGCTAGCTAATAAGAGTTGGAGTCCAACGTCAAAATCCTTCTTACTACCTAGTAGAGAAGAAATGGGGTGGGCTGGTATAATAGAAGGTAAATGGGAAGAAAGAGACTATAGCCAAAATGAGCTTAACTATAAGGAATCTTTAAAAGGTCAATATGGTTTTGATGATAAAACAGCAAGAATAATTATAAAACTTAGAAGAAATATATATAAAGATCCTAGAATAAAAGATGATAGAAAAGATTATGTATTTACAAGGTTGCTTGGTGGGTTGAGTTATGGTCATGAAGAAAATAGTTTATTGAATCAGACTATGTGGAATAATACAGCTGGTCTTGGTCAGCTGGAAAGTCAAGTTCCGGAATTTGCCTTTACTATAAAAGGTCAGTTAAAAGTATATGGTGGTTTAACAGATTCAGAGTATAATTATTTAAAATATAAAGTTAGAATACAACATGGTGATTATAGTCCGCTCTCAGATGATAATAGAACAAACTATAAAAAAAATATGGAAGTTGCAATTGGATATACCCTAACAGAGGAAGAATTTAACAAGTTATGGAATAGTCAGGTAGATTCATTTAAAGATAAAACAGATTTTACGCACCAATATATCACAATGTCTACTCATTTGTATGGACAACTACGCCTCGCTGATTTTATAGGGGGACATGAAAAAACTAATTATATATCAGGTTGGTTAGGTGATACAACAAATGCAGCTGGTGATCCCCCAAGCATAGGTAATGAGGACTATAAGGCAGATTTAGATTCTGTTAATATAACAAGCTTAATGAAAAAAAATAACATTAGCTTTATTGAAGCAAGTAATAAATATTATAATAATTTAGGAAATGGTATTTATAACCGAGCTGAAGAATTTAAAAAGAATATACCACTTAACAAAGTAGAAGATACAATATTCGAACAACTACGTGTATATTATGTAGATAAAGATAATCAGCCAGTTAGTAAGCCTAGTACTATAGATGATATACAAAAAAATTATCCACAAACATATAACTTTATTAAGAGTTTAGAAAATAATCAAAATGATTTAAAAAATTATAATAAAGAATAGTAGGTGTAGTTATGCAAAAAATAAGTAAAAAATGGAAGATATTTATAACAGCTATGGTAGTCCTGATAGGTGGAGGGTATGGTTATTATAAAGCGAATAATAGAAATGCTTTTGAAGAGATGTACAATTCTTATTATAATGTCCTGCCACTTAGGACAATTGCTAATATGCCTCAAATAGTACCTTTAACTAGACATCAAACAGAACAAAGTATTAGAGCTCTAAATTATAAAACTAATACAGATAAAGATAAAGTAGAAATTTCATTAGTGAATAACTTAGATAGAAAAAGTATCTCGATAATTTCTTCTAGTTATATCTCTGAAGACGTATACTTAGATATAAATTATAGATATGAGGTAGATACTCGAAAATTAATTAATTATGTTAGTTTTCGTGGTAGAAATATTCCTAGTACTGATGACAAACAAAAGCAAAGAAAAGAACTACTAGAAAAATACAATATTTCAAAAGAATACCTACAAGAAAAGTCTGATAAACTATTAGATACTGTACTGACGGATTGGAAGAGATATAGTAACAGTTCATATTCAAAAGATAATATGGGAAAACTGACAATAGAGAAAGATGAATTTTTAAGTTAATAAAATACTATGAGAAAAAGAAGTAGCCATAATTAGTTGCTTCTTTTTTGCTTATAATAAGAGGAGGAAAACTAACAGATAAATGTAAGTTATTTGATTCAAAAATATAATTAAATTTTGATAAATAGTATAATATATAGTATAATATAAAAAAGTAAAAGATAAAAGGAGCTAATATGGATTTATTGCAAAGTAGTAAAGAACAAGCTTCAGGAGCGGCAACTCAACTAATAGGTGCTAGCAGTGGTTTAAGTAATGTTAGATCCGTTACAAAAGATTCAGAAACTACAGTAGCCGGAAATACTAAAGCTCAAAGTAGTGCTGATTTAGCACTAGCTACTGGCCAAGAGCTTCAACAAGTAATTCAAAGTATGTGTAATAATATACATAGCCTTGCCGCAGAATTTGAAGCTATGGATAATGCCTTGAGTAAGGAATTACAACCTAAATATTTACGTTAGTTATTAAATACTATGAGGATTAATTAATGGATAATAAAGAAGATTATATTAAAAGGAGAATGCTAGAAGAACAGCTAGATGATAATAAAAAGAAGTTAAAAAAACTCGAAAGATTAGAGGAACTAAGCAATAAAGAACAATATCGGAGCCATAGATTAAAAGAACAGTTATATCATATATTTGGAAGAGAATATAATAGACATATGGATAATATAAGTTATTGTGAGGAGCTAAGTAGAAAAAATCTGACAAAGAGAAAAAATACACTTCTAGATGAAGAAGCTGATTTAAAAATTAAGTACAATAAATTAAAAAAATAATTATGAGATAGTAGGAGAATGTATGAGTATAAATATGATATTAGGCTCTGCTCAAAGCCAAACCAATAGTATAAAAAACCTTACGACAAGTCAAATAGAAAGTTATCAACAAATACAACAAGCATTATCAAACTTTATGTTTCAAACAAATAGCTTGCAAGGTGCAGCATATGATAGTGCCAAAGCTTATTGTGGAAGTGTTTTATCTCCACTAATTGATGGATGTATATTATTAAATAAAGCTATTGAAAAAGCAAACGAGGAATATATAAATAAATATACGAGTGAAGTATATGGAGACTCCCTAAAGCAAAGTGATTTAGAAAGATTAATTGATGAGACAAAAAGCCAAATTGCTTTGAATGAAAATCTATTGAATGAGCAGTTTGAACAAGATCCAGTGGATTTAAATGAAGTAAGTAATTTGCAAGAAAAGATAGATAGTTATAGAAAAATTCAACGAGACTTGGAAGAAAAGTTAAGTAAGCTACTAGCGTTTGATGCGAATTCTGTTAGTATATTCCAAGAAGTAGATGTTTTAAGTTACTCTGTTGCACAAGGGATTGCATTAGCCCAACGAAGTTGGAGTCCAACACTAAAAACATTTATGCTACCTGGCAAAAATGAAATGGGATGGGTAGGTACTATCAAGGAAATATGGGAAAAAAATAATAAAGAAAGTAATAAAACAAATAGCATTAAATCTTCAAAAAGAATGATAAATAGTCAAATAAATGCAGAAGAATATGATAGGTATGTAGCACATTATTCAGGATTACATGGTAAACCAATTATAGGTGCAAGTGTAATACATAACGCAAGTTATGAAGAGAAGAGGGATTTATTAATAACAGTACTTCCATGGACAATACCAGGAGGTGGATCATTAAAAACGATAATAGCTTCAAGCAGCTTTATAGCAGGTTTAGAAGGTGTTATAAAAGGCAATAAGCCTTCAGACATTTTGACAAATATGGCTTTTGGAGGATTTGGAGGTTATGTAGGATACAAGGTTCTGCGTAAATTACAAAGAGTAGATATAAATAAAATAATAGATAATAAAAATATATCTAAAATTGATCGGTTGATTTATGAAGGTAAGCAACTTGAATATCATATTATTGAGAAAAATAAGCTTAGTCTTCCTGTAAAAGGTACTCCAAACTCTTCAATAGACTTAATAGCAAATGGTCAATTAAAACAAAGAAGATATTATGATGAAAAAGGCAATGCTAAAATAGATATTGATTATTTTCATGGAGATGATGGAACTCATGTATTTCCTCATAGACATACGTGGGATTGGAAAAAAATTCCACCAAGACAGAAAGGAGAATAAAAATGTTGCATGATAAAGAATTATTAACCTATACAGTTAACTTTAAAACAAATTCAATACAATTAAGTTTTGATAATAATATAACATTAGAATTTAAAAATATGTTTATATATAAATTTTATGATGAAACAAAAGGAAGTATTATTTTAGAAATAGTTGAAGAAGACATTGAAAATTTCTTTTCGGATAATGTAGAGTATATATTAGAAAATAATAATTATGGAGCACCAATTTATTATGCCACACCAGAAGAATTAAATAAATATATAATTAATAAGAATTTTAAATACTACAAAATTTATGCTTCATATGGATTTAGTGGATGGATTCTTTGCGAAGATATAATATTGATTGGGACATAATATAAGTAAACTTAATCTTTGGGAATATATAAAATCTACATAAACAATGAGTTAAATAACAAATTATGGTGATTTTAATTCAGATTTAGATTCGATAAATACTTATAATTCTATGATGCAGGCAAATAATAATGATATTTTTAAAGTACAGACTCAATATAATTTTAGAGTAAAAAAATAATACAATAAATAGAGTTAGCGAGTTTTATAAAGCTCATGGATATGGTAATTATGAACAAGGAAAAATTGCTGTCTAAAGAATAGTAGGTGCTGATACAATAGCTAAAAGGTATATGTCTATAAACTATAGTAAAGAACAACTAGAAAAATATAAAAAAGACTTTTTTGATTATTTAGAGAGAGGTAGGCTTAAGAATATTGAGTAAAATTTTTAAAATAATATTATCACTATTTTTAGTAGCTCCAGTAATAGTAATTTTGTATGAAGCAGTAGCGGCTCCTAAGGTCTTAACTAGGAAAAATAACAAAGGTAATGAGTTTGAGTAGTTAGATAGACTAATGAATACAACAAGATATGCAGAACAAGTAAGAAGAGCAGGATATCAGGTAGATGATTATAATTTAGATATGATGGATAGAATACCTAGATTAGAGCTAACTGGAGAAAAAGGTATAGTTATACAGTCCCCTGTGAAGGGAGGGAAAATTTATGTATATATGGATAAGTATAGTAAACTCATAATCTTTGATAAAAACATGAATATAATTAGCCGTAATATTGATCAAGGTAAAGATAAACCTAGTAGAGAATTAACCGAAGAAGAAAAAACTAAGTATGAGCAGGAAATAAAACAAGAAATAAATAAACTATTGGATAATGTTTATAAAACTTGAAAGGAACAAAATCAGAAGGTTAAATTATTTATCACTTTTAAATAAAAAAATAATGCCATAATGTTAAAGAGGACGAAAAATTTTCGTCCTCTTTTAATATTAAAACTTACTTTCTGCTTTTTCATATGCATTATAAAATATAGGTGCATTTATATTGTATTGTTTTCCTGCATCGTATAGACATTTACAAACGAATAATAAATCTTCTGTATTATTATGCAATGTCATAATCTTTCTAGTAAGAATATTAGTCGCAAACATTCGTTTCATTATTGGTGCTGAAACAAATATCGGAAGTTTATATCCCCAAAGTTCATTTCTATAGTGTTTTAAGTTTACACCACGTGCCTTTATAATCTTAGAAGTTTCTCTTATTGCACAAACCGCTTCAGCTAATAGTTTAGAAGAAGACATAAGGTTCTCCGCAGCTTCAGTAGGATTATCCATATCTGCATATTTTGCAGCGATAGATACTACACCAGCATTAATAGCCATATGTAACCAAATCCACTCAAGCATATCATATGGTGTTTCTAACTTAATGTTACAACTGTCAAATAATTTTACTAGTTTATCATAATTATCTATTTTAGAATTTTCTTTTTTCTCTAGTATAAAATGATCAAAAACACAACATGTAAGAGTAGCATCAACAATATTACCACCAGCCACAGGATAACCAAGAATATATTCTCTACCTTGCATTACTTTTTCAAGATACTTCTTATCTTCCCAAATACCACAGCATAGAATAATAGTTCCTTTGATATTGTTAGAGATTAATGTTTCAATAACACTTTTAATATTTCCTGCTGGCATACTAATAAAAATAAAATCATAGTTATCTTTTGTATGAGTATTTACTTTATAAGTATCAGTATAGTGATCACCTTTTTTATTATTTCTACCATCTAGCATATCAACATTTAATTCTGTTATATTAATTTTTTTACTACTTTTTCTAATATAATGTTCTACATTATGGCCAGCTTTATTAAATAAGTAGCTATATGTAGTTCCAATAGTTCCAAGTCCAATAGTTAGTATATCCATAAATCCACCTCACAAAATAATTATAATTATTATACTATAGATAAATTATTTTATCTATAACTGAAAAAGTATTGTAAGAAAATAAACTACGTGTTAGAATAAGTTTACGTATTTTTTGAGTAGAGGAGAGATATTATGCCGATTGGGGTTATAATTAATACCATCGCAATATTTCTAGGTGGTATAGCTGGAGCTCTTTTAGGAGATAAGTTACCAGAGAAGTATAAAGAACAGCTAAATCTGATATTTGGTCTATGTTCTATGGGGATGGGTATTTCATCGATAGTTTTAATGAAATATATGCCTGCGGTTGTTTTCGCTCTTATTATAGGAACTATAGTAGGATTAGTGTTTAAGCTGGGGGATAAAGTGTATGAGCTTTGTTCAAAACTTCAGAAAGTAATGATTCGTATCGTACCGAAAAAAGAAACAAATATGTCAGAAACAGAATTTTTAGCTACTTTAATTACGGTGATAGTGCTATTTTGTTCTAGTGGTATGGGAATATATGGTAGTTTAAGTGAAGGTATGACTGGGGATTCTAGCTTGCTTATAACTAAGTCTATTTTGGATTTCTTTACTGCAGCAATATTTGCGTGTAACTTAGGGTATATCGTTTCGCTAATTGCTGTTCCGCAGTTTGTTATCTTTACGACATTATTCTTATCTGCAAGTTTTATCGTACCGTTAACAACACCGGATATGATTGCTGATTTTAAAGCTTGTGGAGGTTTCTTAATGGTAGCGGCAGGATTTAGAATACTAAAGTTAAAAATGTTTCCTGTAGTGGATATGATACCAGCAATGATTTTAGTAATGCCATTTAGTTGGTTTTGGGTTAATATAATATTACATTTATTGTAAATATGGAAGGATAATAAAGATGGGAATAGGTACATTAATAAATGCAGTGGGGGTTCTACTTGGTGGAGCTCTTGGTATATTAATAGGTCATAAAATATCTAATAATATACAACAAGCTATAATGAAAGTTGCTGGAGTATCAGTAGTTTTCTTAGGAATAATTGGCGCGTGTGAGCATGCTTTAAAAATTAACGATGGGAAAATAGTATCTAGTGGGGCTATGGTATTGGTAGTCAGTATGACATTAGGTACTTTAATCGGAGAAGTTTTAAATATAGAAAAACTATTTGAAGATTTAGGTATTTACTTAAAAAGAGTAACTAAAAGTAGTGGTGACAATAGGTTTGTTGATTCATTTATTTTGGCATCTCTAACTATTTGTATAGGGGCTATGTCTATCTTAGGAGCTATTCAAGATGCTTTATTTCATGATTATTCTATTTTAACAGCAAAAGCTGTACTCGATTTTGTGACAATATTAATATTTACTGCGGCAAATGGTCGTGGTAGTATTTTCTCAGTTGTGCCTCTTATTATATTTCAAGGTGGAATAACTATTCTTGCGAAATTTATTGAACCGATTATGACACAAGGTGCGTTAACTAATCTATCAATGGTAGGTTCAGTATTAATATTTTGTGTAGGTGCAAATTTAATTTGGAATCTGAAGCTTAAGGTTGCTAATATGTTACCAGCTATTGTAATAGCTGTGATCTTTGCATTTATACCGATATTTAATTAAAACAAAACTAGTATAGATTTTAATTCTATACTAGCTTTTTTGTTTTATTCACCATGTAGTAGTTTATTGTTTCTTTGTTTAGTCTGTTTAAATATTTCCTCATAATCTTCTATCATTTTATTTGAATAATTTCCTTTTTCTATTTCACAGTTTAAAGAGTAAAGTACTTTAAGCATTCTTTCTAATAACTCTTTTGTAGTTAGACTCTTGTTAAGTAAGTTCTCTAGCGTATCCATACAGTTAATATCTATTTTTGGATATTTGTATTTTATCTCTTGATCTTTAAGACCAGCCTCATAGTATTCTTTCATTATTTTAGTACGATTTTGTTGATTGCCAAACAAACTAAGATAAATAGAAACGACGACATTTTCTTTTACTTTTCTTTGGGCAATACCGGCAAACTTTTTACCATCTATGCTTAAGTCAAAATCACCTGGGCAATATGAATTACTAATTTCTACCGCTTGAATCTTGCTTGATACTTCTGGAAATATCTCCTTAATAAATTCAGTCATAAGGTTATAACCAGCGTTTAAAGAAAATGTACTTGGATTTATTTTCATAACTATAGAAAAACTTATAACTCCTGTGTCGGCTATAATACCTAAACCACCGATATTTCTTACTGCAGGAATTAGATTATTGTTATAAAATGAATCTAGAGCTTCTTTAAAAAATGGGACACGTGTATCAGGTGTTCCTAAAATAGCGGAATTTTCTAAAGAATGAATATGTAGAATACACTCATTATTAGTTAGTGCTTGACGAAGAAATAGCTCATCAGTCGCTATAGGAATGAGTGGATTATTCCCATTTAAGTTAGTGTAGATATTAACTTTTTTATTTTTAATAAGTTCAAGCATAGTTACTCCTTAAAAGTAAGATAGAATTATAAATATATTATAGCTTAAAAAAGATTAATTTTATAGAATATAGTTTTCTATATAAAAAACCTTATTACTCTTAAAAAGTAATAAGGTTTATTGTATTACATATTAATTTTGTAGTCTTCTGGTTTTATAATTGGTATTACTTTGGTAAATAGTTTTACAAATAGGTATCCAGTTATAATTGGAACTACTGCAAAGATTATCACGGCTTTAATTATTTCGTAAGCACCACCGTTAGTAGTCGCAAGGTGAGCTAAAGGTCCAACTAAACCACTAAATCCAAAACCAGCACTCATTGCTGTACCTTTAATATTAAAGATAGCGGCTAGTACTCCTGTACAAGCTGCACTACAGATTACTGGTAACATGATTTTTGGTTTTGCAAAAACATTTGCCATAGAAATTTTTGGTGATCCTATAAAGTGAGCAAGACAGATACCTTTTGAGTTAACTGCCCAACCAGCAATAGCAAGTGTAAAACCACAAGCGCAAATACCAAGGTTTGCTGCTCCAGATGCTATACCATCAATATTAATCGCTAGTGCAATACCAACAGATGTTATCGGTGTAACAATTAGACAAGCAAAGATAATCGCTATTAATATTGTTAGTATAATAGGTTGAAGAGTTAATAAATGTTTAATTCCGTCTCCTAATACTCTAGTAAGTCCTGCGAAAAATGGAAGTAAATATCTTCCTATACCCCCAATTGCAACAAGGCTCAGAGTAGGTAATACTAATACTGCGTAACCTTGTGTTTTGTTTCCAATAAGTAAGATAAATGCAGTTGCTAATGCTGCAGTAAAGATAATAGTAACAATATCTCCTGCACCTTTTAACATTAATCCTGTTTTATCAGCTGTTTGAACTATTGAACCACTGGCATATAATGTTGCTAAACCAATAGAAGTACCTTGAATAGGTGTTAACTTAAACATCATTCCTATTATCATACCTGAAGCAAGTCCAATAAGGGCATTAGAAATTGTAACCGAAAATGATAAAAACGCTAAAGATGGATATACTTTTGCGATATATTTCAAAAGTTCTCCTAATAATGCACCGGGTACTAAACATAGGACAGTTCCTAGTGCAACACCGTTAAGTACATTCATAGTAAATTTTTTAAAAGTAATTTTTTCTTCCATAACTAATTCTCCTTTTGAGTATTTACAACCTAAAAAGGTTACTAATAATTATAGCTTAAAAATTATAATTTGTACATTGATTTCGGAAAAGTAAAATAAAAAACTGACCTATAAAAAATTATAAGCCAGTTTATTGCTATAATGCTGTGAATGCAGCTGTAAATCCAAATATTATTCCCGGTGAATTGGCTATAATGATAGGCCAATCACGTTTTTCTCCTAAAAATCCATAAAGTACCCAAAGTGTACAGTTAATTCCTGCAACAAAAGGTTGTAAAAAGTCACCTTTATGACCGTTTATATTACCTGAAATTTGAGGTATATAAGATATATACATAAGCATGGCAGTAAAAGTAGCTACCCAACTAAGTATTTTAAAAAAATTATTATTCATATTATCTTTCTCCTTTCAAAGTATTTGAGTATACTAACACATATAAAACTATATTGCAAATCAATTTTTTAAATATTTTTAATGTAAAAGGCTTTATTTGGCTTAAAAATAACTATAAATATTTTTTAAAAAAATTATTTATAAAAAGAGACATTAAGTATGTTTAAAGTTTAGTTTGTATAGTTTACTATATTGTTGTATAATGTAAATTATAATAAAAAAGGAGTTTGACTCAAGTGAAAGTATTAAGAAAATTATTAGCTTTTCTAGTAGTTATAGCGCTTCTTGGTGGGGGAGCAGTATATGCCCTGCAACCTAGCGAAGATATTAAACCTTCTGAAAAGTTATCAAGTGTAAATTCATCTATGGATTTAGCATCATTAAATAAAGAGTTTATAAGTAATGTAAGTTATAGTAATTCGAAATTATCTACTAGTCTTAAAATTGATAATGAAATGTTCTTATCAATATTAAATCATGCGACTAAAGATAGTGCTGAAATTCAAGAAGGTAGTTATAAATTAGTTGGTAATAGAGTAGCAGCTAAGCTACCAGTTCAGTTATCTTTTATTAATAGTGAAATTTCTTCTAATATAAAACTATCAGGTTCTAATAATAAAATTGAATTAACATTAGAAGATGCTAAAATAGGTAAAGTACCTATACCTGATTTTGCTTTAGAAAAATATTTAAAAGAGTATTTAACTGGAACAGGTGTGAGTGTTAATGGAAATGTAATTACTATTAATAAAGTAGAACTACCTGTAAAACTAGAAGGTATAGAAGTATCAAATGGTATGATAAATGTATCAGCTTCTTTAACTAATGAACAGTTATTACAATATGGTTCACAAGCGTTAAAAGGTTACTTAGGAGCTTAAAAATTAAACAAAAGTCTATATTACTTATAATATAGGCTTTTTTATTGTGATATAAAAAACATCGTTTTCAGAAAATTTAATAATAAATTCTCAAAAAACACTTGAAACTTTATTGTTGATGTAATATAATATGTTTATTGAATAAAGACAGGACTACTATGTATTTATTGTTAGAGAGAAACTGGTTGGTGAAAAGTTTTATAAAGACATAAAGTAGTTATCACTTTATTAGAAATTAATTATATAGGACAATGAGTGCTCTTAGTGGGAGTTAAATGAGGTGGTACCGTGGATATATTCCGCCCTCAATAACTTTTACTAGGAGCTTTTTATTTTGAAAGGAGAAAAAATGGTAGAATTAAAAGATACATTATTAATGCCAAAAACTAAATTCCCTATGCGTGGTAATCTTCCTAATAAAGAACTAGAATTTTTAAAGCGTTGGGAAGAAATGGATTTATATAGAAAAGTTTTAGAAAAAAATGCAGGGAAACCTTCATACGTACTTCATGACGGACCTCCATACGCAAATGGTAACATCCACATTGGACACGCACTTAACAAAATCCTAAAAGACTTTATCGTTAAGTATAAAAATATGAATGGTTTTGTTTCTAATTACGTTCCTGGTTGGGATACTCACGGTTTACCAATCGAGCAAGTATTAGTAAACAATGGTGTTGATAGAAAATCTATGCCAGCTACAAAATTCAGAAATAAATGTAAAGATTATGCGTTAAAACAAGTAGATAAACAACGTGCAGACTTCAAAAAACTAGGTGTAATTGGTGATTGGGAAAACCCATATTTAACACTAGATCCAAAATTTGAAGCTGAACAAATCCGTGTATTCGGTAAAATGGTTGATAAAGGATATATCTATAAAGGATTAAAACCAATTTATTGGTCTCCATCATCAGAATCTGCTTTAGCGGAAGCTGAAATAGAATATCGTGACCATACTTCACCTTCTATCTATGTTGGATTCGAATTAGTAAGTGAAGATGGAGTAGTAGAAAAAGGAACAAAATTTGTTATTTGGACAACAACTCCATGGACATTACCTGCAAACTTAGGTATTGCAGTTCACCCTGATTTTGAATATCAAGAAGTTAAAGTAAATGGTGAAAACTACCTATTAGCTAAAGAAAGAGTTAACTTCTTAGCTGAACAATTCGGTTGGGAAAACTTTGAACTAGGAAAAACAGTACTTGGTAAAGAATTAGAATATTTACTATGTCAACACCCATTCTTAGATAGAACTTCTACAGTAATCTTGGCTGATTATGTAACACTTGATTCAGGGACTGGGCTAGTTCATACTGCACCTGGACACGGGGTTGATGACTTTATCGTTGGACAAGGTAAATACAAACTTGGAGTATTATCACCAGTTGATAACCAAGGTAATTTAACTGAAGAAGCTGGACAATTCGCAGGACAATTTGTTTTTGATGCCAACAAAAATATTATTGCACACTTAGCTGAAACTGGGGCATTATTAAAACAAGAAAATATTACTCACTCATATCCACATGACTGGAGAAGTAAAAAACCTATTATCTTTAGATCAACACCTCAATGGTTCTGTTCTGTTGATGCGTTCCGTTCTGAATTATTAGATGCTGTAGATAGAACTAAATTCTACAGTGAATGGGGTAAACCAAGATTATATAACATGATTCGTGACCGTGGTGACTGGGTAATCAGTAGACAACGTGTTTGGGGTGTGCCAATTCCTGTATTCTACGCAGAAAACGGAGAGGCTATCTTAGATAATACTTTAATCGAACACGTAGCTAAAATCTTTGAAGTGGAAGGATCAAATGTATGGTTCTATAAAGATGCTAAAGAATTATTACCTGAAGGTTATACTCATCCAGGTAGTCCAAATGGTGAATTCACTAAAGAAATGGATATTATGGACGTTTGGTTCGATTCAGGAACTTCTCACCAAGGATGTTGCGCAGTGCGTGATGATTTAACTTATCCTGCTGACCTTTATTTAGAAGGAAGTGACCAATATCGTGGTTGGTTTAACTCTTCATTAATTACTTCTGTAGCTATCTCTGGAGATGCTCCGTATAAAGAGCTTGTATCTGCAGGTTTCGTTATGGACGGTAATGGTAATAAAATGAGTAAATCATTAGGTAATGTTATCTCTCCAAATGATGTAGGTAAACAATTAGGTGCTGAGATTATCCGTTTATGGTCAGCAAGTGTTGACTATACTCAAGACGTGCGTATTTCTAACGATATCCTAAAACAAGTATCTGAAACTTATAGAAAAATTAGAAATACATTCCGTTTCTTACTAGGAAACTTATTCAATGGTAACTTTGATAATAGAACAGACTTATTATCATATGATGAATTAGAAGAATTAGACAAATACATGGTTCTTAAATTTGAAAAAGTTGTAGCTAAAGTATTAGATTACTATGAAAACTATCAGTTCAACAGTATTACTACAGAGTTAATCAACTTCTTCAACGTAGAATTATCTTCATTCTACCTAGACTATGGTAAAGATATTCTTTATATCGAAGCTGAAAAATCTCAAAAACGTTTAAGTATGCTGACAGTACTTTACACTGTATTAAGTAAATCAGTTAGATTATTAGCTCCAATCTTATCATTCACTGCAGAAGAAGTATATGACAATATGCCATATGAAGATGCTGAATCTGTTCACTTAACTGACTTCCCAGCTAAGAACTTAATCGATGATGCTGCATTAGAAGCTAAATGGGATAAACTTCTAGAAGTACGTGATGATGTAAACAAAGCTTTAGAAGAAAGCCGTAACGAAAAAGTTATCGGTAAATCTCTAGAAGCTGCTGTTGAAATCTACAGTAACGACAGTGAAGTAGTAGAATTACTAAACTCAGTAGATAACTTACACCAACTATTTATCGTAAGTAGTGTTGAAGTTAAAGAAAACGATGGTGTTGCTTATGATTTAGCAACTGTTAAAGTAACAAAAGCTGAAGGACACCGTTGTGAACGTTGCTGGAACATCGTTGAAGAAGTAAACGAAGAAGGTTTATGTCCACGTTGTGCTAGTATCTTAAATAAATAGTAAGTTAATAAATGAACTTGGATTCTGATTGAATTCAAGTTCTTTTTATTTAAGGTTAGAATTTAGAAAAATATTTATAGAAAAAAACAGAGTTTAACCTTATTCAATAAGTTCACAATTCGTGTTATTGTTGTTGCTTTAAAGGTCAATGAGTGTTATAATTATATGATGTAAAGAAATACTAACTTTAAAGATAGTGTGTATTTCTTTTAAATTATTACTAAATTTGAATAAAATATTTTATTGAGGGTTCAAAGAGTTGAATGTTCAATATTGATTAAGTGAAATAATTAATAATATTTTTAATTATTTTCAAAAAATATTTTGGAAGGAAAATGTTAATGGCAATTTTAGGAAAATTATTTGACGCTAACAGAAGAGAAGTAAAAAGCTTATCAAAACTAGCTGATAAAGTATTAGCTAAAGATGAAGAATACTCTAGTCTTAGTGATGAACAATTAAAAAATAAAACAGAAGAATTTAAACAGTATGTTGCTGAACAAAAAGAAAAAGGAAAATCTACAGCTGATATATTAGATAAAATTTTAGTTGATGCATTTGCGACTGCTCGTGAAGGAGCATTTCGTGCATTAGGAATGAAACCATATAAAGTACAAATTATGGGTGGTATCGCACTTCACCGTGGTGATATCGCTGAGATGAAAACAGGGGAAGGTAAAACTCTTACTGCGACAATGCCTGTTTATCTAAATGCTTTAAGTGGAGAAGGAGTACACGTAGTAACAGTAAACGAATACTTATCACAACGTGACGCTCAAGAGATGGGAGTATTATATAACTATCTAGGTCTTTCAGTAGGACTTAACTTAAACTCATTAAATCCTGAAGAAAAAAGAGAAGCATATAATGCAGATATTACATACTCTACAAACAACGAATTAGGGTTTGACTATTTAAGAGATAACATGGTTAAAACAGTTGAAGCTCGTGTGCAACGTCCTTTAAACTATGCCGTAATTGATGAGGTCGACTCAGTACTTATTGATGAAGCACGTACACCACTTATTATCTCTGGTGAAGGTCAAGCATCAACTTCATTATATAAAGTAGCAGATGCTTTTGTAAAGACACTTAAGAGAGCTACAGAAGAAGATGGTAGTGATGGAGATTATACTCTTGATATTAAAACTAAAAGTATTCAATTATCAGAAATTGGTATAGATAAAGCTGAAAGTTACTTTGGATTAAAAAATCTATATGATTTAAAAAATGTTGATTTAACACACCATATTAACCAAGCGCTAAAAGCTAACTACACAATGTTCTTAGACGTTGACTACGTAGTTGCTGAAGATGGTGAGATTTTAATCGTTGACCAATTCACTGGTCGTACAATGCCTGGTCGTCGTTTTTCTGAAGGATTACACCAAGCTATCGAGGCTAAAGAAGGTGTACCTATTCAAAATGAAAGTAAAACTATGGCAACAATTACATTCCAAAACTACTTTAGAATGTATAAAAAACTTAGTGGTATGACAGGTACTGGTAAAACAGAAGAAGAGGAATTTAGAAATATTTATAACATGTTTGTTACTACAATTCCTACAAACAGACCAGTATTAAGGGAAGATGCACCTGACTTTATTTACTCAAATATGACAGCTAAGTTTAACGCAGTTGCTCGTGAAGTAAAACAACGTCATGAAAAAGGACAACCAATCTTATTAGGTACTGTTTCTATTGAAACGAGTGAATTAGTTTCACAACTTCTATATAAATACGGAGTACCACATAAAGTACTTAATGCTAAACAAAATGAAAGTGAAGCAGAAATAATTAAACAAGCAGGACAAAAAGGTTCTGTAACTATCGCGACAAACATGGCTGGTCGTGGTACGGATATTAAACTTGGTGAAGGTGTTCGTGAACTTGGTGGATTAGCTGTTATTGGTACTGAACGTCACGAATCACGTCGTATCGATAACCAGTTACGTGGACGTTCTGGTCGTCAAGGAGATCCAGGTTACAGTAGATTCTATCTATCATTGGAAGATGAACTTATGGTTCGTTTTGGAGCTGATAGATTACAAAAAATTATGGGTGCAACTGAAGACGCTCCAATCGAAAGTAGAATGGTCAGCCGTTCAGTAGAAAGTGCCCAAAAACGTGTTGAAGGTAATAACTATGATGCACGTAAACAAGTACTTCAATACGATGATGTATTACGTAAACAACGTGAAATCATGTATGCTGAAAGAAATGAAGTATTAGAAAATGAAGTAGTTACTGATATTGTTTATGAAATGATTGATGAAGCAGTTGAAAAAACTATTCAATACGCTAGTCAAACTATGGGAGAAGTACATAGTGAAAGAGAAGAAACAGAAGAGATTATCAAATCTATCAATGAGAAATTCTTAGGACAAAACCCTATCACTGAATTAGAGTACGGTGATGTAATGTCTGATGAAGAGATTAAAGAACTTACTATTGCTAAAATTAAAGCAGAATTACAAGAAAAACGTGATTTACTTGGTGATGATACTATGAATTCGTTCGAAAAATATATTCTTCTTAATGCAATAGATGATAGATGGACTGATCATATTGACCAAATGGACCAATTAAGAAAAGGTATCTTCTTACGTTCTTACGGTCAAATCGATCCACTTCGTGAATATAAAAATGAAGGTCACGAAATGTTCGAGTATATGATTGATGATATTCAAGTAGAAGTAGTTTCTAACTTATTACGTATTAGAGTAGAACGTCATGAAGATATTGAAATCAAAGAAGAAAATACTAAACTTACTACTAACGATAGTAAAGAACATATAGCACGTGGTCCAATAAGAAGCTCAGCTCGTGAAGCGAAAAAAGCTCGTATGGAAGAGCGTAAACAAAGAATTAAAGAATTAAAAGCTCAAAAAGAACGCGAAGCTAATAAATAATTTGGTAGAGAAAGAATATATTATGAAGAGGAGACTTATATAAGTTTCCTCTTTGATATATTAAAAACAAAATGAAGGAGATTAATAAATGAAAGTTTATTATAGTTGGTTTGCTTATACGGTTGTACTTATAGCTGGTATTGTTATGACAATATGTTCACCAGTTCTTATTTTTCTTATGTTTAAAATAGAGATAGATATTTGGACTGTGATTTTTTGTGATATGTTCTTTGTATTTATCCTTATTTCTGGTATAGGATTTACAATGATGGCAGTAAGGAGACTATTTATTAATAGGGCTGTATTAGAGCTTTGCGAAGAGGGTGTATATATCAACTACGGAGCATTTAGATTTAAAAGATTGTTTATTCCTAAAGAAGAATTAATAAAACTTGTACGTTATAATACATATACTTATACTACTACTAGTAGAGCTAGATGGGACAAAGGATCATTTGTTTTTTATTTAAAAAATGATGATATTTTAAAAAGCTTAGGTAAATTTACCAATTTTACAAAAGATATGAATTTTAAAACATTAGGTATAAGATTAAATGATTGCCTTGTTCCTTGGAATATAATTGATAGTGTCGAATACTATTTTAAAACTGTTTATAAAATAAAATTTGAAAGATAATAAAGGAATGATAGTATATGAAAATTTATTATAGTAAGTTTGCTTACACGGTAATGCTAGTATGTAGTATTATTATGCTAATAGCTCTATCTGCTGCATTGTACGTACTAATGTTTAAGATTCCTAAAATAGAGATTCTACCAAAAATTTTGCTTAGTTTACTTTTATTATTTGCTTTTATTTTTAGTGTAGGATTTACTGTTATGACAATAAGAAGGTTATTTATAGTAAATACGGCTGTAGAATTTTCTGCTGTAGGTATAACTATTTACTGCGGCGCGTTTAACTTAGAAAAATTGTTTATATCAAAAGAAGAAATTATAAAACTTGAACATATAACTAAAAGTAGTAATGAAGCATCTTTACCAGTAGAAGGAATGTTCAGATTTACTTTTAAAAATGATGATATTTTGCGTGAAATTGGTATTTTTACAAATTTTGATAAAAATATGAGATTTAAAACTTTAAGAATGCATCTATCAGATTGTAAAATAAATCCACGTATTATAGACAAACTTGAACATTATTGTTCAAATACATATGACTTTAAATTTATAAGAGATTAAAAGGAAAATTATTACTATGAAAATTTATTTTAAGAAATATTTATCAATACTCTTAGTATTAATAGGTATTATAATGTTTTTAGCTCTTCTTCCTATTTTAAAAGCTCTTTATGTTGATGCTGATTTTGCAATATCAGTAAGATTATTTATATTTATCGTATTTCCTTTACCAATATTAATTTTCACTTGTAGATTTATATTTGAAGGAATTAATAGATTATTTATTAATCCTGTTGCGTTTGAATTTACTGTAGAGGGTATTGTTATTTCAACTGGTAAAATTAAATATGATACGTTTTTAATTAAGAAAGAAGATATAAATAATATAAGTGTTTATATAAATAAAAAAATGGATTATGAATTATCAGTTTTTATTAATAAAGAACAAAAAGAATTAAAGAAAAATTTTTTAAGATATCATAAAAAAAATAAATCTATAGATTTAGCAACTAACCAATGTGTTTTTAAGAGAAAAGATCTACTTAAGTTAGTAGAGTATATAAAAGAACATTATGGGATTGTTGTTGAAGTATAAATTAGTAATGAAAGGTATGATACTGTGAAAATATATTATAGTAGGTTTGCTGGAATAAAGTATATATTTTTTGTATTACTTTTATTTCTAAGTACGTTTGCGTATGATTCTAAACTTAATATAGCTAATATAAATATAGCACTTATAATACAAGTAGTTTTAGGACTTTATTCTTTATTTGTTATAATAAAACAACTGTTAGGAAGAAAGTTTTTTGAAGTTGCACCTGAAGGAGTATATATTTATAGTGGCTTAATTATAGAAAAAGAAACATTTATATCAAAAGATAACTTAATTTCGGCTACATATAAAGAAGTTAAAGAAAGTGATCCTAATCTTAACTATGATACAGATTGCTTTATAGAGTTTAAAGTAAAAGAAGATACAAGGTTAAATAAAATTTCAAACTCTAATATATCTTTTGATACAGAAAAACTGGTAATAAAACTACATTTAAATCAATGTAACTTTAGTTTAAAAGAATGGAAAGAGATATTAACATATTTAGAGAAAAATTATAGTATTGATGTCATTTAATAACTAAGAATAAAACATGAGTTATAAGTCTTGTTAAGAAAGGTAAGATATTAATGAAAATATATTATGCAAAAATTGTAGGGTATGGATATTTAATGTTTTCCATAGTAGTATTAATTAATTTTTTAATACTTAGTAATTATGGAATTTTTGATCTAGAGCAAATAAACTTTTTAGTAATAGTAGAAATTATTATGTTACTTGCTGGTGTTTATGCTGCAATTGGAGCTGTGAGAAGATTATTTGGTAATAATGTGTCTTTTGAATTTACTGATGAAGGTATTTATGCATATTCTGGAATAATAATTCAAAAGGAGACATTTATACCAAAAGAGGATTTATTATCTGCAGAATATAAGGTAGTAGATGTGAGTGATCCAGATCATACAAATAGTAAAAGCTACTTTATTGAATTAAAATTAAAAGAGATAACTAGATTAAACAAAATTTCAAAGAGTAATATTATAATAGACCCTAGTATTCTAAGAGTGCTACTATATGTTAATCTTTGTAAGTTTAAAACAGAAGATTGGGAAGATTTGTCATCGTACTTAAATGAAAAATATAGGATTGAAATTATAGAAAATAAACAGTAGGCTATAAATTACAAAGTTTACTTATTGTTTTCTGAATTTAGGAGGAGATTTATTATGAAAATTAGTGATATAAATAAAAGTAATAATATAGTGTTTTTCGGTGGAGCTGGAGTTTCAACCGAATCTAATATACCAGATTTTAGAAGTGCTAATGGAATATTCAGTATAAAGCTAAATAGAAGCTTTAGTCCTGAACAATTAGTATCTAGAACAATGTTTGAAAGATATCCAGAGGATTTCTTTGATTTTTATAAAAAGAACTTAATATATCCAGATGCTAAACCAAATGCAGCTCATTATTATTTAGCTAAATTAGAAAGAATGGGTAAACTAAAAGCAGTAATAACACAAAATATTGATACTCTACATGAACAAGCAGGTAGTAAAAATGTATTAAAATTACACGGTACTGTAGATGCAAATTATTGTACTAAGTGCGGAGCATATTATAATTTGGAACAGTTTTTAAATAAAAAAGAAGAAATTCCACGTTGTGATAAATGTTCTGGTGTTATAAAACCATATGTAACTTTATATGAAGAGGAGTTAGATATGACTACATTTAATTCTGCAATTAGGTATATTCAAGAAGCGGAAGTATTAATAATCGGAGGTACTTCACTTAGTGTATATCCAGCAGCTAACCTTATTCAATATTTTAGAGGAAAATATTTAGTAGTAATAAATAAAACTAAAACTCCTCAAGACAATATGGCTGATTTAGTCATTAATGATAGTATAGGAAAAGTATGTAAAGAACTTGATGAACAATTAAGTGAAAAATAAAATATATAGAAAGGAAATATAATGAATTTAATTAGAAAACTAGGCTGGTTTTTAAAATTAGAGAAGAGAAGATATATTATAGGTATATTGGCTCTATCTTTAGTAAGTGTCTTTAATTTAATACCACCTAAAGTAATAGGTAATATAGTTGATAAAATAGAAGCGGGTAATTTAACTAATAGTCAGTTGTTTATTAATATTATTTATTTAGTATTAGCTGCTTTTATAATGTATGGATTAAGATATGTATGGCGTGTTTATATTTTTGGTGCAGCGTACAATTTAGGTCGAATTCTACGTTTTAGATTGTTCCAACACTTCACAAAAATGTCTCCATCATTTTATCAAAAGTACCGTACAGGAGATTTAATGGCTCACGCAACTAATGATGTAAATGCTGTTGTTATGGTTGCAGGTGGAGGAGTAATGTCAGCGGTGGACGCTAGTATAACAGCGTTAGTAACTTTATTTACTATGGTATTTTTAATAAGTGCTAAGCTAACATTAATCGCTGTTATTCCATTACCATTTTTAGCTTATGCTACTAATAAACTAGGTGAGAAAAATCACCAAAGTTTTAAAGAAGCGCAAGAATCATTTTCTGACCTTAATAATAAAGTACAGGAGAGTGTATCTGGTATTAGGGTTACTAAATCATTTGGTTATGGTAATGATGAGATTAATAGTTTTGGAGAGACTAATAAGAAGGTATTTAGTAAAAATATTATTGCTTCTAAATACAATGCTCTATTTGATCCAATGGTACTTGTATTTGTAGGGTTATCTTATACACTAACACTTATCTTTGGTGGAATATTTATATCAAGAGGAGAAATAAGTGTTGGTAATTTAGTAACTTTTGTTACATATCTTGATATGTTAGTATGGCCTCTTCAGGCAATTGGTTGGTTATTTAATATAGGTCAACGTGGTGATGTATCTTATACACGTATAGAGAAACTACTAGCAGAAGAGAATGATGTCGTAGAAAAAGAAAATACGATACCAGCACATAATGGTAGATTAGAGTATAACATTAATAGTTTTTCTTATGTAGGAGAGGAAACATTATCTGATATTAAGTTTGCTATAGATAAAGGACAAACATTAGGAATAGTAGGAGTAACTGGTTCAGGTAAAACTACCTTATTAAAATTATTACTTAGAGAATATGATGTCGAAGATGGTAGTATTAACTTAAATAATCATAATATAAAAGATTATAAGTTAAACGATCTTCGAAGCTTAATAGGATATGTTCCACAAGACCAAGTATTATTCGCAATGTCTATAAAAGAAAATATTAGATTTGCTGATACTAAGTATAAGGACAAACAGGTAGAGGATATTACTAAAGTTTGTGGAATATATGATGATATAGTAAATATGACTGATGGTTTTGATACTATTATAGGAGAACGCGGAGTATCATTATCAGGTGGACAAAAACAACGTATGGCTATGAGTCGTGCATTAATTATGAATCCAGAAATATTAATTTTAGATGATTCATTATCAGCAGTTGATGCTAAAACAGAGCATTTAATTTTAGAAAACTTAAAAGAAGAAAGAAGCGGTAAGACAACTATTATTACTGCACATAGATTATCAGCTATTGTTCATGCAGATTTAATAATAGTAATGGATAATGGGAAGATAATAGAACGTGGTACACATGATCAACTAATTGCACAAGATGGTTGGTATAAAGAAACATATAATACTCAGCAATTAGAAGAGAAGATGAAAGGAGGAAATTAGTTTGAAGAAGAGCAATACATTTTTCAGATTATTACGCTATATGTCTAAGTATAAAGGATTAACTTTTATAGCTTTATCTTTTATCTTACTTACTACATTAGTAGCGACAGCAATTCCTCTTTTAGCACAGTACTATATAGATAATTACATAACAAAAAATATAGCAACAGCAGGACTATATATATTAGCCGGTTACTATGGATTATTTATATTAAGGGTAGTCTTTACTTTTATAGGTGAATATTATTTTTCTAAAGTAGCACATAGTATAGTAAGAGATCTACGAGAAGAAAGTTTTTCTAACTTACAAAAATTAGGTATGTCATACTTTGACAAGACACCAGTAGGTTCAATAGTATCTAGATTAACTAATGATACTCAAGCAGTAGCAGATATGTTTGGAACAATATTTTCAAGTTTCTTAAATTCGGTATTAATGTTTGTAGTAACACTAACAGCAATGGTATCTTTAAGTTGGCAATTAACTATACTAATGATTTTATTTATACCGATAATGTTAGGTTCTGTATATTTATATCAAAGACTTTCTAGTAGATTAGTAGAGATAACAAGAGCTAAGTTGAGTGATTTAAATACAAAGTTATCTGAGTCTATAGAGGGTATGAGAATAGTACAAGCCTTTAATCAAGAGAAGAGATTATTAGATGAGTTTGAAGGTGTTAATAAAGAGCACCTACGTTATATGAGCAAGTCTTTAGCAGTAGATAGTTTATTACTTAGACCAGCAATGGCATTATTTAAAATATTAGCGTATGGAGTTATACTAACTTACTTTGGTCTTAGTTGGCAAACTGCAGGCTTTACAGCTGGATTAATATATGCATTTATCCAATATACTAACCAACTGTTTAATCCATTAATAGAACTTATGCAAAACTTTAGTGTACTTCAAACATCAATGATTTCTGCCGGAAGGGTATTTGAATTAATAGATAATACTGAATATGAACCGAAACAAAGTAATAGTGATTATAAAATTGAAGAAGGTAATATTGAGTTTAAAAATGTAAGTTTCTCATATGATGGTAAGCAAGATGTACTTAAAAACATCTCGTTCAATGTAAATAAAGGAGAGACAATAGCATTTGTTGGATCTACCGGTTCAGGTAAGTCTTCGATTATTAATCTTTTCTTAAGATTTTATGAATTTGAGCGTGGTAAGATATTTATAGATGGTGTAGATATAAAAGATTATAGTACTAAAGAATTAAGAGATAAGATTGGATTAGTACTTCAAGATCCATTTTTATATCATGGGACAGTAGAGTCTAATATTAGGATGTATAAAGATAACTTGACTGAAAATGATATAGAAGAAGCGGCAAGATTTGTTGATGCGGATAATTTTATCCAAGAACTTCCAGAAAAGTATAAAAGTAAGGTAACTGAACGTGGTTCTACTTTCTCCAGTGGTCAAAGACAGCTTATTACATTTGCGAGAACTATAGCGGCTGAACCTAAGATACTAATTTTAGATGAAGCTACAGCAAATATTGACTCGGAGACAGAAGAGACTATCCAATGCTCATTAGAGAAGATGCGTAAAGGTCGAACAACAATTGCAATAGCACACCGATTATCAACAATACAAGATGCAAATTGTATTTATGTTCTTGATAAAGGTGAGATAATAGAATCAGGAACACATGAACAGCTATTAGAACGTAAAGGCACATATTATAAAATGTATCAATTACAAGCTGGAATGATGCAATAAATAAAATATTAATCAGTAATATCACATAGGTATTACTGATTTTTTTTATATAAAAGATATAATTTTGTGATATAATAAATTTATAGTTGAATAAAGGAGAAATGGTAAATGATAAAAGTAGAAGTATGTGCAAGTAGTGTAAAAGATTGCTTAATTGCTCAAAGTGAGGGTGCAAGTAGAATTGAGTTAGTTAGTGCAAGTTATTTGGGAGGTTTGACACCTACAACTACATTATTAGATATGGTACTAGAAAGTGGAGTAGTAGTACCAATTATGGTAATGGTACGTCCTCGAGGGGGAGGATTTTGCTATAGTGAGATAGAAAAGAATCAAATGTTTAGAGAAGCACGTGAGCTTTTAAAACATGGGGCTAACGGAATAGTCTTTGGATTTTTAACGGAAGATGGAAAAATAGACTGGCAAGCCACAGAGAAGATGATTGAATTATGTGATAAATTTGGAGCAGAGAGTGTATTTCATAGAGCATTTGATTGTTCTAAGGAGCCAGATTATAATATACAACGATTAATAGGATTAGGTTGTACAAGAATACTAACAAGTGGATTGGGTGAAAATGCTATTCGTGGTAGTAAGTTATTAAAAATATTCCAAGAAAAATATGGAAAACATATAGAAATTCTTGCTGGAGCTGGTATTGATTCTAAAAATGTAGTAAGGTTATTAGATAAAACAAGTGTGAATCAAATTCACGGAACATTTAAAGAATACGAAAATGATCCAACAACACGTGGGGAAGAAGTATCATTTGCATATACTGAACAAGGTGACTATGAACAAGTAGATCCACTTGAATTAAATAAAGTGGTAGCTATAGTTAGAAATTATGAATTAGAAAAAATAGAGAATAATCTAGAGGAAAATAATGAAACTATCTAAAATACACCATATAGCAATAATAGGAACTGACTACAATAAAACTACTGATTTTTATATTAATAAATTGAAATTTGAAAAGATTAGTGAGTATAATAGACCTGAAAAAAATGATATTTTGTTAAATGTTAAAAAAGGGGATATAGTTCTTGAAATTTTTATAAAAGAAGATGCCCCAATTAGACCACCTATGCCTTCTCCAGAATATACTGGACTTCGACATCTTGCTTTTAAAGTAGATAGTGTAGAAGATGTTCTTGAGGAGTTTGATAAATTAGGTGTTGTACATGAAGGTCTAAGATATGATGATTTTGATGGTAAAAAAATGGCTTTTTTCTTTGATCCTGATGGATTACCACTAGAAATACATGAATAAAAAAAGACTAGAAACTTAATTTTAGGTTTCTAGTCTAAATTTTTACATATCTACTTTTGTACCAAGATTTAATTCTTGTGCTTTTGAAATAATTTCATATCCACATGCTATATCTAATACAGCAGTTCCAACAGACTTAAATATAGTTATTTCATTATTATTTTCTCTTCCAATAGCTGGGTTTAGAACTAAGTCTCCAAGTTCACCTTTAAAATCACTTTTAGTTATTAATCCTTTGTCAAGAGGAAGTAATATATCTCCAGCCTCACTAAGGACTCCATCATTAGTATCGAAATAAATTTTATTATTTTTGTTAATTAATTCTGTAGGTAGTTCTATCATATCAGGTGTGAAAGAACCAATACCATTAATATGAGTTCCATCTTTTATATATTTAGCATCAAATGTAGGTGTTGTAGAAGTTGTGACTGTTGTGATAATATCAGAATCTTTAACAGCTTCATTAGTGTGTTCATATGCTAAAATGTTAGTTGAAAATTCACTTAATTCATTTTTTAGCTTTTCTACAAATTTTCTAGTTTTTTCAGGGTTTCGACCAACAATACGAAGTTCTTCAATATCTCTAACAGTTAAAAGTGCACGTGCTTGTTCAAATGCTTGACCACCTGTACCTATAAGAGTAGCTACTTTGCTATCTTTTCTAGCTAATAAATCAGTTGCAGCTCCTTGTAAAGCTGCGGTACGAAGTGCAGTAAGGTAAGTACCATCTAATAAACCATTTACTATCCCTGTTTTAGAATCTATCATAAGAACTGTTGAAGGAACTGAAGGTAAATTATACTGTGCATTATTTGGATACACCGAAACTATTTTGATACCAACTTTTTCTTCGTTTGAACTAATACTTCCCGGCATAAATAGTGCTTGGCCGTTGTATTTTTCAACTGGTAAGTTAATTCTAAGTGGTATATTAGTTTTATTTTCTGAATAGTCTTTTAAAGACTCTTTACAAACTTCTATAGCTTCCTTCATAGGAAGGGATTTTTGAATTTCTTCTTTATTTAGTATAATCATAATGTTTTACCCCATATTAATAATATAACTTTATTATAACAAATTGTTTGAGAATAATAAATATTTTATAAAACAATATATAAGGTAGGGGGATAATAAAAAATCCCTAAGCAATTTTACCGCTTAGAGATTATTAGTAACTTTTAAGTCTTCAGGTTGTACTACTTTTGTTAAATTAATATTAGATGTAGTAGTTATAAGTTCTATATCCGCCGTATAAGAACTAGATCCTTTATTAGAAATTGTACAGTTAATATACAATTCTACTGGTTCAAAGCTGTCTTTTTTAATAGTTTGTTTAATAGTAATACTTTCTAAATTAGCTTTGTTTATGGTCTTAGCATTACCAGTGGCAATAAATGATTTAATTAAGAAATCTTTATATTTTTCACCATTTCCGGAATAAGATAAAATAAAATTATCTCCTTGCTGTTCAACTTTAAAATCATTTGCGTTAGCTTTTAAAAACTTAACTCTTTCGTTTTCAATACTAATTTTGTTGTTTGAATAAACGCGATTTACGTTTTCACTATTTGCTTTTAATTTGATCCATTTCGAGGTATTATTTTGTTTGTAATAAAATGTTTCTGAATCATTCATATAGGCAGATGCTGTATTGCCATTGTTAGTTATATTAGTAATTGTTGATATTGGCTTGGTTTCAACAAAACCATTTACGTTATACTTTAAATTTGTTTCTTTACTATTACTTTTAATTAACATTGTAATATCCGAGTTGTAACTTAAACTTTTTATACCTTTTAAAGTTTCTGAATATTTATCAATTACTTCTTGTGATGTCGGCGTTTTTGTCGAACAACTTGTTAAAACTATATTTAAAATAACTGTAGAAATTATAAGAACTAATTTTTTTATAGTACTTTTCATATAAATGCCCCTTTTTAAGATTTTTAGAAATAAATAATAATTAACATTATATAAATATAATAATGAAATTTAGAAAAATTGTCAATCAATTCTAGAATAGATTGTTAGACGAAAAGATTAATGATATCTATAAAAAAAATCTAAGCGAATTACCGCTTAGAGATTATTTGTAACTTTTAAGTCATCAGGTTGTGCTACTTTTCCTAAATTAATATTAGATGTTGTAGTTTTTATGTCGATATAAGATTTAACTGATGAATCATATTTATAAGTAAGTTCAGAGGTAATATTTAATTCAACAGGCTCAAAACTAGATTTTTTTATTGTTTGTTTTATAGTAATATTCTTTAAATCATATCTCTTAAATTCACTCATTTCTCCAAATCCAATAAAAGATGAAATTAAAAATTCTTTGTATTTCGCATCACTTCCTGAGTAGGTAAGAACGTAGTTATCACCTTGTTCTTCAACCATAAAATCATTAGCATTACTTTTTAGAAAATCAATATTTTCTTTATCTCGACTAATTTTGTTTGCTGAATCAAAACGTTCTAATGTTTCACTAGATGATTTATATTTTCTCCAACTTAAAGAATTTTGTTTTACATATAATGAATTTGAATTTTTCATATATAGAGATAGTGCTGTATTATCTATTTTAATATTTACATTCATTGCTAGTGGGTTATCTACAATAGTCCCATTAATATTAAATTTGTAAGTATTCTCTTTGTTTCTTAATATATCTTTAACAGTGACATCGGAATTGTAAGTTTCACTTTTAATATTTTTTAAAGCTTCTGTGTATTTATCAATAGCTTCTTGAGAACTAGGAGTTTTTGTCGAACAACCTGCTAAAGATACAGATAAGAAAACTATAGTAATAATAAAAACTAATTTTTTTATAGTATTTTTCATTTAATCACTCCTTTAAATATTTTTTTATTAATAAATAATAATTACTATATAAATATGATAATTTATTTATGATAAAAAGTCAATTGATGTTTAATTAGCTAAAAATAATAAAAAATAAAGAAATAAAAAAAATCTCTAAGCGATTATATCGCTTAGAGATAGTATATTATTTAACTCCTTCTGGAGCTGTAACTTTAGCTGTGTTGATTTCAGAGAAAGTTTGTTTAGTAACTACTTTTGTAGTATTTTGAGAATCTTTTTTATTTTCTAGTTCAGTAGATACTTCAGAAGCAACTGGTTCGTAATTTGATTTTTTAACTGTTAATTTAACAGTAGCATTTTTGAAATTAAAATTATCATAGTTGCTAGCTGTACCAGATGAAGAACCAAGTTCTTTAAGTAATTCTTTGAATTTTTCATCATTACCTGTATAAGTTAAAACGTAGTTATCTCCTTCTTCTTCGACTTTGAAGCTGTCCGCATTATTTTTGTAGAAGTTTAGGGCTTTTTCATTACCAGCAACATCTTTTATTGAATCAAGTTGTTTTTTTGTAGCTTCATCAACTGGCATTTTTTTCCATCCTGAGCTGCCTTGACTTATGTAAATATTGCTAGAGTCTTTTAAATACATAGACATTTTTTGGCTTTGTTTACCATTTGATATATCATAGTCAACTAACATTGTAAGTGGTTCTCCTGAAAAAGTACCATTCATTTTCATAGTTAATTGTCCTTTTGAGTCTGACATTTGAACATCTGCGATAAATTTAGCACTTTTAATATTTTTTGCAACTTCCGTATATTTTTCGAATACTTCTTTAGAAGTTGGTGTTTTTGGTGCACTACTTCCACCACCAGATCCACCTGAACCACAAGCAGCTAGCACAACTGTTAATACTACAGTAGTAAGCATTAAAAGAACTTTTTTTATAGATTTAGTCATAAAAAACCTCCATATTTAATTATTTTATGTGATAACATAATATTATATACATATTAATAATAATATATATTACAGTAATTGTCAATAAACGGTTTCAATAGAATTACTGTATATAGCATAGAACAAGTTTATTTTATTAAAGATATTAAATATTTTGTTTAATTTTTGTTAAACAAATTTCTAAATCATTATAGATATAAGTTATATTAAAACAAAAAATTAACTTCAAGTATATTTCTACTTGAAGTTAATTTATTTATTAATGTTCAATATCTGATGGAGGAGTAATTTTTGATTTATTTATCTCTGAGAATGTTACTTTCATTTCGGTTACTATTGTATTTGAGGTATCTGTTTTACCTTGATTTTCAATTGTAGTATGTATTTCAACTGGTTCATAATTTGATTTTTTTATTATTAGTTTAATAGTAATATTTTTATATGAAAAATTATCTAATTTATCAGAAGTGGTGCTTTGTTTTTTAAAGAATTCAATTACTTTTTCATCATTACCTGAATATGTTAGAGTATAATTGTCGCCTTGTTCTTCAACTTTAAATTTATCTGAGATATCACGATATAGTTGTAAATTTTTATCGGTAAAACCTAAATTTTTTAATGACTTTATACTTTCCTTATTTTCATCAGAAATATTTTCTTTGATCCATTTTGATGAATCGCCTTCTTTTATATATAATGTGTTATCATCTTTAAGGTAAATAGAGGTATTTTCAGAAAGATCATCAATTTGTTGATTAATATAAACAAGCATAGAAGTGGGCTCAGATATTAATGTACCGTCCATATTGATTTTTATATTGATTTTTTTATCATTTGAAGTTACTGCTATATTATTTATACTATTAAATTTTAAATTTTTAATATTTTTTGTTGCTTCAGAATATTTTTCAAGTATTTCTTTTGAAGAAGTAGAGTTATGTGAAATTCCACAAGCTGAAATCCCTATTGCAAAAGAAAATGTAAAAAATAATAAAAGAATTTTTTTAAAACTATTTTTCATAATATACCTCCGTTTATTATAAAATTTTGGGATAAAAAAGTTGTTTATATATAATAATAGTAGTATATATAAAGGTAAAAGTCAATATTGTTATTAAATAAAAATATTTAGTTTTAAATAGTATATTGTACATGGAAATAGTTATATTAATATGATAGAATTAAAGTGAAAATTATATTATAAAGGTGATGTTATGATAAAACATTTATTTTCAGATCTTGATGGAACATTATTAAATAATAATGGAGAACTAAGTGACTATACGAAAAAAATAATTGGAGAATGCAATATACCGTTAACTTTAGTTTCTGCGAGATCTCCGCAAAAAATGGAAAGTATTTTAAATGATTTAGGAGTAGGTGGGATTCACATTGCTTTTAATGGAGCTATGGTATTTAAAAAAGAAAATAATAAATTTATAATATTGAATAAGGAAATATTAGATAGAGAATTTTCTAGAAAATTAGTTTTAGATATTAGAAGTAAATTTCCTAAAATAGGTATAAGTCTATATGATACAGATAATTGGAATGTAGACTTAGTAAATAAGGTTATAGAACGTGAGAAGAAAGTAGTTAAGGTAAACTATAGTTTAGTGGACTTTAATCAATATTTTAATGAGATTTTAAAAGAAATTTATAAAGTTTCTTTTATAGAAGATGATATTGAAGTATTTAGAAAACTGGTTAATTATGTAGAAGTTAATTATAGTGACGAAAAAATTACAATTCAAAAATCATTAAGTGGTTATTTGGAAATAACACATACCAATGCAAAAAAATCGCTAGGAATTGAATATGTTATGAACCTAAAGAATATAGATAGAGATAGTACGGTTGCTTTTGGAGATGGAGAAAATGATATTTCAATGTTAAAAAGTGCAGGGTATTCAATTGTTATGGGGAATGCAACAGATAAAGTAAAAGAACATGCAGATTTTATTACAAAATCTAATAATGAAGATGGCGTTGCTTATGTAATTGAGAAAATAATTAATAATCAAGATTTAAAATAAGAATTTCAAGAATAAATATTTAAAACAAAAGCTATAACAAAAACTCCAAGTAGTTATATACTTGGAGTTTTAGAATTTTATTGTATACCTTCAGGCTGTTCTACTTTCGTATTATTAATATCAGAGAATGTACGTTTTGCCTCAACTCTAGTAATTTTTTCAGCGCTTGAAGTATTAAATGATTCGGAAGTAAACGATATTTCAATAGGTTCATAACTATTTTTTCTAAGAATTATTTTTAAATTAACATTTATCAAATTAATTTCTTTTATATTAAAAATATATAAATTTCTATCAAATCCATTTAATGCCTTAATTATATTATTATCATTTCCTGAATAAGATAAAATATAGTTATTTCCTTGCTCTTCAATCTTCAAGTTGTCAGAGATACCCTTTAAAAATTCTAATAACAAAGGGTTGGCAATCAGAGATTTTATACGATCAGCTTTACTATCAAGATTTTTATCACCATTTCTTAATCTCCACGGTTTATCATCATCTTTTTGGTATAAAATATCCGATTTATTTTCATATTGTATTCTTTTCATGGTGTAATTACTAAATTCTGAAGTTCGATTAGAAAGTATTGCAAATGGTTCTGTAGAGAATGAACCTTCTTCTCTAGTGTTTTCTTTTACGTGATCATGAAACATTATTTCACCTGTTGCTGTATTCTTTCTAGTAGATTTTATAGTAAATTCTGTTAGATATTTAAAACTCTCAACATCATTGATAACTTCACTAAATTTCTCTAATGCGTCCTGTGGTGAGGGTAGCTTAGATTGCGATTCTGACTGAGATTCATATTGTACATCCTCTGGAATTTCAACTTTTGCAGTATTAATTTCTGAGAATGTTTGTTTTGCTTCTATTTTTCTATCTGTGCCCTCTTGGTTATGTTTAGAAATACTAGCTTTGAATGATATTTCAATTGGCTCGAAGGTAGATTTATTAATAGTTAATCTAAAATTAAGATATTTTCCGTCGGATTTTTTTAAGTCAGTTAGAGCAGGAGGTAAGTCACTGTCAAATTCAGACAATAATGATATAAATTTATCGTCTGTTCCTATAAAAGTAAGAATATAGTTATCACCTTGTTCTTCTAGTATTAAATCATCGACAACATTTTTAAGAGCATCTAAAAACTTATCATTAGCAATATATTTTTTATTACTGTCAATTGCCTCGCTAATGCTCTGACTAGATTCTTTACTTTTCCAAGATTGATTATCTATTTTGTAATATAGAATATTTTTTTCATTTACATAATTTGATAAATTTTGAGATTTTTTAGTATCAGTCAAAAAAATGTTAGACTGTAATGAAAATGGTTCTATAGATAGAGTACCATCTTGTATTTTTTTCATTACTAAATCCTTAGCTCCTATTTTTTCTACTACTTTAGGATCTGTATTATTAAAATTTGTAGAATATTCTGTTTTATATTTAAAACTTTTTACATTCTTTACCGTTTCAGAATATTTTTCTATCACATATTGAGAGGTTATAGGACTAGTTTGAGACGATGATTGAGATTCTGTTTGAGACTGATGTTGAACCTTTTTATAGCAAATAAATATAGCTGATGCAGCTATAAAAATAGTTATGGAAATCATTAACAGATTTTTTTTAAATAATTTATTCATAATACCCCCCAAAAATAATATTTATATAATTATTATAATTTATATATAGTATTAATTCAAGCAAATAAAAGTTAATATGGCAAGGTTGTAAGCTATTTCAGCTTAGTTGTAAATGTGTTATAATATAAAAAACAAAAACTCCAAGTAGACACATACTTGGAGTTTATAGTATTAATTGATACCTTCTGGTTTTGTAACTTTTGCAGTGTTAATTTCTGAAAATGTACGTTTACCTGTGAATTTAGTAGTTAGTGAACTTTCATTCTTTCCAGTTTCACAATCAAATTGTATTTCGGTTGGCTCGAAACTAGATTTTTTAATAGTTAATTTAAAATTTAAACTTAATATATTAGTATCAGCAAGCTTATTTACAACTGATCCTGCACCTCTATCAAATTGTTGAAGTACTTCCATAAATTTTGCATCAGTACCTGAATAACTTAGAACATAGTTTTCACCTTGTTCTTCTAGTTTTAAATCACCAGCAACATTTTTTAATGCATCTAAAAACTTATCGTTATAAATTTCTTTTTTTACTACGTCAGCTTTTTCGCTTTGAGTTTTTTTAGAATTAGTTTTTTTCCATGGTTCATTACCTGCTCTTGTATATAGTTCATTTGATTCGTTTATATAATTAGATATTTTAAGACTCGTACCTGTAAGTGTCATAGTTTGGTTAGTCAGTATTGAGAAAGGTTCCGAAGACAACACACCATCTTTACTAATTCCAGAATCTAAGTTAATAGGACCTAATGGTGATGATTCTGGATTTTTTGAAGCAGTTTTTGAAGTGAAATCTGATGTATATTTAAAACTATTTACATTCTTTACAGCTTCAGAATATTTTTCAATAACATCTTGAGATGTTAAAGGTTTGGGTTGAGACTCTTGTTGAGACTCAGTTTGCGATTTTGTACCACATGCAGCAAGTACTACTGATAGTATAACTGTGGATATTATTAACAGAATTTTTCTAAGTGATTTGTACATAATAAAACCTCCATATTAATATTTATATAAATATTATAATATATAAAAAGAATGAATACAACATCTTAAGTATTATATTATAGGAAAGAAAACTTTTTCAAGATAATTTTATAATAGTACATATTATTCTAGTTAAGAGTACATAAAAAGTGATAATTTTTATAAATAGTAATTATTAAATTTTTTAAAATATAGAGTAGGGAAAATAAAAAAACTCCAAGTAATAATTTACTTGGAGTTCACAGGCTGTTGACAAATAGGTCAACAGCCTTTTTTTAACTGAAATAAAACCTTTAAAATGGTATAATATAAGTATACAAAGGAGGTTTTAGTATGTTTAATAAAGTAGAAAATATAAAAGATGAAATAATACTAATGACACTATCAGAAATAGTACCTAAAGACCATTTTTTAAGAAAAGTAGATAAAGCTATCGATTTTAAATTTATTTATGATTTAACAGAAAAATACTATAGCCATACGACAG
>NZ_JNJO01000002.1 GCF_000701685.1 Gemella sanguinis ATCC 700632
TGTTGCTAACGCCAATATCACTAGTATAATTTTTTTTATCATTTTGCTCATTTCCTTTCTTAAAACCATTTTTTTATCCAGTTTTTTGCTTTATTATATTTACCTGATATCCAATTACTTGCTGGTTTAATAACTTTATTATAAATAGGCTCTACAAAAGGTTTGACTACTTTATTATATACTGGTTTGATTATATTATTATAAATTAGTCTTACTACATTCGATTACTAAACTTTTAAACGATTAAAATTTTCTATGAAGAATACTCAAATCACATACTGTACCCAAAATATTTCTACCTGCTCTTTTCAACAACTAATTCTATTCAAATCCCTTAATATAAAGCTTTTTACAATGTTTAATTGTATTCTATTTTACGTTGTTATTTCTGTAACTATTAATTTATACATATAAAGTATCCTTCCATATATCTAATTATACAAGAGTATTTAATTATTTCTTGACTATACATTCTCAATATTATATCCAAATTTTAATTATTATTCCATATAAAAAAAACTAACCTAAAGCATTCTATTTTATATTTACGTTTATGATATTAGGTATTTCTCAATATTATGTGATTGATTTATATAAT
Organism: Gemella sanguinis ATCC 700632; assembly: GCF_000701685.1. Classification (GTDB taxonomy): domain Bacteria; phylum Bacillota; class Bacilli; order Staphylococcales; family Gemellaceae; genus Gemella; species Gemella sanguinis. The sequence continues at coordinate 599 of NZ_JNJO01000002.1, forward strand.
AAAATCAACTAAAAAAAAGCGAGTGTAATTGAATACTTGGTAGAAGTAGTAGTGTTACTAGTATTTATCTATTTACAATTTGTAGATAATCTAGTTAAGTTTGCATTTCTATTCATGTTAGTTTCATTTCTATTCATAATAAGATATTTATACTTTTATAAAAAATTTGCATAAGTTTATACTTTTGGGTAATTACTGGAGGAAAACACTGTTCAAAGTCTAGAAATTTTCACTTTAAAATTTTAATTTAGAATGTAAGTATTCAATATAATTGTTGTACTGCTGTTGCCGGATTACATAGGGAAAAATAAAAAGATAGCGTAGCAGTCATTACAACTACTACGCTATCCTAAGTCTAACTTTTTGGCGTCAGATCATTTTTCCCATGCCCCGAATTTATTATACAGCCCTTTCTTTGGGGTATAAAAAATAGCCTAGATGTTAATCTAAGCTGATTTTATTCTATTTTAATTTTTGTAATTCTAATTCATCTATTCCCATTATATCTAATATATTTTCAAAAGTTACTGTCGCAAACTCTTTTCTATATTTTTTAAATATTTTTTCTAATTCTAAAATGAAATTTTGAGAATAATTTTTATTTAATAAAATCTTTAAATATAATATAGCAACCATAATTCTGTTGTTATTATAATTTTCTATATTATAATACCTAGCTATTCTACTCAATCTTATATTTCCAAAATTCATATTATATAGTCTTTCATCATGAGCACATGAATTTCTAACCAAATTTATAATTTTTAATGCTGATTTTAAATCATCACTAGCTATCCTAATATTATTAGCTGGTTTATGTTGCTTATTATACTTCTGAGAATAATACTTTGCTATAACATCTCTATCATTATCTTTATAAATATCATATAAGTACGATAAATTTCCAATAGTTAAATAGTTAACTAATACCCATAATGGCACAGATTTATGTTCCTCTATATAGTGTTTAACTGCTCCATTTTTATCAACTTTGTCATGAATAGTTTTGGTTAAAATAGATATTTGTTGTAATACCTTTTTAGGATTATTACTCACATAGTTTTGAATATCCAAATAAGAATTTTCCTCTGGATATCTTCTTGAAAATTCATGTGATAACACAGTTTTAAAAGAATTTTCAAAAATTAATATATATTTTAAAAATAAACTTCTTAACTCTCTATCAAATAGAAACAATGATTTTAGTTCATTAAAATGAGTTCCGTCTAAATACTGTTCTGGATCTATTGGATTACCTAAACTATTTTGTTTTAGAAATAAATCTTTATATCCATTGATTACATTATAATAATTTTCTTGTTCTAAAAATCTCTTAGGACTTCCATCAGTTGGAACATCAAGACCTCGTTTTCTTAGAATTTTTAATTGTTGATTAAATGTCTTATAGTCCTTCATAATTATCACTCCATAAAAAATGGTCAGCGCACCTGATGCTTACTGACCTAATCCTATACACTAAGTATATACTAATTATACTCTTTTGTAAAGTAAAATATTAAAAAAGTTCCTAAAAAATTCAAAGAGATTTGAATCGCTTCAAAAACTTCTAAAGGGTTTCTAAAAGTATTAAAAACTATCATAGTCTTCTTGAGTAGCGATTGCTTTATAACGTTTTTTCTACACACCCTGATTTAATTTTTTCTAACATATCTTTTATTTTAAATGGCTTTTTATGAGGTCTAAATCTTTTTTTATTTCTTTTAAATGCGTTGATAAATAAATATCCTCATTTTTAATATTCGGGTCATTTGGAATCATAGAATTAAGTTCACTCTCAGAAACAATTCTATATTCTCCTTCATGATTCCTACCATTAACTAACATCAAAAATATATTTAAATCTTCCACTCCACTATTTTGAAAAACTATATATGTTCTTCTTATATTGTCTTGTCCTTTATCACTAAAATAAAAAGATAATTTCATTTCAAACTCAGAAGGACTAACGCTTACAATCCTTGATATTAAATTTCCACCCTTTACTAACATTTCTGTTTTATCTAATTCTTCCCCCTCTTTATATGAATTAAAATAATATGCTTTTTTTACTTGTCCATAGCCTTTTAATGATAAACTATATGTTTTTGAAAAAAAATTATTACTTATATCATTATCATCCTCCCCAACTCTTAACACTTTCACTCTAGTTGGATTTTCCGGAGATAACACCATATTATCTGTCTTTTCTTCTATTCTCACTGTTTCTATTTTTAAATTATTATTAATAGTGCTATTATAAATACTAATTCCTATAAAAGTCATAACTACTGTAGGTATTGTCCACCCCAATAGTTTTATACATCCATTTTTAAATTCTTTTTTTATTTCTCTACTTAAATCTCCAAAGTTCATAATATCTAATCTCCTATATTTTTAATTATTATCTTATACGTATAAATATCCGTCAATTATAAACTATTTTATTTTCATCTGTATATTTCTATATAAATTAAATAAAACATGACTAAAAATTACGTTTTGTATTTTCTATTTTTTAAAGATATAAATTTAATATATTTTCTAATTCATCTCATACACAAAATATTAGTATTCTATTAGTCCTAAAACTATATAACGATTACCAACTTTTTAACATTTTTACCTTCTCTCACTCCATATCTAACCACATTATTACACTAAAACTTCTACTATATCTCTCAATCCCTTTATTTCAAGCTATTTGGGTCTTTTATTGTATTATCTTGTTAATCCTCATTTCTGTAACTATTAATTTATATATATAAAGCATCCTTCCATATATCTAATTATACACGAGTATTTAATTATTTCTTGACTATACATTCTCAATATTATATCAAAACTTTAATTATTATTCCATATAAAAAAACTAACCCAAAGTATTCTATTTTATATAGAATCTTTAAGTTAGTTTTACACATATTTAATATAATTATCCCAGTATCTCGTAAATTAGATATATTAAGAAAAAAATACTTAAAAAGATTACAATCCCTATTGCTTGGGCAATTTTTTCATGTTTTTTTAATTTATCTGGGTCTTTCCTTATTTCTATTGCTTCTTCCTCTGTCATTCCAGCTAAAAGATTTATGCTCTTTTTAACTATCAATAGATAAGAAGTATGAAGAAGTATAAAAATCGTTATAATTATACCAGCAATATGCCATAGTTTATTATTAAATACTGATTCTAGAATAAATGTCACTGTAATTAATAAAGTTTCTATTACCGTTAATATTAGAAAATTTTTTCTACTCATATCTTTATCCCTACCTTTTCATATTTTATTTACTTTTATTTAAACTGCTACCCTTTTACACTCTCTTCTTTACTATATTATATCATGTCTTCTTACTGTTATTCCAATAATACCAGAAAGCTACAATAGTTATTATTGTTATCACCAAGCTATTTTTAAACTCTCTAATTTGCATTTTTAGTATTTTAAAAACTATTTTTCACCTTATACTTTTTCAGAATATAACGAAGCTGTTCACTTCTGATTTCTTCATTTCTATAGTCTATATTTTCACTAGCTAAATAGTTTAAAAAGCGTCTAATACTCACATATCCTTCTTTAGCAATAATTAAGTGATCTAGCATCTCAATCCCTATTATATCGCCTACTTCCATTAAGTTAATCGTTGTTCTTATATCTTCAACTGAAGGTGTTGCATCTCCACTAGGATGATTATGAACGCACACTATACTTGCTGCACTATTTTTAATAGCCATTTTAAATACTTCTCGTGAATGAACGATAGATGTAGATAAACTTCCTTTAAATACTTCACGCTGTTGAATAATCTTGCCTTTAGTGTTTATATCCAAAACTATAAATACTTCTTGTGTTAGATTTTCCACAGATGATTTTAAATATCTAGCGATCGATTCTGGACTAGAACATTTTACATCCAACACATTAGTAGCGTATATTCTTCGCGCAAATTCAATATTCGCTAGGATATGAATTGCTTTTTCTGTTCCTATTCCTTTATGTTTATTTAGCTCATCAAAAGTTACATCTCTAAGCTTAGTTATCCCCCCTACATCTTTTAAAATACTATCTGCCAATTCAATTACATTTTGATTTTTAATTCCTGTTCTAAGCAAAATAGCTAGAATTTCTTTATCACTAAGAGCTGTTGCCCCGAATTTTCTAAATTTTTCTCGAGGACGATCATCTTCACAAAACTCCTTTATTGTATAACCACTTACCATAACAATCCCTCCCTTATTAATATAATTGTTAAATAACTAAGTGTAATAAATGGTACTAACGGTATTTTAGTTCCCTTTTTAACTTTTTTTAAAGCTAATAATGAAAGTGCAAAAAATCCAGCATAAACAAATGTAAATGCTAATAAGTATATTCCTTCAAAAATATTTAAGTTTATGGCCAAAACACAATATACTTTTATATCGCCATAACCTAAACCACCCTTTGATAGATAATATAGTATATGAAAAAGTAAAATAAGAAATAAAAAATTAAAAATATCGAAAAAGTAAAAGTTGTTAATTAGGAGAATAATATTCATTAATAATAGAAGAAAGAATAGTTCATCTAGTATTTGTAAATATTTTATATCTTCTATAGAAATATAAATTAATAAAATTAAGATATACGCATGAAGTAATGTTACAAAGACAAAATTATCTTCAAAAACAAAATATAAAATAATTATACTAGCTGTAAAAAATTCGTATAAAAATATATCAAATGGAATTCTAGAACCGCAATAATTGCAGCGTCCTCGTTTAAATAAAAAACTAAAAATAGGTATTAAATCAAAAGGTTTTAGCTGTCTTTTACAACTCGCACAGCTACTACGCTTAAATAAATAGTCAAGTTTATTTTCAGTATCAACTAAACACTTAATTGAGCTTGATAAAATTAAACTTACTATAAGTATAAAAGGTTTAAAAATATAACTTTCCATAATAATTCTCCCTAATTAATTTCCCTTATATTATTTTACCATATTTTTTCACATAAAAAAACAACCCAAATAATTAATATTTGAGTTGTTTCTTTTTAATTTTAAGTTGTGATTATACTATTTTATAGGTAATACTGCTCCGTTCCATTTTTCTTGCATGAATTTCTTAGTATCATCTGATCTTAGTGCTTCTAGAATTTTCTTAACAACAACTTTATCTTTATCCCCTTCACGAACAGCAAGGATGTTTCCGTATGGGTTATCTGAAGTTGCAGCTTCTACTAAGATTGGATCTTTAGCAGCGTTTAATCCATTATCAACAGCGAAGTTAGCGTTGATAGAAATTAAATCAGCTTCATCATTTTCATAGTATTTAGTCATTAAAGCTGGATCATTTTCATAGCTGAATTGTAAGTGTTTAGGGTTTTCAGCGATATCATCAAAAGTAGCAGTTACTGGATCAACACCATCTTTAACTTTTACTAAACCTTTAGATGCTAATAATTTGATTACACGTCCCCATTCAGCTTTGTTGTTACTTACGTAAACTTTAGCTCCGTCTTTAAGGTCAGCTACATCTTTAACACGTTTAGAGTATAAACCGATTGGTTCTAAGTGAACAGCACCAGCGTCTTCAATTTTGTATCCATTTTCTTTAATTGCATTTTTTAGGAATGGTACGTGTTGGAAGTAGTTGATGTCGATTTCTTTTTCATTTAACGTTTTGTTAGGAATGTAGTAATCTTGATAAGTAACGATATCTAATTTAATACCTTCTTTTTCTAGTTGTGGTGCCACGTGCTCTAATAATACTGCGTGAGGTACGTTAGTTGCACCAATTTTTACTGTTACAGGATTGTTTGGATCTAATTTTTCTACATCAATCCCTTTCTTTTCGTCTTTAGATGATGATGAACATCCAATTAAAACAAATCCAAGTACGAAACTTGTTACTAATAGTAGTAGTTTTTTCATTTGAGTTTTCTCCTTTTAAATTATTTTATTTTTTTGTTATATTTAGTAAGTTTTGGAAATAAAAAACACCCCTACTCTCCTAAGAGAATAAGGGCGAAATCAATTTCACGGTACCACCTTACTTTTCGTAAATATACGAACTCAATCACTACTTTAAAGATACGGGTCTAGAATATATCTTAAAATAATGTGCGTTTGTAACGTAACGCTTACGAAAAAAGCTCGGATTAAATTAAAACTCACTTTTTTTACCATTCAAACCATTTTCACATATAATCTGCAATGTGTGCTTTCACCTATTCACACTCTCTGTAAAAGTTTTTATATGTTACTTATTCAAATATTGGTAACTATTAACTTGAGTAAATGATATCATTTATCTTTTATTGTGTCAATACTTTTTTTGAAAAATTTCCCAACCAAGAAAACAAGAAAACGGTTCCTTATGTACAGTTGTTCATTTTATAGCTACAAAATATTTTTTTTGAAAATATTCTATTTTTTATTATTTCTAAACATTAATAATAACCAATTATTATTTTAAGTTATTTTCTTCTAACCACTTGTTAATTACACTTACTGTAACATCTCTAAATTTTGGTGCTTCATACATATGGTCTGAACCTTGTATTATTTCTAATTTAGAATTTTTATATTTTTTAGCAGTTGCTTTTGCGATATTAGGATTTACCATTTTATCATCTGTTCCTGTTATAACTAACACTGGTTCTTTAATTTTATCAAAATCAACATATGCACCTTTTTGTTTATCTAAGAATGGTAGTGCCATTTGAAAATATGTAAATCCTGATTCAGGTACAAGTTTAGCAAATTCTCTTTCTTTATCCTCTGGATCTTGATTATTCATACAATAATCACAGAATGCATGTTTATATGGTGGCATTGATTTTTTCCAAAATCCCCATCTTAAGAAGTGTTTATAGAAACATACAATCATACTAGGATAAAATGCAAAAATACCTGCAGCTGGAGCAGTTCCCATTAAAATAAGACCTTCTACTTTTGTTTTTACACCAACTAGCTGAGCTATTAATCCCCCTAATGAATGCCCTAGTACGATAGGCGGTTCATCTAAGCTCTCTACTAACTCAACTATATCTTCAACATAATCATTTAAACTAACTTTTGCTACTTTTTCTTCTACTTCTTTATAAGGTAAATCGTGATAACGCAAGCTAGGAGTATGCACTCTTAAACCTAATTTCTCTAATTCTGTAGCAAACTCTCCCCATACACTTCCATCACACCATGTTCCATGAATTAAAATTATATCTTTCATTTACTTACCTCCAACTTAATAAGTTATATATTTATTATACTCTAAATTGCACTAAATTAAAAAAATTTATATGTTTAACAAAAAAAGAATATACTTGATGTATATCCTTTTTTGATTTTGGAGGCTTAATTAAATTGTTTTAACATTAAGGATACTTCTTTTTCAATATCATCAGCATATGAAATTGCCGAAATAATAGAAACTCCATCTACTCCTGTATCCATAATAGGTTTTATTTTATCTCTACTTATTCCACCTATTGCCACTATAGGTAAACTTTTATCTAATTCTCTAATTTGTTTTAAGCCAGTATAACCTATAGCTTTTCCTGCATCATCTTTTGAAATAGTAGAAAATATTGGTCCTACGCCAATGTAATCTATTACACTTAAATTAGAAGATTTATACTCTAGTTCATCTCCTATTGATAATCCTAATATAGCATCTGGCATTTTTTCTCTTATTAATTCAACATCGCTATCTTCTTGTCCTACATGAACTCCATCAGCATTTAGTTTTAAAGCAAGTTCTACATCATCATTTACAATAAAAGGAACGTTATAATTTTTACATAACTTCTGAATCTCACGAGCAAGGTCTTCTTTCTCCTTACCTTCTAATGCACCCTTACCTTTTTCTCTAAATTGAAATAGTGTTATCCCTCCTGCCAATGCTTTTTCAACTACTTCTAATAAATTTCTTCCATTACAAGTAGTTGTTCCACAAATAAAATATAGCTTTAAGCTCTCTGGATTAAACATATCTTTTCACCTTCTTATGTAATGAAATATCTCCATCTGTAACTTCATATAATGAATTTATAAATTCAACTTTATATGTACCTGGTAGATGACCATTAGGTCTTTTTTCTGCAAACTCGCCAGCTATATTATAAGCTAGTAATGATGTTTCTAATGACTTAAAGACATTATCTTTATCAAGTCCGATAAAACTTGCTACAACAGCTCCTAACAAACATCCTGTTCCTATAACTTTTGGCATCATAGCACTGCCATTGTGGATAGTGATTACTTCGCCATCTACTGCAATGGCATCAACCTCTCCAGTTACTACAATAGGTATATTATATTTCTTATTGGCTAATAAAGCTAATTCGCCAATATTGTCAACATTAGCGCTATCTACACCTTTAGAAGCTATATCCATACCCACCAATGAACCTATTTCACCTGCATTACCACGAAGAGCTGATATTTTATAGTTTTCTAATAAGTCATCTACTACTCTTCTTCTATATGCACTTGCTCCACACGCTACTGGGTCTAGTACCGCTGGTACATTATATTTTTCTGCAATAATTAACGCATCACGGTACAATTGCCAATTATCATCTGTCAGTGTTCCAATATTAATTAATAGTCCACCTGCATATTTTAATAAATCTTCTAAGTCATCTTTAAACTCACTCATTGCTGGTGAGGCACCTAATGCGACTAAGCCATTAGCTGTAAAATTTTTTACAACATCATTAGTTATACAAATAACCAATGGTGCTTTTTCTTTTAATAGTTTTAAACTGCTCATATTTTTTACTCCTTATACGCTATATGATTAACTGGACCACTTCCATGACCTATTTCTGGTGAATTTTTTATTGCTGCTGTTATAAATTTTTTAGCAATATCTACTGAAGTAACTAAGTCATTACCTTTTGCTAATTCCGCAGTAATTACTGCGGAAAAAGTACATCCCGTTCCATGTGTATGTTTTGTATTTATTCTTTCACTTTCCCATACATGAGGCGAATCGTTTCTAGTAAACAAATAATCTTTAGCCTTACCTTCTAAATGTCCACCTTTTATAATTACAGATTTACATCCTACTTCTGTTAAAATAAATTTTCCTGCTTTGTTAATATCATCTTCTGTTACAATTTTGAATCCTACTATTTCTTCAGCTTCAGGAACATTTGGTGTGATTATGGTAGCCAACGGTAATATTTCATTTTTCAAATGGTTTCTCGCATTACTATCAATCAGTTTATCACCACTTGTCGCTACCATAACTGGATCAACTACATAGGCAATATCTTTAGATAAATACTTTTTCACGACTTCCATTATTTCTACATTTGCCAACATTCCAGTTTTTATCGCATTTGGTGTAATATCAGAAAAAACACTGTTAAGCTGAGCATCTAAAATATCTAAAGGAATATTGTGTATTTTTTGTACTCCTAGAGTATTTTGTGCGACAACACTAGTTACAACAGCCATTCCATAAACACCTCTGGCTTGAAAACTTTTTAAATCAGCCATTATTCCTGCTCCTCCTGTAGGATCAGTTCCAGCTATAGTTAATGCAATATCTAATTTACTCATAAATTAGCCTCCCTTAATTAATTTTATTATTAAATTTAAAACATCAAAAATTTATCAAATTAAATATAAAAAAACTTTCTACTAACAGTAGAAAGTGTCTATAATTATATTCTAAGATACTATTCACATTTCCTACGCTAGCATTATCTAGTTCAGGTCAAAGGGTCTAACAAAGTAATCTCAGCCATTGGCTCCCCCAGTGTTTTATATTTAATTACTAAATTTATCTTAACAGAAATATTTTTTATTGTCAAAAATTAGAAATCGTTTTATTTGCTTTTGTTAACATAATTTATAAATGTTTTTTTAAAAAAAGAACATTTAGTTAATGATTATAGAAATAAAAAACTCGAGCATATAATAATGCTCGAGCTTTTTTAATCAAATAAATCTTTTGCTTTTCTACTTACTTTATCAATGAAGCTTTCGTCTTCTTCAACTTTTTCATCTTTAAGTTTTGCTAATTGTAAGTATAGTTCTCTTTCTTTTGATGATAATGATTTAGGGATTTTTATTGATACTACAATATAATGATCACCTTGTCCATATCCCATTACATTTTTTACACCTTTACCAGCTAAACGGAATTTTCTACCATGTTGCGTACCTGCTGGAACATTTAACTCAATAACACCAGTTAATGTTCTAACATCCACTTTGGTACCAAGTGCTGCTTGGGCTGGTGATAATTCTAATTCTGTATAGATATCATCATCTTCACGTTGGAAGTATGAATCACTTGAAACTGATACTTCAATGAATAAATCTCCTGCTGGACCACCGTTTTCTCCTGCTCCACCTTTACCTTGCAGACGAACTCGTTGTCCTGAGCTTATTCCTGCTGGAATCTCAACTTCATATTCAACTTCTTTGTTATTATATCCTTTACCGAAACAGTGTGGACATTTATCTTTAATTATTTTTCCACGTCCTTGACATTCAGAACATGTTCTTTGGCTTTGGATTCTACCAAATGGAGTATCCTGATATACAGCTTCTTGCCCAGAACCATGACATCTATGACACTCAGTTACAGATGAAGAGTCTTTTGCACCTGTTCCGTGACAGTAATCACATTCCACATCTTTACGAAGTTTGATTGTTTTTTTAGTACCAAAAACAGATTCTTCAAAAGTAATATGCATTCTATGTAGCAAATCATCACCTTGTCGTGGAGCATTAGGATTTCTTCTTCCTCCGCCTCCACCAAAGAAGCTAGAGAATATATCTCCTAAATCATCAAAGCCACCAGAGAACCCTCCAGAGAATCCGCCACCGAATCCTCCAAAGCCTCCAAAACCACCTTGGCCACCTGCACCACCATCAAAGGCTGCATGACCAAACTGATCATATTGAGCTTTTTTATTTTCATCACTTAATACTTCGTAAGCTTCAGTAATCTCTTTAAATTTTTCCTCTGCACCCTCTTCTTTATTTATATCCGGGTGGTATTGTTTAGATAACTTACGATAAGCTTTTTTTATTTCTGCTGCACTTGCTCCTTTACTAAGACCAAGCACTTCGTAATAATCTCTTTTAGCCATTTTCTACCTCTCCTTAAATTTTAAATGAGGGAGCAGAACCTAAGTCCAGCTCCCTTTTTTTCTAAAATTTATTATTTTTTCTCAGTGAAATCTGCATCAATTGTATCATCATCTTGATTGCTTGATTCTGTGTTAGCACCTTGAGCTCCTGCTGCTGCATTTGCTTGTTCATAAAGTTTCATAGTCATTTCTTGAACAGCTTTGTTTAATTCATCTTTAGCTGCTTTGATTTCTTCTAAGTTATTATTTTTAATAGCTTCTTTTAATGCATCATTTTTAGTTTTGATTGCATCTAATAAGCTTTGATCAACTTTATCTTTAGCATCTTCTAAAGCTTTATCTGCTTGGAATGAAAGTTGGTCAGCTTCGTTACGAACATCAGCTTCTTCTTTACGTTTAGCATCAGCATCTGCATTAGCTTCAGCTTCTTTAACCATTCTATCGATATCTTCATCACTTAATGAACTACTTGATTCAATAGTAATTTTTTGTTCTTTTTGAGTTCCTAAATCTTTAGCAGTAACATTTACGATACCATTTTTGTCGATATCGAATGTAACTTCGATTTGAGGTACTCCACGTGGAGCTGCTGGAATATCTGTAAGTTGGAATCTTCCTAGAGTTTTGTTATCAGCTGCCATTGGGCGCTCACCTTGTAGTACGTGAATATCTACTGCTGGTTGGTTATCTGCAGCTGTAGAGAATACTTGTGATTTTGAAGTTGGGATAGTTGTATTTCTTGGAATTAATACTGTCATAACTGATCCCATAGTTTCGATACCTAATGATAATGGTGTTACGTCTAATAATACTACATCTTTAACGTCCCCTGTGATTACCCCACCTTGGATAGCAGCACCCATAGCTACTACTTCGTCTGGGTTTACACCTTTATGAGGTTCTTTGCCCATTTCTTTTTTAATAGCTTCTTGTACAGCTGGAATACGAGTAGATCCACCAACTAAGATTACTTGATCGATATCACTTGGAGTTAATCCAGCATCTTTAAGAGCTTGACGAGTTGGTACTAATGTTTTTTCTACTAAATGACGAGTTAATTCATCAAATTTAGCACGAGTTAAAGTATTTTCTAAGTGAACTGGTCCGCTTTCTCCTGCAGAGATGAATGGTAATGAAATTTGTGTTGATGTTACACCTGATAAGTCTTTTTTAGCTTTTTCAGCTGCATCTTTTAGACGTTGCATTGCCATTTTATCTTTTGATAAGTCAATACCTTGTTCTTTTTTGAATTCTTCTACTAAGTAATCAATGATAGCTTGGTCAAAGTCATCACCACCAAGTAAATTATCTCCTGATGTAGATAAAACTTCGAATACTCCATCACCTAATTCTAAGATAGATACGTCGAAAGTACCACCACCAAGGTCAAATACTAATACTTTTTGATCAATATCAGTTTTATCTAAACCATAAGCTAATGCTGCAGCTGTTGGTTCGTTGATAATTCTTTCTACTTCTAATCCAGCGATTTTACCAGCATCTTTTGTTGCTTGACGTTGAGCATCGTTGAAGTATGCAGGTACTGTTATAACTGCTTTAGTAACTTTTTCTCCAAGATAGCTCTCAGCTGTTGCTTTTAAGTTTTGTAAAATCATAGCTGAAATTTCTTGTGGTGAATATTTTTTACCATTAACTTCTACTTTATAATCTGTCCCCATGTGACGTTTAATAGAAATTACTGTATTTGGGTTTGTAATTGCTTGACGTTTTGCTACTTCCCCTACTTGAATTTCGTCACCTTTAAATGCTACTACAGATGGTGTAGTTCTGTTTCCTTCTGGGTTAGGGATAATTTTAGCTTCCCCACCTTCTAATACTGCTACTGCACTATAAGTTGTTCCTAAGTCTATACCAATAATTTTTGACATGTTTTTGTCCTCCTATTTTATATTTATTCTAAAGTTTCTAGTTTTTTTGTTAAAACATACTATTCTAACAAAACATTTATATTTTTTTATTTATTATTCTTACTTCTAACTTTTTTCTTCACCTTTCAGGTTCGAAAAAACTAAGGATTAGTTGATTCTTTCAAATCATTTCGCTACTTCGTTCCTTATTCTTTGAATAAGTATCTGCGCAGTGGCTACACCCCAATCATTTCGTTGCTACGCTCCTCATTCTTGGTGTAGCTGTGCGATTCTTACTCCTAACTTTTTCTTCACCTTACAGGTTCGAAAAAACTAAGGATTAAGAATTAAGAATTAACCTTAACCATTGCTGGTCTGATTACTCTGTCTTTTAATTTGTAGCCTTTTTGGAAAGTGTCTAAAATTGCTCCACTTTCTTTTTCGCTATCCTCTTCTTGCATTACTGCATGGTGATAATTTGGGTCAAATTGAGCATTTTCTGTTTCGATTAACTCTACTCCTTCTGTTTTTAATACATTTAAAAGCCCTTCATATACCATCTCAACACCTTTTAGTAATGATTTGATTTCCTCGTTATCACTTTCTACCTGTAATGCTCTTTCTAAATTATCTAAGCTAGGTAAGATTTCAGTAATAACTTTTTGACTTTTATAAACATTATTTGTTTCAATTTCTTTGTTTTTACGACGTTTAAAGTTTTCAAACTCTGCATAAAGTCGTAAATACTTATCCTCTGATTGTTTTAATTCTTCTTCTAGTTTATCAACTTTTTCTTGAAGTAATTCTTCTGCTGTTTTTTCTTCTACAACTTCTTCTTCAGTTTCTGTTGTTTCAGTATTTTCAACAGTTTCTTCTACTTCTTCTAAGTTTTCATTTCTTTCTTCAGTAGTCATCTCTACCTCCTAAATTATTTCAAATTGTTATTTAGATTATCTCTGACACATCCTATTAATGTCATTATTTTTGAATAGTCCATTCTCTTAGGTCCAAAAACGGCTATTACACCTTGACCTTTTGATGTGTTATATTTACTAGATACTAATGAAAGGTCTGCAATATTTTCAAGCTCTAATTCCTTACCTATTTTTATACAAGTATCTGAATCAGTAACCTCTACATTGTGGTCTAGTAACTCAACAATCTTATCATCTTCTAAGAGCGATACTACTTCTTTTAATTTTTCTACATTATCTATATCAGGTTGTTTTAGTAAATTGTACTTACCTCCTAATGCTACAGTTTTTTTTATTTTATTTTGAAGCAATCTATTTAAGGCAACTACGATCATATCGTAATTATTAACTTTAGTTTTTAAATACTTCTCAAGTTCTCCATGTATTATTACATGGGCTGTTGCCATATCTACGTCATAAAAGTAAGTTTGTAAGAGTTTATTCACTTCCGCTATATCCTCCGCAGTAAAATCTGCATCAAGTTTATAGTTTTGTTGGAATACCTCTCCTATATTAGTTACTAATATAACTAAAATACTTCGACTACTTAAGAGTATAACTTCTACTTTATTAATTCGTCTATCAGCTTTTGTAGGCGCTAAGATAACTGCCGTACAATCTGTTAAATCTGATAAAACTATAGCATTTTTTTCTAAATAGTTATCCTCTGATACATATTTATCACTCATAAGTTCTTTTAACTTTTTACTCTCGCTACTAGTAAGCTCATAATCTTTTTTTATATAATCTACATAATAGCGATATCCTTTTTCAGAAGGAACTCTCCCTGATGAAATATGTGTTTTTTTTATCAACCCTTCTTTTTCTAATTTACTCATATCATTTCTAATAGTTGCTGAACTAAAATCAATGCTTTGAGCAAGTTGCTTAGATCCAACCGGTTGATTAGTAGTTATAAAATTTTCTACTATAGATTGAAGAATAAGTACTTGTCTATCTATTAACATGTTTATCACCTATCTTCATTTTGTTTTTAGCACTCTAAACATCTAAGTGCTAATCACATTATTTATATTAACATTAAGGTCAAAAAAAGTCAATAGTTTTTTTGATATTTTTTTGACTTTTTTTGACTTTTATTTTTCTATCCTTATAAAAGGCTTAAAATAAAGGTTTTTGTTATTTTATTATATGCTATTAAATTAAAGTTAAAAAAATAAAGGTTGTTTTTACTAATTATAATTAGTATGTTATAATAAATACTAATATATAAATACACTAGGAGGAATTAGATGAAGAAATTACTTACACTATGTACATTACTTTTATCCGCCGTACTTATACTAACCGCTTGTAGTAGTGAAAAGACAAAAGTTTATACAGAAAAAAGTGGTAAACAAGAACACGTAACTACAATATATTATAAAGATGAAACTGTAAATAAAGTTGTTACTAATTCAACATTAACTACTGACAAAGCAAATTTAGATTCTACATTAGATAATATTAAATCTACTATCTCTCAAAAACCAAATTTTGATGGTTACACACGTTCTGCAGAAATTAAAGATGGAAAAGTCGTTATTACTACTGAAATTGACTATAATAAATTAGACTTTGAAAAATATAAAGGAAGAGTCCACCTATCTGGTTCAGATACATTAGAAAATGAAAGAAAGCTAGAAACTGTCGAGTATCATCTTAAAGATGCAGGAGCAACAGAAAAAAAATAACACTATATTATATTGAGGTAAATAAATGAAGAATATACTAAAATTAATCACACCTTTACTAGCAATACTAGTCTTATTTACTGCTTGTAGTAAAGAAGAAACAAAGGAATTTATAAAAAATTCAGATGATCATGAAATTAAAGCTACGCTCTATTATGAAGATGATACTGTTAATAAATTTGTCACTGTTGATACTTTTACTAATAATAAAAATAATATTTCTGTTGAATTTCTTCAAGAGGTTCTTAAAAAAAGTATAGGAAATATATCAGGTTATTCTTATAATGTTGAAGAAAAAAATGGGAAAATTACTATTACTTATGTAATTGATTATAATAAACTAGATTTTGAGAAAGCTAAATCTGTGCATGCAATTCCCGAAAACTCTCTTGAAGAAGCAAGAAAACTTAGTACAATTACAAAAAACATGAAAGAAAAAGGATTTAAAGAAAAATAAAATATAATGAGGTAATCACATGAAGAAAATACTAAAATTAATTACACCCTTATTAGCAATGCTAGTTTTATTAACTGCTTGTGGCAGTGAAAAGACAAAAGTATACACGAAATCAATTGATAATCAAGATCTTCAAGTAACTATTTATTATAAAGGAGATTCAGTAAATAAAGTAGTTTCTGAAAATACATTGACTGTCGATGGTGATGATATAAACTCAGCAATAGAATCCATTAAAGAATCAATTAAAAATAATAATCGGCATCCAATTGATAATATTGCTGGATATTCTTATAAAGTTGAGGAAAAAGATGGGAAAATTCATATTACATGGGAAACAGACTTTAATAAATTAGACTTTAATAAATATAAGGCTGCAGTTAATTTTCCAGAAAACTCACTTGACGAAGCTAGAAAACTCAGCTCAGTTGAAAAAGCCCTAACTAACAATAGTTTTAAAGAAAAAAAATAAAGAAAGAGGTATATAATATTGAAAAAATTTTTAAAAATTATTGCACCATTACTAGCCACTCTACTTTTAGTAACTGCTTGTTCAAGCGAAAAACAAAAGGTATTTATTTCTAATAACAGTGAAGGAGAATCAACGGAAGTCACTATATTTTACAGTGGTGATAACGTCAATAAGATGTCGTCAAAAGTTACATATAATATTAAAGATACTTACCCAGATGAAGATTATAATTTATTTAAAAATAGCTTTGATGAAAACCTAAAAGATGTAGTTGGTGTTACTTATAGCGTGGAAAAGAAAGATAATAAGATTAATATCAACTATGATGTAGATTTCACAAAAATAAATTATGATAAAGACAGAGAAAAACTTGGGTTTAAAAAAACATCACTTGATGAAGAACGTAAATTAAGTAATGTACAACAACAACTTGAAAACAATGGTTTGAAAGAGAAAAAATAATTGGAGGTAACTTATAGTATGAAAAAAATCCTTAAAACTAGTTTAATACTTTCTTCTATATTATTAATATTTACGGGTTGTTCAAATAAAGAAGATAAGCAATCTAATAATATAGAAAATCAAACACAAGATAATAATAAACCTAGTGAAAATACAGAAAAAAAAGATACTGTTCTTGTTAAGAATTATGTTATTTCTGAAGAAGGAAGTATGATTGATGTTGAAGTTGAATATAAAAACAATATAGCACAAAAAATGACTCAACTTTTCGTTAATAAGCCAATCTCAGAGTTAACGCAAAATGAAAAATTTAAGTTTGATGATGTAATAGAATCAACGCAATCTACAGAAACTAAAGAAAAAATAATTGAAGAATCTAAAGGTCTTAAATTAATAGCTAAAGAAGAAAATAATAATCTGACTATTAAAGCAATATTAGACTTAAATGAAATTTCTGAAAGTGATGCAAAAAATGCCCTAGGTAATTTTGATGGTTCACTAGATGATGCAAGAAAAATCGATAATTTTGAAAAAATTCTTGCTAAACTTGGCGTTACAGAGAAAAAATAACTTAACATAGAAGCTAAACAATAGTTTTAGCTTCTTTATTTTTTACCTTAGCTTGTATCTTATAGATAATTTTAGTATAATTAATAAGCAATAGAAGTTATAGAGGTGAAAAATTTGGAAATAATAGAGCTTAGAAAAGAACTTGAAGAAATTGAAAAAAGAATAACAGAGTTTAAAACCTCTTTAAAGATAGAAGATAAAGAACAACGAGTGGCTGAAATTGAAAACATGATGCTTGATGCTGATTTCTGGAATGATAGTGATAATGCAAGTGCTCTCGTTACAGAATCTAAGAGTATAAAAAAAGAATTAGATGAATTCTCCAATATGATTGACTATCTAGAACACTCTCAGGAAATGGTTGAATTCCTACGTGACGAAGAAGATAAAGAAATTTATGCTGACTTAGAAGAAACTGTGGCAATCCTTAAAGATAGTGTTGAAGATTTTAGCTTTAGATTGCTATTTTCTGAGGAATATGATAATAATAATGCTATTTTGGACATCCATGCTGGAGCTGGAGGTACTGATGCTACAGATTGGGCAGAAATCATGTTACGTATGTATGAAAGATTCTTCTCAAAACAAGGATTAAAATACAGTTATTTAAATTATCAATCAGGTGATATCACCGGAGTAAAATCAGCGACAATAAAGGTTGAAGGAGATTTTGCTTATGGCTTACTAAAAGGTGAAAAAGGTGTGCATCGTGTTATTCGTATTTCCCCTTTTGATCCTTCTGGAAAACGACATACCTCATTTGCCTCTATTGATGTTATGCCTGAATTTTCAGATGATGAAATTAATATAGAAATTAACAATGATGATTTGAAAATTGATACTTATCGTGCCCAAGGTGCTGGTGGGCAACATATTAACACAACAGATTCAGCAGTACGTATTACTCACCTTCCTACGGGAATAGTAGTTCAGTCACAAGCTGAAAGAAGTCAAATCAAAAATAAAGATTCAGCAATGAAGAATCTAAAGTCTAAACTATATCAATTAGAGTTGGAAGAAAAAGAAAGAGAATTAGCATCTATTCGTGGAGAACAAAAAGATATAGGTTGGGGATCTCAAATTCGTTCATATGTCTTTACTCCATATACTATGGTTAAGGATCATAGAACAAACTATGAAGTTTCTACCGTTGATAAAGTAATGGATGGCGACATTATTGATTTTATCGATGCTTATCTTCACTATAATATGAAAGAAAAAGAAGTGTTGTAAAAATACAACACTTCTTTTCTATATATCATTCTAGTTTACTTTTACATATCCTTGATCTAATAGATAATTTTCAGCTTTTTTAAAACTAACATCTGAAGTAGTAGTATCAACAGAAGTACCTGGGAGACCTATTAATTTATTTTTATCTACCTTAGTATAATCAACTGTTATCGTCTCATAAGCTGCATCATCTTGAAAATCTAACTTTTGTTCTAGCCCTTCAATACCTTTGTATTTTTCCATTATAGGCTTAGCATATTCTATAAATTTCGCTTTAGTAACACCCATTTGTTTGTAGTTCATTATATTGTATGCCGTTTGTTTAAGCACCTCATCTCCCTTATGATAATATGTAACTTCTAATTTTACTCCATTTCTTTCAGTATAAAATTTACTAACTTCTACATTTTTAGTTGAATCTTCTTTGTTTTTATTACTTTCTGTAACATTTGAAGTATTCTGCGAATTATTAGTAGTACTATTGTCTTTTGATGAACATCCTACTAAAAAAATTAATAAAACCATTGATATTATTGATAAAATTTTTTTCATTTTTTATACCCCTTTTGATGGAAAATTACTTAAATATTATTTTTTAGTAAATCCTTGACTTAATAAATGTTCTTCAGATTTTTTCATACTAATATCTTTACTGTCACCATCTATTGTAATACCTTGAATATTATTTAATTTACTTTTATCCGCTTTTGTATAATCAATAGTTAAAGTTTCAACTGCTTTGTCATCTTGGAAATCTATTTTTTCCTCTAACCCATCAATTCCTTGATATTGTTTTGCCAAAGGTTCTAATGCTTTTTTCACTTCATCTTTAGTAGCACCCATTTCTTTATAGTTCATTGTATTATTTGCAGTTTGTCTTAATACTTTATCACCATCATGATAATATGTTAATTCTATTTTTACTCCATTTTTTTCTAATACATATGTAGAGCTTTGTTCTTTTGCTGAACAACCAGCCACAAAAATTAATAATATAGCTGAAATTATTGATATGATCTTCTTCATTATTTTTTATTCTCCTTTTAATTTAAAATTACTATTTTTTTGTAAAACCTTGACTTAATAAAGATTCTTCAGTGTCTTTTAAGCTTACGCTTTCTACATCAGTATCTATATCCATTCCTGGTAAATCTTTTAATTTTTTCAAATCTACTTTTGTATAATCAATAGTCAGAGTTTCAACTGCTTTGTCATCATCAAAAACTATTTTTTGTTCTACTCCATCTATTCCTTGATATTTTTCAGATACCGGCATAGCTACGTCTTTTAATTCATCTTTAGTAACTGCCATTTTCTCATAATTCATGGTGTTCACTGTTGTTTGTTTAGTTACTTTGTCACTCTCATAATAAACAGTTATTTCAGTTTTAACACCACTTTTTTCCAAAACATATGTCTTACTACCATCTTTTGATGAACATCCAGCTAAAAAGATTAATAGTACTGCTGATAAAATCGTCAATATTCTCTTCATTCGAAATATGTCTCCTTATCAAATTTATTTTTTTATCTTTATAATGTATTAAGTACTATAAAGAACGATAAAACTACCCATATTTATTTTATAATATTGTTTTCTCCATTTATCAAGCTAAAAATTATAATCTTTCGTATTCTTCTGGAACATCAAATGGATTATCTTTGTTAATATGATCATAGAACATGATTCCATTTAAATGATCTATTTCATGTTGGAAACATATTGCTGGTAAGTCAGTTAATACTAATGTTACTTTCTCATCATTTTCATCATAACCAATTACTTTGATTTTTGAATATCTTGGAACATAGCCTTTTTTCTCTTCCTCAACTGATAAGCATCCCTCTCCTCCAGCTAAATAGCATTTAGCCGCTGAGTTAGAAATAATTTTAGGATTGTATAGCGCATAAGATACTGTATATTCAGGATTCTCTTCATCTGGAATGTGTACTGCAATCATACGTTTAGAAACATTAATTTGAGGCGCAGCAAGACCTATCCCTGGTTTTAATCCTAATTCTTCTGCTTTTTTATCATCTTGAGAAGCTATAACATACTCCAATAAACTTCTTAATATCTCTTTATCTTCATCAGATATTGGACTTTTTACTTCCTCTGCTCTTTTTCTTAGAGTTTCATGAGGATCAATAATTATATCTTTTGTTGTAATCAAAACTTATCTCCTTTATTTAAATACTAATTTCTTACTATTTATTATTTCACAAATACTTTATATTGTCAAAGAAGAGTTACATACAATATAGAATTCTTACCGTATTTAGTGCTTATTTAAAATTTATATACACTACAGTTTATCCAAAAGTATTTAAAATATTTATAAAGATACATTCTCTACAATTTATTTTATGAATTCGCTTTTGTAATTTTACTATTTTCGTGTTATTATATAGTTACTGACATTTATTAAATGAAATTTACGGGAGGTTATTTATGACTTTTGAAAATTACAAATACACAAGACCTAATTTAGAAGAAACATCTAAAAAACTATTAGACATTGAAAAAAGAGTTTTAGATGCTGCTTCTGCAAAAGATGTGTTAGCTGTTTTTGATGAATATAATACACTACGCAGAGACTTAGAAACACAAAGTGTTTTAGTTGAAATTAGACATACAATTGATACTACTGATAGTTTCTATGAAGAAGAACAAAACTTCTGGGATGATTATAAACCAGAATTAACAGCTCTATATAGTAAGGTAGATAAAGCTATATATAATTCAAAATTCAAAGATGAATTAAAAAAAGAAATTGGAGAACACTACTTCAATTTAACAGAAACAACATTAAAAGTATTTAGTGATGAAATTATTGAAGACTTAAAAGAAGAAAATAAAACTGCTTCTGAATATACTAAACTTACTGCAAGTGCTCGTATCCCATTTGATGGAGAAGAACGTAACCTTAGTGGTATGGCGAAATATACTCAACATGAAGATAGAGAAACTAGACTTGAAGCTTCTAAAGCAGTTGCTAAGTTCTTCAAAGATAATTTAGAACAATTCGATAATCTATTTGATAAATTAATCAAAGTACGTACACGTATTGCTAAAAAACTTGGTTTTGAAAACTTTGTTGAAGTAGCTTACCTACGTTTACGCCGTACAGATTATACTTCTAAAGATGTTGCTAACTATAGAAAACAAGTATTAAATGATGTAGTACCTTTAGTAGAAGAATTTAAAGCTGCACAAGCTAAACGTCTTGGATTAGAAAAATTATCATTCCACGATGAATCTGTAACTTTCAAATCTGGTAACCCTACTCCTAAAGGAAACCGTGAGCAGCTTGTTGAAAGTGCTAAAACAATGTATAAAGAATTATCTCCTGAAACAGATGTATTCTTTAAATTTATGACTGATAACAACCTATTAGACTTAGATACAAAACCTGGTAAATCTGGTGGTGGATATTGTACATTTATCCCTAACTATAAAGCACCATTTATCTTTGCTAACTTTAATGCTACTCCACATGATGTTGAAGTATTAACTCACGAAGCTGGACATGCATTCCAAGTATATCAAAGTAAAGACTTTATCCCAGAATACGTTTGGCCTACTTTTGAAGCTTGTGAAATCCACTCAATGAGTATGGAATACTTAACTTGGCCTTGGATGAACTTATTCTTCAAAGAAGAAACTGAGAAATTCAAATACTACCATATTACTGGTTCTGTTAAATTCTTACCATATGGTGTAACTGTAGATGAATTCCAACATGCAGTTTATGAAAACCCAGAATTAACACCTTATGAACGTCGTATGAAATGGCTAGAAATTGAGAAAAAATATCTTCCATCTCGTGACTACTCAGAGATTGCTGACTTAAATGAAGGATTATTCTTCTACCGTCAACTTCACATTTTCTTATACCCATTCTACTACATTGATTACACATTAGCTCAAGTATGTGCACTTCAATTCTGGAATAAATCAAGAGAAAATAGTAAAGAAGCATGGGAAGAATACTTACACCTTTGCCGTTTAGGTGGTACTAAACCATTTACTGAGTTAATCAAAGCAACTTCTCTTAAAAATCCATTCGAAGATGGAACTATTGAAACTATAGTGCCAGAAGTTAAAAAATACGTTGATTCTGTTGACACAACTGAATTCTAATGATTAGAGCGAGGTTACCCTCGCTCTTTAATTTAATTTTAATTATAGCTTCTATAATTAAAATAATGTCTTTATTTATTAAAAAGCTAATTAAGTAGAATTATAGAATAAATTAGATTGGAGGAAAAAATATGAATGATAAAAAAATAGCAGCATTCTTTGACATAGATGGTACTCTACATAGAGATTCACTAATGAATGAACACTTTAAAAAGTTAATAAAATATGAAGTTGTTGATGAACGTTTTTGGGTAAATGGTGTTAAAGATTCTTACATAAATTGGGATAAAAGATTTGAAGATTATGATAACTATTTATTTGATGTTTCTGCAGCATATGTAAAAGCAATTACAGGTTTACACAAAAAATATATTGACTTCGCTACAGAGCAAGTTATGAAATTAAAAGCAGATCGTGTATATAAATACACACGTAATATTATTGAAAAACATAAAAAAGAAGGACATCTAATAATATTTATTTCAGGAAGTCCCGACTTTTTAGTAGAAGCAATGGGTAAAAAACATCATGCTTTTCTTGCTATAGGTAGTAAATATATAATGAAAAATAATTATTTTACTGGTGAAGTTATTCCGATGTGGGATGCAGAAAGTAAAAATAAAACTATAGACAGATTAGTAGAAGAATATAATATAGACTTAGATAAATCATATGCTTATGGTGATACAAATGGTGACTACAATATGCTTCGCCGTGTTGGTAATCCTGTTGCAATGAATCCAAGTAAAGAGTTGTTTACTAAAATTAAAGCAAATGAAGAACTAGCAAAAAAAGCTACTATTCTTATTGAACGTAAAGATGTTATCTACAAAACAAAAGCAGACATAGACATACTAGAATTATAGAAAAAACTCAAGGAATGACAATATGTACATTTCTTGAGTTTTTTAAAAGAAAAATAAAAAGAAAGAAAGAGGACTTAACTTAATACTTCTAACTTAATGCTAGCTTACTTTTTATATTTACTCCATAAGTATTAGATATCTTTTTCTCATCTTTATAGGTATTAAAGACGTTTTTTAATAATCTACATCCTTCAAACATATAACTCTCATGAATAGAATAAAATGAAAATTCTTTTTCTTTCCCCTTTTTCACATACTTAATTATACATTTTCTCGGATAACATTCAATACTTCTTATATCATCATAATAAATTTTCAAACCTGATGGTTTATAAAGATATCTTAGTGAAGTAATTTTAACATAATCATTTCTAAAATAAATATCACCAAAGAAACTTACAGTAATACAATAATTTACTCTATCTAAAACTGGTAATTCTTTATTTTTAAATAATATGTTAAAGTTGTTTTTAATATGAGAAAGAGGAGAATTGTACTTTTTATTATAAAAATCATAGTCTTCCTCGATCAATATTCTTTCTACATTAGTTAATGCCTTTAAATTAATATTTTCCATAGCAAATCCTCCTTACTACATTTAGTATAATAAATAAGTTGGACAAAATAAGGGAATTAATGAATTTTTTAATTAATTTTTTAATTTATTAATTTTCAATCCAATAATATTATTCTTTCTCTATTAATATATAAAACAAACTAAATAAACCAACTAATAAAATTATTACAATATCTTTCCAACCCTGATTTAATTCTAAAAATTTTATTAGAATAGCAGGTATACCCATAATAATTATGAGGAATATTAATAATTTTACTAATACACAATGACATACCACATAATTCCAACAATTATTTTTATTGTTACTAGGCTCTTTATCACTAATACTTTCTGTATTATCTTTATTTTCTTTATTCATACTTTTCTCCTCTGTATTTTCTTCAATATTTTTAATTTCTGTATAAAATCCATCACAATAAGTTCTAATTTTCAAAGGAAACAATCTTCTAAAATATGGTTTTCTTGGTAACATATATTCTCTATTTTCCCATTGTATTTTTAACAAATACATACAGATTAATCTTATTTTTTTCTGGCTTTTTTCAGATAATTTCACTTCAGCTTTTTCTAATATATTTTCAAGTTCATCAATAATATAATTCATTACTTTAACATATTCGGAATTCTCTTCTTTTTTTGAAAATCTAAGTTTCGCACGTACTATGTATACATCTTCTAAACTTACTTCAGATTCCCCTGCTATTCGTGATAAATCTTTCCTCCAACCGGTAATAAAATCTAATTCACTGTTTAATTTTTTACTAACAACTATTGTATTAACTATTGTAGTTATTAAGACTCCAAATAACCCAACTAACGCAACTATAATTTCAACTTTCATTTCTACACCTCCCTTTCTTCTATTATTTTTACATTATCTCCTTGGCTATTTAGCCACATTTTTATCCCATCTCCATAACACTCTGCAGTTATAGTATGTGTCTTATCTTGAGTTTTTATTACTTTAGCAGTAGGCAACCTATCCAATACAGCCTCTAATGATGGACCACTAAATTCAAAGGTGAATTTCTTTAATTTTCCTGAATACATAAACTGGATTCTTTTTCTAAATTCTCCATCTTCAAATCTATCTTTATATGGAATATAGAATCTTTCATCTCTATATTTTATATTTCTTATTCTATCAACTCTAAATACCAACGGCATATCTTCTTCCACATTTAAGCCATATGATATAAGATAAAAATAGTATTCTGAGAACATTATTGCCGCAGGTTTGACTTCCTTTTTAGTTTGTTTCTTATCCATACGACTATAATCAAATGTTATTAGCTTTTTCTCTCTGATAGCTATTGATAAATCCCACAGAATCTCTAATAATTCTTTTCCGTGTTGTAGTTCAATGTAGTGATGAAGTTCGTCTAAAATTAAATCATCCACTTCTTTTTTACTTTTATGACTTAACTGATTTTGGAACTTTTTAATTAAAGGAACCATCTCATTTTTTGTCAGAGCCCTACTCTCAAGTAATATTTTACTAACGGCTAAAATTTCTTTTTGAGTTAGAGTATTATCACTATCCGATACAGCTTTATAGACATAATGTTTATTCTCTACTTTAATTTCAAACTCGCCTATTTCATTCCTTTTCTCATAAAGATAATATCTTAATTCTTCAATATCTCTTTGAATAGTTTTTAACGATACACCATATTCAGTAGCCAAATTTTCTTTTAATAACTTTTCTCCTCTCCTAAACCTATCATATATTTCTAGCGCTCTAAAAGCCTTGTCCTTTTTCAAAACCTCCACCTTCCTTTACTCTCTATTAGTTGTAAGCACTTTCTATTATAATGTAAATAGTTTTTAATTT
Source organism: Gemella sanguinis ATCC 700632 (assembly GCF_000701685.1). GTDB lineage: Bacteria > Bacillota > Bacilli > Staphylococcales > Gemellaceae > Gemella > Gemella sanguinis. The sequence goes on from NZ_JNJO01000002.1 coordinate 26,857, forward strand.
CAATAATATTTTTACATTATATATATTCGAATCATCTCCTTTAAATACAGAATATCAAACTACTTGGACATATTTTGTCTTAAATTATTAATTACTATTTTTTAGTCAAATATTTTTCACAATTATTAATTTATCTATAAAAATTTTAGTCATACTGTAATTTTTTTTATAATTTTATTATTTTTTCTCATATCGCTTTACATTGTAATTGATAATGATTATAATTTAAAGTAGAAGAATTTATAGAAAGCGAGTATTTATTACATATGAAAAAATCTAAATTATTCCTAGCAATTATGACAGGGGCATTAGTTATTAGCGGTTGCTCTGCCAAAACTGAACAAAAGAAAGAAGAAAATAAGACTGAACAAGTTGATACTTCTAAAAGCACTAAAGATCAGTTAAAACAGGCTACTGAAGCTTACAAAAAATATGTTGAAGGTCAAGTAGATAATCTATTAAAAGATACTGAGAAATTTGCTGAGACTTTAAAAGCTGGTAAACTAGACGAAGCTAAAAAACAATATCCACTTATTCGTATGGCTTATGAACGTTCTGAGCCAATCGCAGAAAGCTTTGGAGAATTAGACGTAAATATCGATTTCCGTCTTGCTGATTACTTAGAAGAAAATAAAACTGAAGAAGGTTGGAGAGGATTCCACAGAATCGAAAAAATTATGTGGGAACAAAATACAACTAAAGGTACTGAAGAATATGCAGAACAATTAGTTAAAGACGTTAAAGAATTAAAAGCTAAAGTTGCTACTGTAGAAGTAACACCAGACTTAATGGTTACTGGAGCTGTAGACTTACTAAACGAAGTTGCAACACAAAAAATAACTGGTGAAGAAGAAGTTTACTCACACACTGACTTATACGACTTCAAAGCTAATATCGAAGGTGCTGAAGAAATCTTCAAAATCTTTAAACCTTTAATTGAGAAAAAAGATAGTAAATTAGCTAAAGACTTAGAAGAAAAATTTGCTACTATCAACGGTTTATTAGACAAATACAAAACTGATGATAAAAACTACAAACTATACACTGACCTATCAAAAGAAAACACTAAAGAACTTTCTGAAGCTGTTACTAAATTAGGTGAGCCATTATCACAAATGGGTGTTATTTTAGACGAAGAGGCTAAGTAATATGGCTAAAAATGGTAATAATTGGACTGACAAAAAAATAACGCGTCGTGATTTCCTAAAAAAAGCTGGTATGACTAGTGCTGGTGCCGTTGTAGGGGCATCTGCAATAGGAGGTTTCTTTGCAAACAAAGCAGAAAATCAGCGTGAAATTGCTGATGGTGATGAAAAAATCACTTTTTACGGTGAACACCAAGCTGGAATCACTACGTTAATGCAAAAAAATATCTATTTTGTTGTATTAGATCTTCATTCAACAAATCGTGAAGATGTTATAAACATGTTTAAAGAATGGACTCAATATAGCGAAAAACTTGTTAATGGTGAACTTGTTGAGCCTGCTCTTAAAAACCATTACTTACCACCAAAAGACACAGGAGAAACGGTAGGACTTAACCCCTATCGTTTAACTCTTACCTTTGGAATTAGTCCTAGTTTCTTGAAAAAAATGAAATTAGAGAATAAAGGTCTTGCTGAATTTAAAGACCTACCTCCTTTTGCTCGAGAACAACTAAAAGAAAGGTATACTGGTGGAGATATTTGTATCCAAGCATGTGCTGATGATGAGCAAGTGGCGTTCCATGCTGTGAGAAACTTAATTCGTAAAGCTCGCTCTACTGTGACTATGAAGTGGAGTCAATCTGGCTTCGCTGCTATTGGAAATAGAAAAGAGACACCAAGAAACCTATTTGGTTTTAAAGATGGTACAGCTAATGCAACAAAAGAAGATCAATTTAATAATATAGTTTGGTGTGACAAAGATAACTGGATGAAAGGTGGAAGCTACATGGCTGTTCGTCGTATCCAAATGCACCTTGAAACATGGGATAGAACAAACTTAAATGAACAAGAACATACGTTTGGTAGATATAAAGATAGCGGTGCTCCTCTTGGTGAAAAAGACGAATTCGCTACTGTAGACTTAGAGAAAAAAGGTCCTGATGGAAAACTATATATTCCTGAAGACTCTCATGTACATCTAGCTCATAAAACTGGAGTTGAATTACTGCGACGTTCTTACTCATACGCTGATGGTATTAATGATACAACTGGTCAATTTGAATCTGGTCTATTATTTATAGCATTCCAAAAGGATCCTCAGCAATTCATTACAATTCAAAACAGTTTAGGTAATGAAGATAAAATGAATGAATACATCACACATATAGGTAGTGGACTATTCGCATGCTTCGGTGGTGTAAAGGAAGGTGAATATATTGGTCAAAAATTATTTGAGTAAAATTTTAATAACATTTGTTATTATTTTCACTTCTTTTATACCTTTAGCTCATACAGCTATTGCTAAAGAATCTTATAGTGATTTATTTATTAAAATTACAGATGCTAATACTGCCCTTAAAAATAATGATAAGGACAAAGCAAAAAAATTAATTGAAGAATTCAGAAATGAATTTAATGCTACAAAAAATTCAGATTCAGAGGCGGGTAAAAGAGTTAAGAAAACTGCCCTTTCTGAAAATCTAGATGAGGATCAGTTAAGAGAATTATCTACTGCTCTTCTTGCTTTTGAAACAGAACAAAATCCTATAGATATTGAGGCAGAAAAAAAAGCTTTTAAAACAAAACTTTATCCTTCTTTTGATAAGCTTGAAAAAGCTATTGATACTAAAGATGTAGAAACAATGAAAGCTGAGTACGTTAAATATAACGCTGCTTGGGTTCGTAATGAAGGAATCGTAAGATCTGTTGAACCGGCTTACTATGGAAAAATCGAAACAACAATGTCATTTTTACGTAGTTCTATGGAAGTCGAGCCTTATGATTACCAAACTACAAAAATGTATCTATCTGACTTAAAAAAACATCTAGATGATTTCTTAGCTGGAAAAAAACTTGAACAAAATTCAGATGTAAAAACTTTGGATCAAGGGATTAAATTATTAGAAGAAAGTTATAATGCTTTTGTTTCTGGTGATAAAGCCCAAGGTTCTCAAAAAATGAAGAAATTTATCGAGGTATGGCCAGTTATTGAAGGTGATGTTCGTACTAGAAATGCTTCACTTTATACTAAAGTTGAGAGTGAAACTCCTATAATTATGGTTAAAGGTAACGAACAAAAATACCAAGATCAACTTAAAGATTTAATAGCTGAATTATCAAAAATCGATACAAAATCAAACTATAATGCTATTGATTCTATGTTAATCCTACTACGTGAGGGTGTTGAAGCATTAGTAATCGTGCTATCACTTGCTAGTGCTCTAAGAGCAGCAAAACAACGTAAAGGTCTTGTTTGGGTTTATGCTGGAGCTATCGCTGGTATTTTAGCAAGTATCTTAGCTGCAGTAGTACTAAAATACTCATTCCCTGCTCTATCTTCTGGTACTAACAGAGAGATAATAGAAGGTGTTGTTGGTATTTTTGCTGTTATAATGATGATTGGTATTGGTATTTGGCTGCATAGTAAATCTTCGGTTAAGGCATGGAAAGATTATATGGATAAAAAATTAAATGTTGTCTTATCAACAGGAAGTTTTGTCTCAATGTTTGCTCTAAGTTTCCTTGCAGTATTCCGTGAAGGTGCTGAAACAATACTTTTCTACGCAGGTATTATGCCATTAATTACTACATCTAACCTACTTATTGGAATTGGATTAGCAATAGTTGCACTTGTCATTCTAGGTTTCGCTATGATGAAAGCATCTGGAAAATTACCTATTAGTAAAGTGTTCCTAGTGTTATCATGGTTAATCTATATTCTTGGATTTAAGATGTTAGGAGTTAGTATCCACGCATTACAAATTACAGATATGTTATCAAATCATATAATTGATCATATGCCAACAATTGAATGGCTAGGTATCTATCCAAGCTATGAAGTAGTAATTTCACAAATAGTATACATGATAATAGTTATTCTTAGCATGATATATGAAAAATCAAAACATAAATAGGTGTTAAAATATGAAATACGGCGATAAAGTATCTACCGTTGATCATTTAACTGAACTAAGAAGGAGAATGATATATTGTTTAATATTTTTTATCATCTCCTTCGTAGTTAGTTTAATTTGGTCATCTGATATATATAAATTTTTAACAAGTAAATTTAATCATAAGTTGATTGTTTTAGGACCTAATGATATACTATGGATATATCTTACTTTAGCAGGAATTTGCGCAATAACATTTACTATTCCATTTACCTGCTATCAAATATGGGCATTTATTAAACCTGGACTAGAAGAAAGAGAAGCACGCGCATTATTAGCATATATTCCTGCAGTATTTATTTGTTTTTCTTTAGGATTAGCATTTGGTTTCTTTCTTGTAACACCAGCAATTCTAAATGTATTACTTTCTATTGGTGATGATTTATTTAATACTCAATTAACTGCCCAAAATTACTTATCTTTTGTAATTAATACTACGATTCCTATTGCAATTTTATTTGAATTTCCAGTAATTATTGCATTTCTAACATCAATCGGTATTATTACACCACTATTTTTAATACGTAATAGACGTTATGCCTACTTTATTTTAATATTTGTTGCTGTAGTTATTACCCCAGCAGATTTTATTAGTGATATAGTAATGTCTATTCCACTTATTCTTATATATGAATTAAGTGTTTTAATAAGTAAGTATATTTATAAAAAAAGAGGTGACTAGAATGGGATTCTTACGTGATATAGGAGCTCCTGGAGTTATAGTGTTAGTTCTTGCTGCACTTCTTATCTTCGGGCCTAAACGACTACCAGAATTAGGTGAATCAATCGGAAAAATGTTTACATCATTTAAAAAATCAATATCTGGATTAACTGATGATGAATCGTCTTCTGATAAAAATGAAAATGAAAAAGAAAATAAATAAAGAAGTAGTTTTTTATTAGTAATATTAACTAATAAAAAACTACTTCTTTTACTTTTAAGGGATTTATTTTGCTAATTCTTTTAAATCATAAGGAGTCAATTGATAAACTTGATTTATCCAGTTATGGTAAAACAGGTATGCCACTCCACGCCAAGTATTTTGAGGTGTTTTTGTATCATCATCATTTGGATAATAGTTATATGGTACTTCTATAGGAAGATTACTATTTTTATCTCTTAAATATTCATTTTGAAGTGTATCTGCCTCATACTCTATATGTCCTGTTATAAATATTTTTCTTAAGTCTTTTGTTGCTAATAAAAATGTACCCACATCTTCAGATTTTGCCAATACATCTAATTCAGGAATAGTTGATAATTTTTCTTCTTCGATTTTCGTATGTCTAGAATGTGGCGCTAAAAAGCTATCCGTAAAACCACGTGTTAATGAATGATTTTCTATTAGTACATCGTGTTCGAATACACCAAAAATCTTTCCATCAACCTGCTCTTTTTTTATTCCAAAATGATGATATAAGCTTGCTTGAGCTGCCCAACAAATATTTAAAGTTGAAAATACATGCGTCTTGCTCCACTCAAAAATAGACTGTAATTCTTTCCAATAATTCACTTCTTCAAATTCTAGATGCTCTATTGGCGCTCCAGTTATTATTAAAGCATCATAGAAATTATCTTTAATTTGATCAAAAGTAGTATAGAATTTTTTCAAATATGAGTTAGCTGTATTTTTAGCTTGATGTGTCGCTACATGTAAAAACTCTACTTTAATTTGGATAGGAGAGTTTCCTAATAATCTAAGTAATTGTCTTTCTGTTTCTTCTTTTTTAGGCATTAAATTTAAAATAAGGATTCTTAATGGTCGAATATCTTGGTTTTTCGCTCTATTTTCTTCAATTACTATTACTCCCTCTTCTAATAACGTGTTTTTTACTGGTAAATCATTTTGTATACATATTGGCATAATTCTGCTCCTCCTAAAGTCATTCATAATAAAAAAACGCCCCTACTATATCCTTGATACAGTAGGGACGACTATAATCGTGTTACCACCCATTTTTATAAATAATCTCGCAATTATTTACCTTAATTGGTACGTGTTCATACCATTGTGTTATATCGTACACAGACGTAGTTACCTATTAGATAACTATAACTCCAAGACCATTTTCAAATAAACAATATTTTACTTTCTCACACCAACCGAAAGTTCTCTGTTTTAATATTAAATTAATTTACTTATCTTTTCTTTGTTCAATTCTATTAAATTACTTATAGTATAATTAATTTATTACTTTTTGTCAATAATTTATTACAAAATAATTGTCTAGTTTTAACTTTAAATATAAAAAGTATGACTACTTGCTGCAGTCATACTCTTATTATTATTTATTAAATTCTACTAATGTAAATTTCTCTCCATCATAGTCTAAGACACTTACTGAAGTATTAATTATTACTCCTCTAGAAACCTCTTTAATTCCTTTTTGTGTTAAAAATGATCTAATTAATCCACCATGACATACTGCTAATATAGTTTTATCTGGATGCTCGTTATATTTTTCTTTAAAGAACTCCTCTACTCTATCTGCAGCTTCAGTATCTAATTCCATCCCACGAGTTTCTCCAGCTTTAAGACCTGCCCCGTACTCTGCAAATGAAACTCCTTCATAGCCACCATATGATTTTTCTATTAAACGTTTGTCTTTAATAACAGACAAGTTTTTATTATTTTCACTGTTAGAATTATCTAACATATATCTTGCTGTATCAAATGCACGCTCTAACGTACTGCTATATGCAACATCAATCTCATGTCCTTCAAGTTTTTTACCTGCTTCCTTACCTTGACGAATTCCTTCTTCATTTAATGGTATGTCACTATGACCTTGAACTTTTTTATTTTTATTATAATCTGTCTCTCCGTGACGTGCTAAAATTATGCGCATATGTATCTCTCTTTCTATTTTTTTATACACACTATTATAAAATACATATAGAAAAAAATAAAGTAGAATATTTCTAAACTACTTTATTTTATATCTGTTAAATATTAAATTCTTCTAATGTAAATTCCTGACCATCAAAATTTACTATATTTAATGATGTATTATTTATCATTTCATTATGTGGGTATAAGCCTAAAGTTCGTAAAAATATACGAATCAGCGCCCCATGACATACTACAAAAATTGTTTTTCCTTTGTATTCATCATATTGATTAATAAAAAACTCAGACGCTCTTTTATATACCCTCTCCTCAAGTTCAACAGTTTCTAATCCTTCTCCTGATTCTAATGCAGAAAAGTATTCTTCAAAAGTACTTCCTTCAAAATCTCCAAAATACTTTTCTATTAATCTATCATCAGTAATAATTTCTAATTCTTTATTGCCACTATTTTTAGAGTTATCTAGCATTAATCTAGCCGTTTGTTTTGCTCTTTTTAAAGGACTGCTAAATGCAGCATCTACATCATACTTAGATATCTTTGATCCTGCATTTATCGCTTGGTTTTCTCCCGTTTCATTTAACGGAATATCAGTGTGCCCTTGGATTTTTTTATTTTTATTAAAATCTGTTTCACCATGTCTTACTAATAATATTTTCATAATATATTTCTTCCTATTCGAAGATAAAATCTTCATCCTCAATTGATTCAACGTTCATACTTACTACGTATCCATCACCTTTAACACTAAAGAAGTCATGGTTTTTAGTTGATGTATTCATCGCATTTTCAATAATTGGGTTAATATCTTTATCTTCAAAGTATCCTGGGTAACCTAAGTTAGCTAATGCACGGTTTGCATTGTATTCAACATAATCTTTAACTTCATCGTATAACCCAATTTCTCCATAAATATCTTGAGTATATTTAAGCTCATTTTCATATAAATCTAATAATAATTTATACATTTCTTTTTTAGCTTTTTCTTGTTCTTCTTTAGTTAATGTTTTGAAGATTTCTTGTGCATCAAACCCTGTAAAACTTCCGTGGATAGTTTCGTCAAGTAAGATTTTACGGATAATCTCACCTGAAGTTGTTACTTTACCTTGTCCAGCTAAGTATAATGGATAGAAGAATCCACTATAGAAAATGTAACTTTCTAAGAATACTGATGCTACTCTAGCCATGTATAAATCGTAAGTTTTTACTTCTGGCTTAAATAGTTTCATGTAGTAACTTTCAATAAGGTTTGCTTTATATTGTAGTTCCGCATTATTTGGAACCCATTCATCTAGTAAATAGTCTGTTTCTTTACTTGGAATTAATGATGTGAAAATTGTTGAATAACTCTTAGCATGCATTTGTTCCATCATACCCATAAAGCTATATACAGCCTGTTTTCTCATATCTTCTGTGTGAAGAGATACTAATGGCATACCTTTATCACCTTGTTGAGTATCAAGACCTGTTAACCCTGCTAATACTTTTTTATAAGCATCACGCTCTTTATCATTTAAATCTTCATTCCAGCTTTTAATATCTTTAGAAACTTTAAATTCTGTATCTACCCAAAACTGAGCAATGTTTTGACGCCAATACATAAATGTTAAGTCATCTTGTTTATTCCAGTTTACTGCTTTCATTTTTTATAAAATTTCCTCTCTTTTCTATATCGCACATGAAGTACATTCTTCTACTGAAAGAAGTTTGTTTCTAGTGTAATACAGTGATTTTAATCCTTTGTGGTGTGCGTAGATATAATATCTAGCAAGTTCTCTAGTAGTAATATCTGAATTTACATATAATATTACAGAAATACCTTGGTCTACGTGTTCTTGGATTACTGACATTAAGTCAATGAGTTTCATTTGATCCATTGTGAATGCTGATTTGTAGTACCATTGTGTTTTTGGACTTAAGTATGGCATTGGATAGAATGTTTCAGCATTTCCGTAAGTTCTACGTTCGATTTTATCAACAATCGGTAACACACTTGATGTTGAGTTTTGAACATAAGAAATACTTTGAGTTGGAGCTATAGCCATTCTGTACGCATGGTATAATCCGTTCTCTTTAATTCTATTTTTTAAACTGTGCCAATCTTCTTTAGTAGGAATATAAATCCCTTCAAATAATTCTTTTACTTTATCTGATTTTGGTAAGTAATCTTTTTCGATATATTTAGCAAAATAACTTCCGTTATAGTAATCAGATTTTTCAAAGTCTTTGAAGCTTTGTCCTCTTTGTTTTGCTATTTGCATTGAACGTTCTAAAGTATAGTAGTTCATCATCATAAAGAAGACATTAGCAAAATCTTTCGCTTCTTCACCATCATATGCTATACAGTTTTTAGCTAAATATCCATTAAGGTTCATCGCCCCAAGACCAACTGAGTGGAACTCTTCGTTAGCTTTTACTACACCAGGTGCATTTTTAATTTTTGTAGAATCACTTACAAATGTTAAGGCATCCATACCTGAGTAAATAGATTCTTTAACTTTTTTACTTTCCATTACATTAACAATGTTTAATGATGCTAAGTTACAAGAAATATCACGTTTAATAATATCTCCTTCACCGTAATCTTTAATTACAGAAGTTTCTTGTAATTGAAAAATCTCTGTACATAAGTTACTCATCTTAACTTGACCAATTTCACGAAGTGCATGGTTTTTATTAGCATTATCTTTAAACATTAAGTATGGGTATCCTGATTGTAATTGTGTTTGTGCTATTAAGTTCAGCATATCACGAGCATTATATTTACGTTTCATAATGTTCTCATTAGCAACAAATTCGTCATAATATTTCGCTAAATCTATATCATCTAATACTAGACCGTACTCTTCATAGATTGAATGAGGTCCAAACATATAGAAATCTTTATTCTCACGTGCTAAATCAAAGAATAATGATGGAACGATAATACCAGTAGAAATAGTTGGTAAACGTAATTCTTCATCGGCGTTAACTTTTTTAGTATCTAAAAATTCTAATACATCATAGTGGAAGATGTTTAAGTACACAGCTCCAGCCCCAGGACGTTGTCCAAGTTGATCTGCATATGCAAAACCTTGTTCTAAAGATTTAGCTACAGGAATAACCCCTTTAGCTACACCTTTAATTCCTTTAATACTTTCTCCACGTGCACGAAGTTTAGATAAGTTTATCGCTACCCCTCCACCAATTTTAGAAAGTTGTTTTGCTGTAGAATCAATGTAGTTTATAGAATTTAGTGAATCTCCTACTTCTAATAAGAAACAAGATACTAATTCTCCACGACGACTTCTTCCAGAGTTTAGGAAAGTTGGAGTCGCTGGTTGAACACGTTGCTCTAACATAGAAATCATAAGTTCTTTAGCTAAAGAAACATTTCCATCTGCTAAATACATAGCTACTATAAAAACGTGTTGATTATAGTTTTCTAAATATTGTTTTTTATCATTTGTTTTTAATGCATAGTCTTTATAGAACTTACTTGCTGCCATATAACTTTTGAACTCAAATTTATAATTAGCTGCAAGTTCTAAACATTCAACAATCTCATCTTCAATATATTTATCAAAAATATTATAATAGTAGTTTTCTTCTACTAAGTATCTTAATCTCTTAATTTCAGAACTAAACTTTACTGTTTTATAGTCTACTTCACGAAGAAACTCAGCAATAGCTTCTTGATCTTTTTCTAATCTGAAAAATCCATTATCTCCACGCTTTGTAACTTCATTATTTAATTCTATATGGTTAAATTTTTCCATTTTTCACACTCTCCAAATAAATTTTCTTAAATTTTATTAAGTCTTTTGTATTTCCATGTAATTCAATTTTCATAAGAAGCGGAACTTCATACTGTTCACTAATAGTATCTGCAGCTTTTGCAAATCTATTACCCCAATTTTTATTTCCACTGCCTACTACACCTTTTAAATGTTTATTATTTTTCTCTAAAAATCTTTCAACATCTTCTGGAACTTTTCCAAAACCAATAGTAGGTGTAATTAGTATATAATCGAAATCAACATCGTAATCTATTTCCCATAAATCTATAACATCTTCTTCTGGTATCTTACACATGTCTATGAATCTTTTACAATTTCCTGTTAATGAAAATACTATTACTTTCACTTTTCCTCACTCTCCCACAAAAAATATTTCCGGATTATTTCCCGGAAATTTCTAACTTAGTAATTATTATACACTTAAATATATATTTTTTCAACAGGAAACATCGACTTTTTTCCAATCAAAATATTTGTAAAAAGTTCTTACCTTTTTTAACCTTTATAGTAGCGAATTCTATTGTTTTTTTATTTTAAAATATAAATAAATTTTGAAAATTATTTTTTAAAGTAAAATAAAGGTATAAGAATGTATAAATTTTGTACACTCTTATACCTTTATTAATTATTAGTTATTTGATTTGTCATTTGTTCTTCTTGCAAACTCTGAAAAATAAAATTTATCAACTCTATGGCGACTTTCATTATAATGAAGGAAATCTGTTCCTTCTGTATAAATATCACTTCTTAAAACAGCAATATGATTATGTCCATTTAAATCGATATATTTAACATCCTCATCATTTACAGGCTCTATTTTAAAATCTTTGTTTCCATAAGAAATTTTAATCCCTAAATCGTTCTCTAAATAATTATATAACGATTCTTTTACTTTTTCTGTAGGAAGTTCTTCTATTATATTCTTTTTAATATAATCTTTATCTAAGATTACTGCTTCGCCATCAATTATTCTTTGGCGTACCAAATAAATAACCTTCTCACCTCTTTTTAACAAACCTTGTTTGATTAAAAATTCAGGTGCGTCAATTTCTTTATTTTCTATTACCCTAGTCTCTATTTCATTATTTAAAAATTCATGTCGTTCTTTGAAGCTCAAAATACCAGTTACAGGCATTCTATATCTGTGAACATCTAGGACGATTGAACCCTTGCCTTGAATTTTATGAATATAACCATTCTCTAGTAATAGTAATAAAGCCTTTCTAATAGTTTCCCTAGATACACCATACTCTCTGGCTAAATCATTTTCACTAGGTAGCAAACTATTAGATCTATATTGTTTGTTTTCAATTTTTTCTTTTAACTCTAAATAGATCTTAAAAAACTTATTCATGATTCCCCCCAAATAGTTGATTATACCATTATTTTAACACAAATTACTGTAATTACAACTACTTTTTACTCAAATTCTTTATTTTTAGGAAATAATTTGTTAAAAAATGTAAATATGTAAACCAAAATCCTTAAACGTCTTATCTCTTCTATTCTTTTTCTAATACTAATTATGCATATTTATGGTATAATATGCATTGGAGGTTACTCTATGAAAAAATTTTTTACAACATTTTTAATAATAATTCAATGCTTTTCATTATTTATCAGCTCTATTTTAGCTGTGATTTTTTATGTTTGTTTCGACATAAACTTCTATAAAGAATTCTACCAAAAGGAAAACATAGCAAATTACATAGATACTTCAAGTGATAACTTAATAAATAATACACAAAACCTATTGAATTACTTAAATAAAAAAGAACAACTAAATACAGACTGGTTTTCCGAGAAAGATATTTTACATATGGTAGATGTTCAAAATTTATATACTTTTAGTCATAGCATTATGATTTACTGTTTTATCACATTTATTCTATCTACTATAATAATTATTTTAATTTTACGAGGAAAATCTTTACTATATATTACTAAAATCTTTAATAAAGTCTTGCTGCTATTTATAGTCCTAGTTGGTGGGCTTTCTGCAGTTATAGCTTATAATTTTAATTCTTTTTGGATTAAGTTTCATACTACTCTTTTTTCAAATGATTTATGGTTATTAAGCCCAAATGAGTCTAATTTAATAAAAATGGTACCAGAAGAATTTTTTATAAGTCTTATTACAAAAATAATAATTTACATCTTAATACTATTTATCTTATTATTTACTAGTAATATTGTTATAAGAAAAAAACTAACAAAATAATAGCTTTAAAAATTTAATTTGTTTTTATGATATGATATAATTGTTTCTATCATAAAGGAAGAAAACATAAGAAAGGAAATACAATGGCAGAAAATAAAGATAAAAATGTTATTACCGAAGACAAAGTAACATTTAGACTATGTGATGATTGTTTAGGAGTAAACTTAAAAACATTAATTCCTAAACTTAAGAAAAAAGCACCAAACGCAGAATTTATTATAGGATGCCAATCTTATTGTGGACCTGGAAGAACACAAACTTTTACCTTAGTAAATAGTAGAATCTGTATTGCTGATACTGAAGTAGAATTAATGCCTCTAGTTGATGAAAAACTTCGTGATCGTATGAGTGCTGAAGATGAAGAAAAATATAGAAAACGTCTTGAACGACGCCTACAACGTACTTTCTATTTTATCATTCCAGAAAATGTTACTGTTAAAGTTGGAGAAGATGTTGATATTAGTAAAGAAGGAGTTATTGCTAGAAAAGCGGGACAATCTTATTTAGAAAATCTTGTTATAGAGACTAACTTTGACAAAAATACTCCAGGTACTTATGAGGCTGTTTACAAAGTAGAGATAGACGGAAAAGAACATAAAAGAACTAGAACTATTACAGTTACTGAATAACACTTCAAAGGAGAGATTAAATAAAAACTCTAAACTCTCCTTATTTTTTTAATTTTCTAAATAAATAAAGAATATCTTATTACACTTTATCCTACTCTATCTCATATAACTCATATGTTCAAAAAACTTATATGTCAACCTTATTTTTTTCGTATTTATCTTATTTTAAAAAATATTGTTTATATTATTCTTGAAAATAACGTTTTACTTTTAAACAAAATGTGTTATAATATAAGTAAATAAAAATAGGGTGGAGGTTTTAATTATGGAAAATAAATACTCTAAAATACTAGTCGCTGTCGATGGTTCAAAACAAGCTGAATGGGCTTTCAAAAATGCAGTTGCTATCGCAAGAAGAAATGAAGATGCTGAATTATACATCGCTTCTGTTATCGATGCAACAATCGCTACATCTGGACTATCAGATCCTTATATCTTTAACTCTTTCTACAAACGTACTAAAGAATTAGTTGATAGCTATGTAGAAGCTGCAGAAAAAGATGGACTTACTAAAGTTTTCGGAATCGTAGAACAAGGTATTCCTAAAATCGTTCTAAGTGAAGATATCGTTGATGAAAAAGGTATCGACTTAGTAGTTTGTGGTTCTTCTGGATTAACTGGATTCAAACGTATGCTTATGGGATCTGTTTCTGAGGGTATTGTACGTTATGCTAAATGTGATGTTATCATCATTAAACAACGCTCTATCCCTAAAGATTTTGAAGCAACTATCGCTAAAAAATTCCAAGAAGATCAAGAATAATCTAGACTAAAATATTTAAAAGAATCCTTAGTATAATTTTACTAAGGATTCTCTTTTTAATATATTTTTTTTACATTTAAACTACTATAGTTTAATGCAGCAAGCTGAACCGAATTAGGTCCAAAGTATTTAACATAATCATGTAACTGTTGTATATCATCATACAGAAATACTTTATCCCCTATTTTTTCCTTTTCAGAAATCTCAACAACTAAGTGACTCATCATTGTTGCATAGATATCTTTTTCTTCATTATTAATAATACATGTATTTCCTCTAAGTCTATCTCTTAAAATACCATCGCCATAGCCAATATTTACTACCCCTACTTTTTTATCATTTTGGGCTATATAAGCATTAGAATAACCTATACATTCCCCTTCTTTTAAATCTACTATATTGACTATCTCTCCATAAACAGTAATTGGATTTTTTATTACTAGATTTGGTAATGCAACTGGATATTGTTTAACATCATAAGGCAAGGCTCCATATAAAATTATACCTAGTCTTTGATGTGTTGTTTTTTCAAATGCACCATCTCTTAAGAAAGATGCACTATTTTGTAAATGTACTACTTCGAAATCATAAATTTTTAAGGCTTCATCTAGTATTTTTAATACAAGATCTTTTTCTTTTTCATAAAACCCATCAAATTCATCTGCAAACGAAAAGTGTGACCAAAATCCTTTTAGATTTAAATTATTTTCTTTACAAAAATTAATTATTTCTAAAACTTCATCTAGTGTTTTGGCCCCAGCTCTTCTCATACTACCAGCAAATTCTAATTGTAATGTTAAATCTCGTAATTCATCTATATTTTCTTTTAAATAATCTAAATTAGCTATATTAACTTCTATATTATATTTTCTTACCAATTCAAAATCTCTAGTTGGATTTAATAAGAAAATACTAACTTCCTCTCCTAATGTTTCCCTAATGATTTTACACTCTTCTTCTTTTGTAGTGGCAAAGTAATTTATTCCAGCTTCAGAAAAAATTTTGACACATTCTCTTAAGTCCAAATTATAAGCATTATTTTTTACAACAGCAATAATATCTTTGGCTTCTTTTTTTAAGTTTATAGCGTTTTGTTTAATATTATGATAATTTATCTCTATTGTTGCCATAGCTCTCCTTACTATATAATAAATTGGCTTCCCACCACTCTACAATATTTTTATTTTTTATTATAATACTCTACTAATCCTAGGTAGTATTTCACACCTGTAGTTAATATTTTTTCGTCAAAATTAAATGTTGGTGTATGCAGTCCAGAAGTAAAATCTTTTTCTTTATTTCTTAGTCCTAAGAAACTATAATTTATTGGTGATAACCTACTAAAGAATGAGAAATCCTCTCCATATAAGTATGCCTCTTCTAATTCAATATAAGAAATCTCATTATTACTAACTACTTCACGCATTATTTCATATGGTTTTGAATCATTAATAACAGCCGGGTATCCTTCAGCAAAATCTACCCTTATTTCAGCTCCAGTAAGATACTCTAAACCTTTTTTAGTATCTAGAATAGCTTTTTTTATAATCGCTAAATCATGCATACTATATGTACGAATAGTCCCTTCCATATAAGCATTTTCGGCGACTACATTCATAGCATCTCCACCATACATTTTCCCAATATGAATAATATTAGTGTTACGAGCTTTAGTATGCAGTGCATTTAATTTTAACATTTCTTGGAAAAACATTGTCGCAACATTTAATGCATCTATACCAGTATTTTTTAACCCTACATGAGCTGCTTTACCTTTTATGTATATTCTATACTCATTTGCACTAGCCATTATTTCATTAGGTTTAGAAACAATATGATTTTCAGGATAATCTGGGTTCATGTGTAATGCATAACTTGCTAATATATTATATGGCGTAAAATCAAAGTCATCGATTAATAAATTCCCACCGCCAAATGTTTCTTCAGCTGGTTGAAAGACAAATATACTATTAACATATGTATCATTGTTTTTATAATAATCTGCCGCTTCTATCACACTTCCTAATAACATAGTTGTGTGCCCATCATGACCACAAGCATGCATTACACCATCTGTTTGCGATTTAAAATCAACATTATTCTCCTCTTGAATAGGTAGTGCATCTATATCTGCTCTATAAAGAACAGTATCTTTAGTCTCATTATTAGCATTTAATATAACTACTAATCCTGTTTCTAATGTTTCTTTATAGTCTATTCCATATTCATCTAAAACAGAAATTAGAAATTCTTTTGTTTTATATTCTTTTAAAGATAGTTCTGGATTTTGATGTAAATGTCTACGCCAAGTTTTTAAGTTTTCTTCTGTTATTATTTTCATTCTCTCATCCCACTTTTAACTATAAGTTTCTAAGTTCAGCTATAATATCTACTTTTTCCCCTGCTACTTCATCACGTGTTTTAATTACTTTAGCTGGTACCCCAGCAACTACTGTTCCAGGTTCAACATCTTTTGTAACTACACTACCTGCAGCTACTACTGCATTATCTCCTATTTGAACACCTTCTAAGATTACTGCATTCGCCCCAATAAGAACATTATTCCCTACTCTTACAGGCGTTGCATTAGCTGGTTCAATAACTCCAGATAGTACTGATCCTGCACCGATATGTGAGTTTTCTCCAACTTCTGCACGTCCACCTAATATAGCATTCATGTCGATCATTGTGTTTTTACCAATTTTAGCTCCGATATTAATAACAGCCCCCATCATAATAACCGCATTATCACCAATACTTACGTGTTCACGAATTGAACATCCTGGTTCTATACGAGCATTAAACTGAGTTAAATCTATCATTGGTACACCACTATTACGACGATCATTTTCTAAACGATAATTTTTTACCGCTTCTTTATTATTTTCTAAAAATGCTGTCCAATCTTCTAAATCAGCAAAGATAACTTTTGAATTACCTTCTCCGAAAACTTCTAATGTTTCTGGAAATTCCACAGCTGTATTAAAGTTCACATATACTTTAACAGGTGTTTTCTTTTTTGATGTTGCTATAAATTTAATTATTTCTTCAGTTGATTTCATTACTATCTCCTATTTATATTTATATTTTATTATTCTATCTTTTTTTATTCTATACCTAGTACATCTTTCATAGAATAAAGTTTTGGTTCATCAGTATTATTTAACCAATTAGCTGCAGTTACTGAACCTTTAGCAAACATTTTTTTACTTAGTGCAGTGTGTTTGATTTCTATAACTTCATCTTCACCTGCAAATATAACTTCATGTTCACCTACTATTGTTCCACCACGAACTGCATGAATACCTATTTCTTTTTCACCACGTTTCATATCCCCGTGACGTCCATATACTTTATTGTATTCATCAGCATCTTTAACAGCATTTACTAACATTTTAGCTGTTCCACTTGGAGCATCTACCTTTTTATTATGATGTTTTTCTATTACTTCTATATCATAACCTAGTAGTAATTCACTAGCTTTTTTTACTAATTCTACTAAGACATTAACACCTAAACTATAGTTACCAGCATATACTACTCCCACTTTAGTTGCTAGCTCATCTATTAAAACTAATTCTTCTGGTGTATGTCCGGTTGTAGCTACTACTACTTTTGTTAGTGTTCTAGAAGCATACTCTACTAAATCAGCAGTTCCTGCATGATGTGAAAAGTCTATAATCACATCAGCAATTTTTTCTAAATCTGTATAACTTGTATAAGTTGGAAAAGCTTCTTCTAAAGCATGTTGTCCGACACCCGCAACTATTTCTATATCAGTACTTTCTTGGATATAATTTTTTAATACTTGACCCATTGTTCCATTATATCCACTTAATATTACGCGCATATTTATTCTCCTTGTAATGTATTAAGTCTTGCAATCTCTTGTTCAAGTTTTGTAGCTAACGTTGGGGCTACATGTGTCATTGGTAGACGATAGTGACAAGCTGATTTACCAATTAACTCTACACATTTTTTAACTGGCATTGGATTAGGCTCAGCAAATAACATGTGGATAAAGTCTAAATATTTTAGTTGTAATGCAAATGCTTTGTCTACTTGTCTTTCTAAAGCATATTTACACATTTCATGTGTCGCTTTTGGATAAACATTTGCTAAAACAGAAATAGTTCCTTTACCTCCAGCTAGAATAATAGGTACGTTAATATCATCATTACCAGAGTAGATATCTATTTTATCTCCTACTAAATTTCTAACAGCTAAAGTATGAGCGATATCTCCTACTGCATCTTTATAAGCTACGATATTTTTATGTTGAGATAAATGTAAGATTGTCTCTGGTGCCATTACCTGACCAGTTCTTCCTGGTACATTATATAATACAATCGGTAAGTCGACACTATTAGCTATTGCTTCAAAGTGTTCAATTAAACCTTGTTGGCTAGTTTTAATATAGTAAGGTGTTACTACTAATAGTGCATCTGGTCCTAATTTTTCTATTTCTTTACTTAATCTTATTGAGTGTGCTGTATCATTAACCCCACTACCAGCAATTACTGGTATACGTCCTGCTACTTTTTTAATAGCGAAATCAATAACTGCTACTTGTTCATCATCTGGCATTGTTGAGCTTTCTCCAGTTGTTCCAGCTACGATAATCGCATCAGTTCCTTCTGCAATTTGGAATTCTATTAGTTCTCCAAACGTATCATAATCTACACTTCCATCTTCAAAAAATGGTGTTACTATTGCTACTCCGCTTCCTGTATAAATTGTCATAATCTTATCTCCTTGTTATTTGTATTTTTATTAAATGTCTTGTCTTATTAAATCTTCTAAAGTTTCGCCTTTAATTACCAGTCTACTAGTTCCATCTTTAATAAAAACTACTGGTAACTTTGGTAATCTATTATAATTACTACTCATACTGTAGTTATATGCACCTGTAGATGGTACTATTAATAAATCATCTTGTTCTGCTTTTGGTAATTTAATATCCATTACTAACATATCTCCTGATTCGCAACATTTCCCAGCAACTGTATAAACAGTATTTGCATCAGCATTCATCTTATTAGCAAGTGCTGCTTCATATTTTGCTTTATATAATGCATATCTTGGGTTATCTGCCATACCTCCATCTACAAAGATATACTCACGTCCAGCGAAAGTTTTCTTAACCCCACCAACTGTATATAATGTGCTACCAGCATTACATGTTAAGCTTCGACCTGGTTCGATAACTACTTTTTCTAATTCTAAACCAAAATTTTCACTTTCAGTTTCTATAACTTTAATATATTCTTGTAAAAATTCTCCAAGTTCAAATGGTTTATCCTCTTCAGTATAGTAAACTCCAAAACCACCACCAAGGTTTAATACTTTAATAGTAAGTTTTAACTCTTCTTCTACTCTTCTACTAAACTCCATTACTACTTTTGCAGCTTCATAAAATGATGATTTCTCAAATATTTGAGATCCAATATGAGAGTGGAACCCTAAAAAGTTTAAATTACTTTGGCCATTAATATCAGCTATTAAATCAAAGATAGTTTCATCATAAACTGAATATCCAAACTTAGAGTCATCTTTAGCTGTTTTAATATACTCATGTGTATGTGCATCTATTCCTGTATTGATTCTTAGTAATACATCAACTATCTTTTTGCTTTCTTTAACTAAATCATTTATCATTTCATATTCGTAGTCATTGTCAATTACAATAGTTCCTACACCAACTTCAATAGCATATTTTAACTCTTCACGAGTTTTATTATTTCCATGAAAATATGCTTTTGACATATCATATCCTGCTTTATAAGCCGTATGTATTTCACCTAAAGATACAACATCTACTCCTAATCCTTCACGATTAGCTATTCTTAAGACTTCTAAACAGCTAAATGCTTTTGATGCGTATAGAACTTCTGTTTTAAACTTTTCACTTTTAAAATTAGAGATAAATGTATCACATTGATTTTCTAACATATTTTCATCATAAACATAAAGTGGTGTCCCATACTTTCGCCTTAGTTCACTTACCGTGACACCCGATATTGCAAGCTCATTATTTTCTACTGTCATTCCATTAAAAAGTTTCATTTGATTATCTCCTGTATTTTATATAAAAAATAGACCACAAGAACAAAAGGTTCTTGCAGTCTAGTTTATAATTCTATACTCATCCTCTTGCCCTTATTATAAAAAGCTCACCATGAAGAAAATGGGCATTTTCTAATGACAGTGCTATGCCTATTCGACATAACCCCAGTGACACAAAATCACTTCGGCGACGCTACCTTTTAAATTAGTCATCGCGGCCTCTTTTTATAATACTTATCTATTTACGTTATCAAAATCATATCACACATAAAAATCAATGTCAAGAGTTTTCTGAAAATTTATCGGAATTAAGGAAAAACGACCTATATGTTTGCTTCAAAAGTTATTAATAATATTTTTTATATTTTCTTTATCCTCTATTTTTTTCCATACCATAAAATACTCTTTTTCCTTCGTTATTTCATCAATGCTAGTACTTTCAATTTTAAATCCTTCTTTTTTATAAAAACTTATAGCTCTAGTATTTTTTTGATATACATTTAGATGTAATCTTTCTTTTTTCTCCTTTACAAAGTCTAGTAATGGTTTTCCTAGGCCTCGTGATTGAACCTCTCTTGTTATAAATATGCCTTCAATATGTTCTTCATTAATACCTATAAAACCATAAACTTCATTATTTTCAACATAAACATATACTTCTGCTTCCAATAGCATTCCTTTTACTAATTCATAATTTTTCTTCCAATATTGTTCATCTATAAACCAATGTGCCTGTAAATTAGTATTTAACCATATATTAGCAACACTATCTATATCATCCTTATGTAATTTCCTAATCACAGTTTTCCCCTCTCAAATTCACTATAATATTCTTCTTAGTTGATTATAACACATATACTCTAGTGTACTCCATTTAAAAAAGAATCTACTAGCTTAGATACTAGTGTATTATTTAGAATAGTTGACTATCAACTAAAAAGAAGATAATATATTAATAATAAGAAAATAAGAACTAATCACTTAAATCAAAGGAAGATAAAATATGATTGACTTTTCAAACAAAGATGACTTAAATAAAATTATTAGCGAAAATACTATTACAATTATTCAATACGGTGCTGCAACATGTATGCCATGCCACTCTATAAAAAATAAAATAACTACATGGCAACAAGATCATAAAGACGTAGTTGCATACTATATCTCATTAGAAGAAAATATGGAAATCGCTGCTCAACGAGGTATTCTTTCGGCACCAACCGTAGAAGTATATATTGAAGGAAGACTTTCTATTCAAAAAAGTGGATACTTTAGTCTTGATGAAATACTAGATAAAGTTAGTAGTATTAGTGAACAGATATAATAGAATTAGAAAATAGCGTAACAGCCTTATTGCTGCTACGCTATTTTACTATTAGATTCCTACGAATACTTTAACTATTTCTTTTACTATTTAAAAATTATATTATATTTAGTAATATATAGCACTTGTAAATGTAAGTAATTTTCATTTATTTTCCACATATTTTCACTAAGTTTTCATTTTATAGTTTCTCTCAATTTTCTTAAATTTATACTATATATTTTTATTATTTATGATATAATTTAAGTATGCGTTTTTTAATGCGAATATATAAATTTCGGAGGATATTATAATGAGAATGAGATCATCAAAAGTAGTAGTATTTCTACTTACGTTCTTTATTCTATTATCACAAGTATTTACTTCTTCGTTTGCACTTGCTGATAATAAAGTTCCTTTTACTATTTTCCATACTAACGACATGCATGGTCGTCTTGGTTATGAAGAATATAAAGGAAAACCAACTTCTTTCGGTTCTGCTCGTGAGAAAGCTCTTATCGATAAAGAAAAGAAAGAAAATCCAAATAGAACTGTTATTGCCTTAGATGCCGGGGATGCATTACAAGGTTTACCAGTTTCTAACCAATCTAAAGGTCAAGATATGGCAAAAGCTATGAATGAAATTGGTTATAAAGCTATGGCTGCTGGTAACCATGAGTTCGATTTTGGATTAGATACTGTAGAAAAATACAAAAATAACCCTCAAAATGGTGGGTGGTTAAACTTCCCTATTCTTTCTACAAACGTTTATAAAGATGGAAAACGTCTTTTTGAACCTTCTACTATTATAAACGAAAATGGTGTTAAAATTGGTATTGTCGGAGTTACTACTCCTGAAACAGCAACAAAAACTAACCCAACTGGAATTAAAGGTGTAACATTTAAAAAACCTATTCCAGAGGTTACAAATGAAATCACTAGAATTAAAGATAAAGTAGATTTCATAGCTGTTCTTGCCCACTTAGGAGATGATACTACTACATTAGAAGATGAAAAAGGTTCTGCACTAGCAGCTGCTTTAAAAGCAAATCCTTTATTTGCTGGAACTTCTATTTTTGTAATAGATGGACACTCACACCAACTTATTCAAGATGAGGCAAGCTCTCCTGTACACCACGTGCAAGCTAAATCATACTTAGAATACGTTGGAAAAATGACTTTCGATTATAACAAAGATACTAAAAAAATCGAAAACTTTAAATCTGTGATGTTATCTGCTAAAGATAATGCTAAAGATTTAACTCCAGATGCTAATGTTGAAAAAATCGTTAAAGCTGCACAAGATGAATTTGCTGCTAAAGGAAATGTTGTTGTAATTGACAAATCTCCTTATACTTTAGAAGGAACTAGTGAAAATGTTCGTACTAAAGAAACTAACTTAGGTAACTTAATCGCTGATGCACTTTACAACTCAACTAAGTTTGATCACGAAAGTGACTTCGCTGTTACAAACGGTGGTGGTATTCGTACAACTCTTAACAAAGACTTACCTGTTACTGTAGGAGACATTATCAAAGTTATGCCATTCGGTAACCAACTTACTCAAATCCAAGTTAAAGGTTCTGATGTTAAGAAAATGTATGAGCACTCATTAAGAGCTCTTATAAATGAAAAAGATGGTAAAGAAGAACTTGACGCTCAAGGAAAACCACAATTAGGAAGTAACGGTGGATTCTTACAATCATCTAGCTCAATTAAAGTTGTTTTTGATCCACATAGAAAAGCTGGAGATAGAGTTCTTTCTATCCATGTTTTAAACAAAAAAACTGGTGAATTTGAACCTCTTGATCCTAATAGAACATACTATGTTGCAACAAATGACTTCTTAGCTGTTGGTGGTGATGGTTATACAATGTTAGGTGGAGCTCGTAACGAAGGTGGTGCTACAATGGATGATGTTGTTGTTAACTATATTAAACAACTATCTCCTGAACAATTCCTTGCTTACCAAGATCCATTCCCATACTCTCGTATTATTCCTGGTATTAAACCATTTGTTCCAGAAACAAAACCAGCTAAACCAGTTAATGATGGTAAAGTAATTACTGATAACAATGGTGTTAGTCACCAAACAGGTCAAGCAGCTGTTCAAGATGCTCTTCCTGAATTACAAGTAGCTAATGCTAATAAAGAAGTTAAACACTTCAGAACAGCTAGTGCTATTAAAGGAAATGTTAAAACATTACCAAATACAGGTACTACTACTGATGCTTCAATGGTTGGTCTAGGACTATTAGCTGCAACATCTCTAGTTATTTCTAGAAGAAAAGCTAACAAATAATATTAAACTTTTAAAAGTAGTTTATACATACGTATAAGCTACTTTTTTTATGTTTAACTTAATATATTGATTTTCAGAAAAACATTGTGTAAAATTAGGTTTGTATATACGAGAAAATTATCTATTCTTCGTTTTATAATAAAATTTTAACAAGGAGGTTTTTGATGGAAATACTTATTACAATATCTGTTTTTATTACACTAGTTATAATAGGTTCTTTTTTAAACAAATATATACCTAGAATTCCAGCAGCACTTTTCCAAATTATATTAGGATTCTTGGTATCTTATTTAGCTATTCCGCTTCATTTTGAATTCGAATCCGAAGCTTTTATGGCTATGATTATCGCACCTCTATTATTTACAGATGCGTACAAAGCATCACGTAGTGAGCTTTGGCTCTATAAAAAGCCTATTGTTTACATGGCTGTAGGTTTAGTAATTACAACGGTAGTGGTCGTTGGTTATTTTATTAATTATATTATTCCATCTATATCTTTAGGTGCTGCATTTGCACTAGCCGCTATCCTATCACCTACCGATGCAGTAGCGGTAAAATCTATTACAAAAGGTATGAAGTTGCCAAAAGGACTAATGTCCATTTTAGAAGGAGAATCACTCCTTAATGATGCTGCAGGTATCGTATCTTTTAAAATAGCTTTAGCATCTATTATTACTGGAACTTTCTCACTTTCTAGATCTTCTAGAGAATTTTTTATTACTGCGATTGGAGGAATGATTTTAGGTGTTTTAATTGGTTTAATAATTGTTTCTATAAAACTTGTTAATAGGAAATACTTAAATACTGAACCTAGTATACTGGTAATTATCCAAGTAATATTACCGGTAGCAACTTACTTTATTGCAGAAGAATTCCATCTTTCAGGAATTATTGCAGTAGTTTTTGCCGGAATATTACTTAATTTCGAAAGATATCTTAGACAAGGTGATTCATTAGATAACCAAGCAGTAGTATCAATTAGTTATAATCAGGATACAATTTCTTATGTACTTAACGGTTTTGTGTTTGTATTATTAGGATATTTATTACCTGGTATATTTAGAAATATGATTACTTATCCTGACCTTGACGTTCAAACTGCTATGTTCTATGTTATTTTAATCACTATTGCATTAATTATAACTAGATTTACTTTTGTTTATATTTTTTATGTATCATTTCAACAGCATACTTTTAAAACTTCACATAATATTGTCGAATTTTTAAAAACTAGACAGCTTGATGTTGGTAACTATAGTAGATTTGAATATGCGTTAGTTACTTCATTATGTGGTATTCACGGAACAGTAACTTTAGCAACTGCCCTTATGATTCCATTAACTATTGGAACTGCAGGCGAGCCCTTCCCTCTTCGTAATGCTATATTATTTATAGGGAGTGGAGTTGTCTTACTAAGTATGATAATAGGAACTATATTCCTACCACTTATTATCAAAACAGAAGATGAGGAAATAGAGCATAAAAATAATGCACGCAGTAAAGTATTAAATGAGGTAATTAATGAGTTACAAGAAAAATACTACAATAAACTTAATACCAATTCTGAAAGAATGGGTTATGCAATAGCTATAAAAAAATTACAAGAACAACAAATATACTTTTGTAATAATAGAAAAGAATTAATTAAGTATATTAAGGATCTTTCTAAACTAGTTAGAAAAGCTGAACAAGAAAAAGTTAATGAACTCCTAGCTAAATATGATAATAATAGGTTTTTAAAAAGAGTATTTGAAGTAAGGGATTGGCGTATAAGAAAACTAGTTACTTACTCAGTTTATAAGCAATTATTTATAACATTACGGCTGAGTTCTTTAGAAAGAACATTTAAGAGACTTTTAGTTGTTCTTAATTTAATTAGAGAAGCTGAGTCTGATAAAAATTCGAACTTGTACGGAAAAAGACTTCAAAAAAGATTAAAAGAAAATGAAAAGATTAGAGTTCAAGTTCAATCTTTTAGTAAAGATATGGCAGAAATAATAGATACTCTTACTTATAACGCAATGGATATCCTAGAAGAGCAACGAACAAAAGAAAATAGTCTTTCTGTTGATTTTCTTAAAAATATTTATGATAATTTTGATTATACTCTTTATAATGTTCCTTCAGATAGTTATATTGAAGAATCAAGAGAATTTGAAACTGAAGCAATTCAAATGCAAAAAGATAGATTTAAAGCATTAAAACTAGAACAAAAAATCGAACATAGTGAAGCTGATAAGATTTTACGTGATCTTAACTATAATGAGGCACTATTATATTCAAATATTGAAGAATAATAAAAAATACGAGTTAAAATTCAAATCTTTAAGTTGATTAGATATTTTATACTCGTATTTATTTTATTTTTTAAATAATTTTTTAAGTGAAAATAAAGGTTTATTTCTTACGATTTTTTCATTTCCAAGAAACTCTCTCATTTCTTTTAGACACTTACCTGCATTTTTTACCACAAAGTTAAAACTACCTGCACTTTTTGTATCTATAAAAAATCCTCTAATATATTTATCGCGGAAGAACATTTGAGCGCGAACTCGCTCTATTTCTCCCCACGGTATTTGGATATAATCTTCTGGATTTCTTTGATTATAAAATTCAAAAGATTTATCTCCTACTAATACATCACCGTGTTTATTACCAAGAGAACCAGTTAAACAGTTTGCCTTAGTCGTATAAATGACTTTCTTACTCATCGATACTACCATTACAATACCTCCAATTTACGTAAATTTTCTTTAAAATAAATACACTATTTTATTTATATCAAGATAATTATACTATATTATAATAAAGAAAAAAAGGGTTGAAACTTAATTGTTCCAACCCTTTTAATAAATATTACATTAATTTTGCTAAGTGAGCTAAAATACCTAATGCGAATAATCCAAAGATAATAGCTACTGGGCTTACTTTACGTTTTAATAACCACATACATGCGAATGTTAATAATAACGCTGCAAATCCAGGAACAAGTTGATTTAAGTTATCTTGTAACGTAGTAACTTTTTCTGGAGTTAATGAGAAGTCTCCACTTGTTGCTTTTGTTACGATATCTTGTAATACTCCACCTGTTACGTGTTCTTTTTCTCCTGGGAAGTGAATATACGCCTTATCAGCTAATTGAACTTTAGAAACTACTAATGGGAATTTAATATTAGTCCAACGCATTACTAATACCCCCATTACAAACATACCTAGGATAGATGCTCCTTTAGTAATAGTTTGTAAGAATCCACCTGAAAGGTCGCTTGTAATCTCTGAACCTTTTTTGTACCCAAGTTCTTGAGTATACCATAAGAATCCTATACGGATTGCGTTCCATGCGATAAAGAAGAATAATGGAGCGATAATTGAACCACCTGTTGCAAGTGATGCTGCGATAGCTCCAAGGATAGGACGTACAGTGAACCAGAATACTGGATCCCCAATACCTGCTAATGGTCCCATCATACCTACTTTAACACCTTGAATTGCTGAATCTTCGATTTCAGCTCCATTTGCTTTATCTTCTTCAAGAGCAAGTGTTACCCCTAAGATAGGTGCCGCAATATATGGGTGAGTGTTAAAGAACTCTAAGTGACGTTTTAATGCTGCAGAAGCATCTTCTTTATTTGGATATAATTTTCTAAGAGCTGGGATTAATGAGAATGCCCAACCACCATTTTGCATACGCTCATAGTTCCATGAACCTTGAAGGAACTGAGAACGTAGCATTACACTACGACGATCTTTTTTACTTAACGTAATTCTTTTCTCTGTCATTTTTAGTTCCTCCTTATTAATAGTCGTTTAAGATATCACCTAGTGGATCACCTGATGAAGAATTTCCTCCACCACCGCCACCTTTGTTTTTAGAAAGGTTTAGGTAAACTATAGCGATACATAATCCAATGATACCAATTGCGATAAGTGTTAATTGGCTAATAGGTGCTAATGCAAATCCTAAGAAGAAGAATGGCCATACTTCTTTAGTTGCCATTAGGTTAATAACCATTGCAAACCCTACTGCTACTACCATTCCCCCACCAATTGTCATACCTTCTGTAAACCAAGCTGGTAATGACTCAAGCGCTTTTTGAACAGATGAAGATGGGATGAACATAAGTAATCCTGCTGGGATAGCTACACGTAATCCTTGACATGCAAGTGCTACATAGTGCCAAAACTCTACTCCGCGGAAGTTTCCATTTGCAGCTGCGTGGTCTGCTCTGTGCACGATAACAACTGATAATGTACGAACAAACATAGTTAAAACTAATCCTACTGTACCTAGTGTAACAGCTGTTGCAATCGCAATTTGACGACCAGTGTCAGAGAAGTCACCTGCTTTAATGAAAATAATTGCTGATGCTACTGATGCTAATGCTGCGTCAGGAGCAACTGCAGCCCCAATATTAGCCCATCCAAGTGCTAATAATTGTAGGGCACCACCTAAAATAATACCTTCTGATAAATGTCCTGTTGCTAAACCGATTAATGAACAAGCAATAATTGGTTGGTGAAATTGGAATTGGTCCAAAATACTTTCCATACCTGCTAAAAATGCAACAACAAGGACTAAAATAATTGCTAGAATACTAAATTCCATAGTGTCCTCCTAATATAAATACTATTTAATTATAATTTTAAACCTTCACTAGCTTTTGCTTCAATAAGTTTAAATAAGTCTGAACGTGAGTCATTAGATACTTTACGAACATCAAATTTAACACCTAATTCATTAAGCTTTTTGAAAGTATCAACATCGTTTTGATCTACAGATAATACATTGTTAATTTGAACTTTACCTGCAGAGTGCGCCATAGAACCTACGTTAAGTTCTGGAATTTCTACACCTTTTTCAATAACTGAAAGTACCTCTTGAGGTGTTTCAAATAATAATAATGCTTTTGTATCACCAAAACGTGGATCATTATACACTTGAACAAGTTTATCAAGCGGAATTACATGAGCACGAACTCCTGGAGGAGCAGCTTGCTCAATAAGTTTTTTACGTAGTTCATCTTTTGCTACATTATCTGAAACTACGATAATTCTGTTTGGTTGAGTTGCTTTTGTCCAGTTAGTCGCAACTTGACCATGTAATAGACGTGAGTCTAAACGTGCTAAAACAAATTTAATTTTTCCATCTCCAATTACAGTACCTTCAGGGATTTCACCTTGAGGAGCTGCATTTGCAGCTGTTTCTGCTACTTCTGCTTTCGGTTGTAGTTCTTCAGGACGAACTTTACATCCATCAATAGCAGTTGGAGTAATTGCTTTTGCAATTTCATGTGCCGTAGTCATTGTGAAACGACTAGCATATGCTTCGATTAACATTGGTAAGTTAAGTCCAGCTACGATAGCTCTTTTTTCAGGAGCTTCTTCAAATAATTTGTTAGCTTGGTTAAATGGACTTCCACCCCAAAGATCGACAAGGAAAAGAATTTCTTCAGAGTCTACTTTAGCTATAGCTTCTTGAAGTTTTCTTTGCAAGTCATCTGGACCTTCACTAGGCATAAATACTACTGATTCTACTTTTTCCTGTTCACCGAAAATCATAGTACCAGATTGTTTAATACCAGCAGCAAATTCACCGTGACTTGCGATGATAATTCCTACCATCTTAGTACCTCCTTATTTTTAAAATATTTTAATATGACGTGTATACGCTAGCATACTGTAAGATTATATCATTTAAACATAAGTTTGTAAATTGTTTGATTCCCTCCTAACCCAAACATTGTATCCGCTTTTCTTTGTTCACATTTTTATTTTCAATTTACATAATCTTATAAAACATTGTTAAAATAATATATTTTGCAACTTTTTTTTATTTCGCTTTGTTTCTAATCATAAAAACTATCAAAAATTTAACTTTAAAGAAAATTAAAATTTCTATTTTCATAAATTTTCATTATTTTTTCATCGTAAAAAAGCATTAAGTAACTTTATGCTACCTAATGCTCTTTTTTATTCTTTATAATCTATATGAATGTTCTTTGAAATTACCTACAATTGTGTTTACTGCAGTTACTGTAATAAATGCCTCTGGACAATTTTTAGCAACTAGTTTTTTCAATAAGTACATTTCATTTTGTTGGATAACCACAATAATCATACGTTTCTTCTCATGAGAGTATCCTCCCTCTACATCCATTACTGTTGAGCCTCTGTGTAAAGTATTATTTATTACTTCCACCATATTTTCAGGATCATTACAAATAATTGTACATTGAATATATGCTGAGAATAGTTTTTGTACACCTTTCATTGTTTGATTACGTACAAAACTCATTACTAATGCATACATAACATATTTTATGTCGAAGAAAATCCAGACGATAATGTATATAATTATGTCTTGAATTAAAAATACTGTTGGTAAACTAAATTTAAATCTATACGAGATAAATTTACCTGTAATATCTGTTCCCCCTGTAGAAGCCCCTCCTACCAATAAACAACACATTGCAAGTCCTGAAATAATCCCACAAAATATTGCCGCAACTAGAGAATCTCCTAAATGAACAGGCGTAATTAATTTTGGTAAGTTATTAATAAGTAATGATGATGTGCTTATTACAAATACCGTTAATATTACAAATTTCTTACTTACATATTTGTATCCAATATAAAATAGTGGCACATTAAGTAAAAATTGTGCTGTCCCTATTTTTATACCAAATATTTTATTTAATACTAAACTTAAACCTAACGCGCCACCCGCACCTATATTATTTACAGGTATTAATAATCCTGCATATATAGAGAAAAGCACCGTCCCTAGTATAAGTAGTATTATATTTTTTGCTTCTTTATGTCTTTCTGTCGTAAATATAGTATCCGATAAATGCATTTCCCAATATTCCTTTTTGTATACTTATTTATATTGTAATATAAATAAAAAATAAATCAAGAGATATGAAAATATAAATTAACAATTCATTTTATAAGCTTTTTATGTTAAAATTTAAGTAATGAATTTTTTATTTAGTACTTATATTTAATTAACCTTGAAAATTTTATTTCAGTAAAAGAAGAAATGAAATTTTTAAAATTTGTAAAGGAGAAAAATATGATTAAACTTTATAATACATTAACAAAACAAAAAGAGATACTTAAGACTATAGAAGAAAATAAAGTAAAAATGTATGTGTGTGGACCTACTGTTTACAACTATATTCATATTGGTAACGCACGTCCTATTATTGTTTTTGACGTTGTACGCAAATATTTAGAACACAGTGGGTACGAAGTAGATTTCATTTCTAACTTTACTGACGTAGACGATAAAATAATCAAAGCTAGTAATGAAGAAGGAATTTCAACAACTGAACTTACTAATAAATATATAGAAGCTTTCTTTAAAGACTATGATGCGCTAGGATGTGCTCGTGCTACAAAAAACCCTCGTGTAACAGAATATATGCAAGAAATTATTGATTTTATCGCTGATCTTGTTAAAGAAGGTTTTGCTTATGAATCAAATGGAGATGTATACTTTAGAACTCGTAAAAAAGAAGACTATGGTAAGCTAAGTAAACAATCTATCGACGATTTAATTAGTGGAGCTCGTATTGAGGTTGGAGAACATAAAGAAGATCCCCTTGATTTTGCTCTTTGGAAGAAAGCTAAACCTGGAGAAGTAAAATGGGATAGTCCATTTGGTGAAGGTCGCCCTGGTTGGCATATAGAATGTTCAGTTATGGCAAAAGAAACATTAGGTGAAACTATAGATATCCACGCTGGTGGACAAGATTTAACATTCCCTCACCACGAAAATGAAATTGCTCAATCTGAGTGTCATAATCATGCACCATTTAGTAATTATTGGATGCATAATGCATTTATTAATATTGATAATGTTAAAATGAGTAAGAGTCTTGGTAACTTCCGTTTAGTTAAAGATATTATAGCTGAAATAGACCCTATGGTTCTACGTTTATTTATGCTTACAGTTCACTATAGAACTCCTATTAACTACACATTAGAAAATATTGAACTAGCTACTACTAACTATGAAAAATTAAAAACTGCTTATCAAAATCTACAATTTAGATTAGATAATGAAACAACTGAAGAAGTATTGGATAAAGAAGTTGTTAATGCAGTAACTCAAGAATTAGAAAAATTTGAAGAATATATGCAAGATGATTTCAATACTGCTAATGCTCTTTCTTCTTGGTATGAACTTGTTAGAATTTCTAACTCTTATACTTCAAAAGAAACAGTAAATAAAGAAACTCTAGAGCTTCTTAATGCTGCATTTGAAACATATAGTTCTATACTTGGAATTAATGTTAAAGAGGATAATAAGCTTGATGATTCATATATTGAAAATCTAATCGCAGAACGTGAACAAGCACGTAAAGATCGTAACTTTGCCCTAGCGGATAAGATTCGTGATGATTTAAAAGAACAAGGTATCGTTTTAGAAGATACTAAACAAGGTGTACGATGGAAAAAACAATAGCTTTTAAATTTACTGAAAAAAACTTTTCTAATCCTAATCAAATGCAAGCTTTAACACTTGCTTATATCGGAGATAGTATCTATGATATTATGAGTAGAGAATATGTTATGAAAAATCACCTTGGAAAAATAAATGAGCTTCATAAAAAAGTATCTACTATAGTATCAGCTCGTGCACAAGCTAGTTTTATGGAAAATATGTTAGAAAACAACATTCTAACTGAAGATGAAGAAAAAATTTATAATCGTGCAAAAAATCAGAAAAACAATTCAAAAGCAAAAAATGCAAGTATTATGGAATATAAGCTTGCTACTGGTTTAGAAGCTGTTTTTGGTTATTTATACTTAGAGAAAAACTTTGAAAGATTGGAGGAAATGTTTAACTACATCATTAAATTATATGAAGAAAAACAATAATTACTACAAAGAATTACGTAAAAAAAATAAAGAACAAAAAGCTCCTGTTCAAAATACTGAAGTAGATCCTGATAAAGAAGTTATTGCAGGACGTAATGCTATTTTAGAAGCTATAAAATCTGGACGTGAAATTAATAAAATTTTATTCCAAGAAGGTATAGAAAAAGGTCGTTTGAAATCTATCTTTGCTATTGCTAATGAGAAAAAAATAGTATGCCAAGAAGTACCTAAACGTAAACTTGATAATACTACAACTGAACGTCACCAAGGTGTTATTGCTTTCGTAGCTCCTTATAATTATTTTGAGCTTGATGAAGTATTAAATAAACTTGATATTAATAAGAATACTACTCTTTTAATACTAGACCACATAGAAGATCCTCATAACTTAGGGGCAATTATTAGAACTGCTGAAGCTAGTGGTGTAAAAGGAATTATTATTCCTAAACGACGTGCTGCTGTCGTTAGTCAAACTGCTGTTAAAGCTTCTGCTGGAGCAATCGAACATATGCCTGTTATTCGTGTATCTAGTCTTACTGATGCGATTAAAAAACTAAAAGAAAAAGGATTCTGGATTGCTGGAACTACCTTAGCTGAGCGTTCAGAAGAATATACTAAAATCGCAAAAGATGTTCCTTTAGCTATAGTTATTGGTAATGAGGGCGAAGGAATGAGTAAAGTCGTTACAAAAGAGTGTGATTTCTTATATCACCTTCCTATGTTAGGAAAAATCCAAAGTCTGAATGCATCTGTTGCTGCAGGTATTATAATGTACGAAAGAATAAAAGATAATGATTAGAATACTTGAATCAGAAAAAGATCGTTTATTAGGTTTTAAGTTACGTACAGAAGTATTTGTAAACGAACAAAATGTTCCTATAGAACTTGAACTTGACGAGAAAGATAATAGTGAACATACAATACATATCGGTTACTTTAATGGTGATGAGCTTATAGGTGTTGCACGACTAATTGATATGGATAAAGAAGTAATCCATATTGGTCGTGTTGCCATTGATAAAAATCACCGTGGTGAAGGTATTGGTTATAAACTAATTCTTGGTTGTGAAGATATTGCAAAAAAAGTGTTAAATAGAGACTTCAATATTGAGCTGGGTGCCCAAGTATATGCTGAAACTTTCTATAAAAAACTTGGTTACAACCGTATTAACAACAATATCTATATTGATGCTGGAATTGAGCATATAGATATGAAAAAAACAATAAAGAAATAAAAATTATAAACTGGAGAAAATTATGGGAAACGAAATTAACTTAATTCAAGTTGAACAATTTATCAAAAATTTTAAAAGTGAGAACTCAAAAGAAGTAATTACAATAACTACTTATCCCAATAAACCGGTAGATATTACAAGTAGTAAATTTGGTGGGATTTTTTACTTACCAAAAAATACTCAAATCCCTACAAATAATGAAGATGAACAACTAACATTCCTTGCACAAATTAATTGTAAGGAATTACCTGAAAATAATATCTATCCAAAAGAAGGAATAGTTCAATTTTGGATTTATGGTGGAAGTCCACAACTAGGTGCTGATTTCATGGACTTTGATAACATAAATAATAATAAAAATAAGAGCGTTATATATTACTCAACTATTGAAGAACATTATTCAGAAGAAGAAATCAATTCACTGTATCAACCTAAAGAATTTAATGGTAAAGTATTAACTCCTCTTCTAAATGGAGCTACTTTTGCTCTATCATTTAAATTAGAAAAACAACCTATAACAGTTATGGAGTATAGTTTTAATTCTTTATTTAATAGTGCTTGGAACGAAAAGTTCCCTAGTCTTAAAATTGAAGAAGAATGGCCTGAGCTGGAAGATTTAAATATTGATGTATTCAATATCTTAGAAAAAGAACTTACTACATTAACTAGTGGAACACAAATTGGTGGATATGGACACTTTACTCAATGGGATCCACGTTCTGATGAATACTTAAATGACTATAACATTTTACTTTTACAAATTGACACTGATTATGGTGCTAATGAACCTTCAATAATGTGGGGTGACGAAGGAATCGGAAACTTCTTTATCCAAGAAGATAAATTGAAACAATTAGATTTTTCTAGTGTCTTATATAGCTGGGATTGTTTCTAATAATTATTACAATATTTAGAAAGGAGATGCAATATGAAAAAGCAATATTTATTTATCGATGGATATAATCTACTTTTTCGCATGAAAGAATATGAACTAATCAAAAGTTCTACTTTCCCTGCAGAAAGAGATGTCCTTATCGATATTCTAAAAGAATATGCCGGTGGTAATAATTACATTGTCTATTGCATCTTCGATGCATACTTAACGCGTTCAAAAGAATATATCAAAGAAGAAGATCCTATAACTATTGTTTATACAAAAACAGGTGAAAAAGCCGATCAATGGATTGAAAGAAAAACTCGAGAACTAAGAATAGATCATTTTGTTGATATAATCGTTGTTAGTGATGACCACGATGAACGTGATGCAACACTTGGTTACGGAGCAATTTTGAGGGACTGTCATATGTTTATAAAAGAATTAAAAGACAGAAAACAAGTTGTTTCAAAAATAGCAAAAAATCAAAATTCTAGAGAGCTAAAAAACAGACATATTCGTATGAGCGATAGCGATAGAAAAAAACTAGAGAATTTTCTTAAAACTGGTAAATTTTAATCAAAAAAACAAGAGATGGATTTTTTATCCATCTCTTACTTTTTACATAAATTTAACTTCTACTTGTCCTGTATTTGATATTGCTGTTATTTGTTTTTCTTGAGTTTTAGCTTTATTCTCTCCATAATTGACTTGATAGTCGTTTTTATCTCCATTTATTCTAGCATAAATATTTCCATTATCTGTTGTCATATGCATTGAAGTCACCTTAGTTTCATCAACTATAATGTTAGTATTATTCTTAGTTTCTATTACTGCATTGTCTATATTATCTTTAGTTATTACTACTTTTTTGTCTTCAGTATATAAATTAAGATTAACTACTTCCACACTATCAACTACAATCTCATCATTACTATTAATAATCAAATTTTCTACTTCGACATTAAATACCTTTGTAGATGCACCTTTATTTTCAACTAAGATACTTTTGTATTCTTTTCTTGGAAGATATACTGTAATCCAATAATCATTAGCTTCTTCTACTTTTGATGTAATATCTAATATATTATTTTCTGTGTTAAATTGATATTTGTCTTTTAAATCTCCCTTTATTAAAATTTTATCATCATTATGATAATAGATTTTCACATTGCTTCTTATATTATTAAGTTTAATACTATCTATATCTTTAGCTGAAATCCATTTTTTTGATATATCCTGAGAATTATCTTCCATAATATTATTCTCTACTTCTTTTTTTGTATCTTTATATTTATCAACACATCCTGTAGATAATGATACTGCGAATATTCCTATAAATAATATTTTTAGAATTTTTTTCATAGATATCCCCTCCCTACTTATATTATACCTTTACAAAAATTTATTATCAAATAAAATAAAAAAGTATGCTTAGTTTATTTTCTAACTAAACATACTTTTAATAATTATCTCATTGTTACGAATTCTTCAGACCCTGTAGGGTGGATAGCTACTGTATTGTCAAAGTCACGTTTTGTTGCTCCCATTTTTATAGCAACCGCAAATCCTTGAATCATTTCATCGACACCAAATCCAATACCATGTAATCCTATTACTTTTTCTTCTTCACCTAATACTACTAATTTCATAACACTAGGTTGTCTATTGCTTGTTACAGCTGAATACATTGGTGTAAATGATGATTTATATACTTTGATATTTTCTTCACCAAACTCTTTAATAGCCTGTTCTTCTGTATAACCAATAGATCCAATAGGTGGGTGTGCAAACACAACAGTTGCAACATTAGTATAATCTAGGTGCTCATCAGTTTTCCCATTGAATAATCTTTCAGATAAACGACGTCCTGCCGCAACAGCTACAGGTGTTAGAGCTAATCTACCAGTTACATCACCTACTGCATAAATACCTTCCACATTAGTATTTTGATATTTATCAGTTGAGATGTATCCACGTTCATCTAATTCTACTCCTGTAACTTCTAAGTTAAGATTTTCTGTTAATGGTTTTCTACCAATTGCCCAAACTAATAAATCTACAGTTTCTTCACGACCATCTTCTAATACTAGTGTTAAACTTTCATCAGCATTTTTAACTACTTTTTTAGGAATAGCTTGTGTATGAAGTTTTGGACCTTCTTTTTCCATTACTTCTACTAACGTATTTACGATATCTTTATCAAATGTTCTTAGCGGTCTATCACGACGAACAAAAAGATGTGTATCAACACCTAGACCGTTAAACACTCCTGCTAATTCAACAGCGATATACCCTGCTCCAACTACTGCGATACGTTTTGGTAATTGTTTTAATGCGAAGACTTCATTAGAAGTAATACCATATTCAGCACCTTCCACATTTGGAATAGTAGGTTGTCCACCAGTAGCTATAAGTATATGGTCTGCAGTGTATTGTTCACCATTTACTACTACAGTATTTTTGTTAACAAATTTAGCATATCCTCTTATTACATCTACTTTGTTATTGCTTAGTCCACGTTCATACGAACCATGTATTCTGTCAATATATGCAGAACGATTATCTACAAGTTTAGAAAAATCAAACTCTACATCACCAAATGTAAATCCATAGTCATTTGCGTATAATTTTAAACTCTCTGAAATTTGAGATGCATGCCACATAACTTTTTTAGGGACACATCCGACATTTACACATGTTCCACCTAGTTCATTTCCTTCAATTAATAGAGCTTTTGCTCCGTGCATTGCAGCACGATTGATAGAAGCAATTCCTCCGCTTCCTCCACCTATTGCAATGTAGTCATAATGTTTAGACATATCTCTACCTCTCTTCTTTAGTAAAATAATAGCTTACTCTACTAAATTCTTATTTTTTAATTTTAACAATTATATTATGCATTATTTAAAAACATTATTCAATAAATATGCTTACGTTTGTAGTCAAAAAACTCCTATATAGAAAATTCTACTATGCTTTCCCACCTTTTTAGTGCTATAATATTACTATATTATTATATGAGGTGATTATATGTTTAGTTATATTGAAAAATTATCAACAATTGATGATTTTAAAACATTTAAAGAGAATAATGAGAAAGTAGTATTTGTTTTTTCTGCTCCATGGTGTCCAGATTGTGTAATGTTGGATAGATTTTTTGAAGATACTGTAAATAAATTTAGCGATATTAAGTTTGTATATGTTAATCGTGATGACTTCTCTGAGATTACAGAAGCTTTAGATGTTATGGGTATCCCTTCTTTTGTTGCATATAAAAACAATAAAGAAGTAAGCCGTTTTGTTTCTAAGTTTTCAAAAACTCAACAAGAAGTAGAAGATTTTCTTTCAAACATATAAAAAAGAGCTTTGGATTTTCCAAAGCTCTTTATTCTTTTATCTTAGATAGTATAATGGACCTAATATTTTCCTTATATCTTCTTTTGATTCAAATTCTAACGTTAATGCATCTTCCACAGTTTTAATCTTATTATTTTCAATCATTTCTTCTAAACCAGATGGGCATAAAGAAAATTCAAAAATTGGTGTTAGTTTTAAATCAGAAGTAGGTATTATATTATAAATATCTTCTTCCTCTATTTTTTGACCTGCAAATATTTCTTTTGAACCTTTGTCTGTTTTAACCTTAACATTTGTTTCTGCAACAAAATGAGATAGTTTGTACCCAGCTCTTGGATCTATAATTAGCTTATTATCTTTTGTTGAATCTCCTATACTATTAAATTCATCAACTTCTAGTATGTTTGAGTTGTCTTTTGCTAGTAATATATTTCCTGTCTGTGTCTTAGTGAATTCAACTTTAAAGATTTCTCTATAAACTGCAGTGAATTCCAAACTTTTACCTTTTTCTGTAACAACTGACCCAAGTTCGTTAGTTTGTAGTAGTTTTTCTTTAGAAACTTTCTTAGTTTTTGAATCCTCTCCAACTATTAAATAATCATCATTAGCTCTCCAACCTAAAAACTCTCTAGATGTTTCACCTGTAGATGACGGTAGGTTAATCATGGTATCTAATCTTGTATTTGCTAGAATCTCTTGACCATCAGATAAGAACTTATCTATTCCTCTTCCGTTGAAACGGACAGTAACCCAGTCAGATTCATTCTTTTTAAAGTAAATTTCTAATACTACATCTTTAGTAATATAATCACTATCTTTTACTACATTTTTATTAATTCTAAATACTGTTTCATAGCCGGTACTTGGTTTTATCTTGCTTCTTAATTCTTTTAATAAGTCTCCTACAGGCTTAACTTCGCTCCAAGTAAAGTCTTTATCGTTAATACTGCTATCTACTCTTCCAAAACGTTTATTATATTCATCTTGACGAACACTTAAAGTATGTTGTTTTTCTTTGTAATTTGCTTTTACTATAATACTATTATCTATAGTCTCATCTTGTAAGTTACTTACATCTTTAATCTTTTCATTAGTTTCTTTATCATATAGAGTATAGTTTTCTATATAGTACTTATCTTTTTCAAAGTAACTTGTATCTATCTCACTAAGTTTTTGCCCCGTTAACAGAGTTACTTCTTTTTTATCTTTTCCATTATCTAAGATAACTTTTGTTTTAAAGACTGCTTTTATACTTTGTCCCTCTTTGATTGGTGTTGTATCATTTTGTGTTATTTTCTTATCATCTATATAATAACCATCAAAAGTATAATCACTATTTTTTTCAAATTCATGAGGTAATTTTGTTTCTTTCACAAGTTCAGCAATAGTTGAATTTTTCTTGATACTATATTCAGTATTTTTATCTTTATATTTCGATGGATATGTTACTGATACTTTTTGCCAAAATTCTTCATTTTTGGCAAGATCTAGAACTATCTCTTTAGCATTAAATGGTATTTCTAAATTATTGATATTGTACTCTTGGCCGTCTACTGTTACCTTCTCATTAGTGTATGAATAGTACTTGTCTGGCTTATGGTACTTCTCTAACTCATAAGGAATTACTAACACTTTGCCATCTTTAGGTTCATTAATCAAAGTGACTTGTTTAGTTACAACTTTTTTATCGCCTTCTTTTACAATAAGATTAATAGTTTTTTGAGTATAATATTCTTTACTAGTCTTAGAATATTTTGTATTTTCTATCTTTCCATTATTAATATCGAAACTCATAACATTCATTATTAAAGTTGAATTTGGTTTAATCATATTTAATAGGCTTCTATTAACTATCTTACCACTACCACTTTTCTCTAGTTTTATCCTGAATAATTCGGTTGGGATTTTTTTTTCATCCAGTGAATAAAATATCAGGAAATTTTGTGCATTTTTTTTATAACTTAGTAGTTCTGCTGTATAATCTAGTTCGGTAATATTTTGTGTAGAAATGTTTTTATCTATTGTTGGAAGAGAATAATTTGATGTTTCCGGTATTAAATCAAAATTAAACATACTTTTTTGAAATACAGTATCTTCTACTGATGTATTATAATCTGTTATATAATCAGCCTTCGCTACATTATCAAAAACAATAAAACTGCTCATACATAAAAATGTTGTAATAATAGTTTTTTTCAAATTTATTCTCCTCCTTTCTTAATTTCCCTTTCTCGTAATAATTATTATATTATCTATAAAATTTTTCGTCAATTATTATAATAAATATTTCTTAAATATAGCTAAAAATTACGTTATAAAAAACAGGGATTCTTGTAAGTATATATTAATTACTTGCAAAAACCCCTGTTGTATATTCTTTAAATGTTAACTATATTTCACTTATATTTTCTAACATTATTTGATCATTAGATATACTAACTTCATCATATTCGTAGTCATAATCGTCTGCAAAATCATACGAATACTCCTTGTAAAGGAACATCTCATTAGAGTAATCTAAAAACTCCTCATCTGGAGTGTTGAATTCTACCTCATTATAACTTTCATCAGCATAATCAGTTAAAATTTCATCTTCATAGTCTATTTCTGTATTGAAGTCCTGGGAATATTCATCATCTTGCGAGAACCTGGGATCTGGGGACTCCAAACTAGATAAGTTTATCGTATACATAAAATCTCCTCTTTTTCTTTATATTATATTTTTATTAATTATACAAAAAATATTTGAACTTTACAAGCAAAAACTATGTATTTTTTAAAATAATTTTTCTTATTTCATTTAATGCTTCAACGCTTGCTCTTGTACGAATTAGCTCTCTATTTCCAACAAATTCTACCTCAGCAACATTTATATCACCTTTGTAATATGTCGCTATATATACTAATCCAACAGGCTTTCCACTCTCATCACTATTTGGACCAGCAATTCCTGTAGTTGCTACTGCTATATCACTATTAAGTCTTTTGGCAATACCTTGAACCATCTCTTTAGCTGTCTGCTCACTAACTGCTCCATATTTTTCTAAAGTTTCCTCTTTCACACCTAAAGCAGAAACTTTAGATTTATTAGAATAGCAAACTATACCTTCTAATAATGAGCTTGAAATACCACTTTTATCTACTAACATAGAAGTTAGTCTTCCACCAGTTAGTGATTCAGCAATTGAGATAGTAAGCTCGTTTTCTATAAGTAATCCAGCTACTACATTATGTAGTTCTGTTTGACTAGAAGATATATCTTCTCCTCCAACTAAATAGATTTTATCTCCTACTATTTCTTCTATCTCTTTAAGTTGAGCATCTATTAATTTTTCACATTCCTCAATTGAATCTGCACTAGCAGTTATTCTTAATAATACCTCCCCTGTTTTTGCATATAGAGCTAGAGTAGGATTATCTTGGCTATCTAAAATATGCTTAATTTTTGTCTCAAGTAGTGATTCTCCTATTCCATAGAAACGTACATATTTAGAAACAAATTTTTTAGTACTAAATT
Organism: Gemella sanguinis ATCC 700632; assembly: GCF_000701685.1. GTDB lineage: Bacteria > Bacillota > Bacilli > Staphylococcales > Gemellaceae > Gemella > Gemella sanguinis. The sequence goes on from NZ_JNJO01000002.1 coordinate 68,744, forward strand.
TTTGAAGATATGGTCTTACGCTTTTTTCAAACATATCTTTCATTTCTCTAGGTGGCCCAGGCATTAATATAATTCTTTTATTTTCTTCTTCTAAAATTATACCAGGTGCTGTTCCACAAAAGTTCTCTAATATAATTGCTCCATCAGGTATCATTGCTTGTTTTTTGTTATTATTAGTTACCGTACTCATTCCAGAACGCGCAATTCTTTCTAGTATTTTTACCCATGAGTATTCATGAAAATAAAAATCACGACCAAAATATTCTGCAGCACATTCTTTTGTGATATCATCATCGGTAGGACCTAATCCTCCAGTAATAATAACCGTATCATTTTCTGAAAATGCTGTTTTTAGAGTATCAATCAATCTATCATGATTGTCACCAACTGTAGTATGACGATATACTCCTATACCTAGTGCTGCTAATTCTTTTGATAAGTATGCAGTATTAGTATTTACTATATCCCCTAATAATAATTCTGTTCCTACAGAAACTAGTTCAACTCTCATTTTTTATTCCTCCATTCAAGTAAAAAACTTCTATTTTTTTATAAAAAAGAAATTTTATTAACCACTAATTATATTCTACATCAATGAGGGAAAAAAATAAAGACCATATACTTGATGGCCTTTATCATTCAAATTTAGTATTTGAATTTTATTTATTTTGCATTCTTCTTCCTTTTTTGTCGAAGAATTTTTTATCAGTACTACGTCTTTCATTTTTAGGTTTTCTATCTCTATTATCAGAGCGTCTTCTTCTATTATTTGATCTAGAAGAACCTCTTCCTTTTTCTTGTTTTCTAGGAAGTGGTTTTTCAAATGAAAGTTCAACATCAACTTCTTTTTTATCATTAATAAGCTTGTTTAATAGTACTGTTATTATTTTTTCTGCATTAGCTTCCGCTAATAATTTATTAGCTAAACTATTTAATTCTACATGGTTATCTGAAAGTTCAGATACTACTTCCTCAAATAATCTGTTTTGTCGTGCTTTTTTAACCTCTTCTTTTGTATATGGTCTAAGCATTTTCATTCTTTCACCACGAGAATTTTCTATATCTTTTAGATATGGCATCTCAATTGGATTTAAGAATGTTACCGCAACACCAGATTTCCCTGCTCTACCTGTTCTACCTATTCTGTGTGTATAGCTTTCTGTGTCTTGAGGAATGTCAAAGTTGTAAACATGTGTTACATCACTAATATCTATCCCACGTGCTGCTACATCTGTAGCTACTAATATTTGTAATGAATTATTTTTAAATTTACGTAAGATTTCTAAACGTTTAGATTGTGTGATATCTCCGTGTAACCCTTCAGCTAAGTAACCTTTTGCGATTAAAGCACTAGATAATTCATCTACTCTTCGTTTAGTACGTCCAAAGACAATTGCTAAATTAGGGTTTTGAACATCTAAAAATCCAATCAATGTTTCTAATTTTTCATTTTCTCTAGCTATTGTTGCATATTCTTTGATGTCTGGATTTAAATCCTCATCACTCATTGTTTTTATAAGTTTATAGTCTTTCATAAAGTCTTTAGAAAGTTCCATAATTGTTTTTGGCATAGTAGCTGAGAATAATAATGTTTGGTGATTTGATGTTATTTTAGATAGGATAAATCTCACATCTTCTATGAATCCCATATTTAACATTTCATCAGCCTCATCTAATACTAGATGTGTTAAATTATCTAGTTTCAATGTTCTTCTATTGATATGATCAATTACTCTACCTGGTGTACCTACAACTATTTGTGGACGTTTTTTAAGGTCTTGTATTTGTCGTTCAATACTTGTTCCACCAAAAATTATGCTTACTTTTAATCCTTTAGCACGTGCCATTAATCTTAGTTGCTCACCAACTTGTTGTGCTAATTCTCTTGTAGGAGCTAACACTAGTGATTGTAGTTCTTCACTTCTTCTTACAATGTCTACGATTGGTATCCCAAATGCACCAGTTTTTCCTGACCCTGTTTGCGCTTGGGCTAGAATATCAATTCCCGAAAATACGTATGGAATTGTTTCTGTTTGAATACCAGTAGGAGATTGGAAGTTCATTTTTGAAAGTGATTCTACTACTTCTCTACTGACTCCTAATTCTTCAAATGTTGTCATTTATTTCTCCTTGTTTTCTCATTTTTATATACTCTTTTTTATATAACTAGATTATTATATCATATTTAATTAAGTAAGTACATCGATTTCACACTGATTTTCAAAAAAATAAAGAGGATAGCATTTCTACTATCCTCTTTACCGCTTACATATTACTATCAGTTAATTCATTAATTGATTTAGCCATTTTTGCAATACTATCTCCAGAATGGCTTAAATTATTAGTGTAAATTAACAACATATAATCTTCATTTCCAAATACTATTGCTGTATCATGCATATATGTACTTATTCCACCATATTTACTAGCTATTTTTTTATTTGGAATTCCTTTTTTTATCCACTCGCTATCTTCTGAGTTTTCTAAGTATTCAAGAAGTTTTGTATAACTATCTCTCTCATTATATAGTTTTGTCCATAATGCTTCCATCATTTTTGGTGTTACTCTATTGTTTTTGGCTTCTTTTGCTGGAAGAGTTACTCCTAGTTCAGCAAAATAGTTAATTAAAGTAGTTTGCGCACTAGAATTACTACCTGAAATCATTTTTGTCGCAGTATTATCTGAAAATTGAATCATATTTTGGATAACATAATCAAGTTTGTAGCTACTTTTTTTAGGTTTGTTAGTAATATCTCCTGCACCTTCCTCTAGGTCACTACTATTATATGGTATATCTGTATCTTCTGATAGTTCACCTTTTTTGATTCTATCGTAAACTTTCATAGCATAGGCAACTTTTACTGTACTTGCTGCAGTAAAATACTTATCATCATTTACAGCATATCTATAACCCGTTGAAAAGTTTTTGTATACTATTCCAATTTCATTATTACCTTTATATTTTGCTATTATTTTATTCATAGCTTCATCTAACTCAATTTTACTCATTTTTTTCTTTTCTTGAGCTGGTTGTTGTTCTTTTTCTTGTTCTTTCTGTTCACTATTATCTATTTGTTGAACACTATTATTCTGACCTTTTTCAGCATCTTTTTTTGCTTTTAAATATTCTCCAGCTGAAAAAACAACATAGGTCATTAATATTACTACAGATGTTTCAATAAAGAACTTTAATATTCTTTTAAATATTTTTTTCATTTTCTCTTTTTCTCACTTCCTTCGCCAAAACACTCATAATATAAGTTTACTACAGTTTTTTTAGTACATCAATAATTTTTTTTTGAATATTCTTAAAAAATTTATATCCACAAAATAAAGATACCTTTATCTTTTTATATTAGGTACCTTTATTATAGATATTAAAGTTTCGATTTTAAATAAAAATCTTGTTCTGAAATTTTCTTAAATCCTACTTTTTCATACATATATTTAGGTGTATCATTAGCATCTGCAACTAAAACTATATTAGCCTTATTTTCATTTTTTATAGCATAGCTTAATAGTTGCATTGCTATACCCCTTCTTCTATATTCTTTACTAACATAAAGATTATCTATTTCAAAATAATCTGTTTTTACTATAATGTTTACAGCAGCAACAATTTTATCTTCATCTTTTGCTACTAATTGTTTAATATTTTCTGAACGAATCTCATCATACAGTAATTCCTGATTATGTTCTGCCCATTCTTCATTACTTGATTCAATATCAATTTTATACTGGAATTTTAAATATTTACTAAGATCTTTCTTTTGTAAATATTCTACAGTATACTCTGTTTCCTCTTGCTCTATAAAATCATTAATATCTAAGTGATATAAATCCAAATTAATTTCATTATACCCCTGTTTTTTTAAATATTTATTAAGTTTTTTAGGAAGACTAGTATTTTCTGAGGAAGCAATATGAATAAAATCAACACCTTTATCACGGAAAAAGTTTCGACAAGACGTTATATAATATTCTAAGTCTTCTATAGTTTCCGCTTCTTTCTTCATAAGAAGATAATTACCACTAAAGTTTAATTTAGATTTTAATGTTTGATAAATAACATATCTATCCGTTTCAACTGCTACTTTTGCTTTTGAATAAATATTTTTAAAACTATAATTCATATTACACCTCCATTCTACTATTATTATTTTTTCTTAATGATGATGACCATGAGGTCCATGGTGATGCTCAAAATGCTTAATTATTTCTAGAATTTCTTGATTTCCAGTTAAGGCATAAACATTTTTCAATGTCTCAGGATATGTAGGTTCATCATGTAATAATTCGTAATATCTTATAGCTTCTTCTGCAACAAAATCGATGTAATCCTCTTCTTCAGATAGTGCATTTAGTGCTGCTCCTAAAAGAATAGGATCATCTTGGATTAATGCATGTTGAGTATATAACTCATGAATTTTATCATATTCATATAAAGATTTCAATGCATTTATAGAAATAAATAGAGTTTCTTCTGAAATTCCCATTGAAGTTAGTACATTTTTCATTAAGTTTCTTGTTTTATCATATTCACGATCTTCTTTATATAAAGAGATTAAGTGTAAGTATGCACTCATTGCTAAACCTTGTAACTCTATGTATTTCTCAAGGTATTTTTTAGCTTCATCTCCTTTAGACATATGTCCTAGATGTAAGTATGCTTCTGGGAAATCTGGAGCTATTGAAATAATTTTTAATAAGCACAATTTAGAATTTTCTAAATCTTGCATTTGGTTGTAAGCAAATGCTGCTGCAAATATTACATTTGGATCTTCATAATCTTTACCATAATCTTTATAAAAATTAATTGCCTCTTCAAACATACCTAAAGCTATTAAGTTATCAAACGCTACTTGGAAATTTTCTAATGATGGTTCTTCATGGTATATTTTTTCGCTCATGTCTTTTGCTTTTTCTTCACGACCTGTTTCCAAATAAATTGCAACTAATTCTTTATCTATAGCTCTAACGGCTTCTTTTACATCTGTTAGTTCTCTAGCACGAACAAATTTTTCTTCTGCAATTTCAAAAAGTTCATCTTCCTTATAGATTAATCCTTCTAAATACAATACAGCAGGTGTCTTCGGTGAATTATAAAGAACCACTAACGCTTCATCTTTTTTATCTAGATACATTAAGTTGTGGACATAACTTTCTATCGCTGCATCATCTTCTTTATTTTGATTATAAATAACTTCTGATAATTCTAATGCTTTGTCAAATAAACCATTGTCTAATAATATAGTTCGAAAACTTTCTTGTTGTTCTCTATCAATCGATTCAAAGTCAATATTTTCTAATTCATTTAAAAATTGTTCTATTTCCATTCTAATTTTCTCTCCTTGCTAATCTATTCATAATAAAGATTAATTCTTTATTTACTTCTTCATTTATTTCAGCAATACTGTTTTCTGCTTTATCTAAATATCTTTGACTAATACTTAGAGTTTCATCTAAAATATCTTTATTATTTTTAATATAATCTATAATCACATTTTTTTTCTCAAGATTAATACTTCTATTAAAATCTAAAAATAAATTTTCGTTTTTCTCTTTAGCTATTAGGGCAGGTAGCGTTATATTACCGTTAACAAGATCCTGACCAGTTTCTTTTCCTAATGAGGCAGTTCCTCCAGCAAAGTCTAAATAGTCGTCAATTATTTGATAACTCATTCCTAAATAGTACCCAAATCTATAACTACTATCTACATCTTCTTTTTTAGCTCCTGAAATTATGCTTCCAGAAACTGTAGCAAAAGCAATTAAAATAGCAGTTTTTCTTTTAATTTTCCTCAAATAATCTAAGCGTCTTGTATTTAAATTATACAAACCATCTTCTTGAATTAATTCTCCTATACAGAGCTCTTTTAATGTGGTTGCTAAATAACTATGTATAAGCTCATTTTCAAATTCTGAAACTTCCCTTAGGACAATTGAAAAAAGATAGTCACCAACTAAAAGGGCAAACTCATCTCCAAACTCTTTATTTAAAGTAATATTTCCTCTTCTAGTTTCAGCTTTATCTATTATATCATCATGAATAAGACTAGCCGTATGGATAATTTCAACAATGCTAGCCATTCGTATAATATTCTTTTTATTGTTATTAAAGTCCCCTAGTTTCGAGCAAATCAACAGAAGCAATACCCTAACTCGCTTCCCTCCTGCTGAAAAGTACTTTTTTATTACCTGATTTAATTTTTCATCTTCACTTTTAGTAATAACAAAAATATCTTCTAGGACTTCCTGAACTAGTTCATCATATTGTTTTAACATTGTTTTCTCCATCTATAAGCTAGTTAATTCTGTCAAATCTTTATCTTCAAACGTAAAATTATAAAATCTAAACCATACTTCAATTATATTAATAACGAACTTATTTAAGCTAATATTATTATTAATTAAATCTAAATATCCTTTTTTCATAACATTTGTTAACAATTTTAATTTATCTAAATCATTTTGAAGTAAACTATAATATTCAAAGCTATAGTAATCACCTAATAATAAAGATGTTGTAGATATATCTTTTACATCCTTCTTATAGTGCTCATAAACTGCACTTAATGCACAAAATATAGCTAAGTTATAATTTTCATTATTAAAATTATTCTTATTTATGAATTGTGTAATATTTAATTTTTTTATTACTTCGTTATTATAATTATATCTCACAATAGTTTATCCTTCTACAATTTATCTCTCTAAATTATACCATATAATCCCCATTAATAAAAATTTCATATACTATTTTATCCATATTATCTTCACTTTTGCAAATAAAATATAAATTAATTCTTAGAAATTAAAAATAAGATTACCTAAATTAAAAATTTAATGTAATCTTATTTCTATTAATTTTTTATAGATAATTAACTCTCTCTATATGTTCTTGATTTAAACCTAAAGGTGCTGGTTCTTTTCTAACAAATAGCATTATTGCAGCTATAAAGTGTAATAAATAACAAGGTATTAATACTCCTCCTGAAGTAATTGCTGTTATTATTGCAACTAGTAAAAGTAATACACCGGCAACAATACGTTTTTTTATTGTAATTGTCGCTATTATCGCAATAATAGTTAATACTATATAAAATACTGTATAATACTTAAGCCCCAATGCCATCTGATTAATTAACTCATCTGCTGTGTAACCGATATTGGTATTTGGACGTTTTGCTAATTCTTCTTTAAATTTAACAACAAATCCTTGATCATGCAGTATATCTCTACTGTGCATATACCAAAGTACTCCAGTAAACAATATTAAAAATACATTTGCTATCCAAGACAATACTTTTTCTACTGTTCTTTTAAAAGGTTTCATATTTCACAACTCCAATCATTATTTAAATTTATATTATTATCCTCTTTTTTTCTTTGAAACTGCAGTAAAATCACTAGATGCTAATGCTGCTTGAACAATAAATACTACAACTAACACTACTATATGTTGTCTAACAAATTCTCTATTGATAAATGCTTCAAATAGTAGGAACGCTAATAATACATAGTTAGCAAATACTATACTTGTACCATAATCTTTTTTACCATTTACTAATTCTTTATTAAAAACTTTTATTAAAAACGGTAAGCCAATAATTACTAATAATCCTAATGAAATTATTATTGTATTTGTGCTAAAATCAGTGTAACCTTTGCTGACCATATAAACTATTCCTGCTAGAACAAATATTCTAAATCCCAACTCAACAAGATGTTTTATCATTTTAATTTCCTCCTTACTCTTAAAAGTGATTATAAATACAAAATTTAATTACTTATATTATTAATTCATATAAGTATATTATACTAATTTTTTCATTTATATACTAGCTTTTTAAGATTAATTTTATATTTTTTAAAATAAAAATAGAACTTAAAACTATTTTTATTTTAAGTTCTATCTATTATTTTATCTTCTATCATCTAATGTGAATCGCATTTCTATTTCGAAAATTCCATCTTCTGGAGCATAAGCTTTTATTACTTCTTTGTGTTTTTCAGCTATTAGTTTAGCCATAGATAAACCAATACCATAGCCTTTTATAGTACTATTTCTAGATTCATCCAAACGGTAAAATCTATCAAATACTTTTCTTAAATCACCTTTTTTAACACTAGCTTTATTAGAAATTTTCATTGTGGCATATTTTTTATTTTTCTTTAGGGTTACATTAATATTCGTTTCTTTAGTAGCATATTTTATTGCATTTTCTAATAATATGTCCATTAGTTGAACAATAGCTTGTTGTTCCCCTCTATAAAATATGTTATTATCAATATCTGCGTTAAAATGTTTCTTTTGGAAACTCGCAAGTTCTTCAAAATCATCGATTCTTACATGTAATGCCTCAGATAAGTTAAATTTAACTTTTTCTACTGTATCTTTTTCTTCCATACGACTAAACACTACTAGACTATTTACTAAACTAGTTAATCTATCAACTTGGTTTTGAATATTTTTCGTCCATTTTGAGTCTCCATTTTCCAACTCTAGTACATCGGTATTAGAGCGTATTATCGCTAATGGTGTTTTTAATTCATGACTCGCATCAGTAATAAATTGCTTTTGTTTTTGGTAACTTTGTTGAATAGGTGCTATTACTTTTTTAGAAATTAATACTAATAAAATAAAAACTGAAAGAATAACTATTAACGAAACAATAATACTATTTCTCATAAACGCATGGAATGAATCTAAATCACGCTGAGTATTTAATAATAATACTAAGTTACCTGCATCATTATTTACTTTTAAATATCTATATGTTCCAACATAACCACTAGTATCAGATTCTTTTAAAGCCTCTGTTACTAGCTTTTGAAGGTCATCTTTACCTTTAATTAACACGTCATCACGATATGAACGAATTACATTTTTATTTTCATCTATTTTAGCGATGGAGAATCCATTATTGTTCGGCGTTTTTGAAGCTGTATTTTTTGTAACTATCATATCTTCTTCACCATCACTAAAAATAGTTACTAGGGCTGAGGATTTTGATGCTTCATATAATGAATCATCTACCCTCTGCCCCATTTTGTAATAGTTAATAAAGTTCAAAGTACTCGCCATTAAAATTATTACTACCGCTACACTAGCTACTGATGTTGCAACAAACTTTCTTCTAAGACTCTTAAACATCTACTATCTCCAATGTGTACCCAACATTTCTAGTTGCTTTAATTTGTACATTCGCATCTAATGCTTTTAATTTTTTTCTTAAATATGAAATATTAACCCATACTACATTTATTTCTGAATCACTATCGTAACCCCAGATTCTTTCTAAAAATTGCTCCGTTTGAATTACATTACCTGGATTACGCATTAGCATTTCCATCATTTGATATTCTTTATTAGATAATCTCACCTTATCTTTTTCAGTAGAAAGCTCAAAAGTATATTTACTTAGACTTACATTCCCAAGTTCTAAAACATTACTAGTGAATGTTGTCTGTCTTCTTGTCATTGAACGAACTCTAGCTAACAACTCCTTAATTACAAATGGTTTTGTTAGGTAATCATCAGCACCGCTGTCTAAACCATATACTTTGTCTTCTATCTCTGATTTTGCAGTAAGTAATAATACTGGTGTGCTTTTCTTATTTTCCCTTAATTTTTGAACTACTGTTACGCCGTCCATCTTAGGCATCATAACATCTAATATTGCTCCATCATAGTCATCCAACATTAGATAGTCTAAGGCGTCTTGTCCATTATCTACAGTATCAACCGAGTAATTATTGTGTTTTAGCATTGCTTCGAGTGCATCAGCCAAATCTCTTTCATCTTCTGCAAGTAATACCCTCATTCCTTACACTCCAATCTATAATATATTTCATTCTAATTATAGTAAAAGTAACTAAAATCAAGTTTAAAGAACTAATATTATTTACATAACTTACCAAAATTAATGAAGTAAGTTTTTTGTAACCTTACTTCATTATAAGTTTATTTTCTACCAATTAATAAACCACTTTGGATATAGTCTTTCATCCCTTTACCATAACCCCATTTTTCAGCATATTCATCTGTTACATCAGAATTAATAATTTGGAACTTTGTAAATCCTGCTTTTTTTATTATATTCGCCATCTCTTCTTCCAGAAGAGCACCTGCAACTCAAGTACAGTACAGCTTTTCAGAGTTTTTCCATTCTGTTGGTAATTCTTGTTTAAGAAGAATATCAGATATTACAAACATACCATCATCTTTTAGTATTCGATATATTTCATCATATACTTTTTGTTTATCAGGTTCTAAGTTAATAACACAGTTACTTATTACTCTATCTACTGAATTATCTTCTAAAGGAATATCAATTAATTCTCCTTTTATAAACTCAATGTTATCGAACTTCTTATTGTCTCGAACTTTTTTAGCTTTTTCTAACATAGAATCTAATCTATCAAGCCCATATAAAGTTCCTACTTTTGGATTTTTCATCTTTGTAATAAAGATATCCATTCCTGCTCCACAACCTAAGTCAATAAGAGATTGACCTTCTTTTATTTTCAAATGATTAACTGGGTTTCCACATGATAACCCCATATTAATTTCGTCAGGAAACTCATTAATAATTTTTTCATCATAACCTAATGACTTACTTAGTTGTTTAGGGTCAATTTTAGTTTTTTGTTTTTTCTTTGAAATATTATCATAAAAAGAATCTACAGATAATCTAATTTTTAAATTATTATTTGACATGCATCTTCCTCCTCTAAGAATATAGTTGCTTGAATCAGCATCCAAGCAACTATTACTTATTGATATTCTACCATAATTATTATTTTTTTACTAAAATTACAGCTTAACGATTTCTCTATATCTAAATGTAGGATTTGGTCGTCCAGGAATAAGTGCATTAAGTTTTTCTTGTTTATAACCTACAGCACTGAATACTCTTTCTACTTCTTCTTTAACTATTTCTACTAAAGTATCTGGGTGCACTTCAACACGTGCATTAACTGTTAAGTACACATCATCACTTTTACTATCTAGAGTACGTAAACTTCCAGTTTCTTTTTTACCAACGATATTACCTACAATACCTTCGTTTTTACCTTGTAATAAGAATTTAACGTGTCCTACGTTTAATCCTTGTGAGTCAAAACGTTCACCTAAATTAGCTAGAAATGCAGCCGCAAGTTCATTGAAGTTTTCTTCTTTCGCTACACTATATGTTCCATTTAACCAACCAAATAGCGCTTCCCCATCAGCATATGTATCATAGTCAACTTCAACTATTCTACGTCCTACTTCTTTTTCACTATTAACGATATAGTTAAACCATTCATCTAGTCCTTCACCAGTTTTAACACTTGCTGTAAGTACATTTTCATTGTTGAATTCTTTTTTAGTTTGTTCTACTAATTCAGATAACTCAGCTTCTGATAATAAGTCTGTTTTATTAATTAAGATTACATCTGCTTCTTCAAATTGTTTATAGATAATATAATCTCCAGGATTTGAGTGATCTTTTAGTACAGCTCTTAGGCGAGTTGGATCTGCTAATGCTGTTAATTGTTTTAAATTAACTTTATCGCTATATTTTTCTTTTAATGGTTGCATAATTGTTGCAGATAAATCTGTACAACTACCAACAGGTTCAGCTAAAATAATATCACTGTTATTAGCTTCTTGAAGGTGTGCAATTGCTTCAGCAAATCCACCAAAGTTACAGCAGAAACAGCTTCCACTTACTTCTTCAACAATATCATTATTTGTTTCTAAAAATGAAGTATCTACTAATTCACTAGCTTGGTCATTAGTAATTAATCCTACTTTACGTCCTTTTGAGTTCAAACGTTTTGCAACTTCCCATAAAAGACTAGTTTTCCCAGCTCCTAAAAAGCCACCTACTAAAATTAAATCTGTTTTGTTTGACATATTAACTCTCTCCTTTAGTTAAAAGTATATTTTATTTGTGTGATTTTATTTATTTAGTTCTGATTGTTTTTTCATAGCTGGCTCTAATACTTTTGTAAAGAAATATCCAGCTAGAATACCACCAATAAGTGGTGCAAGAATATATACCCAGAAGAAGCCTCCACTTGAGTCTGGGAATGCTGCACTACCCCAACCGAACATCCACGCTACTAAACGTGGTGCGAAGTCACGTGTTGGGTTCATACCAGCTTGTGTAATTGATGCTAATAGCGCAAGAAGTGATCCTACTGTTAACCCTATTAAAATTGGAGCTGTATTATCATTTGGTCTTCCTACATTTGCACCTTCTGTAAATAAGAAAATAATAAGTACTAATAAAAACGTTCCTAAAGCCTCTACTGCAAAAGCAAGTGGCATAGATATATTATATCCACCTGGTTGGTTATAATATTCACCAAACATTTTCGCTGTTGTTACAGATTCAAAAGTACCTCTAACAATATTTTTCTTAGCTTCATATTGAGCTATTGATGAACCATATATGCCATAAACTGTTAAAGCTCCTAATAATGAACCTATAAATTGTCCTGCTACATAAGTTGGTAATCTCTTTGCACTCATACGACCTGTTAGTACCATAGCTACTGAAACCGCTGGGTTAAAGTGAGCGTTACTTAGATGTCTAGTCATATAAATACCAAAAGTTACTGCTAATGCCCAAATCATACCAATTTGGAATAAACTTTGATGAGCATCATATAGGACAGCTGCTGCCACCGCACCTGTTCCAAAAAGAACTAAGACAAATGACCCAATTAACTCTCCTAAAAAATCATTTTTTAAAGAATAATTTTGCATTAAAGTTTTATCTCCTTTTCATATATTAATATAATTGCATTATACCGAAAAAACAATAATATTTGAACTATTATTTTTTGTTATGTAAATCAAAAATACTCCTTTTTTTCTAATTATTATTATAGAATCTGTATAATCAAAAATATAAAATATACTTCACTTATCATATATTTATATATGTAAATACTATAATACCAAACTAATTAAAATACTCTTAAAAAAATAATCAAAATAAATAAAATTATATTATTTTTTATTAAAATATTTATAATTAAACAATTTTCTAAGGTCAATTTACCTAATAGTTTATTTTATATTAAATTTTTATACTCTTCTTCTGTTAAATAACTAGAAATAGCACCTGTTTTTGTCGTCGTCAAGCTAGCGTAGTTTGTTGCAAAAGTAGCCATTTCCGATAATTCTTCTTCTGTTATTTCATCAAGATTATTATGATTTAATAGTTTTGATAAAAATGAACCTGCAAAAGCATCTCCTGCCCCTGTAGTATCTATTGCCCTAACATTTGGAATTTCTGTTACGGCTTTTTTATCTTGATAATATACTTCTGCTCCATGTTCTCCTTTAGTGTAAAGAACAACTTTTATGTGTGAAAAGTCTTTTTCTAGAGCTTCTTTAATATTTGTTGTACCAGTTAAAAATTCAAGTTCGTTATCAGCAACCTTGATTACATCAACATATGGTAAAAATTCTTTAATTGTTTCTAAATATACTTTTTTATCTTCCCAAAGATTAAATCTTAAGTTAACATCGAAACAAATTAGAACTCCAGCTTCTTTTGCTTTTTTTAATAAAAGATGATGGCTTTCTTTTGATTCTTCTTGAATAGCAATACTAGCAAAGTGAATTGCTTCTATTTCAGATAAATCTACTTTTTCTACATCTTCTTTACTAATTTTTAAAGCTGAAGAACCTTTGAAGTAAAAACTAAATGAACGGTCTCCTGTTTCATCTAAAGATACAAATGCTAATGGTGTAAAACTATGCCCTTTTCGGCTTACATATTTACAATCTACATTTTCTTTTCTTAAAGTATTTTCTAAGAAATCTCCGAAGCCATCTTCTCCTAATGATGTTAATAGATAACTCTTATGACCTAATTTTTGAGTGACACATGCAACATTAGCTACACATCCCCCAGCTTCTTTTTTAAAAGATTTAACAGTATCGATTTTACCTACACCTTCGCCAATAAAGTCAATTAGCATTTCTCCTATACATAAAACTGCCATTCTAGTTCTCCTCTCTAATTTCTATCTTTCCTAGTTTTTGTGCTATATAATTATTTGCTGAAATTTTCACATTGTGATTATCTGGATAAAATCTTGTTGATAATGCAAAAGATCCGTCATTAGCAAATAATTCTATTGATGAACTATCAAAAACTATTTCTACATTTTCTATATTCACTTTATAATTTCTATTATCACGACCATAGCCACTAGTCCCAAAATCTACTTTTAATTCATTATCATTGTAGCTCACTTTAAAATCAGCTATTTCGATTTCAAACTCTTGACCATGCTCTTGTTTATAATACCATGTTTTCTCAGTAAAATCACTATCTTTTATACTTTCTCCTAATAATTCTTTTACTGACTTGTGCAATGTTTGGCGTACTTTACCATCTTTATAATTTACTACACGAGGTATTGTTAAACAGTTTTGATATCCAAATTTTGATGTTGGGTTTGTATAACTACTATCTGGAACATACATCCATCCTATTAGTACACGATTATTATCTTCATCTAAAAATGTTTGCGAAGCATAAAAATCATGACCGTAATCTAATAGACTAAAGTTATTTATTTTTTCTACATTCTCAATTCCTTCTTCTACAACTGAATATCCAATTTGATACATATTCTCATAATTAGGATACATTCTAGATATTCCTTGAGGAGAGAACATAAAGATTTCTTTTCCATCTACTTCAAAATAGTCTGGACATTCCCACATAAAACCTAGATTTTTCTCAGAGTAAATAGTTTTGTATGGTTCTAAAGTATCATTATCATATACTAATAAGCATCCATAATCATTACTATCTCTAGCTCCAAGCACTAGATAGTTTTTACCATTTTTTTCGAATACTTTTGGGTCCCTAACATGGTTTGACATATTAGGATAATCATCTGTCGTTAAAAGACATTTTTTCTCAGTAAAGTTTACTCCATCCTCTGTTGAGAATGATATGGTATTATGACCACGCCCAGCATGAACGTAGTCATAATCTCCTTTATATTTCACATTTCCTGTGTAATAGAAAACTAACTTATCACCTTCTACATTAGCACTTCCAGAGTAAACACCACTTTTTTCTTCTTCAATTGTTGGTGTTAAGAATACGCCTTGATCTTCATATTTTTTAAGATCGCTACTTGTATAGTAATACCATAGTTTCAATCCACCATTTACTTCATATGAGTATTGATGAAATATATGATATTTACCTTTAAAATAAGCTAGTCCGTTTGGATCATTTAGCCAACCTTTTTCTGGTTCTAAATGAAGATTTTGCTTCCAATTATTAGCTAGCATTCACAAGCTCTTTCTTAGTTTTGAAGAAGTATGCTGTTACTGAGAATGCTACTATGAATGATAATGCTATACCAATGGCAAATACTGACCAGTGATTTGCAGGAATTGAGATGAATCCTGGAAGCCCTGCTGCACCTAAAGCTGATGCAAATACTTTGTTAAATCCAATCCATGCACTACCTACAGCACTTCCTGCTATAGCTCCGTAGAATGGATATTTAAGTCTTAAGTTAACCCCAAACATCGCTGGTTCTGTAATACCTAGTAAAGCAGAAATACCTGATGCTGAAGAAATTGATTTCATTTTTGTGTTTTTAGAGAATACTAATACTGCTAGAACTGCTGCCCCTTGAGCTACGTTTGACATAGATGCAATAGGGAAAATAAATGTTAGTCCTGTTGCAGCTAATAATTGAGTTTCGATAGCTGCGAAACTTTGGTGAAGACCAGTAATAACGATTGGTGCATATAATAGACCAAAGATACCAGCTCCAATAAATCCACCATTAGTGTATAACCATTGTAATCCTTCTCCAAGTAGAGTACCTGCTTCACGAAGAACTGGCCCCATCCATGCAAATGTTACAAATCCAGTTACGAATAATGAAATTAATGGTGTAGTTAAGTTATCTAACCATGATGGTGTTACGCGACGTAAGAATTTCTCGATAGTCGCAAGAATCCATGCTGCCGCTAAGATAGGCAATACTGTACCTTGATATCCTACTTTTGCAATCTTAAATCCAAATACATCCCAATATTGTAGAGTTGTTACTTTTTGTAAACCTTCTACTACTTGCCCACTTTGGTTAACAATATCTACAGCTGGTGCTAATAGTTGATTAGTAGCTGGATCTAATTTACCAAATGTATAGAAGTTCATAATATCTGGGTGAACCATTAACATTGCAAGTGCTGCCCCAAGATATGGGTTACCACCAAAACGCTTAGTTGCAGAAAAACCAATTAATACTGGTAAGAATACGAACGGTGCATTAGCAAAAACGTTAACCATATCAGCAAGTCCAGCAATACTTGGGTTAGCTTCAATAACTGATTTACCAGTATAGAATAAATCTTTAGATGTTAATACGTTATTAATCCCCATTAATAACCCTCCAGCAACAATCGCTGGAATGATTGGTACGAAGATATCACTTAACATTTTAACAAAACGTTGAATAGGATTTCCTTTTGCTTTTTTTACTGTATCTGAAGAATCTTCTTCACTATTAACATTATTTCCTTTATAAGCATCGTTATAAGCAGCATATACTTGTTGAACTAAACCACTTCCGAAGATTAATTGAAGTTGTCCATTATTAAAGAATACACCTTTAACCCCTTCAATATCCTCTAACTTATCCTTATCATATTTTTCCTCATCATTTAATTCTAAACGAAGACGTGTTGCACAGTGAACTACACTACGAATGTTGCTTTCGCCACCACTGTGTTCTACAACTTCATTAACAACTTTTTTTAAATCCATTATATTTTTTCTCCTTTTTTATTTTTATTTATTTTTAATAATAACACTTCGGTAAAAACCGATAAAATATAAATGGTAACGTTACTTTTTATATTCTATATTACTTAAGTAGATTTGTCAATAGAAAAAAGTAACGTTACCTAAATTTTTTATTTTTATTTTTTTAAACTGAAAAACAATCATTATTTTAGCGATTGATTTTTAAAAAATAGTATATTTCTTGCTTATAGGATTTTAACTTTGATATAATCAAAGCAGCTTTATAATTAACTTAACGGAAGGAACTTCAATGAATATATCTATTCTACGGCTTTTTAGCAAAATATGGACTAATATCTATAAAAATAAATCAACCTATCTTGCAGTCGCTACCGTATTACAATTAACATTACTATGTGGTATTTGGTTAATTTCCAATATATTTCGTTTAGCTTTAAACTTTGCAGGAGAAGATAATCTAGATAAAAATAATATTTACCATATTATTTCAAACCCTATTAGTTTTATACTACTCATAGTCTTAATTCTCACTGCAGCATTTTTTATGTTTATAGAATTTTCTACATTAACCTTTACTATTTACGGTCAATTAGTAGAGAGCACCTATTCTATTCGTAACATTGCTGGTAACGCATGGAAGAAAATGAAAAATTTAATAGGTATTCAAATCATATTTTTCATTGGTTACTTTATTTTATCTATCCCTGTTGCTAATATTGGTATAAAATCAATACTCTCACAGAATTTTTATATTCCTAAATTTATCACAGATGAACTTTCTAAATCTAATTCTGGAAGTTTGATTTTAGCTGCTGTTGTTATACTATCTACATATATACATATTAGATTGATATTTACTCTTCCTCTAACAGCTATAAGTGATAAGAAAATTTTAGATAGTATAAAAGAAAGTTGGAGACTCACTAAAAAAGGTAAATTTAAATTCTTTATTACTATAGGTATATTTGAATTAATTTATGCCATAATTTCATTTACCACAGTAAGTTTAACAGTATCATTATTAGCTTTTATTGATCCAAAAGGCAATAATTTTATTATCGAAACAGTATTCTTTACTATCCTAAGTGCAACTATCTTTTTCTTTGGAGCCCTTTCTAAAGTAACGAGTATAACCGCAATTATTACAGTATTAATAGAACAAGATCAGATATCTAAAGAAATGGTTATAAATAAAAAAGAAGATAAGAAAAAATCGCGAGTTCTTCTTTTCTTATCAACAGTTTTAGTTTTAGGAATAATTATTTTTAATGGTTTTACTTTATACTCTAATGGAGTTAATGACAATATCAAAACAATTGCCCATAGAGGATATGTAGAAAAAGGTGTAGAAAATTCTATTGAATCTCTTGAAGCTGCAGCTGAAGCTGGAGTCGATTATGTTGAGATGGATGTTCTTATGACAAAAGATAATAAGTTTATAGTAATGCACGATTATAATTTAAAACGTCTTGCAGGTATAAATAAAAAAGTTCAAGATATGACATATAATGAATTAGTAGGTTTACCTATTTCCCAATCAGGTCATACAAGTAAGATACCATCTTTTGAAGAATATGTAAAAAGAGCTAAAGAACTTAACATGAAACTTGTAGTAGAATTAAAACCACATGGTGGTGAACCAAATAACTATGTTGATATATTCCTAGAGAAGGTAAAAGAGTTAGATATAGAAAAAAATTATAAATATATGTCCCTAGATTTAAAAATTATGGAAGAATTAGAATCTAAAGCGCCTCAACTAGAAACTGGATATATAATTCCTTTCCAGTTTGGTAAGTTTTCTAATAATAATGTTGACTTCTTTGCTATAGAAGACTTTTCATTTAGTAATAGTTTAGTGGAACAAGCAAAAAAACAGAATAAAAGTGTTTATGTTTGGACAATAAATGAACCTAGCTTAATTACTAAATATTTACAAAGTCCTGCAAATGGTATAATAACAGACGAACCTACTCAAGTGAAAGAAACAAAAGAAAAATTAGAAAAAAACAACTCTTATTTTGATCGAGTATTGAGGTTAGCGGGACTAGAAGATTAGAAAAAACCTATATAAGTTGGTAAATTAACTTATATAGGTTTACTTTTTTATTAATCATTATTAGAAATTATCATGAACTTATTTCTCAACTAAATCAATATTAACAAGTGGTTCTTCAGTACCTAATACAAATAGTATTGCTTCGCCATCCTCATCATGAATTTCTATATCTTTTTGATACGAGTATTTTTTACTATTTTTTATTCTTAACGTATAGACATTTCCCATTTTAACATTAATATTAGATAGCATACTCTGAGAACTTCTTATCGCTATAACATCATTAGGATTCTTTTTACTGACTAACTCAAATTCTAGTTCATCAAATACTGGTTGTTCTTTATTCATTACCACTATTTGTGAAATAGTTCCTATTTTCACTTTGTCTTTTTCTTCTTTTGAACTAGCACTATCTTTTTTAATTTTTTCTAATTCTTTTTCTATATCTTTAAGATAACCATTCACATATATCGGTAGTGTCTCTGGTTTTGCAAGTTCTTCTTTAGCTGAGGTTACTAAATCACGTAATTGTTTTGAATCTTTAGTATTTAAAACTTCTTCTGCTTCTTTTATTTTATTTGCTAAATCAGTTTTTAAATGATTTAAATCAACTTTTTTAACTACAAATACGGGTATTTCTTTTCCTTCATAGTTAAAAGTTGAATAGCTAGTTGCTTTACCATATTCAATTATTCCATCTTCTGATACACTTACATTTATTGAATCTGGTTTAAATTCCCAGTTAAACTGATCATTTTTTGAGACATTAACTATATATTCTACTCCATTTACTTTACCTTCTAAATCTAATTCAACTATACCATTTTTATTTGATTTACTGTTTTTTAAAGTAGTTATTTTCGTTCTTATTCCACTTACAGATAATTCAACATTTTCAACTGGGTTTCCTTTTTCATCAACAACTCTAAACTGTGATTTTACCACTTTAACATTTTGATCATTTTTTACTTCTTCTTTAAATTCAACTACATCAGATGTTTTATCTGTAACAGCCTTATTATCTAAATTATTTATTCTTCCTTTATCATCAGTTGTAAATACTAGACTTTCCCTACTAAATGCAACATCTCTTTTTTCTATTCTTAACTCATACTTAGTATTTGGTTTTAAATCATTTGATTTAACTGTCACTGTTCCATCTTTTGAAGTTTTAGGTTGTTTCACAATATTAGGTATATTTCCATCATATTCAAATAATCTAAATTGTACATTTTCCGATACTTGATTATTCTTATCTAGTACTTTTGCAGATATACTATCTAAAGATAAATGTTTACTTGTTGAAGTAGCACTCTCTTTTTTGGCTTTTAAGTCTAAATGATTTATAATACGTTCTGTTTTTGCATCATAAAGAATATAATAACCTTCTTCTTTTTTAAGTACTACATCTATTGGATCAAACGAATATTTTTTATTATCTTTTATAGATATATTATATTCTTCATTTGTATACAGTTGGGAACTAGTTAGCATCCCATCTTTTGATGTTATCTCAACAACTTCCTCAGGATGCTTTTTATTTGCAAATTTGAATGTTAATGTATCAGATATTGGTTTATTAGCACTAGTTAATACTAAGAAATCTAATTTTGCATTTTGTCTTGTTGATCCATTATTATTTTCGGTTTGTGACGATGTTGCTTCTACTTCTCCTTCAACATCATAACTCACTTTAACTTTGAATATAGTATCATGTACTATTGCACTTTTTTGTAAAGATTTTCTAACAATAGCTGTGTTAGGTAATACCCTATATTTTTTTATCTTTTCAAGTTCATCTTTAGATATTTCCCTTTGCTCGATTTCTCCTGCTGCTAGTTTATCTATATGGTAATTTATAGTTTTTTTGCCATCTAATGTTATTTTTACATCAATATTTTTTATGTCTTTAATAGCTTTTATTTCAAGTATAGCACCCTCATCATTCTCTATAATTCTAACTTGTGCATCTTGATTTACTTCTACTTCAATATTTTCCTTAGCGTGAACTTCTACTTTCCCAAACTGCGGTATTCCAGATAGAACTAATACACCACCTAAAATTCCACTCGATAATTTTAATATAATTTTTTTATTCATTTATTTCACCCCGTTTTAAAAATAACACAAAAAATATTTCTCCTAAATATATTTCTATCATTATCTTATCTGATATAACATTAATCATCTTCGTATTTTGTTTTATATGTACCATATTACAACAAAATCTTATCGTTTTCAAAAGTTTCTATAATAAGCTCTAAAACGTTTTATATATTTACGATATATTATTTTTATACTTTTCTCAAAGGAACTGCCATTTTAAAAATAGTTGATTACAAATAAATTTTTATTATAGTTATATTTAGAAAAATAAAAATTATCTTATGTTTTAAAAAAAGAATGATAATCTTTTTTATTTGGATTATCATTCTCTCTTAATTTTTTTATTATTTAACTAATTTTACGAAATGTTTTAATGTTCTAATTAATTGTGCTGTATATGACATTTCATTATCATACCATGCTACAACTTTTACTAATTGTTTATCTCCTAAACCTATTACTTTAGTTTGAGTAGCATCGAATAAAGATCCATAACTCATACCTATAATATCAGATGAAACTATAGGATCTTCTGTATAACCGTATGATTCATTTGCTGCTTTTTTCATAACTTCGTTGATTTCTTCAACAGTTACTTTTTTCTCAACATTGGCGAATAATTCTGTTAATGATCCAGTTGGTACTGGTACACGTTGTGCAGCACCATCTAATTTACCATTTAATTCCGGAATTACTAGTCCTATTGCTTTAGCTGCACCTGTTGTATTAGGTACAATATTTTCTGCAGCTGCACGTCCTCTTCTAAAGTCTCCTTTATTATGAGAACCATCTAAAGTATGTTGATCTCCAGTATAACCATGAATTGTAGTCATTAGTCCTTGAACAATTCCAAAATTATCATGAAGCACTTTTGCCATTGGAGCTAAACAGTTAGTTGTACAAGAAGCACCTGAAATAACAGTTTCTTCCCCTGTTAATATTTCATGATTAACATTATAAACTATTGTTTTTACATCATTACCACCTGGTGCAGATAATAGTACTTTTTTAGCTCCAGCTCTAATATGTGCTTCAGCTTTTTCTTTACTATTGAATCTACCACTACATTCTAAAACGATATCAACACCTAATTCTTTCCAAGGAAGGTTTTCTGGATCTGGTTCCCCAAATACTTTAATTTCTTTTCCATTAACTATAAATGCTCCTTCTCCCTCTTCTACAGTTCCTGGAAAAGCTCCTTGAGTTGTGTCATATCTTAATAAATATACTATCTGATTAATTGGTCTCATTCTTGATCTATTTACTGCAACAACTTCAATATCATCAGCATGTTGTGCTTGTATCTGTCTCAAGACTAATCTCCCAATTCGACCAAAACCATTAATAGCAACTTTTATTGTCATGTGTTTTTTCCCCCTAAAAATTTATTTTATTACTATAAGTTTCTTAAAAATTCATTTTGATTAAATCACGTTTTTATAGTAAAATAAACTTTTTAATTTTATTTAAATTCATAATGTACATTCTATAAGCAAACTTATAGTAAGCGTTTCAAAACACCTAAACACAGTATATCATATCAAAATAGTAATTTCAATATCTTAAAACTTAAATTACAGACTTTTATGATATAAATATTTATGAAATAAAAATTTATATTTTTCATCAAAATTTAAAACCTTTTATTATAAGGGAATTTTTTGCATTGCTAATATTTTAAATAAATTTTATATTAAAATATTTTTTTGTTTCTTAACTTTTGAAAGGGCTTGATTTTTGTATTTTCATGTTCTATACTTAATATTAGATAACATAAAAAGGAGTTAATAACTAACTATGAAAAGAAAAAAAGTTGTTGTCACTATGACATCATTATTAGCATCTGTTGTTTTAGCAACTGGATGTGCTCAAAAATCTGATAACAGTTCAAAAGAAGAAAATAAAAATTCTGATAACAAGATTACTCTTTCTTACGATGAACTAAGATCTAGAGAAAACACTATGGGAACTCTGTGGTATCAAAATGCTGCAGAAGTAGATGCACTATACCAACAAGGTTATAACATAGCAACAGCTAAGTTAAAAGAATATTTAAAAACACCTTCAGAAAAGCCATACTCAATTGTATTAGACTTAGATGAAACTGTATTAGATAATACCCCATATCAAGTTCAAAATATTAAAGATGGAACTGCATTTAACGCTAAAGATTGGGATGAATGGGTTCAAAAAGCAGCCGCAAAACCTGTTGCTGGAGCTAAAGAATTCCTTCAATTCGCTGATAAAAATAAAGTTCAAATCTACTATATTTCTGATAGAACTGATTCTCAAATAGATGCAACTATTAAAAATCTTGAGGAACAAGGTATTCCTGTTCAAGGACGTGATCATTTAATGTTTAAAAAAGAGGGAGATAAATCTAAAGAACCACGTCGACAAGAAGTTATGAAACATACTAATTTAATTATGCTATTTGGGGATAATCTAGTAGACTTTGCTGACTTCTCTAAAACATCAGAAACTGATAGAGAAAAATTATACGAAGAATTAAAAGGTGAATTTGGTGAAAAATTCATTATCTTCCCTAACCCTATGTACGGATCATGGGAATCTGCAGTTTATAAAGGTGAGAAAAAAGACGCTAAAGGTCAATCTGAAGCTCGTATGAATGCTCTTAAAGGTTATAAATAATCTATATTTTATTAAAGAGGAGGTGGACCTCACCTCTTCTTTTTATATTTGAAAACATTTTCCTTGATTACATTATTTTTCAAGAGTATAATACAAACTAGAAAATATTTCTATATATATTTAAGGAGCATAAAATGAAAAAAAACAAATTAAAATACGTACTTATACCTGCATTTACAACAGCAGCAATGTTCCCTATATTTGCAGACAATAACGCTAAAGCAAATGATGAAAGTACTACAGTTGCAGCTACTCAACCAGCCGCTCAACCAACTTTTCAAAAAGAACCTAAGGAAATTAGTAATAAAATTCCTATGACTGTTTCTGAGTACAAGCAAAAAAGTGCCTTGGAGCTAGCTCAATTAATTCGCGAGAAAAAAGTAACTAGTGAAGAGCTAGTAAACCTTGCATATAAAACAATTGACCAAGAAAATCCAAAACTTAATGCTGTACTTACAACAGAAAATGGAAAAATTCCAGCTGCTATTAAAGAACAAGCTTATTCTGACGCTAAGGAAATTGATAATCGTATAAAAGCAGGAACAGCTTCTTCTAACCCTGTTAACTGGGATGAACAACCATTTTTAGGTGTACCTACACTTATTAAAGGGTTAGACCAAATCAAAAATGGTGATGCATCAAATGGTGTTTACTTTAACAAGGGGAAAGTATCAAAAAACGACTTAATGGTAGCAAAAGAATTCAGAAAATTAGGATTTGTCATTTTAGGTCAAACTAACTATCCTGAGCTAGGAACTAGAAATATTACAGATTCTAAATTATTTGGACCTGCGGGAAACCCTGCTGATCCATCACGAAATACTGGAGGTTCTTCAGGAGGAAGTGCTGGTGCTGTAGCTAGTGGTATGGTTCCAATTGCTAGTGCTAGTGATGCTGGAGGATCTATCCGTATTCCAGCTTCTTGGACAGGTTTAATCGGTTTAAAACCTACAGGACATGTAGTTAAATTCCCTCTTGTTAAAACTATTGAAGATGCTAAAGTTTACTTTGATAAAACTAACATTAGTAAACCTAAAACACTTGAAGAAGTACCAAGCGACTTAAAAAAACTAAAAGTAGCTTATACTCTTAAAACCCCACTTAAAGATGTTGAATTAAGTGAAGACGGTAAAAAAGCAGTTCTAAAAGCTGTAGATTTCTTAAAAGCTCAAGGTTTTGAAGTTGAAGAAGTTAATGAGTTCCCTGTTGATGGATATGAAGGAATCAGAACATATACAGTTGGTGCTATAGGTGGTGCATACGCCCAAGCAGCAAAACTTGCAAATGAGACAACAAAATATGAACTTGATCCTGCTACATATGCATTAGGAACATCAACTATTTCAAGAGGAAAAGTGGTAGGTAATACTGATATTTCTTCTGCTAAACCAGCTAGCACATATATAAAACAAATGGATGATTTCTATAAAAAATATGATTTATTCTTAATGGCTACTAATGCTGTAACAGCGCCTTCAAATGATAAGAGCATTGACCCTTATGTAGATCCTGAAGTAGAGAAAAAATTATATAACATTAATAATATTAAAGACCCTAAAGAACGCTTTGATTTATTAGTAAAACAATGGGAACCTATGATGAAGAGAACTCCATTTACATGGCTATTCAACCTTACAGGTAACCCATCTATTTCTCTTCCTGTATACAAAAACGAAAGTAACTTACCACTAGGTGTTATGTTCGCTGGTAGAAATAATTCAGAGAAAATATTACTTGAAATGGGACAATTATTCCAAGATAATAAGCAATTCATTATGAATTCAAGTATTAGAAATACTGCATTATCTGAAAATGGAAATAAAGTTGGAGTTAATGATTACAATACTAAATTTGAATATACTACACCTAATTATGCTCCTGTAGTTGAAGAATTACCTATTTTAAATATTGATAGTGTTAAACCATCAGCTAATCCCGATACTACTAAAGCAGATAAAAATATTGTTAGCAATTATCCAAAATTTAGTAAAGTAGAAGCAAATAATAACTCTACTGTTAAAGCTTTACCAAAAACTGGGGTAACTAACACTACTTCATTCACTACAATTGCTGCGTTAGGTTTAATAGCCCTAATGCTATATAGAAATAAAAAGAATAACTAATTATAAAAAGAGTGACCTGAATTTAAAATTCAAGTCACTCTCTTATTATAAAGTTAATAAAAAATTTAGTTAGCTTAATCTACCTTTTAGTCTCATATTTTTTACAATTTTCTCAATAGAGTTTACATAAGCAGCTTTTCTCATTGGAATAGTGAATCTTTCTTTTACTTCCCAAATATCGTTAAATGCTTTTGTCATAACTTTATCTTGTTTTTCAACAACTTCTTCTTCACTCCAATAGTATCCTTGTAAGTTTTGAACCCATTCAAAGTATGATACAGTAACACCACCGCTATTAGCTAGTATATCAGGAATTACAACAATACCTTTTTCTTGTAAAGCTTTATCTCCTTCAAGAGTAGCTGGTCCATTAGCACCTTCTGAAACAATAGGTGCTTTAATTAAGCTTGCTTCATGAGAATCAATAGCATTTTCTAAAGCACAAGGACATAATACATCTACATCAAGAGCCCAGAATTCATCTAATGATAGACGTTTTGTATTTGGTAAAGTATGGAATCTAACTTTAGTATCTTTACAATTTTGTAATTCTTCGTATGATAGTCCTTCTTCACGATATACTGCATATTGAACTCCATCATCATCACGTTCTGTTACTGCAACGACTGTAGCTCCATATTTTATGGCTGTATCTACTGTATAACTTCCTACATTACCAAATCCTTGTACAGAAAATTTAGCTCCCTCAACTGTTTTACCAGTTTTTTCTAAAGCAAGTTTGGCAGATAATGCAACCCCATGACCTGTAGCCTGTGTTCTTCCTAATGATCCGCCCATTTCTAATGGTTTTCCTGTTAACGTACCTATTCCTTGTTCTCCAGTAAGTACGTTATATTCATCAATCATCCAAGACATAATTTGACCATTTGTATTAACATCTGGTGCTGGAACATCTTGTTTCTCTCCTAAGTATTTATATAATCCACGGATATATCCACGTGATAGTCTTTCTAATTCACCTTTTGATAGTTCTTTAGGGTCAACTATAACCCCTCCTTTTCCTCCACCATATGGTAGATTAGCAACTGCACATTTGAATGTCATCCAAATTGATAATGCCTTTACCTCATCTCCTGTTACTAATGGATGGAATCGAAGTCCACCTTTTGTTGGCCCTATCGCATCATTATGTTGTGAACGGAACCCTTTAAAATACTTCACTTCTCCACTATCCATTTTCACCGGAATAGTAATCTCAATAAATCTTTGAGGATCTTTTAGTGATTCGTAAACTTCCTCTTTATAACCTAATATATCACAAGCACTTTTGATTTGTTCTCTTGCGTTAATTAATGGATTGTTGTTCATAGCATTATCTCCTTACAATTAAATTTTACATTTAATAATGTATTCGTTTACTATATTATAACAAATCTCTAATACTTTTTAAAAAAGTATATTTTTCTAAAATTACATAGACAAATAATATTTTTTTATTATTTATAATATTATTTTTCATATGCTTTTTAAAATAGAAATCCTCATAACTTTCAATATAAATATTACTTTATTTTTTCATTTAAATAATATATTATTTATATTTATTATTTTTATTAACTAGTACAATAAAAAACAGCTTTGATCTCGTATCAAAACTGTTTTTTACTATATTTATTATTTATTTTGCTTCGTACCATGAAGGTCCACTACTTGCTTCAGCTTTTAGCTTAACATCTAGGTTAGCCGCTTCTTCCATTATAGCTACCATTTTATCAGTAAATTCTTCTAAAATATCTTTACTAACATCAAAAATTAGTTCGTCGTGTACTTGTAACAGTAGTTTTGCATCAACCTTACTTTCTTCGATGTAGTTATATGCACTTATCATTGCTATTTTTATAATATCAGCCGCAGTTCCTTGAATAGGTGTATTCATAGCAATACGTGCATTAAGATTTGCAATTATTTTGTTTTTAGCAGTGATTTCAGGCAAACTTCTTCTTCTGTTATATAAAGTTTCTACGTACCCATGCTCTTTAGCAAATTCTACAATGTCAGTCATATATTTATCAACACCTTTAAATGTTTCTAAATACTTTTCAATAAATTCTTTTGCACGTTTTCTAGTAATTCCAAGGTTGTTTGATAATCCAAAGTCAGATATTCCATAAACTATTCCAAAGTTTACTGCTTTAGCTTCCCTTCTCATAGTTGGTGTTACTTCATCTAGTGGTACACCATTGACATCACTTGCTGTTTTTGTATGTATATCTACATCATGTTTAAATGCATCAATCATACCTTTATCTTGGGCAATGTGAGCTAAAACACGTAATTCTATTTGTGAGTAGTCTATAGATAAAATTACTCTATCACTAGAAGCCGGGATAAATGCTTTTCGTATCTTTTTACCTTCTTCTATTCTTGTTGGAATATTTTGAAGATTCGGATTTACTGAAGATAATCTACCCGTTTGTGTTAATGTTTGTTCATAACGAGTATGGATTTTCCCTTCACGTGTAATATCTTTTACTAAACCTTTTGCATATGTTGAATTTAACTTTGTTAAAGTACGATACTCCATAATTAATGGAATAATATCATGTTTATATTGTAACTGCTCTAGCACTTCAACGGCAGTAGAGTAACCTGTTTTTGTTTTCTTAACTACCGGTAACCCTAAGTCTTCAAATAGAACTACTCCAAGCTGCTTAGGTGAAGCTATATTAAATTCTGAACCAGCAAGAGTATAAATACTACCTTCTAAGACTTTAATTCTTTCATCAAACTCCTGACTCATTTCATCTAAAGCTTTTTTACTAACATGGATTCCTTCAAATTCCATATTAGCTAACACTCTAGCCACTTTAATTTCAATATTTTTATATAGGTCTAGCATATTTTCTTCTTCAAGCCTTTTTATCATTAGAGGCTTAACTTCTAAAATACTAGCTGCTATCTTGGCTATATATGAATTTAAAACTTCTTGAGTAGGTAAGGAACGTTTAGCTCCTTTTCCATAGATTTCTTCATTACTACTAATTATCTCACCTAGATAATTAAATACTATTTTATCTATTTCACTTTTTGATGTAACATCTATTAGATAATTAGCAATCTTAATATCAAATACATCTCCATTAATTTCTATATTATTCTTTTTAGCTATATAAATGATTTTTTTTATATCATAAACTGTTTTTTCTTCTTGGCTTTGCAGATATTCAATAACATATTTATTATCAAAGAAATTCTCCTCACTAAAAATATATACAATGTCATCTACATATACAGAAACACCTAGCACATCAGAATTTTGATAATCTTCAGTATAGCATTCTATATGTAATGCACTATTTTTAAAATCTAATTTAGTGTCTTTATCAGCTATTTGAATTTTTATATCTTTTTTAATATTTTCTTCCTTAGTTTCAGATTCACCTGCGTCTTCAGAGCTATTTTCTTGGGATAATTTTCTCAAAAATGAAACAAACTCTAATTTCTCAAATAACTCTTTTTTCTTCTCTCTATCTTCTTTAAAAGTAAGGTCCTCTATTTTATTATCAACAGGAACATCAGTAAAGATTGTGGCTAGTTTTTTACTTAATATAGCATCTTCTTTACCTTCAGTTAATCTTTCTTTTAATTTTTTACCACTAATATTATCAATATTTTCTAGTACATTTTCTACAGTTTCATATTCAGTTAATAATTTTATAGCAGTTTTTTCTCCAACCCCTGGAATACCTGGAATATTGTCAGATTTATCCCCCATTAATCCTTTCATATCGATTATTTGTTGAGGTGTTAGTCCGTATTTCTCATTAATAAACTCTGGGGTATAATAATCAATTTCTGTAACTCCACGTTTAGTATAGTAAACTGTAATATTATCACTAGCAAGCTGAGTTAAGTCTTTATCTCCTGATACTATAATAACTTCTAACCCTGCTTTTTCGGCTATTTTCGCATAACTACCTATTATATCATCAGCCTCGTAATCTAAGTGCTCTTCATATTTTATACCATATGAATCTAATAATTCTCGAACATATCCAAACTGTTCTACTAATTCATTAGGGGTTTTGTCCCTAGTTCCTTTATAAGCTCCATAGCTTTTATGACGAAATGTCTCTTTTCCTTTATCAAATGCTACTAATGCATATTTAGGTTTGGTATCTTCTAATATTTTTTCTAACATCAAAGTAAAGCCATATACACTATTTGTATATAAACCTTTTTTATTTTTTAGAGCTGGCATAGCATAATAAGCACGATAACTTAAGCTATTCCCATCTAATAAAATTATTTTATCCATTTTTTCCTCCTATAAAATAATTTCTATAAATCACAAATGAAGTGACTCAAACAATGATTTCAAAATAATCATCGTTATTAAGTCACTCACATTTATAACAATATTACTTCTTATAATAAATTATGAATTAGTTCTATTTTACTCTTCCAAGAATGACGTTTTATTTCTTCCATTAACTCTTTTGGAATCTCACGCTGTTTTCTTGTTCTTTCTATCATTAATTCTAGAGCAGCCACTATTCTCTCAATAAAAGCAGGTTTTTCCTCTTCTACCGCTTTATCCGTATCATAAATAGTTGGCATAGCTATATACTCTATTATATCTGAGTTATTAATTTTATCACCTAAAAACTCAATAAGTCCTTCTATTTCAGTAGCAACTACTCTTAATCCACTACCTAATGCTTCTACTGCAATTAGCCCTAAACCTTCAAAGTATGATGGTAAGATAAAGATATCTTTCTCACGCATTATTTCTCCAAGATGAACTTGATCCATGGCATTATAAATATTTATATTTTTTGAATCTCCAACAAGACGTTCAATTCTATCTCTATCTTGCTCTTTAAGGTTTCCTATTAATTCTATTTCAATATTATCAACTTTTGTTTCTAATATTCTAAAAGCTTTAATTAATTCAAAAAATCCTTTAGATTCATCAAATTTCCCTGCATATACTATCTCTACTTTATCTTTTTTAGGATATTCTTTTAAAGGGAAAAAGACTTTTTCATTATATCCTGCTCCAAGATTTATTATATTTTCCTTTGGATAATCAAATTCTTTTGCAATTTCATCAATTTGCCCACTACTTAAGGCTAATACTTTGTCAAGTTTACCTAGATTCAATACATATTTTTCTTTCATTATAGGATTTTTTTCAGCTTGTCTTATGTCTGTATTGTGACACACCCCTATAATTTTTCTATCATCAAAAATTTCACAAACTATTGAACTTAAAATCCAAAGATGGTGAGTGATAACTACATCAGGATTAAATTCTTCTTTTGCTTTTATTAATTTTTCTTTAAATGCGTTTTGCCAAGAATTTACCATATCTTCTGTCATATCTTTGTAAAGAGTATTATTGTAAGGCATAATATCACTCATTCCCACTATAGGAAAGTCTAGGTCTTCTCCTTCAAATTCTACTTCATACACAGTATCTAATATATTAAAATTATATTCAGGAGTAGTACCATAGACAGCCGCTTGTTCATGATTAAAGCTTTCTAATCCCTCTATTACATTTGTAAAATAAACTCCACTTCCTGTTTTTGCAGGTAATTGTGCTAAAACGTGTAACACTCGCATAAATTTCATCCTCAACTTTTTAATTATTCTATCATACTATTATACCACAGAAAAAAGGAATTCTTAATCAAGAACCCCTTTTTGTTTTATTAACGATAACCTATCGTTTTAATAATCTCTAACCTCAAGCGCTACATTCAGAAGCTTGTTCTGCCGGATTCGCATCATAATCTTTTGGATTATAAAATGCATCACGATATTTTTTAGTATAAAATGGTTCTATTAAATTAATAATAGTATAGCCATTTTCCCCTAGTTTTTTACAAACTTCTTTACTTTCTTCCGGATTATTATTATAGACAAAAATTGTAGTATCTTTATCTAATTTTTCTAAAACCGAATCGATTTCTTTAGGTGAAACTTTTATTTCGTCATCTGACAATACTTCTTCCCCTAAATTTAATAATTGTTTTTTAGAAGTTTTTGTGATTCTATATTTAAACTCAGATAGTAAAACATTTGTATATATAGCTTTTCCATAATCATACTGTTTTACCCCATCACCTATATGTAATTTCGTAAATCCTCTTTCACGTAATAATTTCTCTGTGTTTCGTGAAGTAACATCTACTACACAATATAGAATAATATCCTTATCTTTATAATCATCTAGAATATCGCTACCATCTTTAAATAATTTAATCGGTAAACTTACTGCATTAATGGCATGCACCCTGTCATACTCTTTTTTCCAACGAGTATCCACTACTAGTGCTTCTTCATAAGTTTTTTTCTCTACTTCAGCACCCGGTACTCGACCTGGTTTTCCTTTTAGTAGTTTTTGCCAAAATGCGTATAGTCCGATTACAATTATTAATAGAATTATACAAATAATTAATAATACATTCATCGCTATACCCCTTTCTGTTACTTTTAATTTTAACATATTTTATTATATATTTGTACTAAAAGAAACAAAATATCTTTGATTTTTTATATAATTAGGAGTAAAATGATATTAGTATTTATTTTATTATCATTAATTTAATAAAATAGTAATAATTAGATGTTTAATTTTCTAGAAAGGAGGTATTTCATGAAAATAAGTAAAATTAACAATATTGATAATAAAAATCTTAAAACAGAGGCTACTCTACTTCTTAATGGTATTTTAGTTGGAATTTTTGCTGGTATTGTTGGAGCAAGCTATAGGTTACTTATTGGTTTTAGTGAAAAGTTAGTTCATTTTACTGCAGATTTTATAAAAACCGGCTTTATTTGGAAAGTTATTTTATTAATTGTCCTTATTTTACTTGGACTGATTTCTGGATTTTTACTAAAAAGAGAACCAATGGCTAGTGGAAGTGGTATTCCTCAAGTTTCTGCAGAGATTACAGGTAGATTAGACTCTAACCCACTCAGGGTTCTTGTATATAAAATCACTGGTGGTTTAGTTGCTAGTCTTGGTGGTTTATCATTAGGACGTGAAGGACCATCTATTCAGCTAGGAGCCATGAGTGGTAAACTCGTTTCAAGAGTTTTAAAAAGAAACCCAGTCGAAGAAAAATATTTAATAACATGTGGAGCTAGTGCTGGTCTTTCTATAGCATTTGGAGCACCACTTGCTGGGGTTTTATTTTCAATTGAAGAAGTTCATAAAAACATTACTAAGAAGATTGTTATTTGTTGCTTTAGTGCAGCAGTTGTAGCAAACATAATAGGACAATACATTTTTAGTTTGAAGCCAATATTTAATTTCCCTAGTATAGATTATGTAGGACCAGAAATATATCCTGCTGTTGTTATATTAGGAATTCTTCTTGGAATTTTTGGGACATTTTATAATACTACTATTAAAGTTTTATTTAAAATTTATGAAAAATTAAACTTAAATATAGTATTTAGACCTCAAGTTGCATTTATAATTTCATTTATTTTATTTATAGTTTATCCAATAGTCCTAGGTAGTGGGCATAGTTTAGTGGAGGTTCTTATCAAAAATAAATTTAGTATAGCATTTTTATTAATCCTATACTTTATTAAGACATTATTCTCACTAATATCATTTACTTCAGGAGTTGCAGGAGGTATTTTCCTTCCTATACTTATACAAGGTGCGGTATTAGGTGCTTTGTTTAGTAATTTTTTTGATGCTAAATATGCTGCACTATTTATTATCTTATCAATGTCAGGATACTTAACTGCCATTGTGCGAAGCCCTATTACTTCTATTATTTTATTATTTGAAATGACTCAAAAACTAAATTACTTCCTTCCCATTGCATTATGTTGTTTATTAGCTTATTTTACAGCAAATATATTAGGAACAAAACCTGTATATGAGTATTTATTAGATCGCATACTTACAAGTAATAAACTTAATGATAATGAATTAGAAATGGAAGTCGAAATAATTACAAATATTTCTAACGACAGCAATCTAATAGGAAAAACTATTAGTGAGGTACCGTGGACTAAAGGAATATTAATTTCTAATATTGAGCGTTCAGGACGAGAAATTGTACCAAAAGGATCAACTAAATTAGAAGCCAATGACAGACTCACTGTAATTATGTATAAAGAAAGTGTCGAGGAATTTATAAAGAAATTTGGAGAGTAAAAAAACACATAAGGAACGAATCTGTTCCTTATGTGTTTTTATAATACATTATAATGTTTTAAAGCATTAGTAATTCCATCATCATCTACACTAGTTGTAATAAAATCTGCAATTTCTTTTACATCATCTCTGGCATTCTCCATAGCAATACCTATTCCAGCATGTTTTAACATGTCTATGTCATTACCACCATCACCAAAAGCCATAGTTTCTTCTAGTTTAATTCCAAAATGATTAATAATTGCATCAATTCCTTTATTTTTCCCACCATTCTTTGGTATTATATCCGTAAAATGGCTTGTCCAACGTGCAGTTTTTGAATTAGGCATAAGATGCATAAAGTCCCCTTCTTCCTCTTCAGATACAAAAACATTAAGTTGATACACTTTCTCTTTTAATGCTCTTTCATATGCATCTTCTACAACAACAAATCTAGTAGGATCTCCTAATTCATCTTCTAGCCATTGCACTCTTTCATTTTTTAAATTTAAAAATGCACCATCTAATAATGCAAAATCACACGCTATATTATGTTCTTGAAAATATGGTAAAGTTTGCTTTATGTCTTCTTTTGATAAAACTTTATCGTTTAAGACCTCTCCTGTATTTAAATAACAGTACTGTCCATTTATTGTGACATATCCATCAAATTTGAAATCAAGTAAATCATCTAAAAATTTTGTATGAAACGGCGCACGCCCTGTTGCAACAAAGATTTTTATTCCTTTTTCTCTTAATTTTTTCAAAGTTTCCTTAGTATTTTCCGGAATTGTTTTAGTTTTAAAACTTCTAATAGTTCCATCAATATCAAAAAATATTGCTTTAATTTTTGTCATTATTTCTCTACTTTCTATTATAATTATTAAGATCTACTACACTCTTTCTAGTTTTTAGATCATAACCTATTAATATTTTCATTTCAGTTTCTTCTTCTTTAATAACCTTTAATAACATTTCAACTGTTTTTTTTGCAGCTTCTTTTAAATCAAATTTGATAGTTGTTAATGGAGATTTTAAAAGTGATGAAGAGGCATAATCACCAAACGCTGCAACAGAGAAATCATCTCCCACACTTAAACCATGTTCTTCAAGTGCTTTTATAGCACCATATGCTAGATTATCTGTAGCACATATTAAACATGTATTCTCTCTAATTCTATCTATATTCTCATCGACAAGTTTATAACTATTTTCTAAACCAAAGTTTGTTATAAATACATCTTTAGGTTCTAAATTATATCTTTCCAGAGTACGCATTACTCCTAATTTTCTGTAGTACCCTACTGCTATATCTTCTTCCCCTACACCTATATACGCTATTTTTCTATGACCACTAGCTAAAACAAAATTTGTTAAGTCTCTTGCTGCGTTAAAGTCATTGTATTCTACACTATAGGTATATTCTCCTTCTTGCCCTAAAAGCACTACAGGTACATCTATAGATTTTATAGTATCTTCATAGCTTTTACTCATAGTTGTCGGTAATAGAATTATCCCATCAACATTCATTCGCGCTAGCTTTCTAATGTATTCAAGCTGTTTTTCTTCATCAAAATTTGCATTCATAATTAATGTTTCATAATTACTTTTCTTCAAATATTCATCAATATATTTTAACGTATTAGAACTAACATATGAATGTAAACATGGAACAATTACACCTATTATTTTACTATCTGTACTTTTTAATGCTTTAGCAAAAGTATTTGGTGTATAGTTATATTTGTCTACAACTTCTTTAATTTTCTCTTTTGTATCTTTTTTTAAATTACCACCATTAAAATACCTTGAAACAGTAGTAGTTCCTACCCCTGCCATTCTGGCTATATCCACTATAGTCAATTTTTTCATAAAAATTTATAGCCCCCTTTTTCACTTCTGTAATTATATTTACAACCATATCTAATTATAAACTATCCTTTAAAATAAATAAAGTCGAAACAGGTTTAATTTTACTAAAATTAAATAAATTTTACATTATATGTTACCTGTACTATCTCGAATCTTTTCAGAATATAATACAGTTTTAAAAATATTGATTTAACAACTTTATTTGAATGAAGTGTATTTTTTAAAAACACTAAGACAGCATAAGCATTTATCTTGAAATCATTTACTAAAAGTGATATATTTTTTTTTGGAGGTAATTATGCTAGTTCAATTAAAAAACGTATCTAAACAATATAAAAATGCTAATTTTAAACTAAATAATATTTCTTTTGATATAAACAAGCAAGAAGTTATTGGTATAATCGGAAGAAATGGTACTGGAAAAAGTACAATTTTAAAAATGATTAATGGAATTGTTAGTTTTGATAGTGGAGATATTCTCTATAAAGAAAAATCTTTAAAATCAATGACAAATAAAGAACTTAGAAGTACAAGAAAAAATTTAGCATACATATTTCAAAACTCTAATCTTTTAGATAATAAGAGCGTCTATTATCACCTTAGTCTTGTTTATAAATTAAACAATGTAAGTGTTAATAATAAAAAAATAGATGAAATACTGGAGTTTATGAATATTACTAGACTTAAAAATAGTCTTTGCGGAAGTCTTAGTGGTGGTGAACAACAAAAAGTTGCTATAGCGATGGCTCTACTTCAGGAACCCGAGATTTTATTATGTGATGAAATAAGTTCTGCTCTTGATACTAATAGTGAAAAAGAGATTTTTGCTCTATTGAATAAACTTCGAGAGACTACAAATATTTCTATATTGATGATTTCACATAGCTTATCATTATTAAAAAACTTTTGCGATAAAGTTATTATAATAGATGACTCTACTATAAAAGATGTTATCGTGCCAAAAAGAGATAATGAAAAAGATTATGATGAAAACTACTATAATTATGTAAAGGAGTTTTTGCTAAATGATTGATTTATTAATTAAAAACTCTGATGGGATTATAAAAGCATTTTGGGAAACTAACTTTATGATGGCAGTCTCAATGTTAGTATGTCTTATTTTCTCTCTACCATTGGGAATACTTTTATTTTCATTAGAAAAAGATTATTTATTAAAAAATAAGTTTATTTATCAAATACTTAGTATATTACTTAATGCTTTACGCAGTGTACCATTTTTAATATTTATATTTATTTTAATACCAGTAAATAGATTTTTATTTAAAACTGCATTCGGTAACTTAGCTGCAACTTTACCACTAGCATTAGTATCCATAAGTATATATTCACGTTTTGTTGAACAGGCTCTACTTAATGTTCCTAAAAAAATTATTGATAGAGCTATAAGTATGGGGGCAACTAAATTACAAATAATTCGTTACTTCCTATTACCATCTATAAAAAGCGATTTAATCTTGTCATTCACATCTGTAACAATAAGTTTACTATCATATTCAACTGTAATGGGTGTTATTGGTGCAGGAGGACTAGGTGAATTTGCCTATAGATACGGTTACCAAGAATATGACTACAATCTTATGTATCTTGTAGTTATCATATTTGTTATCTATGTTTTCATTATTCAATCCATAGGTTATGGATTAGCAAAAAATTATATAAATAAAAAGGAGAAATAATAATGAAAAAACTAATTTCAATTTTTACAAGCTTATTAGCACTTGCACTTGTTCTTACTGCTTGTTCTAGCAAATCAGATTCAAAAAGTGAGAAAAAAGAAAATGTTACTGTTAAAGTAGCTTCACATACTGCCCCAATGACAGATATGTTAGAAATGATTAAAGATGACCTTCAAAAAGAAGGATATAATCTTGAAATCGTAAAAGTTTCTGACAACGTTCAAGCTAACGTCGCATTAAATAATAAAGAAGTTGATGCTAACTTCTTCCAACACAAACCATTTATGGAACAATTTAACCAAAAAAATGGTGCTCATTTAGTAGCAGTTCAACCTATATATAACGCAACAGTAGCTTTTTATTCTAAAAACATTAAAGATATTAAAGAGCTTAAAGATGGTGCAGATGTAGCTATTCCATCTGACCCAACTAACCTAGCTCGTGCTTTACGTTTATTAGACAAAAATAAAGTAATCACTCTTAAAGATCCTAACAGTTATACTGTAACAACAGCAGATATTAAAGAAAACCCTAAAAATCTTAAATTTACTGAAGTTGCATTATTAAACCTTAATGAAGCATATAACGAAAAAGACTTAGTATTCAACTACCCTACTTACATTGCTAAACTAGGTCTTACACCATTAAAAGATGGTATCATAGTTGAAGATCAAAATGATTCTACATTTGCAGTAAGTTTAGTTGCAAGAGAAGATAATAAAGATAGCGATGCTGTAAAAGCTGTTAAAAAAGCTTTAGCTAGCGAAAAAGTTAAAAACTTCATCAACGAAAAACTAAAAGGACATGCTACTCCAGCATTCTAATACACTAATCACAAAAAAGCGAGTTGAAAATATCAACTCGCTCTTTTTATATTATTTTAATAATTTTTCAAATGATTCTCTTACTTGACCTACAGAGAATCCGATAATAACTTGGATAGCTTTACCATTACGAGCTACACCAAGAGCCCCTGATTTTTTCAAGAAGTTATCATCTTTAACTAGACTTTCATCTTTAACGTTAACACGTAATCTTGTTACACAGTTGGTAACATCAACAATATTGTCTTTTCCACCTAAACCTTCAAGAATAATTACTGCTTGGTCATCGTGTGTTGCAGAATCATCTCTAACTTCTGGTTTAGCTTCAGCATTTCCTTTACCTTTTTCACGATATTCTTGTTTAGAATATAGTTTTGTTTCAGCATCGTCATCTTCACGACCTGGTGTATTTAAATTGAATTTCAGAATCATAAATCTAAATACGAAGAAGTAAATTACTGAGAATGTTAAACCTACTGCTATTTGAACAAACATTTGTGATGAATGGTTTTTAAACATTGGAATCCAGTTAAGTGCTAAGAAGTCGATTAATCCACTTCCAAAGTTACCTACTACTCCAAATCCATACATAGTTGCTGACATTGCTGCACCTAATACTGCGTGTGCAACGAATAATGCTGGTGCTGCAAATAAGAATGTGAACTCGATTGGTTCAGTAATACCAGTTAAGAAACCTGTTAATGCAGCTGGAAGTAATAGACCTGCTACAACTTTTTTCTTTTTATCTTTAGCTGTTACATACATAGCTAAAGCTGCTGCTGGTAAACCGAATACTTTAGAGTTACCGTGTAATGAGAATCCACCTTGAGGGAATAATTCTTTTAATGGAGTTGTGCTTTGAGAGAACTCTTGAATATGTTGTACCCAGAAAGCTGTAATTCCATTTTCTACTACTGCTGGTCCAAACATAAATGGTCCATAGATAAAGTGGTGTAATCCAGTAGGAATAAGTATTCTTTCTAAGAATGTATATGAAAATACTCCAATTACTCCTGATGCTTTTAAGAATCCTTGTAAAGCAGCAATTCCTAATTGAACTTTAGGCCATAATAATGCTGTTAAGTATGCCATAGGAATCATTAATAAGAAACCAATAATAATAACAAATGTAGTACCTTGGAAAATTCCTAATAATTCAGGAAGTTTTTTATCAAAGTATTTATTATGAATCCAAACGGCAATTGATGCAATAAGGATAGAACCGATAATTGAAGTATCTAATGTGATAACTCCTGCGATTCTAGTTAAACCTGTTGGTAATTTTAAAGCTGGTGTTACATCTACTCCAAATGATGGGAATACTGTTAAAAATCCATTGATAAAGTAGTTAAAAGCCATATAAATTAAGAATGCTTCAAGTGCTGCACGACCATTTGCTTTTTTTGCAAGACCAATCGGAATACCAAGTGCGAATACTACTGGCATTTGATTGAAGATTGTCCATCCCCCTTGCTCTACTACGAACCAGAAGTTATACCATAAAGTACCTTCTGTCGCGATGCTCCCTACTAAGTTAGGGTTTTTAAATATTGAAGTTAAACCTACTACTAACCCAAAGAATGCGAAGATTATCGATGGCATTAGCATAGCGCCTCCAAAACGCTGAATCTTTTGTAACATAACATTATCCTCCTTTTTTTCTTTTTTTTATTCTGCTATTGTTACTTCTAAACCATTGTGATCTGATATTATTGGATAATTAGTATTATTAAAAATAACACTACTTTCCGTAACATTAAGTTCACGATTACTAAATATATAATCTAGTTTTTTCTTGTTCATTGAATCTTCCCAACCACTAATGTTTTTATATACTGTTACACCATCATCTTTTTTCTGAGCCATTTCGTAAGTGTCAAAAAGTCCCATTTCTATAATCATGTTGTAATCTTCTTTTTGATTAAAATAATCTGTGTTAAAGTCACCCATAAAGATTTTCAAATTAGAGTTATCTGTGTGATTAACTAAATTATAAAGATTTTCTCTAATGTTTTCATCTTCACAAGTAGGTAGATTCATATGGCAACTATAAAATTCTATTGTCTGATTATTTATTTGTAACGTTACCTTTAATATTTTTCTAGAAGATATAGAGTGGATATCTTTGTGTGATGTACAGTAAAAATCCTCTACATCACACACTTTACCCTTAGCTAGTATTGCTAGACCCTCCTCATATTTGTCAAAACCAATATGAGAATAAGTCCAGTAATAATTATAGCCACTTTCCCCATAACTATTTATTTTATCCAATAACATCTTTCCAAAGTTATCTTTTTTTATGTTCGAATAAACATTTTCACTATTAATCAGCTGATTAACTTCTTGCATTGCGATAACATCATATTGTTTTTCTACGATAGTTTTTGCTAAGGTATCAAGTTTTTCAAGCTGATTATTTTCTAACCAACTATGAACGTTAATCGTTAATAGTTTCATATTCTTTCCCTCTTTCATATAGTTATTTATTCCAAATTTCTTTGTTATATTGATCTATTGTACGGTCAGATGAGAAGAATCCGGCTTTAGCAATATTAACAATTACTTTTTTAAGCCATAATTCACGATTTTCATAGTCTGCTAACATTTCTTCTTTTTTAGCGTAATATTCTTCAAAATCAATTAGTGTCATAAACCAATCTTTATTTAATAACTCATTGTATAGTCTTTCTAATCTTTCTTTGTTTCCTAGTTTTACTAAGTCATCAGAAACGATAAAATCAACTACTTCTTTTACACCAGCTTTTTTGTAATAATCTTTAGATACATATCCGCTAGTTTCATAAAGTTTAATAATTTCATCACTTTCTTTACCAAAGATATAGATGTTTTCACGTCCTACTAACTCATCGATTTCAACATTTGCTCCATCTAGAGTTCCTAATGTTAATGCTCCATTTAACATAAATTTCATATTACCAGTTCCACTAGCTTCTTTAGATGCTAATGAGATTTGTTCACTAATATCAGTTGCTGGAATTAATTTTTCCGCAACACTTACATTATAGTTTTCAACTAGGAATACATTTAAGTATTTGTTTACTTCTGGATCATTATTAATTAATTCTGATAAGCAAAGAATTAAGTGAATAATGTCTTGAGCTATTATATAAGCTGGTGCTGCTTTACCACCAAAGAATACAGTAATTTTTCTTTCTGGTAATTTACCATTTTTAATATCTAAGTATTTTTTAATTACATATAAAGCATTCATTTGTTGACGTTTATACTCATGGAATCTCTTGATTTGTGTATCGATAATACTATTTTCATCTAATTCAATTCCTTGAGTTTCTTTTAGATATTCTTTAAGAACAAGTTTATTTTCATGTTTTATTTCTTCTAGTTTAGCTGCTACTTCTTTACTATCAACAAATTCTAATAGTTTTTCTAATTTTGTTGCGTCTGTTAGGTACTCATCACCAATTAGTTCTTTTAAATAAGCTGCCAATGGTCTATTAGAGAACTCTAACCAACGTCTGAAAGTAATACCATTTGTTTTGTTATTGAATTTTTCTGGATATAACTCGTAGAAGTGTTTTAATTCAGAATTTTTAAGTATTTCTGTATGTAAGTATGCTACTCCATTTACACTATTTGAGAAGTGAATATCCATATTAGCCATATGTACTTTATCATCTTTATCGATAATTTGGATATCTTCACCTTCGTATTTCTCACGAATAACTGCATCAAGTTTTTTAATAATTTTAACAAGATGAGGAACTACTTCTTCTAAATACTCTAGCGGCCATTTTTCTAATGCTTCTGCTAAAATTGTGTGGTTTGTATAACCAGTCATTTTTTGCACAATAGTGTATGCTTCTTCAAATCCAATTCCGTGTTTTTCAGTTAATAATCGAATTAATTCAGGGATTACCATACTTGGATGAGTATCGTTTATTTGAACATAAGCATATTCATATAAATCATGAACGTTACTTCCTTTTGCGATAGCTTCATCTAAAATTAATTGTGCTGCATTAGATACCATAAAGTATTGTTGGTAAATACGTAGTAATTCACCATTTTTATCACTATCATCTGGGTATAAGAATAGTGTTAAGTTTTTCTCTATTTCTGTTTTATCAAAGCTAATTCCATTTTCAATAATATTAGTATCTACTGAATCAATATCGAATAAGTTTAAATAATTTTTTGTATCTTTTTTATATCCTAGAACATCTATTCTTTTCAGTGTAGATGTTAGGTTGAAGTTTTTGAATGGAACTGTATATTTAATATCAGTATCTCTTAACCATGAAGAATCTTCAATCCAGAAGTTTGGTTCAGCATGTTGTTCATTTTTCACAAATACCTGTCTAAATAATCCACAGTGATAATTTAATCCAACTCCGTCACCATTAATCCCTAGTGATGAAATAGAATCGATAAAGCATGAAGCTAGTCGACCTAGACCTCCATTACCTAATGATGGTTCTAACTCCTCTTCTTCTACCTCACTAAGACGCTTATTAGCTGCTGATAATTCTTTTTCAACTTCCTCATAAATCCCTAAGTTTATTAAGTTATTTGATAATAATTTACCAATTAAAAACTCAGCAGAAATATAATAAACTTTTTTCTTATCAGTATTTAACGCCTTCTTATCAGCTTCTTCTTTAACATAGTTTAATAATTGTATATAGATTTCTTTATTATTTAAAGAACTTAATTCTTTTCCTGTTTTATCTAATACATAGTTACTAAATTTCATCGTTTTCCTCTCTTTCTCTCGCATATCTATTTGTTAGATCTTTTAAAAATTCTTTTTTCTCTTCTGTAAGATCTTCCGCAAGCATTCTCCATTCCCAGTTTCCACCTACTGTTGAAGGAACATTCATTCTACTACTTGCATCTTTATCTAATAAATCTTGCATTGTTACAATTGAATAATCACTAACTGATGAATGAATACCACGTATCATTGCTTGTGTAATAGTTTCATCATCACGTTGATTTAAATATTCAGCTACTAATTTTTGTTCATCTTCATTTAGTTTTTCATACCAACCATTCACAACATCATTATCATGTGTACCAGTGTAAGCCACACTATTAGCTGTATAATTATGTGGTAAATCTAAACTATCGTGATCAGGGAACGCAAATTGAAGTATTTTCATACCTGGGTATCCTGAATCATCTAATAATTTTTCTGCTTTTGCATCAATGAATCCAAGATTCTCTGCAATAATTGGTAAGTTACCTAATTGTTCTTTTATTTTTTCAAACAATTCAATACCAGGACCTTCTTCCCATGTACCATTTACAGCATCTTCTGCATCTCTATCGATTTGCCAAAAATCTGAAAAACCTTTAAAGTGATCTATTCTTAGTACATCATAAATTTTAAAACTCTCTTGTACTCTATAAACCCACCAAGAATAATTTTGTTCTTTGTGCTTTTTCCAATCATATATTGGGTTCCCCCAAAGTTGACCAGTTGGACTAAAGTCATCAGCTGGACATCCTGCTACATATAGAGGTTCATTGTTCTCATCAATTTTAAATAGCTCTGGCATTGTCCACATTTCAACACTGTCACCACTAACATAAATTGGCATGTCCCCTATTATTTTTATACCTTTTTCATTTGCATATTTTTTAAGCTCTAGCCATTGTTTAAAGAAGAAGTATTGAGTTACAGTATAGTATCTAATACTATCTTTTAATTCTGCTCTATATCTTTCTCTAGATTGTTGTTCACCACGTTTTATATCTTCGTCCCAGTGATTAAGGCTTTGATATCCAAAACTTTCTTTTATAGCCATATATTCTGCATAATCAGGTAACCAACTTGTATTTTCTTGTTCGAATTTTTCTATTTCTTCTAAAATGCTGCTATTTTGTTTTGTATTTTCTACCGCTTTTTCTAGTATAGGTCTTCTTGCATTGAATAATAATTCATAATCTACTTTTTCTTTATTATCACCAAAGTTTACTCCTTCGTAATCACCTTTTTCTAATAATCCAGATTCACTAAGTAATTCAAAATCTATTAAATTTAAATTCCCAGCTACTGCAGAAAAACTTTGGTATGGCGAATCTCCATAACTTGTAGTTGTTAATGGTAATATTTGCCAATATGTTTGATCTGTTTCTTCTAAAAAGTCAACAAATTCATAAGCACTTTTACCAAAAGTACCGATACCAAATTCACCTGGTAATGATGTAATATGCATTAAAATACCACTTGAGCGTTTTTTCATCTATAAATCCTCCATAAGTTTGCTATTAACATAATCTTATATCTCAACACTAATTATTATAATTAAAACGGTTTAATTTGTCAATACATTTATGTAATTCTTTTATTATATTTTTTATACATTTACGTATATGTTAGAATTTTAT
Organism: Gemella sanguinis ATCC 700632; assembly: GCF_000701685.1. Taxonomy (GTDB): domain Bacteria; phylum Bacillota; class Bacilli; order Staphylococcales; family Gemellaceae; genus Gemella; species Gemella sanguinis. The sequence continues at coordinate 113,403 of NZ_JNJO01000002.1, forward strand.
ATTAACTTTTTATTAATAGTTGCTTTTTTTATTAAAGACATTTATAATATTTAATTGATAAATATAAAAGGATAAATATAAAAATGAGTAAATATAAAATAGTATACAATGATATAAAAAACAAAATAGATACACGTTATTATAAACGTAATACAGAATTACCAAGTGAAAATGAATTAGTTAAAGAATATGGATACTCTAAGGATACTATAAGAAAAGCTTTATCTTTACTTGAAATTAATGGCTATATCCAAAAAATAAAAGGAAAAAACTCTTTAATTCTTGGACATGGACGTATAAAAAATAATTATCTTGGAAACATAAAAACTTCTTCGGAATTAAATATTGATGGAAAATATGAAATAACAACAAACCTTGAATCTCTTTATATAATTCAAGGTGAAGAAAAAATAATGAAAATTTTTGGGGCTAAAGAGAACGAAGATTTTTACCGAGTTAGTCGAAGTAGAACTATTAATGGTGAACGTCTAGAATATGAAGTTTCATATTTTAATCGCAAATTGGTACCTTTCTTAAATAAAGAAATAGCCGAATCATCAATTTATAAATATTTAGAAGATGAACTAGGTCTAAAAATTACTCATTCAAGACGAGCGATTTCTTTCCGATACGCTAATGAAGAAGAAAGAACACATATGGACCTAGGAGAATATGATATGGTTGCTGTTGTTGAAAGTACTACATATTTATCAAATGGAAATATACTACAATACGGAATACTAAGTTATCGACCAGATAAATTCACCTTTGTTACTATGGCTAAAAGATAAAAAAGATGCTAATTTTAAATTAGCATCTTTTTTTATAGTTTTATTTTAATCTATCTTCTAATTCTGCTTTTAAATCTTCAAATCCAGGTTTACCTAGTAAAGCAAACATATTTTTCTTATATGCTTCTACTCCTGGTTGGTCAAATGGATTTAATCCTTGCATATATCCAGAAATAGCTACTGCTTTTTCAAAGAAGTATACTAAGTATCCAAATGTAAATTCACTCATATCTGGAAGTTCTACTACAAAGTTAGGTACTCCACCATCTGTGTGAGCAAGTAATGTTCCTTCGAATGCTTTAGTATTAACAAAGTCCATAGTTTTACCAGCTAAGTAGTTTAGACCATCTAAATTATTATCTGCTTCTTTTAACTCGATATCTTTATTTGGAGTTTTAACCTTAAGAATAGTTTCTAATAAGATACGACGTCCTTCTTGAACATATTGCCCCATTGAGTGTAAGTCTGTTGAGAAGCATACACTTGATGGATATAATGCTTTTCCATCTTTACCTTCAGATTCACCATAAAGTTGTTTCCACCATTCATTAAAGTAAACCATTGAAGGTTCATATGAAACTAATATTTCTATTAATTTCCCTTTTTGTTGAAGAATATTTCGCATTACTGCATATTGGTAAGCAATATTTGTACTTAAATCTGGTGTAGAAAGTTGATCTTGAGCCAATTTAGCTCCAGCCATCATTTTATCAATATCAACTCCACTAACTGCTATAGGTAATAATCCTACCGCTGTAAGAACTGTAAAACGTCCACCTACATCATCAGGAACTACAAATGTTTCATATCCTTCATCATCCGCAAGAGATTTTAGAGCTCCTTTAGCTCTATCTGTTGTAGCAAAGATTCTTTCTTTTGCACCTTCTTTTCCATATTTTTCTTCTAGTAATTCTTTAAAAATACGGAATGCAATTGCAGGTTCAGTAGTAGTTCCTGATTTAGAAATTACATTTACTGAGAAATCTTTACCAGTAGTTTTTAAGTAATTCACTAATTCCGCTGTATATGTTGAAGAAATAGTATGTCCTACAAAGAATACTTGTGGTGCTTTTCTATCTTTTTCATAGAAATTATAGAAATTATCATTTAACATTTCAATAGCTGCACGAGCCCCTAGATAAGAACCTCCAATTCCGATAACTACAAGTACATCAGAATTGTTTTGAATTTTTTTACTTGCTTCTTTGATTCTAGCAAATTCTTCTTTATCATAATTAGTTGGTAATTCTAACCATCCTAAAAAATCGTTACCTACACCAGTTTTGTTATGTAATTGCTCATGAGCTACTTTTACATAACCTTCCATATTTTTAACTTCTTGTTCATTAAAGAAATTTAATGCTTTTGAATAATCAAAATTTAAATGCATGTTCCTTCTCCTTTTTTTATAACTTTTACTTTTTATTATAAATCATTGTTGGCTTGTCGTCTATAATATAATTATAAATTAATTCAGAAACTTTTTCTGCATTATGTCTAATCGTATTATTCTCAACGATTCCAACATCATAATTTTCTATTAATTTAATTCCTAATTCAGCTATTTTTTCATAATCTATTTCAACCGCTTCTTGTTTTTCTTTGCGATATCTTGCTAAAACATCTTCATCAAATACTCTTGAATTAGCTATAACTATATCAAAAATATTCTCTCCTACATGTTTATTGATTGCTTCAATGTGGTCTGAGACTTTAAAATTATCAGTTTCACCATGTTGAGTCATTACATTACTAATATATATTTTTTTTGCAGCACTTTCTCTTATTTTTTCAGAAACTTGCGAAATAACTAAGTTTGGTATTATCGAGGTATATAAGCTACCTGGTCCCATAACTATATAATCAGCATTTTCTATAGCTTTTAGTACGTCTTCATTCGCTTTAACTCTAGATGGTGTTATATATACATGATCAATAACCCCTCCAGCTTTAGTTATAGATGACTCCCCCCTTATTATCTCTCCAGTTGATAGAACCGCATTTAAAGTTGCTATATCATTAGTTGTAGGTAATACAGTACCTCTTACATTTAATATCTTACTCATAACCTTGACCGCAGTTGAAAAATCACCATGTATATCTGTCATGGCTGCTAGCATAAGATTTCCTACTGGATGCCCTTTTACTTCACCACTGTCAAATCTATACTGGAACATTTTTTCCAAATATGGTTCCACATCTGATAATGCAGCTATTACATTTCTTATATCTCCTGGAGATGGAATGTTCATGTCACTTCTGATTTTACCAGAACTTCCTCCATCATCTGCTACAGTAACTATCGCTGTTAAATCAAGGGGATACTTTTTTAATCCTCTAAGAAGAACAGATAATCCTGTTCCCCCTCCTATAGTTACTACTTTTACTTTTGCTCTCATTACTTACTACCTACCCTTATCTATATCTCTATGTTCAAGATAAACTCTATAGCCTAATTTCGCTATATCTTCATGTAGTTTTCTTGCTACACTTACAGAGCGGTGTTTCCCACCAGTACAACCTACTGCTATAGCCACTTTATCTCGTCCTTCATATTGGTATTTATCTATCATAAAGAATATTAATTCTTTATATTTCTCATAAAATTCTTTTGTTACTTCATCATCAAAAACATAGTTAAACACATCCGCATCTTGTCCTGTTTTTTCTCTAAGTTCATTTATATAAAATGGATTTTTTAAAAAGCGAACGTCAACAATATTATCAGCATCTATCGGTACTCCATATTTATATCCGAAACTTGAAACCGTAATATGATAACTGTCTTTTTTCTCAATACCAAAATCACCTAAAATTTTACTTTGAAGATCCTTGACACTTAATGCAGTTGTGTTGTAGATATAATTTGCTAAACCTTTTATATCTTCCATATCCTTTCTTTCTTGTTTTATACCTTCAAGTAACCCAAACTCTGATGAAAGTGGATGATTTTTTCTTGTTTCTTTATATCTATTTACAATTACTTGATCATCACAATCTAAAAAGATAATTTTTGTATCAAAGTACTCATTTTGCTGAATCTTCTTAAGTACATCTTTTAAATCTACAAAAAGATGTTTACTTCTTATATCAATACTTATAGCTGTTTTATCTAATTCTTTTTCCTCAATAATTCTTAAAAAATCTTCAACTACAAGTCCAGGTAAATTATCAGTACAAAAATATCCTTGATTTTCAAAAATATTCAATGCTGTATTTTTACCTGCCCCACTCATTCCTGTGATTATTACTAATTTCTTTTTCATAACTACACATCCATTTGATTAATAATTAGTTATTTTGCAAAATAAAATGCAAAATTCTATTTCTTATTTTACACTAAATACTTAATTTTGTGAAATATTAAAGAATAAAAAACTACAAAGAAGAGAATATTTTTCTATATCCTCTTCTTTGTAGTTTAATTAATTATTAGTTATTATTGCCGCTCCGTGTGCTTGGCTGGTTATTCCTACTATTCTGATTTCGAGAACTATTGGCGTTATTGTTACTTCGACTATTATTTGAGTTAGTATTGTTGCTATTATTATTGTTATTATTGCTACTATTACTATTATTATCATTATTGTCGTTGTCATTATTGTCATTATTGTTATCATTATTCTGATTTTTCTTAGAATTTTCTTCTTGTTGACGTTTTTGTTGTTCTTCTATTTGACGTCTTTCACTTTCAGTAATAATTTTAACTCCACCATTTATAGATCCCACATTCTTAGGAACAGAGAATCCACCCGGTCTATGTATACTAACAATATTTTGCATGTTTATTCTATATAGAATTTGTGTCTTTTGTGTATCCGACTCTGTCATATACTTAGTAGGACCATCTATAGAATCAAATCCTTGCCATACTGCTAGTGTATAGTTACTCGTATAACCTACTACCCAAGAGTCCTTAGAGTAGTTGTCAGCATCAAATTTATATTTATCTATTTCTGCTTGACCAAATGTTGTTGTCCCTGTTTTAACCGCCATATCAGCACCACTAATTCTAGCATTTTTTGCAATTCCATTTACAACATTTCTTAACATAGAAGTCATTATATAAGCAGTAGAGTCTTTTATGACTTGTTTTCTATCATCAGTACTAAAGCTTTTAACTTCTTTTCCTTCATTATCATATACTTTTTTAATTGCTTTTGGAGTAGCGTAATATCCATTATTACTAAATGGTACATAGGCTGCCGCCATTTGAAGTGGAGAATATCCATCGCTACTTCCTCCAATAGGTGTAGTTAGAGAGTCATCTGTTACACTCATACCTACTTTACTTGCGTATTCTTTAACTCTATTAAACCCAACTTCTTGATAAGCTTTTATAGCAGGTATATTATACGACATCATCAAAGCATTATTAATAGTAATATTTCCATGGAACTGTCTATCCCAGTTTTGAATTTGTGTCCCTTGAATTTTACTATCATTAATAGTGTGATCAGAACCCCAATTTAGATACTCAATAGCTGGTCCATAAGCCAGTATTGGTTTAATAGCTGATCCTGGTTGTAATTTTGACTGAGTAGCAATATTATATCCATTGAATTTTTGATTTTTACCACCATATATAGCTGCTATTCCACTATTGTCATTTTTCAGTACAACCATAGCAACATCACTTGCTTGCTTAATGCCAGCAGAATTATTTGTTACACTATCAGTTACTGATTTTTGAATATCAGGATCTAGATTTGTATAAATTTTTAGACCTAGGTTTAATACGTCACCTTCATAATCTTTATACTCTTTACTATTTTTCAATTCATTAACAATTTGGTTCATATAACCAGTGTATCTACTATCAAATTCACTTGACATAATTACTCGTTCATCTGAGCTTCTAGATACTATACCATCCATAATATTAGTTTTCTTAGCTGCTTCTGCCTCTGCTTCTGTTATTTTACCATGGTATTGCATTAAGTAAAGAACTGTATCACGTCGTGCTTTTGCAGCTTCAGGATTGTCATATGGATTATAAGTATTTGGATGCTGTGGAATACCAGCAAGCAATGCTTTTTGTGGTAAAGATAATTGATCTAAATCTTTATTATAATAATATTTCGCAGCCGTTTTTAAACCATATACACCATCAGAATAATAAATTCTATTAACGTACATAGTAAAAATACTTTCTTTATCATAATTTTGCTCAAGTTTATAAGCTAAATATGCTTCTTGAACTTTACGTTTAACACTCTTATTATCATCTAAAAATGTTCTTTTAATAAGCTGTTGAGAAATAGTTGATCCACCTTGTGAACCAAATCCACTTGTAAGGTTAGATACTACCGCCCCTACTAAACGTCTATAGTCTACTGCACCGTGTTCAAAGAATCTATTATCCTCTGTAGCAAGTATTGCATCTTGCATTTGTTGCGGTATATCAGCCGTCTCTAAGTTTTCTCCCACTTGATTTCCTAGTTTAGCAATTTCGTTATTATTAACATCATAAACTATTGTTCTAGAATTATTATCTAATATTTTTGAATCAAATGCAGGTGCTTGGTATATCCAAAATACGCATTGGAAAAATATAGCTATTATCGCTGCACTTGCTGCATATAAACCATATTTTAAAGCTTTCATCCATTTACTATTTTTAATTTTTTTAGTATTTGGATTGCTTATTCTATTTGGTTTCTTATTATTTGGATTAGGCCCTTTCCCACCACCACCTGGTCTTCCCATTTGTTGCTGTCTTAAAGGATTTTGTCTTTGTTGGGAATTTGATCTTTGTTGAGAACTTGATCTTTGATTAGCTCCAATTGGTCTTTGATTATTCCCACTAGACCTAGTTCCACTTCTTCTCATTTCTTCGCCATTTAAAGGTCTTCTTTGTTGACCGCTTGACTGAGAATTATTTCCTCTAGATATATATCCACCTGGCATAACACTTTTCTTACCTTGGGAAATTCTATTCCTCCTTGAAAGACGATTATTATTATTTTCCGCCATTGTATATCCTCTCTTTATCGAATTATTTACTTTCCTTCGCAAAATATAAGTTTACTATATTAATTTTAATTTAAATTAAAAAAAAAATCAATTTTATTAGTATAATATTTCAACTTATCTTTATTTTTTAATATTTTTGTAATATAAATTACTAATTTCAAATAAAAATGGGATAACTTTTTTTTTATAAGTTATCCCCATTATATATCTATAACTGTAAATTATTATTTTTCTTTTTTATATAACTCTACACCTTTTTTAAATCTTAATAGAGCATCTTCCAGAACTTCTCTAGTACATGCAAAATTCAATCTTGTTTTTCCTTCTCCACCTTTTCCAAATTCACTACCTGGATTAAGTTTTAATTTTACATTATCATATAAAAAATTACAAAATTCATCAGAATCTGTTGAAATAGCAGAAAAGTCTATCCATTCTAGATAAGTTGCATATGTTGGTGTTAATTTAATTTCTGGTATCTCTCTAGCAAAGAACTCTTTCACATATTCTCTATTTTCTTCTAATACTCCCATTAGTTCATCAAACCATTCTCCACCTTTATTATATGCAGCAGTTGTTACTGGCCCTGATAAAAAGTTATTAGTATTTGTTTTATTCTTAATTAGTACTTTTCTAATTTTTTCACGGTATTGTTCATTTGGAACTATTATATTTGATGTTCTTGCTCCAGCAATATTAAATGTTTTTGTAGGTGCTATATAAGTAATAGTATTATTTATTGCCCAATCTGATAGAGAATGTGACATTACATGTGTTTTTTCTTTAAACGTTAAATCACAATGAATTTCATCAGAAATTAAAATTACATTGTATTTTTCACATAATTTAGTTACTTTTAATATCTCTTCTTTACTCCAAACTCTTCCTAGTGGATTATGAGGGCTACATAATATCATCATTTTCACATTACTATTTGATAATTGGTTTTCTAGTCTTTCATAGTTAATATAATAGTCATCTGAATAATCTAGTTCACATTGGACAAAGTTTCTTTCACATTCATTAATGTTCGTAAAGAAATAAGCGTACACAGGTGTAAAAAGTAAAATCGAATCCCCTTTTTCTGTTAAAGCTTCTATAGTAGCATTTATCGCTGGTCGAACCCCTGTCGCATACAACAACCATTCTTTCTCTAAATTAACTTTATGTACTTTTTTATACCAGTTTACCACAGAATCATAGTATGCATCATCTAAAACATCATAGCCATATATCCCATGGGCGACTCGCCTTAAAATCTCCTCAGTTATTTCTGGGGCAACAGGAAAGTCCATATCTGCTACTGTCATAGAGATAAACCCTTCTCCTACATCCCATTTTTTTGAGTTTTTTCCAACTCTATCTATAACTTCAGAAAAATTGTATTTCATATTAATGATCTCCTTGTCATTTATTATTTAGTGTTATATTAAAGTTAATTTTGAAAAAAATTAATAATTTATAAAAGCGTTTTACAGCTATATTTTAACATAAACTCAAATATTTTCCTAGACATTTCAGCTCAAAAATACATATTTTTGAAAACCTTTTACTAATTTACATAATGAAGCTCTATAGCGATAATTATATTTATTTTTTAATTTTTTTTAATAAATTTTTCTGCTATAGCTAAACTAATTACTAATAGTAAAATAGCTCCTGACCATATTAAGACACTTTTCGGATCATCGTGCTCAACTATTATTAACCTTACAATCGCTGTTATACCAATATATATAAAATATCTAAGAGGAAAGTGATAATTATTTTTAAAATATTTTACAATAAGCGCTACAAACTCAAAGTATAAAAAGAAAACTAAAATTTCTTCAATAAAATGTTGGTAACTACCAGTATCTGTTATAAATTTCATTCCTTCAACAACAATTTCTTTTAATTCAATTAACAATCCAAATGATAATAAAATACCTACTGTTAATAATCCAATATTCATTATCCACAAAAATAAGTTTGATATTTTTTTACTAAAATTTTCCATTAAGACTCCTTTTTTATTTATTTATTTAAAAATTAATTTTAACACAACAATTTTTTTATTCATATAATCTTGCTCATAGTATCTTAGCATTCAATATGTTATACTTATTATATGTATATATGGAGGTTTTTATGATAGAACTAAAAAAAATATTACCCGATAACTTAACAGAACTTTATAATATTATGTATAACTCTAAAGAGCCTGAATGGACGAAACTTAACGCACCTTACTTCAATGAATTTAAATTTTTAGACTTAGATACATTTTTACTGAAAAATCACAATGAATTTTTCTTGAGTGATAGAGTACTTGGTATATTTGTAAATAATAACTTAGTAGGCATTGTTACTAAACATTGGGAAAGTTTTATTACAAGATGGCTAGAAGTCGGTATTGTTATTTATAATGAAGAATATTGGTCTAAAGGGATCGGAGAAAAAGCTTTGAAGGAATGGTTTGACATTTGCTTTAAAGAACATCCAGAAATTGCCAGACTAGGTTTAACAACTTGGAGTGGTAATATAGGAATGATGAAACTTTCAGAAAAGTTAGGATTAAAACTTGAAGGTAGAATTCGTAAAGTTAGATACTATAAAGATGTCTACTATGATTCTGTAAAATATGGTATTTTAAGAGAAGAATATTATAAATTAAAATAATTTTGGAGGTCTTTTTATGTTATTTCAATATGGTACAATGGCAGGAATAATGGAGGGAGCATTTAGTGGATCAATTACCCTGGAAGAACTTTTAAAACATGGTAACTTTGGTATAGGTACCTTTGATGGGTTAGATGGAGAAATGATAATAGTCGATGGGAAAGTCTATAAAACTGATTATTATGGTAACTCTACAATTCAACCTACATCTACCACTACCCCATTTGCTAGTACTACAACTTTCAAAGCTGAATATAAAAAAATTGATAATTATACTTTTAACAATTTAATTTCTAAAGTAAATGATTATTTAAACCCAAATTATTTTTACGCAATAAAAATAACTGGTACTTTTAAGAAAATACATACTCGTTCTCCTGAAAAGCAAGAAAAACCCTATCCACCACTTCTAAAAGTATTAGAAAGTCAAAATATATTTAAATATAAAGATTCTACAGGAGTTGTAGTAGGTTTCTATTCTCCCGATTGTGCTCACGGTATTGGTGTGGGAGGTCTTCATTTGCATTATATAAGTGATAACCTAAAAAACGGTGGGCATGTATTTGATTTTGAAATAGAAAATGCACAAATAGAAATTTCGAAACCTTTAGATTACTTTTTGAAATTTCCTCAAACGAATGAATATAGGAATCTTAATATCGATACCGAGACTCTTGGCGAGCAAATACATAAAGCTGAAGTGAATATAGAATAAAAAAGATGGCTAGCAATAATAATTGCTAGTCATCTTTCTTTTATAAAAAATTATTTATTTTTTTTCTTAGGTGCATGGATACACATGTCGATACAGTCTGCCATTGCTTCATATAAAGCTTCAGAGTATGTTGGGTGACCGTGAATAATATCCATAACATCATCAATTGTCATTTCTGTTTGTAGAAGTGTTGAACCTTCATTAATTAATTCAGCTGCAACTGGTCCTACAATGTGGATACCTAAGATTTCTCTGTATTTAGTATCCATAATTACTTTAACAAATCCTTCACCTTGGTTTGATGCTAATGAACGTCCGTTAGCTGCAAAGTTAAATCTTCCAACTTTAACATCATATTGTTCACGAGCTTGTTCTTCAGTTAAACCAACCATTGCAATTTCAGGGTGAGTGTAGATTGCTGCTGGAGTAGCTTTTAGATCAACTTTTTTATGGTGACCCATTGCATTTTCAGCTGCAACTTCTCCCATCTTGAATGCTGCGTGAGCTAACATCTTAGTTCCGTTGATATCTCCAGGAGCGTAAATTCCTTTAATTGAAGTTTCCATGTATTCATCAACTTTAACACGTCCACGTTCCATTTCGAATTTCTCAGCTAATTCACCAAGACAAGTGTTATCTGGAACACGTCCAATTGATAATAATACTTTATCTGCAACGATATCTTCTTTACCTTCAACTTTAACTACTACTTCGTGACCTTTATCAACGATTTCTAGTAATTTAGTTGATGTAAGAACATTAATTCCTTGTTTTCTAAATTGTTTTTCTAATGCTACAGAAGCATCTTTATCCATAGCAGCTATTAAACGATCTGCCATTTCAACGATAGTAACTTTAGATCCGAAAGTAGCAAATGCTTGACCTAACTCAGATCCGATTACTCCACCACCGATTACTGCTAAACGAGATGGTACTTCTTTAATATCTAAGAACTCATCACTTGTAAGAACTTTATCACTATCCATTCCTGGAATATTGATTCTACTTACTTTTGATCCACCAGCTAAAATTACGCTATCAGCATCAATTGTAGTTTTATCATCAACAACAACTTTTTTATCTGCAGTTAATTGACCTACTCCGTTAAATACTTTAACACCGTAAGATTTAAGTAATCCTGCTACACCACCTGATAAAGTTTTAGCAACTTTATTTTTAACAGCTACAGTTTGTTCCATATCAACTGAAAATGCATCATTTACAAGTTTGATACCACGATCTTTAGCTGAACGAATGTGGTTGATAATTTCTGCATTGTGTAAGAAAGTTTTAGTTGGAATACATCCACGGTTTAGACATGTACCACCTAATTCGCGGTTTTCTACTAACGCTACTTTTCCACCTAATTGAGCTGCTTTAATAGCTGCTACATAACCAGCAGGACCACCACCTACTACTGCTACATCGTACTCTCCACGACGTTCACGTTTAGGTGCAACCTCTTCTTGTTTTGTTTCAGGAACTTTTACATCTGCTGCTACTTCTTTTACAACCTCTGCTGCAGCTGCTGTAGAACCACTTTCTCCAGGAATTTCTTCACCTGGTTGTCCAATCCATGCAATTGTTTGAACTACAGGTACTGTAGATCCTGCAGGATGAACGATTTTTAATAATGTTCCGCTTGCTTCAGCTTCAACTTCCATATTTACTTTATCTGTTACGATTTCAAGAAGGACTTCACCTTCTTTTACCTCGTCACCTTCTTGCTTAAACCATTGTACGATTTCGCCTTCTTCCATTTCACTTCCGGCTTTTGGCATAATAACTTCTACTGCCATCTTATAATCACTCCTTAATACACTTTTCTTATGTTTTTTCTTAATATATTATATCACTATTATATTAGTAATGACAATGGATTTTCTATTGCTTCTTTCAGAGTCTTCATGAATTTAGCTCCTTCTAATCCATCTACCACACGGTGGTCAGCTGTTAATGTTAATGTCATAATAGGTCTTACAGTCACTTCACCATTATATACTACTGGTTTTGGTACAGTAGCACTTACACCTAAAATTGCTGTGTTAGGTTGGTTAATAATTGGTACGAAACTTTTAACTCCGTACATACCTAAGTTACTAATTGTAAATGTTGAATCAGCCATTTCATCTGGTTTTAATTTACCATTTAAAGCTTTAGTTGTAATTTCTTTAGATGCTACAACAAGCTCTTTAAGGCTCATTTTGTCTGCACCTTTAATTACAGGTACTACTAAACCACTGTCCATACCTACTGCAATAGATAAGTTAACATAGTGGTGTAAGTACATTTCTTTTTCATCACTTGATAATGAAGCATTTACATATGGGTGTTTCATTAATGATTTAATTACAGCTAATGAAATAAAGTCAGTAACTGTTGCTTTTTTACCAGTTTCTTCAATAATAGCGTCAACAACTTTTTTACGTAATGCTAGTAATTCAGTCATATCTACTTCTACGTTTACTACGAATGTAGGAGCACTGAAGTATGATTCACTCATACGTTTAGAAATAACTTTACGCATTGGTGACATTGGTACTGTTTCAACAACACCCCATTGATTTTCATTTGGAGCTTTCGGTGTTTTTGGTGCTTTTGGTGCAACTTCCGCTTTTGGAGCTGCTTCAACTTTCGTAGCACCGTGAAGAACTGCCATAATATCGGCTTTCATAATTTTACCGTTAGGTCCTGTACCTACAATACTTTCTGTGTTAATTCCTTCGATTTTTGCAATACGTTCTGCAAGTGGAGAAATTTTAACTTTAGAGTTAAGTTTGTAGTCTAATACATCATCTTTATGGATTCTTCCTTTTGGTCCAGATCCTTTTACTTTAGATAAGTCTATTCCTTTTTTACGCGCATAAGCTCTTGCAGCTGGTGTTGCACGTAATCCAGAATAATCTACTTTTTCTACTTCTTTTACTGGAGTATAGTCAACTTTTTTCTCAATTATTGTTTCTGCTGGAGCTACTTCTCCTGATTCGCTTGCTCCTGGAATTTTTTCACCAGGTTCACCAATCCATGCGATTGTTTGTACTACTGGTACTACATCTCCTGCTTGAGCAAGAATTTTTAATAAAGTCCCTGTAGCTTCAGCTTCAACTTCCATATTTACTTTGTCTGTTACAATTTCAAGTAAGACTTCACCTTCTTCGACATGGTCTCCTTCATTTTTAAACCATTGTACGATTTCGCCTTCTTCCATCTCACTTCCGGCTTTTGGCATTATTACCTCTACTGCCATTATTTTTCACATCCTTCGCTAATTACATTTTATTTTTTATTTACGGCTTTTTTAATTGTTGCTTTGATGTCTTCTACATCTGGAACAACTAATTTTTCTAAGTCTTTAGCAGATGGAATGTTAGTATCTGCTCCAGCCACACGGTAAATTGGGCTATCTAAGAAATCAAATGCATCACTTTCTGCGATTCTAGCAACGATTTCTCCACCAAATCCACCAGTTTTGAATGAATCATGGCATACTACTAATTTTCCAGTTTTTTGAACTGATTTCACGATTAAATCAGTATCTAATGGTACTAATGTAATTGGGTCTACTACTTCTACTGAGATACCTTCTTCTTTTAATTCTTCAGCAGCTTGCAAACTACGTTCTAGCATTCTTCCCCAAGATACTAATGTTACATCATTACCTTCTACTTTAACATCACCTTTACCAATAACACCGATTTTTCCTACTTCTACTTCACCTTTACGCCCAAATAACGCTTTTGGTTCAATGTAGATAACTGGGTTATTATCTCTGATAGCAGCTCTTAAGATAGAGTAAACATCTCCTGCAGTACCTGGAGCAACAACTTTAAGTCCAGGAATGTGGCAGAACCAAGCTTCTAGTGCTTTTGTATGTTGAGCCGCAGCACCTGTTCCAGCTCCTGATGCACAACGATAAGTTACTGGTACTTGTACTTCTCCACCTAACATATAACGCATTGGAGCTGCTTGGTTAACAATAGCATCCATACCAATTGTTACGAAATCCATAAATGTTACGTCAACGATTGGACGCATGCCTACTGATGCTGCCCCTGCAGCAGAACCACAAATCGCAGCTTCACTAATAGGTGTATCAATTACACGTTCTGGTCCGAACTCTTCTAACATACCAACTGTAGTACCGAAGTCTCCACCAAATATACCAACATCTTCACCCATTAAAAATACATTTTCATCTTCACGCATTTCGTGAGTCATAGCTTCTTTTATAGCTTCACGAACTGTCATAATTTTTGTTTCTTTAGTCATAACTATTAATCTCCTATTTTTATAAAATATTATTTAAACTTTAAATATTAGTCAGCGTAGTTATCTTGGAATGCAATTGAACCATCAGCAACTTTTGATTCTTTAGCAAACTCTACAGCATCATCGATAGTAGCTTTTGATCTATCTTCAATTTCTTTTAATTCTGCTTCTGTAGCAATTCCGTTTTCTAATAAGTAATTTCTATATTTTACATTAGGATCTTTTAATTTCCATTCAGCAACTTCTTCGCGGCTACGGTATTTACCAGCGTCTGATGCAGAGTGTCCGAACCATCTGTAAGATACAGCTTCTACTAATACAGGACCTTTTCCACTTCTAGCGTGATCGATAGCTTCTTGCATTGCGTCGTAAACCGCTAATACATCGTTTCCGTCTTCTACGTGAATTCCTTTTATTCTATAAGAAGCAGCACGTTCAGTAATGTCTTTAACACGCATACATCTTTCTTGAGCCATTGAGATACCATATTTATTGTTAATTACATAGAAAATAAGTGGTAAATCCCAGTTAGATGCCATATTTAAACATTCGTGGAAACTTCCTTCGTTTGTAGCACCGTCTCCCATACAACAAATTACAACATTACCAGTTTTTTTCATTTTTTGAGCAAGCGCTGCACCAGTACTTAAACCGTGTCCACCACCAACGATACCGTTACATCCCATGTTACCTTGTTCTAGGTCATAAACGTGCATACTTCCTCCACGTCCTTTACATTGACCTGTTTCTTTACCAAGGATTTCAGCCATCATACGGTCAATTTCAATTCCTTTAGCAATTGTTTGTCCGTGACCACGGTGATTAGAATACATTAAGTCTTCTTTTCTTAATGGATAAATCGCACCTACGTTTGCAGCTTCCTCTCCTACTGAATAGTGAGTCATACCGTGAACTAAACCACGTGAGTATAGTTTACTTAACTCCATATCAAAATCTCTAATAAGTTGCATTAGTTCATACATTTCTAAATGCTCTTGTTTAGTTAAATCTTTTGATGTTTTTACCATAATAACCTCCAAAATTTGTATATATATATTTAGTAAAATATGTTAATCACATATTACTTTTATAATATACATCTTTTATTTATAAAAGTCAAATTACTGAACCGAAATAAATAAGAATATTTGTTACAAATAAAATAACTAAATTGTTTCAGTCGGATTAGCCTTTTGTACTCATACAGTTCCTCTATTATGGCGGAATCTTCCTATAGTATGCTTTTTTCAACACCATTACACTGTAACCCAAAAATTAAAATTATAGATACAGCCTTTAAGAAATTAAAAAAATAATTTTAATATATTAGATTATAATGAATATATTTGTTATTTTAATATTAAGAATATTGCATTTTTCTGCAAACCGTTAAGCGTTTTCTTGTTTAAAATATAATTATTATATTCTTGTATTAAATCATATTTAGCGATATATTACATTCTCCTTTTATATATTATAGTGAATATAGGTATGAAAATAAACTAATTTCAGAAAACTTTTAATAGTGTTTTATTAGAGTATCACCCCCTACTTCCAGCTACCGTATCTCTAACTAGCCCTGTCAGCATAAGTACTCTCTCTATCCTTCCTTAATAATAACTCTTCATGATAAATTTTTTTGTATATAAATTATAATCGCATCTTTATTATTATAATATTATTTTAATATCCCTTTTCAATTACCTATTAATTATTTGTATTTTTATAGTCTTTATGAAAATATTTTCATTGTCAGTGTATAAATTTTATTTTATATTTTTATTGTTACTATATAATATTAAATATTAAACCACTTAAATTTTTTAATAAATAATGCTTGATTAGTTATAATTTTTGCGTTATACTATATTAGCATTATTAAAATATTAGGAGGTTTTTCATAATAATGACATTAAACACAGTGTGGCAACAACAATATAACCCAATGAATAATATTTGGTTATCTGCGCTAATTGCAGTTATTCCTATTGTTATTTTTCTTATTTCACTTGTCTTTTTCAAATTGAAAGGTTATACAGCTGGTGCATTAAGTATAGTTACTTCAGCTATTATTTCTATTTTTGTTTACAAAATGCCGGTAGATAAAGTCGCAGGGGCAGCAGAACAAGGTATTGTATCTGGTTTATGGCCTGTTGCAAGTATAGTATTAGCTGCAATTTTTCTTTATAAACTAACGGTGAAAATTGGATGCTTTGATATTATGAAAGAAAGTATCGCTTCAATTTCTCCAGATAAAAGAATACAAGTACTATTAATTGGATTTTCTTTTAATGCCTTTTTAGAAGGTGCTGCAGGATTTGGAGCACCTGTAGCTATTACCGCTGCAATTCTTGTAGGTTTAGGTTTTAATCCACTTAGTGCTGCAGCAATTTGTTTAGTTTCTAACATTGCAGGTGGAGCATATGGAGCAATGGGAATTCCAGTAACTGTTCCAGCAGCACTTACAGAGCTTAACCCTGTAAAAGTTGGTCAAAATACAGCTATAATACTATGTCTAATAACTATTCTAGTTACATTTTTAATTGTATTTATGGTTGATGGGTTTAAAGGTATAAAAGAAGTATTTCCAGCAATTCTAGTTTCTGGTGGTTCTTTTGCCGCTACAGAATTTATTTTATTAGAATTTATAGGTCCAGAATTAGTTGATATCGCATCATCTATAGTAAGTTTAATAGCTTTAATAATATTCCTTAGATTCTGGAGTCCAAAAAATATACTTTCTGCAGAAAGCAAAATTACTGATACAAAACATGATTTATCAGGTAAGGTAGTTTTTAAAGCTTGGCTTCCATTTATTTTATTAACAGTATTTGTTACTATATTAAATACTAGTTTCTTTAAATCATTAGTTCAAGCAGCAAATCCACAAACTGGTCAAAAACGTGGAATTCTTAATTCTTTAGTGTTTAAGATCCCTTATTACATTGATAGTACAGTAGTAAAAGTAGCACCTATTGCTGAAAAACCAACTCCGATGAAGGCTATATTCAGTTTTGAACCTTTCACTTCAACTACTACTGCAATTGTGTTAGCAGCTATATTAACAATTGTAATATTTAAAGTAAAAGCGAGAATAGTAGCAATTGTATTGAAAGAAACTATCTTAGAACTATGGGCACCTATTTTAACTATTTGTTCTGTACTAGCCTTTGCATACATTTCTACTTATTCTGGAATGTCTTCAACATTAGGATTAGCCCTAGCCAATACAGGAAAAATATTCCCATTAGTTTCACCTATTTTAGGTTGGATTGGAGTATTCTTAACTGGTTCTGTTGTAAATAGTGGATCACTATTCGCTGGATTACAATATGTTACAGCAACTCAAATTGGGGTAGATCCTTCGCTTCTTGTTGCATCTAACATTATCGGTGGAGCAATAGCTAAAATGATTTCACCACAATCTATTGCCGTAGCAGCAGCAGCGGTTGGATTAGTTAATAAAGATAGCGAAATCTTTTCTAAAACAATTAAATGGAGTGTAATTTTCTTAGTATTCGCTGGAATATTAAACTTCTTATTCACATTATAAAAAAAAGACCTAAAGTCAATCGACTTTAGGTCTTTTCTATTATGCTACTTTGTGATTGCAATGACATTCACCTGTTTTGCAGTTTCCGCATACACAATCTTCTTTAGCATTATGACAGCCACATTCACAACCTTCTTTACAATTGCAAGTACCTTCTTTACAGTTCCCACACTTACAATTTTCTTCAGCATCATGACAATGACAGTGATGTTCACATGTACATTTTTCCATTATTATCACCCCTATATCTTTTATTAGTTAACTTAATTTTATATTTTTTCAGGTACATAGTCAATAGATTTTCGTCTTAAGTAACTATTACGATTTACGATGCATAAATCGTAATAGTTACTCCTTATCATGAAATAAATAAACGGAGATGCTATTATTATATAGCATCTCCGCTTATATGTTAAATTATTTATTTACTAACTACTGTACCATCAGCTAATGTGATTTTATAACCATTAAAGTTAATTTTTCCATTATTAGTTAGTTTTGAAATTTTAACATCTCCTGTAAGATTCCATGTTGCACCTTCTTCTACAGTTACCTCTGCATTATTATCAACAGCTGTTCCATTTTCAGCATTATCAACAATATTTATAGTTCCATTAAATTCTGTTGAACCTGATAATGTTAATTTTAATGTAGACACCGTATCAATTTCAATTTTACCATCTAGCTTTTGATCTTTTGCTGTGAAAGTCACATTTCCTCCATTAGATCCAACTGTCCCCCAACCATGTGAAGCATCATTCCCTAATACTGCTAAAAGTCTTCCATCACTATCATTATTAACAATATTTACATTCTCAAGGGTTATATCACTAGTTGTATTCGTTACATATATTAAATCACCATTATTATTAATTAATGTACCTTGTTTCATATTGAATGTAGATTTACCTACTTCAGCATCACCTGACATAGATTGGTAAATCATAACGTTATGCACATTTGTATCTGAACTACTTCCTTTATCATCACTCATATTTCCTTCTACATTTGTGTTTTCAAGTGTGATTGAGTTTTGTCCTTCGATAACTAGTGCTTCTGAATTTTCAGCTTTTAAATTAGCATTCTTAACAGTTATATCAGCAGTAGAATATACAGCTGGAGAATTATAACCTGCTGAAACATAGTCTCCTCCATCTACATTTACAGTATATTATAATTAAAAGTCAAATTTAATCATATTTAAAGTAATATTAATTAAATTTAAAGTTCAAATTTCGACTAATAATTGACATATTTCTCTTTATAACTTCATATTATATAAAAAACGCCTTGAAATTATTTCAAGACGTCTTTCATATTATACTAATTAGTTTACACGGATATATACCGCTCCACTACCTACATCTGCTGAGTTAACAACCGTTTGATTTCCTAACCAACCACCATGAACAGCTTGTCCGTTACCTGCATAAACTGCGATATGCGCTACTCCTGTACCACCATCTGCATAATAAATTAAGTCTCCTGGTTGAGCTTCAGATGCTGATACTGTAGTTCCTAAACTCATATATCCTGCTGGCCAGTCATGGTAACTGATTCCTGCAGATTTAAGTGCGTTTGTAACAAGCATTGTACAATCTTGTGTTGTACCTACTTGACTTAATGCCGCTTGATAAATTGCTGCACCTTTACTTGAAGAAGATGCCTGAGCAGTTGTCGTTGACTGTGTATTAGCCTGCGTCCCAGTAGTAGCTGTCACTCCTGATTGAGTTGTCTGTGTCGATTGTGTTGGTCCATATGTTCCAGAATATTGTGCTGTCGCTTGATTAGCTGTTGCATCATAAGCTGAAGCATTTTGCGTTGTAGCTACTGTACCAATTGCTCCCGTCGTTAACATTGTTATTAAACTTGTTCCTATAAGTAATTTACTATTCTTCATTTTAATTACCTCCAAAATTTCTTTTTTCTACTTGTGCATACATGTATCGATTTATTAATTTTCAAGTACTTTAGTTTTGTAATTTTTAGTTTTATTCAAACGACATATAAATCTTTAACTAAAGCTACTATCAAGCACCAATCTCGCACTTGATAAATAATATTATATACTAACAAACTAAAACCCACTTAAATCAACCTAAAACTATAATTAAAACTCAAATTTAATTATATTTAAAGTACAACAAGAGTATAAAATCATTATTTACACCCTCTTTATACTACATTATTCTACTCAATACAATCTCTTACAAATAAAATATTTTAGAAGTTATTAATACTAAATTACTCTCTACATAACTTAATATTCACCTTATATTTTTTAAAGAATAAGTCTCATTATTCTAAGAAAAAAAAGAACTTAAAGATTTTTTCTCTTTAAGTTCTAAGTTCTCTTCTATATATTAAACTAATTTTTCATAACCTTCTTTTATACTATTTAGTATATTTTCATCAGTTAATTGTGTTACTTCTTTTAACGCTTCTATTATTCCTTTATCAGAAATTAATTTTTCTAATTGGATTGATTGTTCATCCTCTTCTGATCTAAAAGTTAGTATATATGAACAAGCTTTTAAAAGAGCAGCGTTAGCTAAACCAAGTTCTGCTGTTTCTCTAATTGGTTTAATAAATCTCTCATTATAACCTAATTTCCTAATTGGTGTACGGCATATTCTAGAAACATTATCTACAATTCTAGGGTTTTCAAATCGTTTAATAGTTTTATTTCTATATGCAGTCATATCCTCTTTATCAAATCCCCATTTTTTCACAAGTAAAGCACTAGTTTCCTCTAAAACTGCAATAAAGTCTTCACGTACTTTTGGATCTTTAGCACCATCTGATACATATTCAATACCTAAATAGTTTGCTATATAACTTAATGCAGCATGACCTGTATTTACTGTGAATAATTTTCTTTCAATAAATGGATTTAAATCTTCTACATAATGGACATCTTCAATATTTTTATTGTCTTCAACTTTGATTTTTTCCGCTTCTACAACCCACTCACAGAATTTTTCAACTTCTACTAATAATACATCATCATGTTTTTGTGCTGGTACTATTCTATCTACAGCTGAATTTGGGAATCCAACATATTTATTCACAAACTCTTGCTCTTCTTCTGAAAGATATTTGAATATTTCTTGTTTTAGAAAATCAGATCCTTCTATCATATTTTCACAAGCAATAATATCTAATAATTTTGTGTTACCTTCTGCAACTTTTCTTTTTAACCCTTCAGCAATATCTTTAGCTATTATAGGTAATACATTTGGTCCGATTGATGTTGTAATTAATTCAACTTCACCTATTTTATTGTATATTTCTTCTTTTTCACTAGCAATGTTAAGTGCATCAAAATAAGAAATTTCTACTTCTTCTATTTCTTGATCTAACACTTTTATAGTGTATGTATCTCTTTTTTTCAAATCATTAACTATCGCTTCATTAATATCAACAAATGTAACATGATATCCTGATTTACTTAATAATTCACCAATAAATCCTCTACCTATATTACCTGCTCCAAAATGTAAATCTTTCATTTTTAATACCTTCTTTTTTATAATTTATTATTCAACTTCTGATAATAGTTCGATTACTTCTTCTTCTGTAGAAGCATTTACTAGTTTAATTACATTTTCTTGTTCTGAACAGAAAATTGCAATTTTTGATAATAATTCTAAATGCTCACCATCTTTACCTGCAATACCAAATACTACAAACACCATTTTGTCTTCAGTATCTTCAGGTTTAGCAAATGATACACCACCTGGAACTTGAATAATAGATATACCTGTATTTTTAATTGATTTTTTAGCATCATCTGTACCATGAGGAATTGCTATAAAATTTCCCATATAAGTAGATACTATTTCTTCACGTTCTAACATCGCTGGGATATAATCTGCATCTACATAACCATTCTCTACTAATACTTCTCCTGCTTTTCTAATTGCTTCTTCTTTGCTTCCAATCTCTTGACCTAATAGTATATCTTGTTTTTTTAAATTCATCTTATTTCTCCTATCATTTTATTTTTTTATTCCGTATCTTATGATTTTATTATATTATGATTTTATTCTTTAAACAATATCAATGTCGGCAAATGTATTTTTGCCAAAATGTGGTTAGCCATAAAAAATAAAAAAGCCTAAATAGAAACTATATTTATTTACCTTAATTTCTATTGGCTTTTTCTCTTATAATTGTAATATATAATCTTTTAGTATTAAATCTATTTTCGTTACTATAAATTCACTATTTTTTGAATGTAAAGCTGAATTTAATACCTCATCATTTAAAATAGCTATGCTGATTTGACCTAATAACTCTGTATAACTTTGATTATCTGGACTTACCATTGTAAAAAATACAGTAACCTCTTCTTCTTCTCCAGTGACATTAACCATTTTAGAAGGATTATTGAGACTACTTATAATAATAAATGGTTGATCTATAGTATCATTTAATGTATGAAACAACGCTAGGTTCGTACCCGGTATTACTACTGAGCTTTTTTCATGACGCTCTATTAAGCTTTCAACTATTTCATCTTTATCTTTAATTTCTAAACGAGACTCATCAAATACATTTTTTAGTGTTAATCTTTCATCACTGTTATTGTCTATTTCTATATATCTTATATTCGCAAGAATTTCCTTACTAGCTCTCATTAACTCTTCAACATTTATAGCTTTATCAGAATCCACTGAATTTTTTCTTTTAAAACTTCTACTTTCTAATATCTTGTTTCTAACAACTTCGACATCTTTTTCTTTTAGTATTGTCGGTATTAATATATAATCAATATCTTTATCTAATTCTATAGTTGAAATTACAACATCATAATTTTTAACAAAATTACTATTTACTTTACTAGGTATTGTATATTCTAGATTTTTTATCTCTGGAATATTTTTTCTTATCTGACTTCCTAAAATTTTTGAACTTCCAATACCACTAGCACAAATAACCAATGCTCTAACAAAGTTTTTACGATAAATTTGTTCATAACTTGAAGCAAAGTGTATAACTATATAACTAAGTTCAGTTGAATTAAAATTAATTTCATCAAAAACAACTAGTAGTTCAGATTTTATTATTAAGTATAATTCATTATAATTTTTAAGAACAAACTCTTGTAGCTCGTCATTTTCTTCAGTCAGTTTCATTTGATATCTTTTTATTGCAGACTCAACGTGCGCTATAAGACCACCTGATAGATTAGTGTCTTGAGTAAAATCTACATTCATTTTTTCTGATACATATTTTATTAATAAGTTTATTTTATAAACTAGCGTATATGAATACTTATCATTAAAATATGATAGCTGTTCAATAAGCCTACAAGTTTTCAATATTTTTATAAGAAAATTAATTATACTATCTGTAATATCAAACTCTATACTTTTTTTTGTAGCTTCCAATAAGTCTATAATATATCTATACTCATCTTGAGTATATTTTTCTTTAGATTCTGTTTCGTAAGATAATCTTAAAAATACTATATTTAAACTAATTAGAATTTTCTTTATACTTGAATCTGTATAAATATTGAATATTTCTAGATTTTTATTGTTATAAAATATTTGAGTTAAAAGATCAAAGTTTAGAAACTTCATAAAAGGATTACTTGATAAACTTTCTCGACCATTTAATCTTGTGAAAAATTCCTCATCACTTATTTCATTACACAATAGTGAAATTAATAAAATTCTTCTATCTATTTCTTTTCCGACAATCTCAATACCTTGTCCTTTTTTCCTTACTAGAGATAATTTATAATCTTCAAGTATTTTTTCAATCGTAGGTACTATTGAGGCAACAGTATTATAACTAAGCATTAATTTTTCTGAAATATCCTTAATAGATGTATCCTCATTTAAAATTATAAAACATAAAATCAAATTTAACCTAGTTTCCGCAGAGTATGCATAATCTTCAAAACTAGTTTCAAACTGCGTAGAATCTAATGATTCAATATTTCCACTTAAGTAGTATTTTGATTTTTCCTTTATTAAGTCTATATCTAACGCCTGCAATGAACTTTCTAGATTTTTAATTTCTCTATAGAGTGTTCTTTCTTTTATTTTTGTAGCTTTCGCTATTTCCTTTATACTTAATTGTTCATTATTTTTTAATAAAACTTGTAATATAAGTTTTTCTCTTTCGCTAAACATATTTCCTCCATATTTAGAGCTTTAAATACAAAATATGACTTCATCTTAGTAATGCATATCGCCTTATTAAGATGAAGTCATAAACACTACTGTTTCCTTTTAAAAAACATTATATAGCTTTTTGACTATTTTTGCAAATTCTCAACAATTTCGTCATATTTAGGACTGTTTAAGAAATTATCTACTGAAACATGTAGAGCTTTTCCGTTCATTTGTTTTGCACGTGGAGTTAGTTCGTTTTGAGTAACGATTAATAATCCACTTTCTTCTGTTAAGTTTCTAATAGCTACATTAGTTACTTCAAAATCTAATCCAGCTTTTTTAACTTTGTTACGTAGAATTGATGCACCCATAGCTGAGCTTCCCATTCCTGCGTCACAAGCGAAGATAATTTTCTTAACATCAGCATATGAAGTTTCACTTGCAGCTTCTGTTGCTACTTCTTGACCTTTAGACTCAGCTTTCATGCTGCTTACTTTACTTTGTGCGGCTTCTAAGTCAGCTTCACTTTTATCACGACGTAAAATTATACTTGCTACAACAAATGTTACTGCTGTTGATACCACTACCCCAGCGATTACTGCAAAGTAACTTCCTTGAGCAGTTTGTGCTAATACTGCAATAATACTACCTGGAGATGCCGGTGCACGAAGACCTGCACCTAATAATTGGAATGTAGCTGTACCACTAACTCCTCCAGCCATAGCTGCAATGATTAAAGCTGGTTTCATTAAAATGTATGGGAAGTAAATTTCGTGAATACCTCCGATGAAGTGGATAAGAGCAGCACCCGGTGCAGATGCTTTTGCTGAACCTTTTCCAAAGAACATGTAAGCTAATAAGATACCAAGTCCAACTCCAGGGTTAGCTTCTAGTAAGTATAACACAGATTTACCTGTATTTAATGCTTGTTCTGTAGCTATCGGAGTTAAAATACCGTGGTTAATAGCATTGTTTAAGAATAAAATCTTAGCTGGTTCAATAAAGATGTTAGCTAATGGCAATAAGTGAGCATTAACAATTACATCAACTCCTGCACTTAAAATATTAGTAATAACTTTAACTACTGGTCCAATACCGTAGTATCCTATAACTGAAAGAATAAATCCTAAAATACCAAGTGAAAAGTTATTAACTAACATTTCTAAACCAGTTTTAATTTTTGGTTGAACAGCTTTATCAAATTTTTTCATTAAGTATGCTGCAATTGGTCCCATAACCATTGCACCTAGGAACATAGGTGTTCCACCAATACCTTTTTCTGTAAATGTAGTTGTTCCTACAATTACACCCATAGTAGCTATAGCAGCTACTACTCCACCACGTTCTTCGTGAATATTTTTACCTGCTGAATAAGCAATTAATAATGGTAACAGGAAGAATATCATTGGTCCAACCAATGATGCTAATTGTGCATTTGGTGTAAATCCTTTTTCAATAAAGAATGCTGTGATAATCCCCCAAGCGATAAATGCACCAATGTTTGGCATTACCATACTTGAAAGTGCAGTACCTACTTTTTGAACTAAAACTTTTAATCCGCTTTTATTTTCGCTCATAAGTATAAATCTCCTTTAAATTATTTTTTCTTTTTTACTTATGAGTTAATTATATCGCTTTCTTTTTGACTAGACAATATCAAAAAAGGCGAAGTAGTTTTTGCCAAAATGGGGTTACCTATTTTTTGCCAAAATAAATTAATAAAAATAATACATGATATGTTATAATATAAAGTATAGTTTTTATTTATCGAAAGGAGTTATTAAATCATGAAAAACACGTCTTTTTTAGCCATTTTTGATACATTATTTATTTTATCTTTACTTGGATTTCTATTAACAAAGAATTCTGCAATTTTCTTTGTTTCACTTCCCTTTTATGTTGGAACATCTTTTTCTCAGTATTTTAAACAAAAAGAAAAATTAGATGTTTTTGATGATAAATTATTGCGTCTATTAAAATTAGATACTACTATTTATGCAATTGGATTTATGACTTTATATGTTACAACATATTTTACAGTTAACAATATTGAATTACCTTTTAATGTTAAATACTTTTTTGGTATAGCTATCTTCCTATTTTCTATTGCCTTTGTTATTAGCATTAAACGTAAAAAATTGGCGCAAGATTTATTAATTGAAAAATACAGAAAAAAATAAAAAAGAAATCAGCTCATTAACGAGCTGGTTTCTTTTTAACTGTTGGTCTTTTTTTAACGGGTGTTCTAAAGTATTTTTCATATGCTTGTTCTATATCTTTAACCCCTACTACTGATACTAACGATACTATTAAAATAAATATTATTAAAATAATAAATGATCGAGTTTCTATGTAATTTAAAAATGTAATTAATGGTAAACTTGAGTAGAATCCAATTGTTAAACTCTTAATAATTACCGCAATAACTACTGTACAAAGTATTAAGACTAAAAATAAATGAAGTGATAATGCAGCCATAGTTCCGAAAAACGTTGCTACACCTTTTCCACCTTTAAAATTAAATAATAATGGTTTGATATGTCCTAAAATCACAAATAGTATACATACATATATAGTAATTGCATCTACATTTAATATTTTCAATAAAATAACAATTAAAAATCCTTTGAAAAAGTCTACTGCCAGAACAAAAACAAATGATCTTGTTCCTAAGACACGACCAGCATTCCTGGCTCCTACATTTCCTGAACCAGCTTTAGACAAATCTTCTTTATAAATTTTCTCTAATAACTTACCTCCCATTATATTACCTAGGAAGTAGGCTATAATAGCATATATAATACTAGTTATCATAGTTTTTCTCCTCTCTTTTAATAAATTTATCTTTTACAGCGGTTATTCCTTCACTTAAAAACATTAAGCAACCTATAGTAAACGGAACAAGATAATATGAAATTCTATAGATTATTATCGTAGCTCCTATTACTTCTTTATCGATACCAAGATTCATTAAGCCTATTAATACTAAAGCATCAAAAGTCCCCATACCTCCAGGAATCATAGATAGTAATCCTACTATTGAAGCTACTATAATTACACCCATTATTTGAAGTTCCTTATTTGCAACTATACTTCCTGTATAAAAATAAAGAATAATCAGTATAATTAAAGCTGCGAATACCCATTCTAAGAAAGAAATAACAGTAAGTTTTATACTTAAATATCTATCACTACGTATACTTGGTTTTTTTAAATTAAAAAATAAATATAAAGGTAAAAACAATGACATTAGTAATAAGCAATAATAAAACACTTTATTATGTGCATACAAAGCTTGTCCTGGGAAAATATTTAAAACTACGCAAATAGATAGCAAGCTGATTCCTGACAGCATTGAAACGAGTATCATTCCTATAGCGGTAGCTAAACTTTTACCATTTTTTGTATAAGGTTTATACATATAATATCTTAGCCCCGCACCAATAAATCCACCAAAACCTAATACCATATTTAATGTGTTAGTCATAAAACTAATTTTAAAAATACGGAATGAAGGCATACTCTTTGTTAAATTAATTGCTTTTAAAACAAAATAATCATATAAACACAATATTGTTATACCTAGTAAACCACAAAATATAACAAAGAAAAATTTAACATTACCTAATTGTAATGTTAAGAGATATATTTTTTTAAAATCTAAACTAGTAATTTCTTTTTTAAAATAGGAAAAAATCAAATAAAATATTAGTAATCCAATAACTGTTTGAGTTATATTTTTCAAATAGTTAAAAGATCGTTTACTATTAAAATTTTTCATTTTTATTTTCCTTATATATTTTTTTCTACTTTATCATAACATTTTATACTAATTTTTTCAATAATAATTATTCTAAATAAATTTTTACAGTTGCTTTTAATGGTAAAATTACTTATATCAAGTAATAATTCAACGCTTTCAAAATATTGCAGATACTTTCTCCATTACCAAAATTTATTTTTATTTTTATCATATCTCAAAAAATTAACAGCAAAGAAAAGCCTTCACTTCCCTTTGCTGTTCTATAATTATTAAAGTTTCTTAATTAACTCTGTTGTTAATATAGATGAATTTACTGCTGCTATTTTTAGAAATTCATCAAATGTAACACGAGTACCTTCTTCTGCTTTATCACTCACACTTCGACAAACTATAAATTTAGTCCCAAATTGATAGCAAGTTTGAGCAATTGCAGCTGCTTCCATTTCTACTACTTGCATAGTAGGAAAATTAGCCAAAATATTATTTTTAAGTTCTTTATTAGAAATAAATGAATCTGATGTTCCAACTAAACCAAAATGAATATTATGATTTGGTAAGTCAATTTCAGCAGCTAATTTTTGTAATTTTTCATCGCTCTTATATACAGCTGGCATTTGAGGAACTTGACCTAATTCATAGCCAAATTCTGTTGCATCAACATCAAAGTGGCGAACTTCTGTAGCCACAATCATATCTCCTATTTCCATACTTCCTTGTAATGCACCACAAGTACCTATATTAATAACGTACTCTGGTTTATAGTGATCTAATAAAAGTGTTGTTGCTATTGCCGCATTAACTTTCCCAGGAAGACTTAACATTAATACCATACTACGCTGTTCGTATATTCCCTCGTAAAAAGTTACATGAGCTATTTTTCTTTCTTTAAGATTTTCAATCTTTTCTTTTATAATAGCAACTTCTTCCGGCATTGCACCTATTAAAGCTATCATAATATTATTCAACCTCTAGAATTTTTATTTCCATTGAATCTTCAGGACCAGTTGGAAGAGATACTTTTGCTACATCCCCAACTTCTTTCCCAAGTAATGCTTGAGCAACTGGACTCTCATTTGAAATTTTGTATTCAAATGGATTAGCTTCCGCACTACCTACAATTTTATAAGTTTCTGTAGCTCCATTAGGTAATTCTTGATAAGTTACAGTGTTACCAAGGCGGATTGCACTTGATTTTTCATCTAATTCGATAATTACTGCATATCGAATCATTTGTTCCATTTCTAAGATTCTTTGTTCGATAAACCCTTGTTCATCTTTTGCTGCATCGTACTCTGAGTTCTCAGATAAGTCCCCAAAACTACGTGCTACTTTAATTTTTTCAATTACTTCTGGACGTTTAACTTTTTTATAATGTTCTAGTTCTTCTACAAGTTGATCATAACCTTCTTGGGTCATTTGATATTCTAATTTTTCTTCTAATGCCATAGTAATACTCCTTTTTTTTGTCTACTCTCTATTATATCGTTTTTTTTACTATTTTGCTAGTAGTGATTTAATTTTTGTTATTAAAATATCTACTGCAATATCATTGTAGCCACCATCTGGAACAATTATGTCTGCATATTGTTTAGTTGGTTTAATATACTTCTCATGCATTGGTCTAACTGACACTAAATATTGATTAATAACTGACTCTACCGTTCTTCCACGTTCATTAATATCACGTAATAAACGTCTTAAAATACGTAAATCACTCGGTGTATCAACGAAAATTTTTATATCCATTAATTCACGTAGTTTTTCTGAATGTAAACCAAACATACCTTCGATAATAATTACATCTTTAGGTTCTTGATGTTTTTTTTCAGAACTACGTGTATGATTTACATAGTCATACACAGGTAATTCTACCGCATTTCCTTCCATAAGCTCTGTTAAATGAGTGTATAAAAGTTCATTATCAAATGCACTTGGATGGTCATAGTTTGTTTTTACTCTTTCATCCATAGTCATATGACTTTGATCTTTATAATAATAATCTTGCTCGATTAACGCTACTTTATCTATTGTTAATTCATCAATAATTCTTTTAGTGACAGTAGTTTTTCCACTACCACTACCCCCAACAATACCAATAATTTTAGGCTTTTTAGTTGTCATTAGCGTCCCATTTCCTTTCTCATCATGTTACTCTTAAATACTCTAGAATCTAACTTAGTTCTTATAATTTGAAGTGGATGTCTTGCTGCATCAAGTAATTCCCCATCTTCATCATAAATTTCTCCAATAACTTGTCTAAATGTATCAATTTCTGGTCCAAAGAATTCAACTTCTTGTCCCGTTTTAAAGAAATTACGTTGCTGTATTGTCGCAATACCTGTTTCTTCATCATAATGTAGAACTTGACCAACAAAATCATAATTAGTTTTTTTACTTCCCTCATTACCAAACATTTGTTCAGTATATTGTGGAATTTCATAGAAGAATGACATTGCTGTATCACGATTAGCACATTTATAAAGTTCTAACTTGTATTCAGGTGTCATTTCAAAATTATCAGGATCTGCACAGTAATCATCAATTAATTTTCTATATACACTAGCTACTGTGGCAACATAGTGAATAGATTTCATACGACCTTCAACTTTTAGTGAGTCAATACCTAATTCTATAATTTCAGGTACAGCTTCTATTAAAGTTAAATCTTTAGGACTCATTGCATAAGGATTTGCACCTTCATCAAATAGTTTTGTATCTTCTTCTTGTCCTTCTTCATAAAGGTCATAGTTCCAACGACATGATTGACAGCATCCACCACGGTTACTATCTCTTGCAGTCATATAATTACTTAGCGTACAACGTCCTGAGTACGCTATACACATAGCTCCATGAACAAACATCTCTATTTCGACATCTGTTTTTTCACGTATTTCTTTTATTTCTTCATAACCTGTTTCTCGTGCAAGAACAACACGATGCACTCCTTCACTTTCCCAGTATTGTACTTCTTTGTAGTTCGAAATAGATTGTTGCGTACTAATATGTACTTCTACATTTGGAGCAACAGCTTTACATCTTTCAATAATGAATGGATCCGCTACTATTATACCTCGAACTCCAGCTTCTTGGAGCGCAATTAAAAATTCATCTAATCCTTCAAAATTTTCATCATGAGCAATTATATTTGCTGTTACATATATATCTGCTCCGTACTTTTTAGCGAAGTCACATCCTTCTTTGATTTCTTCTATAGTGAAGTTATCCGCATTACTACGAAGCCCAAATTCTTGTCCCCCAAGGAATACAGCATCTGCTCCATAATGAATTGCTATTTTTAATTTTTCTAAGTTTCCTGCAGGAAGTAAAAGTTCTGGTTTCTTTACAATAACTCTCTTCCCATCTCTAATTTCTGATATATTTGGTATCGCCATAAGTTTAAGTCACATTCAAGTATGACCTATCCTCCTTGTCATATAAATTTAGGTTTTTATAGGTAACCTCCACCTACTAATACATAGTTTTCTTATAGAAAAATCCTAAGTCAACTTCTCTATATTTTGGTTTAATTTTTTCTATATCATTATAGAAATCTTGTTTTTCATCTTCGTATGCTTCTTTATCTTCATAATAAAGATCTATAGCATCGCGATAAATTGTTACTACTTCTGTAATATAGTCTTCATCTTTTAGAACACCATCTATTTTGAATGCACTAACTCCTGCTTCAATTAAACGATCTAGTTCTTCAATTGCACAAATATCATTAGCACTCATTATATGTGTACCGTTTGAATCTTCAAAAATTGGATAACGTTCATTTCTATCTTGGCTATATAAAAATAATTTTTTAGAATTACTATATTCTTCTATATAGCTTTCTTTTTTACTGTACATAAAATAATTGTCTACTAATTTTCGTACAGATTGGAACATGCATAGCATTCCTTGTACTTGAACTTCTATCTCATAATCACTTTTCCCAGCAATTTCTACAATTTCCTCAATAGTTAGTTCTTTTGAAAGACATGTTCTATATGCTCCTCGTTTACCCCAATAATTACATGAGAACGAGTTTGTTGCTAATGTATGTGGATCCCATTGAAGCTTAAAGTTCAATCCTTCTTCTCTTAAAATCGTAATAATAGTCGGTTCTCCAAAGATTAAAGCATCTACATCTAGTGTTGCTAGATAATGAAGATAATCTACTAAATCATCAAGATGCTCGTTGTGAAAAATTGCATTTACACTAACATATGCTTTTTTCCCAGCTTGGTGAATGATTTCTACCGCTTTTTTTAATTCATCTCTTTTAAATTCTCCTGCAAGTCTCAAACCATATTTTTCTTCACCGATGACGAAGCTATCAGCCCCAACATTGATAAGTTCATAAATATGGTCTACACTCTTCGGAGTTACTACTAACTCTACAGTCATTTTAAATCCTCTCGTTAATTAAATTTTATGAGAATAACTCTCTTTTTTCTTCATTAAAAATAAATTATGTCTTTCATGATAAAAAAATGTTGTTGCTGCAAAAGCGCCTCTTTCTATTACTATATACTCAGTTTTATTTAACTTATTAGGTGAATCATATGCTAGCAAGTTTAAATCCTCATATTTTTTAGATGAAGCAAAACCTCCGAAAAATAAAACCATTACAAAAATCCAAAGAGTAGCAAATAAACCTATACCTATAATAATAAATTTACCAAATAATGAAGCTAAAGAATTACTACCAAAAGTGTTCATTATCCTAATGAGCATTTCCCAGCCTTTTATAATAATTAATAATACGGCTATATAGTATAAGTATGGATAATATACAATTATTAACGCATAATCCGTACTAGCTTCTAATATAGCATTTATAATAAATAATAAAAATAAGAAGATAAAGTATGCAGCTATAAAAATATTAAATTTTTTCATTAGCATATACTCCTCTATTTTCTAGTTGTTATTGCTATCCCATCTCCAAATGGTAAAATAACACTCTCATAATTTTCATGCTTTAACAACCACTCATTATAGTTATTTATCTTTCTTGAAAGTTGTTTTAAATCTCTACTATGTCTAATAATACTAGGATCTGCTACCATTCCTTTAAATAGAACATTATCAGTTAAGACTACAACATCTTCAGCAAAATATGGTTCATACAGTTCAAAAAACTTTCTACTTTGACTTTTAGCACCATCAATAAAAACAATGTCGTACGGTGCATTTCTTACTACTTCATCTTGTAGTTCTAAGGCATCCGCATGAAGAAGTGTTATTTTATCAGTAAGATTTCGTTTTTCTACATTACTTTTAGCAATATTATACATCTTATCATCACGTTCAATAGTAGTAACATTACATCCTATTGTTTCAGCAAGTTTAATAGATGTATATCCAATTGCTGTACCAATTTCCAATAGATTCTTTGCCTTTTTTATTTTTAACATTTGAATTAAAAATCTTATTCCTATTTTATCGATTATTGGTACTCTATTTTCTTCAGCAAATTTTTCTAAATCTAGATAAAAATCATCAAAATCTTCTAGTAAATTTATGACATATAAATCATCTTTTGACTCTATTGCAACCATGTTTACCTCCATATTTATACATCATATTATGATAACATAAACTTTATTATTATTGCAATTATAAAGGACAAAGAGAGTTGATAAAAATCAACTCTCTTTAAAAATTTCAATATTAATTATTTTTCTAATGATTGAACTGCAGTAATTAACGCAAGTTTATAAACATCTTCTGCGTTACATCCACGAGATAAATCGTTAACTGGTGCATTTAGACCTTGTAAGATTGGCCCAACTGCTTCAAATCCACCAAGACGTTGAGCAATTTTATAACCAATATTTCCTGCTTCTAAGCTTGGGAATACAAATACATTAGCATCACCTTGAACTTTTGAATTAGGGGCTTTTAATTTAGCGACAGATGGCACTACAGCTGCGTCAAATTGTAATTCTCCTTCTACAGCTAACTCAGGTGCATTTTCTTTAACTAATTTAGTAGCTTCTGCTACTTTTGTAGTATCTTCAGTTACTGCTGAACCTAATGTTGAGAAACTTAACATTGCTACTTTAGGATCGACATTGAAGCTTTTTGCTGTTTTAGCACTTTCAATTGCGATTTCAGCTAATCCTTCAGAATCTAATGTCGGATTAATAGCACAGTCAGCAAAGACATAACGTTTGTCATCTTTACTCATAATAAATGCACCACTAGTACGTTTTGTACCTGGTTTAGTTTTAATGATTTGTAATGCAGGACGAACTGTATCTCCAGTTGAGTGAATAGCTCCAGATACTAATCCTTCTACTTTACCAGTATAAACTAACATAGTTCCAAAATAGTTAACATCTTTTAGTAATTCACGAGCTTTTTCTTCTGTAGCTTTTCCAGCACGGCGCTCTACAAACTTCGCTACCATTTCATCGTATTGTTCATAGTTTTCGTGGTCCACGAAT
This sequence comes from Gemella sanguinis ATCC 700632, assembly GCF_000701685.1. Lineage (GTDB taxonomy): Bacteria > Bacillota > Bacilli > Staphylococcales > Gemellaceae > Gemella > Gemella sanguinis. The sequence goes on from NZ_JNJO01000002.1 coordinate 147,705, forward strand.
TCGATACTAGAAACATCTAAAGATAATGGTTTAGCAAGCTCTTCTACTTTTTCTTTTTTCCCTACTAATACTGGTTGAACATAGCTAGTAGCACTTAGTTTAACTGCTGCTTCTAGTACACGCTCATCGTATGCTTCTGGAAATACAATACGTACTTTTTTCCCTTCTAATTTTTCTTGAAGTTCTACAAATAAATCATTTGCCATCTTCATATCCTCCTAATTGTATATAATATGTTTAATGTGTCTTATTGATTTTAATGTCAGTGCATCCACAAAGCTACCTTTACCTAATGCAACATAACCTATAATTGTACCAATATAAAATACTAGTATGATTATTACTATAATACGAATATATCGTAATATTACATCATTTATTATCTTCATAGGCATCCCCTACTCTTCAATTCTTCTAACATCTGCACCAAGTTTTCTCATTTTTTCTTCGATATCTACATATCCTCTGTCTATGTGATAAATATCGATGATTTTTGTAGAACCCTTAGCCATAAGTCCCGCTATAATAAGTGCTGCACCAGAACGTAAGTCTGTAGCTCTAACAGTAGTCCCTTCTAAATGAGCTGGTCCTTCTATTAATGAACTTCTTCCTTCGATTCTGATTTTAGCATTCATTCTTCTTAATTCTTCAACGTGCATAAATCTGTTTTCAAAAACAGTTTCAGTTATTGTGCTTGTACCATTACCTAAAAGTGTTAATACACACATAATTGATTGCATATCAGTTAAGAATCCTGGGTGTGGTAATGTTTTTACATCAACTGGTTTAAGAGTTTCTAAGTTATTTCTAACTCTCATAGCATCTTCAAACACTTCGATTTCTACACCCATTTCACGCATTTTACTAACTAATGCAACATTATCTTTATAAGGAGCACCTTTTACTAATACATCTCCTCTTGTAGCTGCTGCTGCAATCATGTAAGTTGCCGCTTCAACTCTATCAGACATTATAGTGTATTCTGCTCCTACTAATTTTTCAACTCCTTCTATTTCTAAAACAGAAGTTCCTTTACCAGAAATTTTTGCTCCCATTTTTATTAAGAAGTTAATCATATCTTCTATCTCTGGTTCTTGTGCCGCATTTACTATTGTTGTTTTTCCTTTTGCTAAACAACTAGCCATAATTACGTTTTGAGTCCCCCCAACACTTGGGAAGTCAAAAAATATAGTGTTACCTTCAAGTTGTTTGCTTGATCTTGCTTCAACAAATCCAGCATCTTGAATAACTTCTGCACCTAAGATTTCAAATCCTTTTAGGTGTTGATCAATTGGTCTACTTCCTATAGAACAACCTCCAGGCATCGCTACTTTAGCTCTTCCTTCACGTGCTAACATTGGTCCTAATACTAGGAACGATGCACGCATTTTACTTACAAATTCAAACGATGCTTCAGTTACTAATGGATTTCTCGCATCCATCTCTATTGTATTTTCTTCTGGTTTATAATTTACTTTTACTCCTAATGATTCAAATAATAAACTAATTGTTTTAATATCTGAAAGTTTTGGAACATTATAAAATTTACTTGTACCCTCTGTTGCCAATAAACCTGCTGCTAATATTGGGAGTGCAGCATTTTTAGCACCAGAAACTTGTACTTCTCCTATTAAAGGCGATCCACCTTTAACTAAAATCTTTTCCAAGTTATTTCCTCCATCTCTTTTTTTAGCATTTCATACCACTTATTATAGTACCACAAATTAAAAAATAAATAAAGTTTGAATTTTTATTTTCAATTCTTTTTTTAACTATAATACTTAATAAAGTAGTATTTTAAAATTTATACTTATTTATAAATTTAATTTATATAATTTTATTTAATTATAATTCATCAAAAAATGATAATTGAGCTTTTTCAGGAAGACCTTTTAAGGTCCCCATTTCTCTTAAATACTCGACTACCGTAGACGAAACACTTCCACGTTTAGAAAAATCTTCTATTGATAAGAATGGTTTTTCTTTTCTAGCTTGAACTATTTTATTAGCAACATTATCTCCAAGTCCAGGAACAATTGAAAATGGAGGGATAAGTGTATTTCCATCAATAATATAGTCATGGCTTTCTGATTTTTCTAAATCTACTTTTGAAAATGCAAAACCACGTTCTAACATTTCATTAGCAATCTCATAACTTACGAGTGCGTCTTTATCTTTAGCAGTTACTTCATTTTTGTCTTTTGTTTTAATTTCTTGAATTTTTGCCTTTAATGATTTCTCACCTTTTACTACGGTAATAATATCAAAGTCACTTGCCCTTACTGAATAATAAGCACAATAATAAGTTAAAGGCTGATGCACCTTAAACCATGCTATTCTAAGTGCCATAAGTACATAAGCGCATGCGTGAGCTTTAGGGAACATATACTTAATTTTTTTACATGAGTCTATATACCATTCCGGTACATCATTATCTCTCATAGCCTTCTCAAAATCTTCTGTAAGTCCTTTCCCTTTCCTTACACTTTCCATTATCTTAAACGATAATCCTTCTTCTAATCCAGCATGTATTAAGTAAACCATTATATCGTCACGACATCCAATTACATCTTTAAGTTCACATGTTCCATTTTTAATTAGTTCTTGAGCATTTCCTAACCACACATCTGTACCATGTGATAATCCTGAAATCTGAACTAACTCTGAATATGTAGTTGGTTTTGTATCATCTAACATTTGAATAACAAAGTTTGTCCCAAACTCTGGAATACCAAATGTTCCACTTGCAGAGTCTACTTGTTCTCTTGTAACACCTAATGCTTCAACAGTTGAGAATATACCCATCACTTCCGGATCTGATACATCGATTGTTTTTGGTTCAATACCAGATAAATCTTGAAGTTTTCTTATCATAGTTGGATCATCGTGTCCAAGTATATCAAACTTAAGAATATTATCGTGAATAGAATGGAAGTCAAAGTGAGTAGTTCTCCAAGAACTTGTTTCATCATCTGCAGGATATTGATATGGAGTAAAGTCGAAAATATCCATATCATTTGGCACTACTAGTATCCCTCCTGGGTGTTGACCAGTAGTTCTCTTAGAACCTTCGCATCCTGATGCTATTCTCTCAATATCTATACTTCTTTTTTCTATCTCATTCTTCTCATAATAATCTCTAGTAAATGAGTAAGCTGTTTTTTCTGCTACTGTTGATATAGTCCCTGCACGATATACATAGTCTTCTCCAAAGATTTCTTTAGTGAAATTATGTGCTGTAGCTTGATATTCTCCTGAGAAGTTTAAATCTATATCGGGTACCTTATCTCCGTTAAATCCTAAGAAAGTTTCGAAAGGAATATCCTGGCCATCTTTTATCATTTTTACATCACAGTGAGGGCAATTTTTATTAGGTAAGTCAAATCCTGATGCATATTCTGCATTTAAGAAAAATTCACTGTGCTTACACTTTGGACAAACATAGTGAGGAGCTAATGGATTAACCTCTGTTATCTCCATCATTGTAGCAACTAATGATGATCCAACAGAACCCCTAGATCCAACCAGATATCCATCATCTAGAGATTTCTTAACTAATTTATGTGAGATAAGATATACTACTGAAAATCCATTACCAATAATAGAAGCAAGTTCTTTTTCTAATCTTTTTTCAACTATTTCAGGTAGTTTATCACCGTATATTTTATGCGCCATGCTATAGCTTAAATCACGTACTTCATCTGCAGCACCTTCTATATTCGGTGTATACAATTTATTTTTTAGTGGGACTACTAATTCAATTAAATCAGAAATTTTATGAGTATTATCAATAACTATTTCTTCACGAAGTTTTTCATCTAAAAATGAAAATTCATTTAACATTTCTTCTGTAGTTAAAAATGTTGCCATAGGTTTAATGTCTCGAGCTCCAGGGTTACTTTTTACAGTTAATCGTAGTATTTGTCGATAGACATGTTGATATTCATCTAAGTAATAACAATCCCCTGTTGCTACAACTATCTTATCTTTTTTCTTAGCTATATCTATTAATTTTTTTAGTAATTCTTCTAACTCTGCTTCATCAGTTATGCGTTCACTTCTTATAAAGCTGTGATAGTGATTTTTAGGTTGTATCTCAATATAATCATAAAAATCGATTATTCCTTCTACCTTATCCTCTTTTGAATTTAGTAATTCTTCAAAAACCTCATTTTCACTATTTCCACTACCAATTAATAAATCTTCTCTATATTGCTCCAATAAACTTCTCGGAATAGTAGGTTTACCTGATGAAAGATAATCTGTACAGCTATATGAAACTAGTCTAAATAAATCTTTTAATCCTTTAGCATTTTTAACTAAGATAGAACATGGAAAAGTTCTTGATCTTTTATGTGCAAGTTTTAAATCTATCTTCTCATCAATTTCATTATGATATTCAATACCAAGTTTATAAAGTTGATCTAACATTTTCAAAAAGATTTCAGCTGTAGCTTTTGTATCATAAATGGCTCTGTGGTGTTGCACTAAACGAACTTTATATAGTTTAGCTAAATTACTAAGACCATGTCTTTTAGCTTCTTTATTTTCTGCACGTGAAATAAATAAAGTATCTATACTAGCATTGTTTTTATTTTTTAATCCTAGTCTTTCAAAGCTCTTATCTAAGAATCCTAAATCAAATTTTGCATTATGTGCAACAAGAATGTCATCTTCATCCAACCAATTATAAAAATTAGTCATTACTTCTTCTTCAAATGGCGCATCTTTAACGTCGTCATCTGTAATACTTGTTAATCTAGTAATTAATTCTGAAATTGGTCGTCTTGGATTAATATAACTTTCAAAACTATCTATTTCAGCACCATTTTTCACTTTAATTGCCGCAATTTCTATTAATCTATCTCTCTCAGCTGAAAGACCTGTTGTTTCTACGTCAAATACTACATATGTAGCATCTTTTAAACGTAACTTCTTTTTGTTAGTTGTTGCTGTAATGCTGTCATCCATTATAAAAGCATTAAGTCCATATATAGGTTTTAGTTCTTTACCTTTTGAACTCAAGCAAATTTCTGGATAGGCTTGTACACCATAAGTATCAGTAAATGCGATTGCTTCATGCCCCCAACTTTTAGCTCTTGCTAAGTAATCTTTAGCTGATGAGACACCTTCTAATTGACTCATTTTCGTATGAGTATTTAACTCAATTCTTTTTCTTCCCTTATAGTTATCTTTTTTCTCTTCTTTACTAACTAATTCAAGAAGTTTTGGTTCAATAATTGTATCTCTTAAATATGGATCATTACTAACCGTACCTTGTACTTTAAGCCACTGACCTTTTTTAATTCCTTTTACTGATTCTATAAGTTCTGTTCTTCTTTTATTTTGGAATTTCGCATTTGGTCCATTACCAAATAGTCTTAAAATAATTGAGTCGCTATAATCTGTTAGTTTCAAACGAAACTGGCTTGTACCATTTCTATGCGAAATCTCTTCAGTGCCAAAAACCTGTGCCATTATTGTAACATCACCAGCGTATCCTATAACATCTTTGATTTCTACTATATCTTCATCTTTGATTTCTTTTGCGTAGCGATTACCCCCACCAGCACCAAATCCACTAAATTTCTTTTCTGGTTCTTTAGGTCGGCGTTCCGCTTCTTTTTTCTCAAATTCTTCAAGTTTTTCTATCTCTTTAGAAATCTTTTCTTCTTGATTTTCTATAACAGACTCTACATCTTGTTGCGTAAATATCGGAACTATATCTTTAACCTCTACCCCGATATTAGAATAACTAGTTAGTATCTTATCTTTTCTATCATTAATAAAATTATTCCAAACTGTTGGTACTTTAATATCTAAGTTGATTATATTATTCTCTAAAGTTAGTTCAGTAAATATTAAACTTTGTAGTAAACCAGGAGAAACTTCAGAAAAATTTTCTAAAATTACGTACTTCCAATATTCTTTTATTTGATCTTCTGAGACCGAGTCTTCTAATTTAAAACGATAGTTTATTATGTATTCATCAGAAAAACTATCTCGTAATTTTTGAATAAATAATGTTAATGTTTCCGAATTTGGTAAGTTTTTACCGCTGAAATTAAAAGTCCATATTTTGTTAATATTGTCTTTTTCTATATTGTTTAAAGAAAAATCTATTAGACTTGTATTTGATAATTCCTCTTCTAATTCTAACGTTTCTATTAACAGAGAAAAATGCTTATTGCCCATGCTTCCTCCTACTTTCTATTTTTATAAATTCATATACAATTTATACTCTTCTTTTTATTACATTCTAAGTAAATATGAATTTAGAATATCCACTCTATTATACTAAAAAAACTAACCAAAAACAAATTGTTGTTCATCCATTTTGATGAAAAATTTATTTCCGGTTAGTATATTAATTTTTATTTATTATTTATAGAAAGCTTCTACTTTTGATAGTACATCTTCTACTTTAGTATCAACTTTTTCTAAAGTTTTTCTTTCTTTAACTTCTACTATGCCATCTCCAACTTTTTTACCTACAACTACTTGTAATGGGATACCAATTAGATCAGCATCATTGAATTTAACTCCTGCTCGTTCAGCTCTATCATCATAAAGAACTTCATATCCTGCTTCTGTTAATTGTTTGTATAACTCTTCACTTTGTTTTACTTGTTCTTCTTTTTTGATATCAACACATACTAAGTGTACTTGATATGGAGTTACTTCTTTTGGCCAAATAATACCATTTTCATCATTATGTTGTTCTATTATTGCAGAAATAACACGACTTACTCCAATACCATAACATCCCATATAGAAGTGATTAGCGCGCCCATTAGCATCTAAGTATGTAATATCCATTGACTCTGAGTAACCTTTTCCAAGTTCGAAAACTTGTCCAACTTCTATACCTTTAGCAAATTTAACTGGTCCTGATAAGTCTTCTGCTAAGTCTCCTTCTTCAATCATACGAAGGTCATAATAAGCATCAACTTCATAATCACCAGGATTTACATTAATATAGTGGTATCCTTTTTTATTTGCTCCGCAACTGTGGTTGTACATATATTTAATCGCATTATCCCCGATAACTTTACAGTTTTTAATGCCAAATGGTCCCATGTACCCTACAACACTTCCCATTACTTCTTCAATTTCTTGTTCAGTAGCCATCTCAACTTCAGAAGTCCCTGTAGCTTTCATAAATTTAATATCGTTAAGTTGGTCATTACCACGCATAAGTACTAAGTAGAACTCTCCATCAGCTTTTAAAGCTAATGCTTTCATAGCGCGGTTAACTTCAACACCACAGTATGCTGCAATATCATCGATAGTTTGTTGATTTGGAGTTTCTAATAAACTACGTTCTTTTTTCTCATAGTCAGTTGGCATTGTGTAGTTTTGTTCAACTACTGCTGCAGTTTCAATATTTGCTGCGTAATCACTCTCTTCAGTGTACACAATTGTATCTTCCCCAACTTCTGCTAAAGCTTGGAATTCATGAGTATAACTACCTCCAATGTTTCCTGAATCAGCTTTTACCGCTCTATATTTTAACTCAAATCTGTCGAATATATTGCTATAAGCTTGATAATAGTCATTATATGTTTCTCTTAATGACTCTGGAGAATCATGGAATGAATAACCATCTTTCATAATAAATTCTTTCCCACGTAATAGTCCTAAACGAGGACGAATTTCATCACGGAATTTTGTTTGAATTTGATATAAGTTAACAGGTAATTGTTTATATGAAGTTACCATGTTACTAACTGTTTGACAAATAATTTCTTCAGCCGTTGGACTAAGTGCGTATCCTGCATTTTTTCTATCAGTAACACGAATTAGTTCATCTCCCATTTTGTACCAACGTCCTGATTGTTTCCAATAGTCTTCTGATTGTAAAATTGGCATAAGTAATTCTGATGCACCAATTTTAGCGTGTTCGTCTCTAATTACTTTTTCTATATTTTGAATTACTTTAGTTGCTAGCGGAAGGTAAGTATAAACCCCTGCAGATACCTGCTTCACCATCCCCGCTTTAATAAGCAACTTATGACTAATTGCTTCTGCAGAGGATGGTACTTCTCTTGTTGTTGGAATAAATGTTCTTGATTGTCTCATAACAATACCACCTCTCATTTTAAATTTACTTTTATTATTATACCATAAAACACATTATTTTACTAAAGAACTTTAAATGAATTCTGAAATTTTAGTACTTTACAGTAATATTTATCTAAAATTATTTACAAAAATTATCATATTTTTTTAGTAAATATCTACTGTTATTTTAATTCTACTATTTTAATTTTTACTTAGAATATAGTATAATATGTTAGAAAACTCTTAACGGAGGATTGTATGTTTAATTATCCTAATAAAAAAAATACTTTTGTTCAAAAAACAAATTATTCTAATCGTGGAATGGAATTAGAAGCTGATATTAATTTTGCGAACAAATACTACTTAAATAATGATATTGCAGTCATTCATAAAAAACCTATACCTATTCAGGTAGTAGAGGTTAACTATCCAAATCGAGCGAGCGCTATGATTACTAAAGCTTTTTATCAAACACCTTCTACTACAGACTACAATGGGTTGTGGAATGGAAAATATATAGATTTCGAGGCTAAAGAAACTAACTCAGCAACGTCTTTTTCTCTTAGTAATATTCATGATCACCAAATTGATCATATGACAAAGATATTAAATCAAGGAGGAATTTCATTTATTATAGTTCGTTTCAAAAAAATCGATAGAACATTTGTTATGCCATTTAAAAAATTTCTATTTTTTAATGAACGAGCCATAAACGGTGGCCGAAAATCTATAAAATTAAGTGAATTCGAAGAAACTGCTTTTGAAATATCATTTCACTATAAAGTTAGATTAGATTATTTAAATATTATAAAAAATAATGAAAGTGAGTTTTACTAGTAATGAAACATTTATTCAAATATATTAGTTCTATATTCTTCACGATATGCTTTATTTTATTTTTTGTAGTACTTGGCTTTTTAGCTTTTCAGTTAAAAGATGTACCAAACATTACAAAAGCTAACTTACAAGATCCATTATCGTCTGAAATATACGATAAAAACCTTAATTTAATAGCAACGGTTGGAGCAGAAAAAAGAGAGTATGTCTCTATTTCTGACATTCCACAAAACGTAAAAGATGCTGTACTTTCTGTTGAAGATTCAAGATTTTACTCTCATATTGGTGTAGACCCTAAACGTCTAGCAAAAGCTATGTTAGTAAATATAAAATCTAATTCTGCGAAAGAAGGAGCAAGTACTATAACTCAACAGGTTATAAAACATTCTCTTCTTACTTCTGAAAAAACAATGGAAAGAAAAATTCAAGAAGCGTATCTATCATTTAAATTAGAAAGTAAATATTCTAAAGATGATATCCTTGAAATGTATTTAAATAAAATATATTATTCTGATGGGCAATACGGTATAAAAACTGCAGCTAAGTACTTTTATAATAAAGAACTTAATGAACTTTCTGTCCCTCAGATAGCATTTTTAGCTGGGCTTCCTCAACAACCAAATCAATACAACCCTTACGATTATCCTGAAGAGGCTAAAAATCGTCGTGATACTGTATTGTATGCAATGCTTACTAATAATAAAATTAGTCAAAAAGAATACGATGAGTACACTAATACTCCTATAACAGAGGGCTTAGTAGAAAAATCTTCTGAAGATAGAGCTGAACAACATACTTATAACCCTAAATACGCAGCTTATATCGATCAAATATCTAAAGAGCTAAAACAAAATAAAAACTTTGAAAATGTCAGCGATCCACTTTCTATGGGATTAAAAATTTATACAAATCTAAACTCAGATTTACAAATATATGTTCAAGATATGTTGGATAACCAATCATCTCCTATGAAACCCCATAGTTCTCAAGCGGCAATTACAGTTCTGGATACAAAAACTGGACTTGTAGAAGCTATTGGTGGGGGTAAAAATTATAAAACTGGTGGCTACAACTATGCAGTCGATGCTAAAGTACAACCTGGTTCTGTAATAAAACCTATTATAGATTATGCCCCAGGTATAGAATACTATGGTTGGGATTCTCAAACTACTTTCTCAGACACACCTTATAAAATTGAAGGAACAGACTTCTATATCCAAAACTGGGATAGAGCATATCACGGAACTGTTTCAATGGAAAAAGCACTAGCATGGTCATACAATATTCCCGCTGTGCGCGCCTTTGAAACTGTCGGATATGAACGATCTAAATTCTTCTCAGAAAGATTAGGTATTCCTGTTACTAAAGATGAACCTACAATTGCTATCGGTGGTAATGTAGATGGAGTTTCTCCGCTACAAGTAGCTGGTGCATTCGCATCATTTGGTAATAAAGGTTATTACAATAAACCATCGACTATAGTAAAAGTATTCAATGCCAATGGTAAAGAACTACCATCTATGCGATCTGAATCCGTAAAAGCTATGTCAGAAGAAACTGCATATTTAATGACTAATATGCTTAAGAATGTTTTAACAAGTAACGGTACATCTCCAAATGGTAAAGTTGCTGGATTTGATATGGCAGGTAAATCTGGTTCAAGTACTTTTGATGAAAATGCTCGTCTAAGATTCGGAATTGATATAGTAAACTCTACTAAAGATAGTTGGATGGTCGGCTACTCAACCGAATATACAGTTTCTGTTTGGCAAGGGGCAGATGTATTAAATTCTGCATCAAAAGCATTATCTTCTTCTCAAGCACAAACTACACAAGCAATAATGGCTAATGTCATGGCAAAAGCTGCAGATAACAAAGCTCCTGCGGCATTTGAAAAGCCAGCAGGAATTAGCACAAAAAATGGAGTCGAATATTCAACTCATAGAAATACAGAAACGGATTATATGTACGCTGGTACTGATAGAGATGCATCTTACCAAGCATCAATAGCTGAAAAGCAAAGAGATAGTCGATCAGCAGTAACTAGTGCATTCAATTCATTCTCTAGTATAACAAGCTCTTCTAGAAGTGGTTCATCATCGAACTCATCATCTAATAAATCAAATAGATCTTCTAGAAATCGAAGGTAACACTAAAAAAGCAACTCTTAAAATTAATTAAGAGTTGCTTTTTACATTAGAAGTTAAATCCTTCATAGTAAATATTATTTTTACTTATACCTTTTTCCTGTAGCAATTTAGAATAAGCTCTTCTCATCACAAATTCGACTCTATATAACCATAAAAAAGCATGGATTTATATCCATGCTTTTTTTAATTAAATTAGTTATTTTCTTTTAAGAACTCAACAGTTTTTTGAATAGATAATTCTCCACGTAAGTCTTCTACACTAATACGTGAACGAACACCTTCATCAGTCATAGAGTACATTTCAGCTAATTTTTTAACTTCAGCATCTATATCTGCATCTGTAACTTCAATTTTTTCAGCTGTAGCAATGTCAGCTAATACAAATGAAGTTTTAATTTTGTTTTCTGCATCTGATCTCATTTCAGATTTTAACTCATCAGCAGTTTTACCTGTAAATTGTTCATATAGATCAAATGATAATCCTTGACGAGATAAGTTTCCTGCAAATTGTTCAAACATTGATTCAACTTCTTGATCAACTAATTTTTCAGGAACTGAAACTTTAGCATTTTCTACTACTGTAGAAATAACTTTATCTGAATATTCTTTTTCAGCTAGTTCTGTTCTTTCTAAAGTAAGTTCTTGTTTTAATTTTTCTTTGTATTCAGCTACAGTTGAAGCTGATTCTTTAGAGAATTCTTTAATGAATTCATCAGTTAATTCTGGTAAAACTTTTTCTTTTACATCATGTATTGTAACTTCGAATCTAGCATCTTTACCAGCTAAATCAGCTACTTGGTAGTTTTCTGGGAATGTTACATTTACTTCAGTATCAACTGGTGCAACTTTTCCTTCTAATTGTTCTTCAAATCCAGGGATGAATGCTCCTGATCCTAATTCTAATTCGTATCCTTTAGCTTCTCCACCTTCAAATGCTTCATCTCCGATAAATCCTTTGAAGTCGATAACTACGATATCACCTTTTTTAGCTTCTGTTTCTTTTACTTGCCATTCCGCTTCACGGCTAAGTACGCTTTCTAGTCTTTCTTCAACGTCTGCATCTGTAACTTCTACAGCTTCTTTTTCGATTCCTAAGTTTTTGTATTCACCTAGTTCAACGTCTGGTTTAACTGTAACAACAGCTTCAAATGTTACACCATTTTCTTTACTGATTTCTTTAACATCGATATCTGGCATAGCTAGTGGTGATAACTCTAATTCATCAATAGCTTTTGTATAAGCTGCTGGTAATACGAAATCAATTGCTTCTTGGTATAAAGCTTCTTCACCGTACATTTTGTTGAATACGGCTCTTGGTAATTTACCTTTTCTGAATCCAGGTGCATTTACACGTTTAACAGCACTTTTAAATGCTTTATCTAATCCTTTCGCAAACTCTTCTTTTGATGCTGAAAAAGAAATAACTACTTTTCCATCTTCTTTATTTAAAATTTGTGACATTTATTCTTCCTCCAAAATACTTATAAGTACTATCTAAATATTAGTAATAAATACTAAAAACTCTTGATTAATTATATAGTAAATGCTTTAAAAAGTCAATAATTAGGCATATAAAATTATACTTTTAAAACTCAATACAAGTAAATATTATATACCTAATTACTTAAAATAACTATAAATAGAAAACTATTTCTCTATTATTTTTTACACCTATCTTCCATTTAAAAATTTATTAAATTCTTTTATAACTTTATCATTTTCTTTATATGTTGGATAATATGTTTCTAACAAGCTGTAAAAACGTGGTGTATGATTAATTTCTAGAAGGTGGGTCATCTCATGAACAATTATATGTTCTAAGCACTCAATAGGATACTTAATTAACTCTTGATTTATCCATACTCTCTGCGCTTCTAAATTACATGTTCCCCATCTTGTTTTCATTTTTTTTATACGTAGTTCTTTAACTTTTACGTTCATTATCGGCTCATACTTTTCTACAAATAACTTACATTTATCTAATAATAGCTTCCTAATTGCAGAGTTGAAAATCTTCTCCCTATTTTGTTGTTCATCTTTTACATATATATTTATTTTATTATTTTCAATAAAAACTTTATTTTTTAGTCTTTCTTCTACATTTAGTTCATACTCTTGACCAAAAATAAAATACTTCTCACCTGTTTTATATTCCCTATTTAATCCTGCTACTGATAGTATATTTTCTCGTCTTTTCGCCAATTCTTCTAAATTGTCATAAACTAATTTTCTAATAATATAGTTAGGTGTTCTAGGAGGTGCACTAACTACTATATCAGCATTTTTTTCAACTCTTAAATATATATGCTTCATTCCGCGTCTATACCTTACAGTTACATCTAAATTCCCTACTTCTAATTTCTTTTTCATATTGTACCTCCCAGAATATTCTATTTCAGTTCGTTACCTACTAGTGATGTCCCAATTCTGACATGAGTCGCACCTTCTTCAATTGCTATTTTATAATCATTGCTCATCCCCATTGATAAATACTCACATGGTGCATAATCTAGATTTAATTCTCTTACTTCATCACGGAGTTGTCTTAATTTTTTAAAGCAATTACGTAGAACATCCTCATCTTCTACAAATGGTGCCATGGTCATAAGTCCAATAACATTAATCTTAGAATATTTTTCCAAACCTTTAATAAACTCTATTGTTTCATACGAAGTTAAGCCATGCTTACTCTCTTCTCCTGAAACATTAACTTGTACAAAACAATTAATCTTATCTTCTGCTCTTTTTTCTATTTCTTTAGCTAAACTTTCTCTATCTAAAGCATGAAAATAATCGACATGATTAATCACATCTCTAACTTTTCTAGTTTGCAAGCTACCAATTAAATGCCATTCTTTACCAGAATATTTTTGCTTCCTTTCTAGATAGTTTTGCGGTCTATTTTCCGCAAAAGCATCAACCCCTGCTTCTATTGCTTGTTCCACCCTTGCATCAGTTACATACTTTGTTACTGCAATTACTTTTATATCTTCTGGATTTCTATCAACTTTACCACAAGCTTCTGCAATCTCTCTTTTTACATTGTCAAAATTTTCTCTAATATCCATTTTAGCTCCTTATTTGCAAATTTCTTCTTTGATTAAAATAAATATTTTTTAGTTATCTTAATTATATCACGATAACCTATCTTTTGTTTATAAATGTTATATAATTTAACAAATTGATTAATAATATTATTGATTTGATGTAAAAAGAGTAATATTATCTTTTTTTTAATAATACTACTCTTTTTTATATTATTTTTTAGGAACCAATTCTAATGTTTTTCCTTTAGGTATATTACCAATAGATTCACTAGTATATTCCCCGTTAACCCATTTTGTTATTTGGTCATCATAGTTATCACTTAAAACATGACCACTTTGTCCTGGACCAACTACATGATATCCAGTTTTTGTATCAAAGTCATAAACAAATCTCCAAGAAGCACCATGATTAACCAATCCTTCTTCGTTTTGTTTTGCAGCCTGAACTGTTACCTTAGATCCTGAAATTGGATATTCTTTTGGATTTAAGAAATATGCAAGTAACGCCGAAGATTTAGATAATGGGTGTCTAAAACCTAATATGTGTCCATTACCCCATTTCCATTTATTAACGTCTTTACCATATTTCCCTTCTAATTCACTAATAGTTTCATTTAAACTTTCTGTAAGAACAGTGTTTAAACCTCCTTTTTCCTCTATTAAATTTATTTTCTTGCCATTTAAACTATCCCTTAAAATTTTATCTACGTAACTCTCCTTATGAGGCATAAATTTATATGCTTCTTCGCTCATTTTATCTTTCAAAATATGAGCTTGAATTTTCTTCATCCATGCATCAAAAATTAACGGAGCTGCTTCATCTTTATTATCAATATTATCCCAAGAACTTAATTTATCATATACTTCATTTTTAGAAACTTTATCTTTATTTACATTTTTTAAAAGATTAGTTAAAAATTCTTTAGCATAAAGATTTTTTGTATCCATCTGTAATTTTTTCATATCGTCTGCAGTTAAATCATTCTTTTCAGATAGAACTTCATCAATACGGGCTTTTCTATATGGCTGTGCCCAAACATTTGACGTATGATAATCAGTTTTTACCGTTTCAGTATTAGCTGTCGCTATAAACCCTTGTTCTGGATTTACAATTTTCGGAAGTTTATCATACGAGATATATCCTGTCCAACCATATTCACTGCTGTATCCTGGAACCGGTAAATTACCATTACCTTTTTTTCGAATTGGAACATTACCATTTGATTTATACGCAATATTTCCTTGATTATCCGCAAAAACAAAGTTTTGAGCAGGAGCTTTAAAATTCTCTAAAGCTTTTTCGAACTCATCCCAGTTTTTAGCCCTGTCAATATTTAAAATTGCTTCTAATTCTTGAGTTGACTCAAGAGCGGTCCATTGCATAGAAAAACTTGTATTTTCATTACCTAATGGTTTTAATAAAAAGTCTATTATTGGACCATGTTTTGTATTAACAACCTCAAATTGTTCATCATCTTGACCTTTTACTTTTATTGAATATTTATCTACTTGTGCATCGTAATATTTTCCATCATATTCAAACTTATATGGGTTGTCTGATTGTCTTCTCTCAATATATAAGTCTTGAACATCTGGACCAAAGTTAGTTACACCCCAAGCAATATTTTCATTATGACCTAATATAATACCCGGAATACCAGGGAAAATAACACCTGATACCTTATGATCTGGTGTAGATAGAGTCATTTGATACCAAACAGATGGAGTTGATAATCCTAGATGCGGATCATCAGCTAACAAAGGCTTACCTGATTTAGTTTTCTTACCTGATACAACCCAATCATTACTACCATTTTCCATAGGTGGTCTTTCTACTTTTGCTGTATCTTTGTTTATATTAGCATTAGCAGCTAAGTTAGCCTTAATAATCTCTTCTGAATCTGGATTTTTAGAAAAACTCTCAGGCAGAAGTTGTTTTAAATTATCTTCTCCTAAATTATTCAGGATCCAATTATTGAAACTTTGATGATCCCAGTGCCCACCTAAGTCATAAGCCATATATTTACCGATAGTTAACGAATCGATAGCAGTCCATTTTTCTGGCTCGTATCCTAATAAAGAAAATTCATATGAAAGTTTTTTATCTCTTTTAGCTTCTTCTATATATGCATTTACACCTTCTGCATAATAATTCAGAATTTTTTTAGCTGATTCTGAATATCCATCATATGACTTTTCTGCAGCTTTTCTAAGAGAAAATACTAAATACTTCTTATCAGTTTCTATCGCTGCTTTTCCAACAACCTCTGATAATCTTCCACTTGCTTGTCTTCTTGCTAAATCCATTTGGAATAATCTATCTTGAGCATGAACATATCCTTGAGCTCTATATAAATCCGCTTCATTTTTGGCTTCAATCGTAGGTATTCCATTTTGATCACGATGTACTTTTACATCATTATCTAACATAGCAACTTCTACTTTCCCTTCAACGGTTGGTAAAGACTTATGTACAAAATAATACCCATATCCACCTACAATTACTAATAAAGACAAAATAATTATAGTTAATCTTTTTACAAATTTAAATACTTTATTTTTCATAGGTTCTCCTTAATTTTTTATAATTAGTGTATCTAAAATTATATTAGTATTATAAAAAATTTGCAAATCTACTTTTACTTAAAAAACTTTGTATTTATCTCTCTTATTTATAACTAAACTCTGTTTAATCGTACAAAGTAGAGTATAGAAATCCCTATTCACACCCTAAAGTATATTACCTTATCATTTTTAAAACTTACTAAATTAATAAGAATATAATTATAATCATATAGCTTTTCTTTAATAAATTTTATATTTTTATAAAAATTTTTACAAAAAAAGATCTAAAGGCACTCGTCCTTTAAATCTTTTTTTATCAATTATTTTATTTCTCTATTTCTTATTAATATTATTCTAATTCCAAGATAGAAGTAGATAATACAACTAATAAACAATATTCCTAAGCTGAAAATTAATAATAGAATACTATATACTAAGAACAGAAAAGCTACTACGTTGTGGTGTATTCCCTTTTTTAAAATAACAAACATTAACAATAAAAATAGTAATACTAACATAGCAAAGTATAACCAAGATAATTGCCCCATAACTTGGAAAATATAATGTAAATCTTTTGTAGATACATTTGCACTATCTTGTGTTAATTTTGTCTGTTCACGGATTTGATCAACTATACGAGTTCTTAAATATTCGTTTCCCACATAGTTTTTAAAACTATTAATCATTCCACCTATAAATACTATATATGCGATATAAACTATGCTAGAAATAACAATAAGTGTTCTCTCTACCTTATCAAACTTCATCTTCTACTTTTCACCTTTTTCTCTACATTTTGAACAAGTTCCATAAAATGATAATGAGTTATCTTGAACTTCAAATGAATACTCTTTTTTCATATATTCTATTAATTTATTAAATAAAGAATTAGAAACTTTCTCAATAGTATTACACTTAGTACAAATTAAGTGATGATGTAAACTACCATCTAATGATTGTCTTAAATGATATTTAGAAACACCATTACTAAATGATATTTTTTCTAAAATTTTCAACTCATAGAAAATATCTAATGTTCTATATACTGTTGCAATACCTATATCAGGAGTTTTTTCTTTTAAAATAAAGTATAACTCCTCTGCACTAAGGTGTAACTCACTGTTTTCCACTAATATTTCTACAATTTTTTCCCTTTGAGGTGTTAATTTATATGTAGATTTCTGAATAATTTCTATTATATCATTATATATACTCATATACTATTTCGTGCCTTTCCTTATTTTTAAATACATTAACGCTAACATTGTTTTACTATCAGTAATAGTATTATCATCTAATAGTTTCAATGCATCTTCTACTTTATATTTTTTCAAATTAATAAACTCATCTTCATCTGGGTTTTGTTCACCAGCATATTCTAAGCCATCAACATAGAAGATAGTAATAACTTCAGAACTATATCCTAATGCAACATGAACATCAAAAAGTTTTGTTAGTTGATCTTCTGTAGTCTCATATCCAGTTTCTTCTTTTAATTCTCTTATTGCTGATAATTTTTTATTATCTTCACCTGGTTCTAACTTACCTGCAGGTATTTCTAAAGTTACTTGCTCTATCGCTTTTCTATATTGTTCAACTAAAATAACTTCATTTTCTTTAGTAATAGCTAATACAGCTACTGCTCCACGATGATTAATTAGTTCACGAGTTGATGTTCCACCATCTGGCAAACTAACCGTATGCATTTCTACATCAAGAACTTTCCCTTTAAATATTTCTTTAACTTCTATTGTTTTTTCTTCTAAATCTCTTCTCATAATCAGCTCTCCAAATTAAAATTTATATTTATCAAAATCATGTGCTATATATACCTCAGACGATGAGTGTATATTTTCTATAACTTCATCTTCTGTACTTTTATCATATCTAGCACTTATATGTGTTAAAAATACTTTTTGTGTCTTACTATTACTTAACATTTTATGTATATCTGTGATACATAAATGATAGTTTTTTCTAGCGTGACTCTCATCAGTAGCACTCAAGTAAGTACACTCTGTAATAATTATATCACTATTTTTTACAATATCATCTAATTCGCTAAAGTACTTAGTATCAGGTATAACAGCTATTTCTTTACCTGGTTTATCTTCAGATAGAAAATCACTTGAATTATATATATTCCCGTTATACTCAAACTGATCTTCTTCTTTTATTTTTTTATAAAATGGACCTGGTTTTATCCCTAACTCCATTAATTTTTCAGCATTTAGACTACCTTTTTGTTTTTTAAAAACTATTTTATATCCAAAACACTCAATATTATGCCTTAATGGATACGCATAAACCCCAACAGTTTTACTATCTATTATACACGCTTCCTCAGAAATTTCAATGTATTTAATGCTGTAAGTAAGTGAACAAAATGTGAACTTCAAATTTTGTTCTATAAATTCTTTTATTCCTTTTGGACCATATATAATAACTTCAGATTCTTTCTTATCTAATAAAAAACTTCTAGATGATAAAAATCCTATAAGCCCCAAAACATGATCAGCATGAAGATGACTTATAAATATTCTTTTTATTTTTGTAGGTTTTATATTTGTTTTTAAAATCTGATGTTGCGTTGCTTCACCGCAGTCGAACATCCAGCATTCTTTTAATTCTTGCATAAAATCAAAAACAAAGCTTTGGGTATTTCTAAATTTTGCAGGAAGCCCAGCTCCTGTACCTAAAAATTGTACTTCCATTTATAGTCCTCTACATCATTATTCTATCTTTTATAACTTAACTACAAAAATTTGTGCATCTTGCAAGCAAGTTATCACATGTGCTACTCCCGCAGGAATTTCAAGCAACTCAAATTCATTTACTATTTCAACTTGTTCCTCATATGCAACTGTGATTTTCCCACTTATATTTAATAATAAAATAGTTCTATCATTGCTATATGAATCAGTTTGATTCCCTGTTTTTAAATTCATATGTACTACTTGATATTTCTCATTTTCTAATACGATTCCACCTAATAAAGTATCTTTATCTAATTTAATTTTTTTCATGTCATTATCTTCCTTTACGTTTATATAATCCATCTTCTTCAATCATAATTATTTTATTTTTAAATAGTCTTCCTACAGCACGTTTGAAGCTACCTTTACTCATTCCAAAAACTGCTTTAATATCTTCTGGAGATGATTTATCTGTAAATTCACAGTAACCATTATTTTCGATATAGTCTAGTATAGCCTGTCCATCCGCATCCATTCTTTCATGAGCACGCGGTAAAAATGAACCGTTAATTTCTCCATTATCTTTTATACCAATAACTCTTAATGTAACTTTTTCTCCTAAACGAGGTTCAGTATTTCTTTCACTCTCATGAACGAAAATCTTATACCCATCTTTTGAAAGTAGAAAAGTTCCAACTCTCATTAATCTATAAGGATATGCTTCTATATCTTTATTTTTCATATTCTTTTCAGCTTTAGAATAAAGGGATGCAACTACTGTTTCGGTAGCTAGACGCGCAAATAATTGACCACTATAATCACGACGTAATGTAATAAATAGCTCATCACCTTCTTTTGGCCAAACACTTCTTACTTTTGGTAAGTCTTCACCTAATAACGGAATTTCTCGTGAGAAACCTATATCTAATCCTACTCTATCTTCTTCTACTTTAACAACCTTGCTAAATGCATATTCACCGTATGTAACTTCTGGAATATTAGGTGTAGCAAATAACTTTCCACTTCTCGATGGATAAACAAACATCGAGTATTCTTCACCAATTTCAAAGTCATCCAAACTATCTACGTCTGATTCATTACAACTTATCTCTTCGTCATTTGGTCCTTTAAATACAAGAGAAGAACTCTTTTTCTCTATTAATTCTAAAAAATGAATCTCTCCAGTAATAAATATATTTTCTTTTTCCATGTAATACCTCTTTTTCTATTAATTTAGCTTTCGCTATTATTAATTCTCATAAAAAAAGGTTGATAACCTAATATCAACCTTTAAGCCTCGGTAAAAGCAGTATCAGGACATACTTACTTAACCATATTCTTTATTTGTTTTAATTGATTTACTCTTATTTCTTTAGGAAGAAACCTTCTTATTTCGTCTTCATTATATCCTACTTGCAATCTCTTATCATCTACGATGATAGGTCTTCTCAGCATTCCTGGGTTATCTTGAATAACTTTATACAGTTGTTGTATTGACATACTCTCTATATCAAGATTCAATTTTTGAAAAGTTTTCGATCTAAAAGAAATAATGTCTTCTGTTCCGTGCTCTGTAATAGATAAGATGTTTTTAATCTCGTCTGTTGTTAGAGCTTCTGAGAAAATATTTCTTTCAACAAATTCTATATCATTTTCAATTAGCCAAGCTTTTGCTTTCCTACAAGAAGTACAACTAGGCGATGTAAACAATGTAACAACCACCAGCACTCACACTCCTCTATAAAAATAACATTAATATTTTTATAATTCTATATACTACTTTATTATACTACATATATCCTCCTTTGGCAATATCATATTGAAGAAATATTTTAAATTAAAAACCAAGGACCTCTATATCTTTTTTATATTCTATCCCAATAAAAAACGTTAATAAAATAGAAATTATCAATATTTTTTAAACACATGCAGTTTTTATTATATTACATGTTTTTCGATTATAATGTATATTTTTTCTATAACTTACCCATCCTAATTATCTACTTTGTACTTCACTAAAAATTGACAAAATATGCATTATTATGTTATCATAATCTTATGCCAGCATGGCGGAATTGGCAGACGCACTGGACTCAAAATCCAGCGATGGCAACATCGTGCCGGTTCGACCCCGGCTGCTGGTATTTATAACCTCAATATGTTTGAGGTTTATTTTTTTGGAAAAAGTTCACCATCGGCAAATAATTTTATTTTATAAATAAGAATTTTATTCTTGAATAATTTTTTTAAAGTTGTTATAATTGTAAAATACATTTTGAAAGGAAGCTACTTATATGAATAACTCTATTTTTGAAAAGTTAAAAAAAGCTGAACACGGTGCAAGACTTAGTATATTCTCATACCTACTGCTTACACTTTTAAAATTGGGGGCTGGTTTTTTCTTCCGTTCTTCTGCATTAGTCGCAGATGGAATAAATAACGCAACTGACGTTATTTCATCCATTTGTGTTCTTATTGGATTAAAAATTTCAAGAAAGCCTGCGGATGAAGACCATCTTTACGGACATTTCCGCGCAGAATTAATTTCAACATTAATAGCTTCATTTATTATGCTTTATGCTGGTATTGAAGTAGTAATATATGCAGTAAAAAAAATTATAACTAAAAGCTATGAACAACCTAGTATGTTATCTGCAGTTACAGCTGTTGTTGCTAGTATAATTATGTTTTCTGTGTACTTTTATAATATTAGACTGGCAAATAAGCTTGGAAGCAAGTCTTTAAAAGCAGCTGCTTTAGATAACCTAAGTGATGCTTATGTATCAATTGGTACACTAGTTGGTATTATCGCAACATATATAGGTATACCTATCGCTGACTCAATAGTCGCTATATTAGTAGGTTGCTTAATTATCTATACAGCAATAAGTATTTTTAAAGAATCTACTCATATACTAACAGATGGTGTTGATGCTGAAGTTATTGAGAAGGTTGAGTCTATCGTTAAAGACTTAGAGGGTGTTATTTCTATCGTTGATATAAAAGGACGAACTCATGGTTTATTATACTTTATTGATATTACAATAACAGTTAATCCGGAATTAAATGTTAAACAAAGTCACGATATAACTATAAAAATAGAAAAAGCACTCGCTCGTGAGTTTTATTACTGTGAAACTTTAGTTCATTTAGAACCACATGGCATTAATTGTCATCCAAATCATTAAAAACAATCTTTTTATTCTTTCCTATTTTAATAGCAAGATATTTAAGATTGTTTTTTATTATGTTTAATAAAAAACTATAACGACAGCATTTGTTTGACAAATAATAATGCTAAAAGTATAATTATTGTACATATAAAAAGATACTAATTATATAGTATCAAGCGTAAAATAATTTGAAAATTTGATTAAAAATAAAGTTGAAATTCTAAAATAAGAGGATTATTATGACACATGCTAAAGCAATATTTTTTGGTGAACATGCAGTAGTCTATGGACATGAGGGAATTACTATTCCTTTACCAGAGATGAAAATAGATGTTACACTTGAAAATACTAATGAAATTCAGCACAGAGATGATATTTTAGCGTATATCGCAGATACCTGTGAAATTGATAGTAAGACAAAAATTAATATTAATAGTACCATTCCAGTTGGAAGAGGATTAGGTTCATCAGCTGCTCTTAGCATAGCTATTGCTCGTGCTAAAGGTATAACAAAAGCAAAAATAAGAAAAATCGCTGATAAATGTGAAAAGTTTATTCACGGGAACCCTAGTGGAATAGATGTAAATCAAGTACTTAGCGATACTCCCCTTCTTTTTTCTAAAGAACACGGAGCAAAAAAACTACCTTTTTCTCTCAATAGTTACTTATTAATTATTGATACTGGGGTTGTAGGTATTACAAAACATACTTTAGAACACGTAAAAGATAATTTAAAAACTTACAAACCATATATTGATGAACTAGGAAGTATTACTAAAAAAGTAATCAAACCTTTAAAAGAGAAAAATATAGACCTTATTGGAGAATATATGTACAAAGCACATTCGCTACTTAAAAAAATTGGTGTTAGCCATGAGAAAAATGACGAAGTTGTAGAGTTGTGTAAAAATAACAATGCTAAAGGCGCTAAGCTAACTGGTGGTGGCGCTGGTGGATGTTGCATTTGCCTATGTGATACTAAAGAAAATGCATTAAAAATTCAAGATGAACTAAAAGAGAAAGGATATTTATCATGGATGGTTACAGTTTAGGTTATGCTAATATAGCCTTAGTTAAGTATTGGGGAAAGAAGTCTAAAGACCCTGTTCTACCGTATAACCCTAATATTTCTTTAAGATTAGATAATTTATTATCAAAAACAAAAATTGAAAAAAGCTTATCAAATGAAGATGAATTCTATATTAACGATGAAAAACAAGGACCTGAAGAAGTAAACAAAATGATTAAATTTATTTCTAAATTTACTCCTGTTGATAGAGAAAAAATTTGCATTAAAAGCTATAATACTGTGCCAACTGCAGCCGGACTTTCATCTAGTTCTAGCGGTACAATGGCATTAGTTTTAGCCTGTAATGAATATTTTAAATTAAATAAATCAACTCAAGAAATGGTAGAAATCGCAAAAGAAGGTTCTGGTTCTTCTTGTAGAAGTTTTTATAAACTTGCTGCATGGCTAGAAGATGGTAGCGTAGAAGAACTTTCTTGCAAACTAGATTTTGGTATGATGGTTCTTGTAGTAAACGAAGATAGAAAGAAAATTTCAAGTCGTGTAGCAATGGAACAATGTGTACAAACATCAACAACATTCGCTTCTTGGGTAGAAAAAGCAAAGAAAGATTTTGTTTTAATGAAAGAAGCACTTAAAGAAGCGGACTTTGAGAAAATAGGAGAAATAACAGAAAGTAATGCATTAGCTATGCATGAAACAACAACTACATCTTCTCCAAGTTTTACATTTTTAACTGAAGAAAGTCACCGTGCAATGGACATAGTTAAACAACTTCGTTCACAAGGTTATAAATGCTACTTCACTATGGATGCCGGACCAAATGTTAAAGTATTATATTTAAAAGAAGATCAAGAAAAACTATATGAGGAAATTTCAAAACTATGGAACAAAAAAATAATATTGTGCATGGAGTAGCTTTTGGAAAGTTATACCTTGCAGGTGAATATGCTATATTAGAAGACTATTCTAAAGCACTTCTTACTAGCGTTCCACAAAAAATAGTTACTACCGTAGAACCTAGTGAGAAAACTACTATTTTTGATACACTACACAATATTACTGTTGATCTTTATGAAGATAATAAGAACTTTACTATGATTCAACAATTTATTATATTTTTAAATAAGTATACAAATAGTAAAAAAACTTATTCTATAAAAATATATAATGAATTACATAGTAATAATAAAAAATATGGCTTAGGTTCTTCTGGAGCAGTTTTAGTTTCAATCGCCAAAGCTATTTTAACTTTTAAAAAAATTCCTTTCGATAACGAAACTATTTTTAAACTTGTTACATTATACAATTTAACTCATAATATTAGTGGATCAATGGGTGATGTTGCAGCTTCTTTAAATGAAGGACTTACTTTCTATCAAAAGTTTAATGCTAGTAAACTTAATCATATTATCGGAAGTAAAGACGATATTAAAGAAATAATAAACTCTCCTTGGGACGGATTAACAATTAAACCTATTTATCCTAAAGCAAAGATTACTATTTTTGCAAGATGGACTGGAGAAGTTGTAGATACCAAAGAACATGTTAAGCTTTGGAAAGAGAATAAAGAAAATTATTCTACCGAGTACGTTACCTTCGTTAACACTTCTAATAAACTAGTTGAACAACTAGTAGATGAACTTGAAAGTGGAAATGAATCGTTTGTATTAAATACGATAAACAAACTTCGTGAAAATCTTCACTATTTAGAAAGTTTCTCTAATATACCAATGGAAACAGCAACTATGAAAAATTATATAGCTAGCTACCCTGCTGGAAAACAAAGCGGCTCTGGTAGTGGAGATATTGTTTTAGGTTTCAATAGAAGTAACGATAACTTCCAACTACAACTTAATTTAGAACAATTATAACTTAGAAAACATGAAAGGATAGACATGAGAAAAAAAGATCATATACGTCTAGCTCTTGCTGACAAAACGACTTTAACAAGTTTAGATGCATACGCTATTGACTACAATAGTGTGCCACGTTTTGGACTGGATAATCTAGATACATCTACTACTATTTGCAATAAAAAATGGCAATTTCCTTTCTTTATCAACGCGATAACTGCCGGTGGTGAAGAATGTAATAAAATAAATCAGGATTTTATGGAAGTTAGTAAAGCTTGTGGAATAGAATTTTTCCCAGGTTCATACTCTCCTGCTTTAAAAGATAAAAATGATGAAGCGGAATATCCAAAAGGATATTCAATAAATCTTGGTCTTGATAAAGATCCTAATCTTATTTTAGATGCTATTGAAAAGACAAAAGCTCAATACATTCAACTTCATACAAATCCACTTCAAGAGATTGTAATGCCTGAAGGTGACCATAATTTTGAATCATGGCTTTCTACACTGACTGAAGTTAGTAAAAAGTCTCCTATTCCAGTTATTCTAAAAGAAACTGGATTTGGGATGAATGAAGAAACAATTAAATTAGCCATCGACCTAAATCTAGCTGCCGTTGATGTCAGCGGTATGGGTGGAACTAATTTTGCCCGTATAGAAAATGGTAGAAGAGAAGATAAATCTACATATCTAGAAAATATCGGCTATACTACAGCAGAAAGTTTAGAATTCGCCGCACCATATAGAGATAAAATAGATATTATCGCAAGTGGAGGAATTCGTAATCCACTTGATGTAGTAAAATGCTTAGCATTAGGTGCAAAAGCAGTTGGAGTTTCTAAGACCTTCTTAGAAATTCTTGTTAATGATGGTAAAGAAGCATTAATAGATGAAATAGAAAAATGGAAAAAAGAATTAAAATTTTTAATGATTCTTATGAATGCTAAAAACATAGATGAACTATATGGAAAAATAAGAAAAATAGATAATATATAAAATAAAACCAGAATCGGTTCTATAGTTAGTATAGAACTAATTCTGGTTTATTTATTTTCCTCTAATGTCGCTATTCTTTCAATTGCTTTTTTCAAATCATCTTTCATCTCATTAATTTGAGTTTTATTTTTTTGATTTTCCGCAATTAAATACCAACAAGAAATTAATAACATTACATTTAAACAGATTATCGCAAACATAGTCTCTCCTAATAGATTTTATTTAAATAAGAATATCATATTTAAATTAATATTACAACCATAAAAAAAACCTCATCAAGTGACGAGGTTTTAATTTTCTTAAATAAATCTAAAAAGAGGGAAAATTTTAGATTTTATTAATCAATTGTGTATTAATTACCAATTATTAATATTTACGTTTTCTAGCCGCTTCAGATTTTTTCTTACGACGAACGCTTGGTTTTTCATAAAATTCGCGTTTACGAACTTCTTGGATAGTTCCATTTTTAGAAACAGCACGTTTGAAACGACGTAGTGCATCTTCTAATGTTTCATTTTTACGAACTACAGTTTTTGACATTGGATTTCCCTCCCTCCGATACTACAAAATCTAAATTAATATTGATTAAATGCTTATAAACAAAATAAATACAAAACATTTAATACTGTTTAAATTGTCCTGTGAACAATCTACTTACATATTGTATTATATTATCTAGTACTTGTCAACCTATATAAATAATTTATTATTACTTTTTGGGATTTTATTAAAGTATTCTCTTTATTTGATAATACTATAGAACGTTTAAAGTTATAGTAAACAACTTTTTACATTAAGTATAAATTATTGTTTGAAAATTAATTATTTTCTAACCATTCATTAAATTCTTCTATAAATTTAGCATAACTAGCTTTATTTTGGAAACTTGGTATTTGCGCTAAAAATACTTGATTTGGTAATCTAGTTTGACCTTTTTTAGTAATTAATATAATAGCCTTTTGTTGAGATGCATTTTTAAACATCTCATCAGGTAAAGTAATGACCGCATTTAGATTAATATCTTCTTCTAAATACTTCTTAAAGTTATCTTCTAACTCAAGTACTTTTTTAGGTATTACTAATATTCCTACCCCATTCTCATCAAGATAATTTGCTGCTTGCTCAATAAATAACAATGCATTTAAACTATATCCATCCGTACTGCATAGTTTGTAGTTTAAACTATTATCTTCATCAGCATAATACCCAAAAGGAACATCACTAATTACTATATCTTGTTTTTTAATATTTAATGGCTTAAGAGCATCTTGGTTAATTATTCCAACATTTGTTTCTAATAAATTAAAAATATTTTGTTGTAATCTCACATAATTGCTATCGACATCAACAGAAGTTATCTCTTTTTCACCTTTTACTAATGCAGCAATATTAATTAATAAACTACCACTTCCACTAGCTAAATCAGTTATAGAAACTTTCTTATCTCCATAGATACATTCTATTAAGTGACTTATATACATTGTAATCACTTCAGGAGTAATATCATAGCTTGGATTATTTAATTCTTTTAAAGCTTTCAACAGCAGGAATTGATAAACTTTTCTAATTGTTTCTTTATCATAGTTATCTACTATATCAAAATAATCATCATCGTTTTCTAATGTTAAATACTTTATTAATCCTTCGAAATATAAACCTTCACCTTTTATTTTTTCTACTTCTTTATCTATTTTAAAAAATAATTTCTCTAAATCTGACATAGTTCCTCCTATTTAAATAATTCAAATAAATATCCCTTTTTTAACATCTCCAAGTTGAAAATATTATCAATTTGGCTAAATGCTTCTGACAACGGAAGTCTTGCTGTATGCCATCCTTGTCCATCAGTTACCCAAGAAAAAATAACATTATCATTTGCAGTTTGTATTAATTTATTTAATTCTGCAAACTCACCTGATACAGACTTTAATTTACTTCCACCACCACCATAATAGTTTGTTTCAACAAGCCATACTTTATGTTTTTCCCCTGAATATACTGCAATATCAAAACGTCGTTCAGATTTATCTACTGGGACTTCTATACCCCAAGAGTTTTTTATAAATTTCGCTGTGGCTTGAGCTTTATAGGATAATCCATATTCCTCGCATACTATTTTTACATTACGTTCTAATATACTTTCCATAGTTGTGCCACTACGATTTTTTCGTGCATTACTATCTAATCCAGCCTCTACCCCATATACATAATCAACCAAAGAACGGTTAGCATCTTTCTGTAAAAACTCTAGAAGTCCTGCTTCTTTCATAAAATCCACATATTTATCTAATTGTTCAGTATCAATATTTTTAAAATCTAACTGATAAAAATTCATTATATCATCTTCATCAAAGAACAATATATCTAAAACTTTTTCTCTACTAGCTATTAAGCTAGGAATAGCCTTCAAGAGCTGCGGTTGCTTCTGAAATAGAACTAAAGCCTCATTATAAATATCTTCTTTTCCTATTAAATAATTTAAAGTATGTAACTCTAATTCATATACTTTTGTTTCTCTTCTTACTTTATCCCAATTAACATAATATTCTGGTGTTCTATTGGTAACTGATAATGTAGAAAAGAAATAATTTAATTTCTCCTCTATTGTACTGTCTAAATAATCTTTTAATATCATTTCTTCTCTCCTTTTATTTCAGTTTTCTCCATTCTAATTCTTCATATATTTTCACAATATATGAAATTAAGATTATAATACTCATCAAATAATCCTCTTTATATTTATTTTCTTCATCATATATAGGACCACCATGTTGATATGTATTTCTTAATCCTCGACTATTAATAAACTGTTTCTCATTAAGTATATAATTCAAATAATTTGATTCATTCTCTGAAAATAATTTATTACTAAAGACCACCCAATTTAAACTTAAAAACTCTTCTATTATAGTTACTTCTAAATCCGATAAAAAAAGATAATTGACTTCTGAATAATAATATAATGATTTTAAGATCTCTATTTTCTTTTCATTTACAAAAGATAATCTATTACTCTCATTCTTTAATAATTTAGTATTAATAAGGATATCAATAGCACTCTTCTCACACCCTGTATATGCTGTATAATATACATCTTCTTCTTTTAACAAATCATAAAAAGTATCTGCCGAACAATATTCAGTTATATAACTAATCTTTACTCCTGTGGAGAAAAGAAGCTGTATTATATAGTTAATTTCTCTATTACGTGGATTAATCTTAATATATTTTCTTTTCAAATTACTTTGTAAAGAATCTAAAGATGGAACGTTTGATAAAGCATTATACATTCCTTTATCTATTTCACCATATTTGCTAAATAGATAATATTGTTTTCTAATGTTTTCTTCAATTTTAAATAATATTGATGTTTTGTTATCTAACTCCTCATTTTCATAAGGAATGCTTATTCTAAGCCATTGTATTGCATAATTTTCCAAACTAAACTCTTCAAAAAACCATTTTATAAATCTTTCAATATTTAATTTATTTTGATTGACAATTCTAATTAATAATTCTGTTTTTAATAAATAAAGTTTTTCTTTTATAAAAAAGAAGCTACCTGTCTTATATTCGTATTGTGATTGGATATTTATTGATTTTTCCAAAGAACATATATCTATATTTTCAAAACAGATAGTGCTCAATAACCCTACATGATTAATCAAAGAGAACCTATATATAACATAGTCTAATAAATCCTTATAACTCTTATTAACTTTAAAATAGTCTGAATCAACTAAATCACATAAAATACTATCATCATTTTTAAGTTGAAAATACGTTTTTTTATCGCTACAGATAACTATTTCTTGTTTAAATCCATTTTCTTTTATATCAAACTCTTGAGTTATCTGATTTATCCTCTTTAAGATTTTTAGTTTTATATCTTCAGTGACACATATGTACTCTGAACCACTAAAATTCCCTAATCTATGAAGCAGTCTTTTTAAGTAATATAAATTTGCTTTTTTAGAATTTATATATTCTAACAGAAGCATGTTCCATTCTTTTTTAGTAATATTACTAGGGATATAGTAAATATTATTTCCTTTTTTAAAAGCATTATCCAACAGTAATTCAATACTTTTCTCAGACAATAAAAATAGTTTTTTTATCGAATTAGGATATTTTTTTACTAACATTTCTTTTTTCAACAAGACACTAACATGAATATTAGTTTTTTCACATATACGAAAAAATTCATCTTCCTTGATTTCATTAAAACATTTACATACAATCATTATATCTAATAGTTCTTCCGTATATAAATTCTTTTCTTTAAAAAATTTCTCCATAATACACATTAACTCTTTTTTTGTTTTTCTATTAAAAAATATATTAACTTCTTTTTTCATTAATGGTACATATGATATATACTTAGACTTGTTTTCTTCGCTCCAATCATTGAAGAAAATCTGCTTTTCTATAAATACGGTTACTATTTTTAATTCAATAATATCCTCAATAGTTTTTTCTTGAATAGTTTTTTCTTCATAACTTTGCAATATAGAATCTATTCTTGGCTTGAAAAATCCTATAGATAAATCATTCTCACTATAAAACTTTATCCTATTTTTCATAAAATTTTTTTTAGTATAAATTAAATTTACTCCCTTTCTATTCTTTTTTTTGCAACTTCTAAATATTCCTCTTTAAAATCAATCCCTACAAATTTTCTCCCTAGTCTTTTTGCTACAACACCTGTTGTTCCACTTCCTACAAAAGGATCTAAAACGTAATCCCCTTTTTCTGTACTAGCCAAAATAATTCTTTCCAATAAATACTCAGGTTTTTGAGTAGGGTGTTTGCCTGCCCATTTTTCACTAATTTTTGTCAGAGGCCCTGTCCAAACATCTTTCATTTGCTTTCCATTATTTATATTTTTCATCAATTCATAATTATAATAATGTCTAGCATTCTTATCAACTTTTCTTGCCCATAGTATGGTTTCTGTTGAATGAGTAAAATATCTACACGATAAGTTTGGTGCTGGATTAGTTTTTTGCCATGTTATATTATTTAAAATTTTAAAACCTTCTTGCTCTAAAGCCATACCTACTGAATATATATTGTGCAGAGTTCCAGAAATCCATATCGTTCCATTCGGTTTTAATACCCTCTTAGCTTTTCTTATCCATTTACGATTGAAATTATGCTTTTCTTCTAGAGATGAAATTTTATCCCAATCTCCCTTATTTACTGAAACTACTTTACCTCCTGAATTTGAAAAGCCATCATTACTTAAAAAATATGGAGGATCAGCAAAAATCATATCAATACTTTCTCCTTTAATCTTCTCAATTACTTCAAAAGTATCACCTAACGCTAATGTACAATTATCCTTTTTATAATAAATATCCATATTTCCTCCCTAATAATTCGTAATTATTACTTCCTTTATTATTCCTCTACTGCTTGATTTTGCCCCATTTGTCCTACTTACATCTACGTAATGTATATTAAAATCTTCATACAAATCTATCGTCAATTTACTAGAGGAATTTGAAACCATTACTTTTACTCCTTTTTCTGTTAGTCTTCTTACTGTATTACGTAACCTCACCTGATCTTCATAAGAAAATCCTTCATGTGTATAAGATGTAAACGAACTTGTCTCAGTTAATGGTATATATGGTGGGTCAAAATACACAAAATCCCCCTCTTTTACAGTACTCACACTTTTTTCAAAATCTCCACTAGTTATAGTAATATCATTTGTATTTAAGTAGTTGCTAATATTATTAATTAGTTCTTCATCAACTATTTTAGGATTAGCATAATTCCCATAAGGAACATTAAACTGATTTTTTGAATTAACCCTATATAACCCATTAAAATCAACCCTTAACATATACATTATCCTAGCTGCTCTCTCAACTTTAGATAATTCTTTAAATTTATCCGTTCTATCTAACCCTCTAATTTCCAGGTAATATTCCTTACTATTTTTTTCTTTATGAATTTTTAAGATTTCAATTAATTTTATTGGATTTTCCTTTATTTGGATATAACAATTTATTAACTCTTCATTAAAATCATTAATAACTGCCACTCGAGGACTTAACTCAAAGAATAAAGCTCCTCCTCCTATAAACGGCTCATAATAATTTCCATAAATTTCTGGCATTAATTCTTTCAACTTTGGAATTAATTTCCTCTTTCCCCCAGTCCATTTTGTGAATGGTTGTAATTTTTCTATTTCAATACTCATAATATAATTATAACACATCTTTCTTTATCTAAATAATTTACTATCCTCTAACATTTTACCATTATAACTCAATATTGTAAAAAGGTGAATATTAATTCTTTATAATTCTATCTATTTATTTCTAATTTTAAAGAAATAACAAACATGTAAAAAAGACGATACTTCTATCGCCTTCTTTGATTTTATAATTTCTTAATTAATCGCTTTTGAGTTTTATCGCATACATAGCCAATACTTTCATAAAACTTATGCGCATCTATGCGTCGAACATTTGAATTAAGTCTAATATAACTAATATTATTCTTCAAAGCATAATCCTCTATAGAGCTCATAAGTTTTTTTCCTATTCCTTGCCCTTGAAAATTAGAATCCACTGCTAATCCAAGTATATTTAGACCAGTATCCATATACAAACTTTCATAGAGTTCAGCATGAACAAAACCAATAATTTTTCTTGTTTGTTCATTTTCAAAGCCTATTATAATATTATGTTTATTGTCATTAGTCAATTTTCTTATTTGTTTTTTTACAATATCTAAATTGACATCATATCCTAATTCAAAGTTACTAATACTTTGAATTTCTTTGGCATCAAATATAGTAATATTCCTTAGCATTTTTCTTACCTAAAACAATTACTTAGATACTTCTATTAACGCTTGTTTTACTAAATCAAATTCGCGTGTACGAAGTGTTCTCATATCAAGAATTAATTCATTATCTTTAATTCGTGTAATTATTGGAATCTCAACTTCTAATAAACGACGTTCTAAATCTGTCGCACTTAGTCTAGGGTGTTCTAATTTTACTACAACACTTTCTAAATAGCTTGCTGGATAGCTTCCTCCACCTACTTCAGCTTTATCTTCAGCTATAGTAATTTTGAAATCTAAATCACTAAGTTTAGTTTTTAATACATCAGCTTTTCCAAATAGTCGCTCTTTTGATAATGAAATCATATGTAATGTTGGAATGTGCTCTAATGCTTCTTTTTCATCTAGATATAATTTCAATGTTGCTTCTAGAGCTGCTAATGTCATCTTATCAACACGTAAAGTACGAGTAAGTTGGTTTTCTTTCATTTTTTTAATATATTCTTTTTTACCAACTATTATTCCTGCCTGAGGCCCACCTAGTAGTTTATCACCACTAAATGTTACGATATCTATTCCACTGTCTAGTACTTCTTTAACTGTAGGTTCATAAGGCAATCCATACTTGGTGAAATCTATAAACTGTCCGCTTCCTAAATCATTTATCGATACTAATTCATTTTCACGAGCAAGATAAGATATTTCTTCATTAGAAACTTCTTTAGTAAATCCTAAGATTTTATAGTTACTAGTATGAACTTTTAATAATGCTCCAGTATTATCATTAATAGCATTCTCGTAGTCTTTTAAGTGAGTTTTATTAGTTGTACCTACTTCAACAGGTGTTCCACCACTTAACTTAATAATTTCAGGTATTCTAAATGCTCCACCGATTTCTACTAATTCACCACGAGATACGACAATTTCTTTATCTTTAACTAATGTATTTAAAGTTAAAAGTACTGCTGCAGCATTGTTATTAACTACAAGCACATCTTCTGCACCTGTTAATTTTTTAATAATATCGATTAGGTGAACATATCTACTACCACGTTTTTTATTATCAATATCAAACTCAAGATTTGAATAGTTAAAAGCTACACTTTCAATGTTTTCTTTAATTTTTTGACTTAATAAACTACGACCAAGGTTAGTATGTAGTATAGTTCCTGTTGCATTAATTACTCTTCGTAGAGAATTTTTATCTTCTTTTTCTACTTTTTTAGAAACTTCACTTACAATAATTTCTAAACTTGGTACTTCAGTTAACTCTTCATTTAAGATAGCTTGCTTAACTTCTTCTATATGACTTTTAATTGCTGATTTAACAGCTACTTCATTATATGCCTCTATAAGATCTTGAATTTCATCTAATAATAATATTTTATTAATCGCTGGAATTTTTGATAATAATTGTCTTGTCATATCGTTTCTCCTAAATTTCCTCAGCAATTGATTTAATTGCCTTAATAGCATAATCTACTTCTTCTTCTGTATTCATACTTGAAAAAGAAAATCTAACAATACCTTGTTCTTTTGTCCCCAATACTTCATGCATTAACGGTGCACAATGAGCACCTGGTCTAACAGCAATATCATACTCTTCTGCAAGAACATCCGCTACATCCGATGCTGATATCCCTTTGAAGTTTAATGCTACTACCGCGGTTCTATCTTTTGTAAAATCACCATAAAATTCTAAACAATCTAAGTCTTTTAGTTCATTATAAAACTTATTCGCAAAATCTATTTGTTTTTTATAAAGATTATCTATGCCATGCTTATTAATATATTTTACACCTTCATGTAATCCTAAAATTCCAGAAGTATTAAGTGTTCCCGCTTCTAAACGTAGCGGATATTCTCCAGGATGAACTTTATCAAAAGTTCTTACCCCGCTACCTCCAACTTTATATCTTCTAATCTCAGGCTCTTTTAATCTTACACAAAGTCCACCTATTCCTTGAGGTCCATATAAACTTTTATGTCCTGTGAAGCATAAAACATCAACACCTAGTTTATCTACATCAATAGGCACTACTCCTGCTGTTTGCGAAGCATCTACTACCGAAATAAGATTATGTTTTTTACAAATAGCTACAACTTTTTCTAAATCTACTATATTACCAGTAACATTAGAACTGTGTGTTATTGCAATCATCTTTGTATTTGGTTGAATAGCTTTTTCTAAATCTGCATAATCAATCATTCCTGTTTTATCACCTACTACGACAGTATACTCACAACCAATAGTCTCATGAGCAAGGTAAATTGGTCTTAAGACAGAATTATGTTCCATAGATGTAGTAATAACATGATCGCCTTTATTTAAAAGCCCTAATATAGCAATATTTAAACTTTCTGTTGAATTATTTGTAAATACTAATCTATCTTCTTCTTTTAAACCAAAGAATTTAGCTATTTCACTTCTTGCCATAAATACTTCTCTAAACGCATTGTTCGCTTCATAATAACTACCACGAGAAGCATTCGCATACTTAGCCGAAGCTAGCACTTCATATACCTTGTCAGCTACTTCTTTTGGTTTTTTTAGAGATGTTGCTCCATAATCAAAATAATAACTCATATTCTACTTTGTTGAATTAAACTTATTAATCCAACTCTCCCTCCTTTTATTTATTCTTAACTAAAACTCTGTAATTTTCTACTCTTCGAGTTATCCCTAGTTTATCTATATATTCTAAAATTGCCATAGAATATTTTCTACTTGATCCTGTCATATCACGGAACTCTGCAAGTGTCATTTTCTCAGCATTTTTAAAGTGTTCATTTACTTTCTCTATAGCTTTTGTTAGCACATCACGATGTAAAACTAAATCAGCATCGAGTCTGATAATTGTATTATCTACCAATGAATCTAATAACTCTACACTAGCTTTTACACCATTAGTTAATTCTTTTATTGTAGGTGGTGTGAATTCACCATTTAATAATTCTTTTTCTATTCTTGCTTTCTCAGCTAATTGTTTTTTATCATAATTAACGACAAAATCTTTTTCGGCAACTAAGTTACCTTCTAAGCGTACTTCATTATTTTTTATAAATAATTCTATCAACTCTAATACTTCTTTTTGAGAAAGTTTAAATTTAGAAATTATTTCTACCTTAGGTATTCCTACTTTTAATTTGTAACGTTTATGATAATCTACAAGTAATTTTTTAAGTTTTTCAAGTACTTCATCATATTTTTTCTTATGAATATATCCTAGGTTTGTTTCAAAAATATTGCCACTAGTTACTAGTTCATCTAGTTCTGTCGCTGCTTCTCCTTCAGAAAGTTGCAGGTCTTTAATAATATCTTTTTTAGATACTATATAATTTGAGTGTGATAATAAATAATTTTGAATTAAATCTCCAGAGTTACCTTCTAGCTGAACTTTTAATTTCTCTAATATTTCTTCATTAAATCTACTATGTTTTCTAGGACTGGCATCTAAAATTACACCACCACCTATTGTTACCATAGGAGAATAAGTACGTATTATAAATTTATCATAATTTTTTACAGCTATTTCTTCTTCTAAACGAAGTTGAACAAAACCATTTTCACCAGGTTTAATTGATTCAGTTCCTAGAGGTACAACCCTAGCCATAACTTCTACAGTACCTACATATATTCTAACTCTATCCCAAAGTTCAAGATTAGCTCTGTCGTCATTAATTAGTTTAATTTCACTGTCTAACATATAAGTTTTGACTAGACTACCTGCAGTTGCTAAAGTATCACCACGTTTTACATCATCAAATTTAATATTAGATAAATTAATCGCTGTTCTCTGCCCTGCATAGGCTTTATCTACATCTTGAGAGTGAACTTGAATATTTCTAACTTTTGCTTTTACTTCTTTTGGATAAATAACTAATTCATCCCCAACACTAATACTACCTTCTGTTAATGTTCCTGTTACAACAGTACCAAAGCCTTTAACTTGGAATGAGCGGTCGACATTAAGACGAGCATTTTTTTCGATATTTTTTGCTTCAATATCATTTGTTTTTTTATCAATAGTATCTAGTAGTACATCTATTCCTTTTCTGCTTATTGAGTCAACTTCTATTATCGGTGCATTTTCTAATGCACTTCCTTTTGTAAATTCTCTGATATCCTCTTTTACTAGCTCTCTATATTCCTCTTCTACTAGGTCTATTTTAGTCATTACAATTATATAATTTTCTATACCCAGTAAAGTAAGAATATCAATATGTTCTTTTGTTTGTGGCATTATCCCTTCTCTTGAATCAACTAGTAATAACACTAGATTTATACCGCTAACACCTGCAAGCATATTTTTTATAAACTTCTCATGCCCAGGAACGTCAACAACTCCACATCTTTTTCCACTTGGAAGATCAAAATAAGCAAATCCAAGATTTATAGACATCCCTCTTTCCTTTTCTTCAAGTGTAGTATCAGTTTCTATACCACTTAACGCTTTTATTAACGTTGTTTTCCCATGGTCTATGTGACCAGCTGTTCCTATTATTACGTTATTATTCATACAATTCCACCTTTATTTTTTAAAGAGCAGAGAATTTGATATTAGTTTTTTCTAATTTTATTTTCAAATCTCTACTCTCAAAAAACTATTTCAATTTATAATCTTCTAGTTCCGTAACTATTCTCTTTATTCCGGCTTTTCTCGAATAGTACAATCCTTTATATTCTATCTGCTCATCCACTAACATTTTAACAAGAGTGTCAAATTTTTCCCAAGCAATTTTCAGCATAAATCCACAACCCGCTGATATAGATGGATGTGTTGGGATAAGTGATGCATCTATCTTGCGTTCAGCACAGATATTATCCGCCTTTATAGAATCATGTGTACTATTAAATACTACTAAACCTTCTTCTATCATATTACCTCCTATGGTTGAATAATTTTGTTAGCTTTTCTCATATCTTCAACAATAAAGTACATATTAGTTGGGTTACCAACAGCTAAATCTATTTTATTGTAATCTATACAAGCACCACAACAAACTATTTCTACACCATTATTTTCTAATTCTTTTAATTCATTTAATACATGGCTACGTTCTTTATCTACTAGGATAGCTCCATCATTGAAGAATATTATTTTTTTAGGTAAAACTTCTTGTTCACTTAAAGCATAAAGGTAACCTTTTATTAATCTTTTTCCTAGTTCTTCGCTACCATGTCCCATTTGTTTTTTATTAATAACTACTATATAGCTATCATCTTTAACAGCTACAACTGATTCTTCTTTTTCAGTTTCTTCTCTAGTAATTACTACTTTAAATCCTTCTTCTAAGTCTGAAGCTTCAAAAGTATAATTATTTTTTTCAGCAAATTTTCTTAAACTTTCTACACTTTCCTCTGTTCTTACC
Source organism: Gemella sanguinis ATCC 700632 (assembly GCF_000701685.1). Taxonomy (GTDB): domain Bacteria; phylum Bacillota; class Bacilli; order Staphylococcales; family Gemellaceae; genus Gemella; species Gemella sanguinis. The sequence continues at coordinate 186,296 of NZ_JNJO01000002.1, forward strand.
AGAATAGTAACTTTTGTTTCCTCTTCTAAAGTTCTTTTAGCTTGAGTAACTGGAACAACACATTTATCACTAAGCGTATCAATTACAGCACCGTCTTCTACATTACCTTTTTTAATTGTAACAATGTATTTAGTTTTTGATTCCTCCACAACTGAAAACTCATAACCTAATTGGTTAGCCATTTTTTCTAGATTTTGTGTAGCAATAAAGTTGTCAACTATTGTTTCTACAACATCATTATCTACTAATAATTTTTTTGTTTGAATAACTGGTAATGGACAAGCTAAACCTTGTGCATCCAATGTTTCTTTTTTCATACTTAAATCTCTCCTTTGATTTATACCTTATTTATTATATTTTATTTTACTATAACTGCTTTTTCTTGCTTAGGTATTACTTTACCTACAATAGCACTTTTTATTTCTAATGTATTTAATCTTTCTAATAATTCAGGTGCTTCACTTTCTGGAACACTAATTAATAGTCCACCTGAAGTTTGTGGATCATACATTATTTCTTCTAGTGCGAAATCTTTTATCTGATATTCAACATTAGGTTCAACATGAGTTCTATTTAATTGCCCACCAGCAGTAATAATAAATTCATTAGCACATTTATAAGCTTCTTCTATATATGGGATATCTTTAGCCCATACTTCAGCAGAACTTTTTCCATCAAGCATTTCTACTAAATGTCCTAGGAAGCCAAAACCTGTAATATCAGTACAGCTGTTTACATTAAAATCTTTCATTATTTCAGCTGAATATTTGTTTAATGTTGTCATTTGTTTTACACTTTGAGAAAAAGCTTCTTCTGAGCATTCTTTTACCATGTGTGCGGTATTTATAATACTTACTCCAAGTGGTTTTGTAACTATTAATAAATCTCCTTCTTTACAATTGTTATTTTGTAAAATTTTATCAGGATGAACTATTCCTGTTACTGATAAACCATATTTAGGGGTAGCGTCATGTATAGAGTGTCCTCCGGCAAGAACTCCTCCAGCTTCGTGCACTTTTTCTGCCCCACCTTTAAGTATTTGATGTAAAATTTCTAAATCCATATTTTCTGGAAAAGCTACAATATTTAAAGCAGAAATAACTTCTCCACCCATTGCATAAACATCACTTAAAGCATTTGTTGCAGCTATTTGTCCGTAAAGATACGGATCATTTATCATTGTTGTAAAAAAGTCTAATGTTTGTATAATCGCTTTATCATCTGTAATTTTATACACTGCTGCATCATCAGACGATTCATAGCCTACTATTAAATTTTTATCTTCTTTTTTTGGAAGATCTTTCAAAATATCAGATAAGGCCCCCGGCCCAATTTTAGAGTTTCATCCTCCACATACTATCATGTTCATTTTCTTTTCTGACATACTTACCTCCTAAACTAATATATAATATAATTATACTATCTTATAGCCAATTTTAAAAGTATTATTTAGTTATTTAATATAAATAAAAAAGACTAACATATTATTTATATGCTAGTCTTTTCAATTATCTATATTAATTTTTTATTAATATCTTTTTCCATCAATATAAACTGAAGGAATTGGTGTTACTCCTTGGAATGAACCACTGTGATTTTGGTGTTGAACAACAGATACTACTCCATTTGAAATAGTTACACCCACACCAACTTCTGATGCCGATTTAGACAATAAAGTATTTCTGTGACCATATGGGTATGCTTTTACTACGTTATTGATTTCTTTATATAAGATATCTAATAATCTTTGAGCTACTTGGTCTGGAGTTCCATTATTATTACTTACTGCAACATTGTATAAGATCTTGTTAGGAGTTGAATATCCTGCTCTTGCTGCTGCACTTCTTTCACGAGAACCTTTAGCTCCGTGGATGTTTCCATCGATTGGTAATCTTAGTACTTCCGCACTACGATATTTTGTTGAAGCATTTAATGCTGAATTTTGGCTTAAAGGTGCTAAATTATTCATTGCACGTAATTTATTTACTTTAGCTAAATAAGCTAATCTAATTTGTTCTTCACGTGATCCAGATGTTGGAGTTGCTACTGTTGTAGTTTGTTTTTTAGCAGTTGTTGCTACTTGTTTTTGAACTGAAGTTGCTTTTGCTACTGAAGCTTGTTTTTCCGCAACTTTAGCTGCTGATTTAGTTGCTGTTGTAGCTACTGGTGTTGCAGCTGCCGCTTGTTTTTTAGCTACTGCTGTTGCTACTGCTTTTGTTGTAGCTTGGTTTTTAGTTGCAGCTGTTTGTGTTGAAGCCGCCGCTTGTTTTTTAGCTACTGCTGTTGCCACTGCTTTTGTTGTTGCTTGATTACTTGTTGTTGCTGCTTTAGCTACATTTGTTTTTTGTGTTGCTGTTCCCGCACTTCTAAATCCAGTTGTTCCTGTAGCTTGTTTTGAAGTAGCTGTATTTGCTTTAGCTACTGATTTTTGTGCAGTTACTGCTGTATTAGCTACATTTGTTTTTTGTGTTGTTGCTACTGTGTTTACCACATTTGCTTTTTGAGTTGTCGTTACTGCTTTAGCTACATTTGTTTTTTGAGCTGCTGTTCCTGCACTTCTAAACCCAGTTGTCCCTGTAGCTTTTTTAGAGTTCGCTACTGCTGGAGCTGTTGTTGCTTGAGTATTAGTTGTTACTGCAGTTGTTGGAGCTGTTGTTACTGCTGCATTTGCTGCTGGAGCTGGTACAACTTGTGTTGCTGGCGCTTCTACAACCGATCTTGTCGTTGTATTAGCTGCTGCGTTCGCTGCTGCATTTGCTGCTGCAGCTGCGGCTGCCGCTGCTGCCTCTTCTTCTGCTCTTTTAGCTTCTTCTGCTTTTTTAGCTTCTTCTGCCTTTTTAGCTTCTTCTGCCTTTTTAGCTTCTTCTGCTTTTTTAGCTTCTTCTGCTTTTTTAGCCTCTTCTGCTTTTCTAGCTTCTTCTTTCTTAGCTTCAGTTTCTTTTGCAGCGTCTTCTAATTTATCTTTAATTTCTTTATTATCTTCTTGACGTGCAGTTACTTCTTCTGTATCCACATCATATTTAACTGTGATTTCAAACTTATGTCCATTAACTGTTGTTGTTGTTTTAATAGATTGTTTTTTTACAGTTGTATTTGGTAATTTTTTTACAGTTTCATTTGGTCTATTAATATCTAATTCTAATTCAACCACTTCTCCTGCTTTTATTAAATCTCTTTTTACAGTAAATTCTGATTTTCCATCTACTACTATTCTTGCCACTACATTTGATACGTCCTTATCAGAAACTAATTTTGCAAAGTAATGACCATCTTTTTCATAAACACTAACTTTAACTTCTTTCGCATTTACATCTACTGCAGCATTTTTTACTTCTACTGCATTTGCTGGTACAGATGTAACACCTGTTAAAAGAACTAAACCAGTTAGCACTTTACTAGTAACTTTTAATGCATCTTTATTCATCTTACTATTTTCTCCTACTCTTTCTAAATTTTTCTTGAACTTCCTCTTTATTATAAGGTGTATTTTTCCTCAATTCAATAGAATCTCCTACTTTGTAATACAAATTAAACTTTGTAATATATTTGAAATATACGGCTTAATTTTGAAATATATATGTCAAATTTCTACTTTTAATTATTTAATTTAAGTCGATAAATGTTAACAAATCACCTTTTCCCTAAATTTATTATTATTTATTGGACATTAATTTTCTCTTAAATATTTATTAACTATTATAAAAAAAATAAATTTAAATTTATATTTAAAGTAAATTTAAGTTTCACTAAATATAATGTAAGCATAACTAGTAAATAGTTATAAACTTCATAAACTTTCCTTTTCTATAAAAGGCCGAGACGAATGTTCTCGGTTCTTTTTTTGTATAAGCAACAAAATCCCTTTACAATCAACTTTTTCTTGGGGGATTTCACGAACATTCCAAGATATAAACCTCTAGTACTACATTATATTATTTTAAAAATTTATTACCTCAAAATTATTTTTTTAAATTAATAAAAGTACTTTTTGATTAACATTTTTATTAAAAATACCATTAAAAATAAAAAATCAATCTATAATTTTTAATTATAAATTGATTTATTCTGTAAATATTATTCCATTATTTTTTTAATGCTATTTGGAATCATAATTACCTCTGGTAATAAGTCTTCAGGCTGATAACTAGGATCAATACATTTTCTCCAATATTCAATGTGTTTCTTATCAATGTCATGTTCTGATGTCTCAACACTCTCAGCACCTTCCCCCTGTATTGAATACCAATACAGGTACTCATCTTCACCCTGTTTCTCTCTAAAAATTGTTTCGACATACATCTTCTCTCGCTCTAAAGTAAGTAAAACACCTTCCATATTATCATTTAAAAACTTTAACCACTCATCAACAACTGAGCTCATCCCTGGTTTCACTTTAAATCTTGTTAACTCAACTTGCATATTTTATATCCTCTATTTATTCTCATAAATATCTTCTTCTAGAATTTTACTTTGTTCAATATTAATTTTTCCTTCGTCATTTATAACAACAATATTTAATTTTCCTCCATAAACACACCCTCCATCGATATTTATTCTATTATCTCTAATATCATAATAAGGTTCTTTTAAAACTGGAGTATGTCCATGAAAAATTCTCTTATTATATTTTTCTGTGCTACTTAAATACGGTTCTCTCATCCATACTAAATCACGATGTATTTGATTCCAGAATCCCTTAGAAAAATCTACACCTGCATGAACAAAATAATAATCCTTACCTTCATATCTTGTTGGTAAATTTTTCAACCAAACTCTTAATGCTTTATAGTCTTGGGCAAATTGTTTAAAATACTTTCTTCTACTTTCTTTAGTAGCCTCTGGATAAAATGATTGTAATGTTGTTAACCCACTATTTCTAAAATAGTGATCTTGTCGAACCTCTTCTTGTTCTGTATATCTCGCCTCTTTTATAGCTAGATTGAACATATCTTCATGGTTACCTAGTAAAACAATATGTTGTGAGTAATTTTTTTGTAAATTGTAAAAATACTCCCAAACCAACTTTGTATTTTTTCCTCTATCACACATGTCACCAAGACATATTAGTTTATCAAGTTCAGGATTAAAATTAACTTTGTCTAATAATTTTTTCATAGTATAAAAACTACCATGTATGTCAGAAATAATAATATTTCTCATAAAAACACCTTCTTAACTGGAATCATATTTGTATTTTTTTTAATTTCAAAGAACACTATTTATGTTATGACTTATCTATATCTCCGATATCTTTTTGATACCAGACTACATCCCACCAGCGTTCAAATTTATAACCAACTTTTTCAAAATGTGCAACTTTTCTAAATCCTCTTTTTTCATGAAAAGAAATGCTGCCTTCATCAGGATAGGCTATACAAGAAGTTAGATGATAAATTCCTCTATCTACTAGTTCTCTTTCTAAACTAGAGTATAAAACTTCTCCTACCCCTTTACCTCTAGCATCTTTAGCTAAATAAATAGTTATTTCTGCAGTCCACTTATACGCATCTTTAGGGTAAAATTCACCGGCATATGCATAACCTAAAATTTTATCTTGTTCCTCAGCTACTAAAAATGGATAATTTTGAATTATTTTAGTTATTTTCTCTTCAAATTCATATATACTTGGTACACTATAATCGAAAGTTATAGCTGTTTCTTCAACATATGGCTTATAAATTTCAACTAAGTTTTTCGCATCTTCTAATGCTACACTTCTTACCTTTATCATTTTTACCACCTACTACTTTACGATATTTTATAAGTGTTCTTTTTTTATTTTTTCTAATAAGGCTTCGCAACCTTTTACAACATCTTTATATGTTTTCTCAAAGTCTCCTGTATACCACGGATCATCTATTATTCTATCTTCACCAGCATATTCCAATAGTTTTTTTATCTCTCCTGATGGTCTACCATCTACAAATTTAATTATATTTTCTATATTACTATTATCCATTCCAACAATATAGTCAGCTTCCAAATCACTATTTTTTAGAATTCTTGAATACATTCCATCAACACTAATCCCTACTTCCGCTAGTTTATCCCTGGTTCCATAGTGTACAGGATTCCCATGTTCCCAACTACTTGTTGCAGCTGAGTCAATTTCTATTTTATCTGTAAGACCTTCTTTTTCTACCATATCACGAAAAACAGCTTCCGCCATAGGAGAACGACAAATATTACCTAAACAAACAAATAACACTTTTACCATACTCATCCTCTTTTCCAAAAAAATATACAAAATAATTATATCATAGCTTGCCACAAGTTGAAAATATTAAAATAAATATATACTGTTATATTATTATAAAAAAAGATTATAATATATTTTATAAAATCTTATTCTATTTATTCAATTCACATGATATAATATAGGAAAAGTTTGTGTTAAGGAGATATTTATGGAAAATAATTTGCTTTGTTTTAAAAATACCCCTAAAATCACAGCGTTATCTATTCCAAGAGAGTATCGCGATGGTTATACTAATAAAGAAGATGTATGGATAAAGCTAATCACTTTGTCGGGAGAATTAAAACTTATATTTCTTAATAAACATTTAGAAGTTGAACAAGAAGTTAAGTGCAATTCTACAAATAATAATACATACTTAGTTAATCCTAATTCTACATTTAGAATAACTCCAAAATCTAATGATTTAGAATTTATATTGGAATACTATTGTGAAGCTCAGGATTATTTTTCAAATAAATACAATCTTTCTCCTGCACATGAAGAAGTAGTTTCAGCTGTGAAACATATACCCCCGTGCAAGGCATTGGATTTAGGGGCTGGTCAAGGAAGGAATACGTTATACTTATCTTCTATAGGGTTCGAAGTAAGTGCGGTTGATAACAATGCACTTTTTCTTCAAGAGTTATCAAATATATCTTTAGAAGAAAATCTTAATTTGAACGTCTATAAACATGATATTAATCAGGCTAATATAAAGAGTGACTTTGATTTTATTTTTGCTACCGATGTATTTATGTATCTAAACCCTACTAGAATTTCTAGCATTATACGAAATATGCAAAGTCGCACTACTATAGGAGGGTATAATCTTATTGTAAGTTCTCTTTTGGTTCCCGGGCATACATTAGCCACACCATTCCCTTTTTCTTTTATACAAAATGAACTTAGGGAATATTATGATGATTGGAAGATAATCCAGTACTCTGAACATACTAAACCAACAAAATATTATTCATACCCGCATGTAGTTCTTTTGGCAAAAAAAATATCGGATTAAAAATAGAAAGCATATAAATAAAACTTCAAAGGTTTAATTATCTTTGAAGTTTTTATTATACACATGTTATAATTATAGAAAAACTTTATATTTAAGGAGAATTACATGCAAAATAACCTTGTTTGTTATAAACGTATGCATAATTGGACTGCTAGTACATTACCTAAAGGTTTTAGAAATAAGCATAATACTCGCGCCGGAGTATGGGCGAAACTTACTATTTTAAAAGGAGAATTGTTATTTACTTCTCTAACTGAAGATAATCAAATTATTGAAGAATTTACTTTCACACCGGAGAGTAATATTCCATTTGTTGAACCAAGAGCTTGGCATCGTGTTACTCCACTAACCGATGATTTAGAATGTTATCTAGAATTTTATTGTGAACCAAAAAATTACTTTTCAAATAAATATGAATTAAATCCTGCACATTCAGAAGTTGTTGAAGCCGTAGAAACTATACAGCCATGTAAAGCTCTCGATCTAGGATGTGGCCAAGGTAGAAATGCACTCTTCTTATCTTCATTAGGCTTTGACATTACTGCTGTGGATCAAAATATACCTGGTCTTCAATATTTAAAAAATGTTGCAGAAGCTGAAAATCTGGATATAAAGGTTGCTCACTATGATATTAATACCGCTGCAATACGTAATACATATGACTTCATTTCTTCAACAGTTGTTTTAATGTTTTTAAATCCAGAATGTATCGATAATGTAATAACAAATATGCAAAATCAAACTAATATTGGTGGTTATAATCTTATTGTTTCAGCAATGTCAACAGAAGATGCCCCTTGTCCATTACCATTTCCATTTACACTAAAAGAAAATGAATTAAAAGAATATTATAAAGACTGGGAATTAATAAAATATAATGAAGATTTTGGACACTTACACAAAACAGATGCGAATGGAAATAGAATCAAACTTAGGTTTGCTACAATGTTAGCTAGAAAAGTAAAGTAACACTTTTATTATGATAAAACAAAAAACAGAAGTAGTTAAAATTAAAACTACTTCTGTTTTATCTATACTCAAAAACTATATTTAATTTATTGTTGTTCAAAAAAATTGGCGGGAATGTGTGGGAATCGAACCCACCCAAGAGGCTCTTAACCCCTCATACTAGTTTTGAAGACTAGAGAGCACACCAGAACTCATCCACTCCCATGAACAAGATTTATTATACAATAAATATCAAAAAAAAGCAATAGTAATCAGATTTACAGTTAAAATCTTAACCACTTGCTTCTTTTCTAATACCACTTACTTAAAAACTATTAATTTTTGCTGTTAAATAGCGTATAATATATTTATAAATCAAAGAAAGGAGACAATATGAAAATTAATATCGAATTAGATTCTACACTTAATGAAATAGAGCTCGTTATAAAAACACCTGATTTAAATAACGATGTTGCCCTCATTAAGGATTTGGTAGAAAAAGCTTTAACAAAGAATCAAAAAATTGTATTTTACAAAGAAGATACCGAATATTTTATTCCATTAAATAATATATTATTTTTTGAAACTGATGACAATAAAGTTTATGCACATACAAAAGATAATTTCTTTGAAGTCAAGTTCAAACTTTATGAACTTGAAGATATTATTCCACATCATTATTGTCGAATTTCTAAAAGTGCAATAATTAATATTCGTGCTATTTATGCATTAGAAAAATCTTTTTCAGGTTCGGGTACTGCTTCTTTCTTAAATAGTAAAAAAGAAGTTCATATATCACGACTTTATTATAAAATTTTAAAAGAAAAACTTAGAGAGATGAGGTAACTTTTATGAAAAGAACATTTATAGGATTATTTTTTATCCTACTAGCTTGTATGACGATTATAGGAGAATCTAATATTTTCCCACATGGTTCAGTATTTTTAGTAGTATGTACTCTATTTTTTGGATATCTTGCTATAAAAGGTTTAAAAGATTTTGATAGTTTCGGAACTATTTTCCCTTTAGCAGTTTTATTCTACTTCTATAATAGACACTACCACTTTGCAAATATTTCTAGTTGGAAAATTTTTTTTGTAGCTACATTATTAAGTATAGGTATATCAATGTTAATTCCTAGGAAAATTAAATACAAAGAATTAAAAAATCCAAGCAAATGGTCTAAATATAAAAAGACTACTAATGGAGTTGATTATGCTAATGTAGTTTTCGGGGAAAATGTTCAATATATTGATATTAGTAAAATAGATGCATTTTCTTCAAACACAACATTTAGTACAACAACTATCTATTTCGACAGATTGGATACTTATCCAATAAAAGACTTTGTTCTTGATGCATCTATTATATTTGGTGAGTTAAGATTATATATACCTAAAGAATGGGCTGTTGAAAATGATGTTCAAACAATCTTAGGTAAAGTCTCTGCTCCAATGAAATTACAAAGAAATAATGATACGAGAATAATTATTACAGGAACAGCCATATTTGGTGAAGTAGAAATTATTAGTATATAATTTATAAAAAAATCTGAAAACTAATTGTTTTCAGATTTTTTTTGTTGTTCTCTTTTTTCTACTAGTTTTGATAGATAAATTGATCCTACTGTTAGTAATATTACTAGTGCTGATGCAATTAAAAATTCTTTACTATATATGTTTGTAGCTGTTGCTCCAAAGTTTAAAAATACAATTGTTCCAGGAACAATACCTAATACACTGGCAATCATATACTTAGTTAAACTAATATTAGTTAGACCATATGCATAGTTAATCATATTATAAGGAACTAATGGGATAAGTCTCAGTATAACCAAACTCATCATAAGCTTTTCATCACTAACTCCAAATATACGCTCGTGTTGCTCTGGTTTCATTTTTCTTGCTAGATAATTTCTTACCCATTCACGTCCAAAGCGTCGTGAAATAATAAACATAATATAACAATTTATTGAAGCTCCTAAAAATGTTAATAAGCTCCCCTCAACAAACCCAAATGCAACTCCTCCTGCAACCGCCAAAATAGGTACTGGAAAGAAAAATACAGGTAGTAAAGCAAACATTAGTACATATATAATTGGCGCAAAAACACCAAAACTCTGAATAAACTCCGTCATAATATTCTCCTTAATCTACTACTCAAAATATTTTGATATATTTTCTAAAAACTCATAACTAACATATGATGAAATCTTATTAAATGTAAATTCATCCATTAATAACTTAGTGCTTTCGCTATATTCACGATAAGCCATTGAGCACCATGTTACCCCTCTTAAACAATTGAAAATTAGATATCTTTCAAAACGCTCTTTATCATAATCTCTGTACTGGCTGTATTTCTTCAAGAAATCTTCTATTTCTTCTTTAGTTAAAATAATATCTGTTTTCCAAAATGTCGTTGTTGGAGCTAAGAAGTGTGCTAAGTCTTGCTCACACTCCCCAATCAAAGCTTTTTCCCAATCAATAACAAAACTATCTTCCTTACTTTTTCCTATTAAGAAATTTCCTGAGTTAAGCTCTGTATTTATTATACATGGGCTAGCTATTTCATATTCATTTGGTATTAACTCTTTACATTTTGAAAAGAACTTACGAATATATTCACTTACCTTCTTGTCTGCTTTATCCCAAGATAGGTATTTATCCGACATATTCTCGCACTCTTCATACATAAGAGCAAATGGATTAGATGCATGAATTAAATTATTCTCTCCAAATTTAGTATTATGAACTTTACTTAGTAAATAAGCGGCAATATCCATATCAGCACGATAGTCTAACGCTCTACCGTTTAAAAACTCCATAGTTAAATATTTGTATGGAAGTAATGTAGTATTTGTAACTAAATCATATGGTTTAGGCGTTACACTACTATTTTTTAGAAGTTGCAAAGTTTCATACTCATACTCTATTTGATTTTCTAAGTCCATTTGACTTTTAACATTAATTCTTAAAACTTTTTTTATGCCTTCATCATCTGAAAAAGTAAAATTAATATTATATTCTCCCGCTCCAAGAAGTTCAATATCACGATATCCTGTTTCGGCTTGTAACAAATCTTCTCTAGTATCAATATCTAATCCTACTTCACCAATATAATAACTTAAGTTCTTATTTTTAATTACTGTTATTAAATTCTCTAGTACCGTATTATCTCCATAGCTAGGTAAATCAAATACTTCTTTAATAGGCTTTTTCATCCCTATTAAGAAATAGCCCCCATCTTCACTAGGATTTATCACTATATCAACAGTATTTAAATTCTTAAAAGCCATATCTATTATATTTTGAGATAAATTTGCTATGTCAGAACCCAGAAGTATAACTTTGTCACCATCTTCTATTACATCTTTAATAGCGTTATACATCTTATCTCCTAGATTTTCACCACGTTGATAAAAAAACTTATCTGCTGGAATTATACTATTCATAAACTCATTATCTCGTTCATTTCCATCATGAAATACAAATAGTTCTTTATTTAAACCAGATAATAATTTATAGTTTTTCTTTAATAATTTTGTTTGTATTTCCACAGCTTGTTTAGGTTGAATAAAATTATATAATCTTGTTTTTGTAGTTCCTTCTTTGGGAACTCTTGTAAATAATATTATTTTTTCTTTCATTTTATATAAAAAGGGGAGTATTCCTCCCCTTCCTTTCATCTTTTTGATTAGTGATTATGCCCTGAATGGTCATCTTTCTTGTCACTGCTATTTGAAGTCGATCCATGATTATGACTTGAGTGATCGTCTTTCTTTTCAGTACTATTTGAATTTGATTCATGATTATGACTTGAGTGGTCATGGTTTGAATCTTATTTTGTACCAGGTTCTGTACAGCAATCTGCAATCTCAAATTTATAATTGCACTCTTTTGTTCCATCTAATGCGTTATAAACATTCTTATACCCTAAATCTATTAATTTTTGAGATACAACTGAAGAGCGATTCCCATTATAACAATATACGTAGATAGGAGTCTCTTTATCTTCAGGTAATATTGACTGTAAATTGTCTAGATTTTTTGAATCTACATTTTTAGCTCCTGCTGCATGCTTCTCATCGTAATCTTTTTTATCTCTAGCATCTAAAAATACTTTATTAGAATTTGTATCTAGTAATGCATCCTGGAATTTAGAACTATTTAAAGTTGTAGATTTTACAAATTCATAGCTATATTCTTTAGTACTTTGAGCTGAAGTAACATCTTTAAATCCTTGTTTTGTTAGTTTTTCAACAGCTTCTTTTGTTTTATTAGCATCATCACTGTACACAACAACCTTTTTATCACGCCATGTTCTTATTTGCTCTATACTTTTGTCTATTTCTGATGTAGGTATGTTAATAGCATGTTTTAAATGACCTTCTTTATATGCAGCCTCATCTCTTACATCTATAACAAGATAATTCTCTTTTTCCTTATCATCTTTTTCTATTTTAACTAATTCTTCACCTTTTAATATTTTAGAATTATCTGATGCCCCAGTCGCTCCTGAGCATCCTGCTAAAGTTAATGATAACACTGCTGCCATGCTTACAGCTAAAAATTTATTTTTTTTCATATAGTTTGTTCCTTTCAACACTTATTTTAATAAAAATAGATAATATATTGTTTTTTTATGAATTAGTCTACATAATATCTATATTGTAATCTAAAAAATACTTTTTAGCAAATAAATGGTTTTTTTTTATTGTATAATATTAAAATTTGTATTCGTGTTCCTTCGCTCCATCCCACGCATTATAAACATTTATATAGCCAAGTTCCACAGCTTTTTGTGCCGCTTTAGCAGAACGATTTCCACTGTAACAATATGTGTACACAGGTGCATTTTTATCAGCTGGTAATAGTGCCGCAAGCTCACTATCTATATTTTTAACATCAATATTTTTAGCACCTTCTACATGCCCTTTATCATAGTCTTTTGCCTCTCGGACATCGATAAATGTTCCTTCTTTTTTATCGATAGCCGCTTGGAATTGATCAGCTAATAAAGTAGTGAATTTAACTAGTTCATAGTCTTTATATTCTTTAACTCCTTTAGCATCACTCACGTCTTTAAATCCAGCTTTTGTTAATTTCTCAGCAGCTTCTTTGCTCTTCTTACCAGTATTGCAATAAACTACTACTGGTTTTTCTTTCCATGCACTAATTCTCTCTACTGCTTTTTCGATATCTGTATGAGGAATATTAATAGCGTGTTTTACATGACCTTCTTTATACTCTTTTTCATCACGAACATCAATAACAAGGTATTTCTCTTTTTCTTTATCATCTTTTTCAATTTTGTTTAAATCTTCTCCTGACATAGCTTTTACAACTGCATTTCCATTACTATCTGATGAAGTTGTAGAAGTTGATGTTGAAGAACATCCTGCTAATGTTAATGATAAAATTGCAGCCATACTTACTGCCAATAATTTGTTATGTTTCATAATTTTTTTCTCTCCCATTTTGTATTGTATTTTCTCGAACATTATAACAAATATAAAAAACCCTTTCAACCCTTGATGCAACTGCGTTCAATAATTATTTTTATATTTTCTATTATTAAATTAAATAAAAAATACATTGAACACCTCTACAATGAGGTTGTTCAATGTAATACTCATATAAATATATTTATTTTTTCATTATGTTTAGAAAAATAATAATATTTTTATTATTTTTGGTTTTCCAATAGTTTTTCTAAAAATATTTCAACATTATTCACCTTATAACCGTTATATTCTTTTCTTTTATCATCAAAATGCCACTTTCTATTTACTAAACATGTAGCCATTCCTAATTTTTTCGCCGGTTCTATATCGTGGAATAGAGAGTCTCCTATCATAACAGTTTCTTCCGCCTTTATTCCCTCTTTTTCTAATACATTTAAAAACGCCTGAGGTTTTGGTTTACTAATGTGCACTTCTTCAGAAATATAAACCTTAAATAAATCTTCTAACTGAAGTTTTTTTAATTTTTTTCTTTGTTCATGTGATTTTCCATTTGTTAAGATTATTAACTTGTAATTACGTGACAATTCTTCTAAAATACTATTTAATTTTTCATTAGGAGAAATAGCGTCCAAAATAAACTCGAATTGCTTTTTATAATAATAATCACAATCTTCTTTCGTTAGTTTTACATTATAATCTGCTAACGTTGCTATTAATCTCTCATTTCTTAAATCAATTATTTTAAGCTCTCCATTATGTATTTTTTCTACTAGTTCATTGTTAATTCTTTTATATCTTTTAAAGAACTCCTCATATGTAGTTAATTTATCATATCCTAAATATTCAAACACCAGTTTATTCGATAGTTTCCAGACACTACTAAAGTCATATAAAGTATTATCTAAATCAAAAATCAGATTTTTTATATTTTCCACTATTTCACCTCCTAAGGTCCTCTACTTTAATATTCTTATTTTACAATTAAAAAAAGAAAAATCCAAGAATTACCTCTCAGATTTTCCTTTTATTTTACATTTTTAAATATAGATAGCTACTTTTTATCGAAATACTTTACTGAAGGGCGCGGTTCGTAGACAATAGCGTCATCAGGTACACTATGCTTTACCACTGCATTTGCTCCTATTTTCACATTATTCCCTATTTCTATATTTCCTAAGACTTTAGCTCCTGCACCTATTACGACATTATTTCCTATTGTTGGATGTCTTTTTACTGGATCTAGAGTTGTTCCTCCAAGTGTAGTGCCGTGATACATTGTCACATTATCGCCTACTATAGATGTTTCTCCTATAACAACACCCATACCATGATCAATAAATAATCCTTTGCCTATTTGAGCTCCAGGGTGTATTTCTATTCCTGTTATCCTCCTAGCACGCTTTGCTAACATTCTTGCTAGTGTATGTTTTTTTCTTTTATACAGCTTATGTGCCACATAATGATAATTCAGCGCTTTAATATGAGGATATGTTAAATAAATCATTAACTTTGATTCTGCAGCAGGATCTTCTCTTAATACTCTATCTAGATTATAACGTAAATTCTCAAAGAATTTCATTATACTTCTACATATGTAACTTCTTCAAAATCAAGCATTGATAAATATTTATCCACTCCATCTGGAAGAATAGTTACAATTTTTTTATCTGGATACTTCGCAGCAACCTTTTTAGCTCCAGCTATTGCTGCTCCTGATGAAATTCCAACTCCTATACCTGTTGTTCTAACGAATTCTTTAGTTGCTTCTATTGCTTCTTCACTAGATACTGTGTATACTTCGTCCATTAGTTCTTTATCGAAGTTTTCTGGAACAAATCCTGTTCCAATACCTTGGATTTTGTGAACCCCACCATGACCTTTACTAATAGCTGGTGATTCTTCTGGTTCTAAAGCAACTGCAAGTACTCCTGGTTTATTTTCTTTTAAGTATTTTGCTACTCCTGAGAAAGTTCCACCTGTACCTACTCCAGCAACAAAAATATCGATATCTGGTACTTGTTCTAATATTTCTTTACCAGTAGTTTTGTGGTGATATGCTGGGTTTGCTGGGTTATCAAATTGACTTAAAGAAATAGCGTTAGGATATTTTCCTCTTAATTTTTCAGCTAATTCGATTGAACCTTTTATACCTAATTCTTTCGGAGTTAATATTAATTGAGCTCCATATGCTTTAATTAGAGTACGACGTTCTAAGCTCATGCTCTCTGGCATTATAATAACTGCTTTTAACCCTAATATAGAGGCTAGGATTGCTACAGCAATACCTGTGTTTCCACTAGTTGGCTCTACAATTATTGTGTCTTCGTTTACTTTACCTTGGCGTTTAGCTTCTTCTAACATTCCAAGAACAGCACGGTCCTTAACACTTCCACCTAGATTATATTTTTCTAATTTCACAAAAATATTTGTGTCGTCTAATTGGTAAATAGGAGTATCTCCTACAAATTTTAATGATGATGCTAACATAATATCGCTCCTTGTTAATTAAGTTTAATTTACAGTAATTATATCACACTATTTTTAAAATTGAAAAAGATTTAGTACTGAATTTTCAGAAAACAATCATTTTTATCCAAACTTATATGTATAATTCTCTTAAAATATAGTATTTGTATAAAAAAAGGAAATTTAGCAGTATTATGATTCTACTAAATTTCTAACTATATTATTCATATCTTCTGGTAATTGTGTAACTATATCAATATTCTTTCTCGTTATTGGGTGTTTAAATTTCAGATTGTAACAATGAAGCGCCTGTCTATCAATAACTTTTTTATTACCACCATAAAGTTCATCCCCTAAAAGAGGATTCCCACTAAAACTCATGTGTACACGTATTTGATGCGTTCTACCGGTAAAGAGTTTTAACTTAATCAAGCTTATATTATTTTTAGAATTATACTTTTCACTCCAAACTTGTGTTTTAGCATAATCTCCATCATCTGCAACACATCTAGTGATAATACTGTCAGCTGTTCTTTTAATATTAGCTTCTATTATTCTATCTTTAACTTCCCCTATAACTAAAGCTAAATAGAACTTATCGATTTCTTCTTTACTAAACAATGCGTGAATATGTCTATGCTTCGCTATTAAAACTAGTCCTGTTGTATTCTTATCAAGTCTAGTTACTATATGAGGAATTGTATTATAGTGATTTTTTTTGAAATAACCATTAACAATTTCTAATAATGATGAATCTTCATTATTTCGCGATGGAATTGAAGGTAAATTGGCAGGTTTATTTACTATAAGCAAGTACTCATCTTCATAAATAATATCCAACTTATCTTCAAAAAATCTAACATGTTCACTAAATTCTTCACTAGGTAAAGTTATTTCCACAACATCATTTTTCTTTAATACATATCGAACATTTTCCTCTTTTCCATTAACTTTAATACTACCATCATTATCAAACTTTATACGAGTCAATGTCTTTCTAGATATATTATTTTCTAATAGAAACTCTCGTAATAACTGTTCGTTTTCTATTAAATACTTCAATTTTAATTTATTCATTTTCTATAAACGATCTCTTCACTCTTTTCCAGAAACTTACATCATTATATCTAATAAATGATATTTTTTTATCTTTTGCTAATGTTATATACAGTTTTGATACCGTATCATAATTAAATGTCCTAAAGTCAACACTTATACGGTGGTTATCTAATTTTAATGGTTTAATAATTAGCTCATCTTCCTTCGATAATATAATAGAATTGCCTAGTGTTCTATAGACAAGGTTATTTAATGCAGCTATCTCTGTAATTTGATATAGGTCCATTTGAGGATGGATTACAGCACCACCTAAACTTTTATTATAGGCAGTTGAACCTGTTGGAGTACTAATGCAAAGTCCATCTCCTCTAAAGTTCTCAAAGTGTTCCCCATTTATAAAAACTTTTGCTGCATAGGTAGATCCACTATGACTGTTTACAGTTATTTCATTCAAAGAATAACAATCCGCAATTAATTTTCCATCTTTACAGTACGCTTTTAATCTCAATAGTGGGTATTGTTCTACCTTTGGTTCTAAGGCTAACATGTCAAAAAATATCTTTTCAAAATCTTTTGCAGAATAATCTGTATAAAAACCTAAATGTCCTGTGTGAATTGATAAAAACTTCACACTATCAATAATACCAATATACTTACTAAATGTTCGTAGCACCGTACCATCTCCGCCTATCGCAAATACATAGTCTGGAGTTTTTTTATCCTCAACCATTTCATTAGCTAATAAAAAATCTCGTAATTTCAAACCTATTTTACAAGAAGTTTCATCATCTCTTACTTCTATACTAAATTTACCTTTTAACATCCTATCCCTCATCTTTTATTTTTTCATAATTCTCTAACCAAACATGAGCAAAGTCTGGAGCAAGTGCTCCCTGTTTGTTATCTATCCACTCCTGTAATTTACTTACATTATATTTTAATATTTTATCAATTTTTTCCCCATAGTGATAACGTTCTTTATTTTGATTATATTCATCTTCGTCTAATAAAAAGTACTTCCCATCAGGATATTTTTTTATATCTAAGTCATAATCAATATATTTAACACCATCAACATCACATGCAAAAGGACTACTCAAATTAGAGTAATAATGCACACCATCTTCTCTAAACATACAAATTATATTAAACCAACATTCATTATGGAAATACACTAATGCCACTTCTTTAGTAACCCATGTTCGGCCATCGCTTTCAGTAACTAGAGTCCTATTATTTGCCAGAATCAAAACTTGTTCATCCGCTTCTAGAACAATATTTTTATGCCAAATTCTATGTATTGAACCATCATGTTTATAGGCTATTATCTTAACCACATCACCTTTTTTAGGTTTTTCTCCTCTGTACATATATCCTCCTTTCATAATTTTTCTAATTTTTATCTTTTTTATTATAACATAATTTACCTATTATAGACTACTCTAGATTATTACTTTTTTTAATTTTATTAATAAATAGAATAAATCTTTAGTTTACTATTTTTTAGTAATTTTACTTACTTCGTTTTTACTATTTTTATGTATTTTTATTATCTTTTTACAGAATTTCTATTGACAAATACAACATTTACTGTTATTATATAAGTGTATATACTAGGGCTCTTTATATTCAGTTTTATTTAGGAGTAATTATGAGAAGAATTTCCGGCAAAGGATTTTAGGGATATAAAAATCTTCTCCTGGAAATACACAATTGAAGTATAACAAAACTGATATAATCTGCATAGACACCTACTACAGATTTTTAGTAGGTGTTCCTTTTGGAATAGAAAAAATAGGTGATTATTTTAAATTAATAATCACCTATTTTTTATTTTATTCGTAATCAATAACACCTAATGCAATTTTTGCATAGCGTGACATCTTGTCTTTTGTCCATGCTGGTTCCCAAACAATATTTACATCAACTTTTTCTATTTCATCAACACCTAGCATTGCAGTCTCCACTTGCTCAATAATTACTGGTGCTAAAGGACATCCCATTGATGTAAGAGTCATGTCAACAATAGCATGTTTATTGTCGTCACTCATTTTAACATCATAAACTAAACCTAAGTTCATAATATCAATACCTAACTCAGGGTCAATTACGTTCTCTAATGCTTCTATTACTCTATCTTTTAAATCTTCCATTTTCTTCTACCTTTCTCCTTCATCCATATAAAATGTTAATCTTGCTGGTATTTCATAATCAAACCTTAATGTATCTACCAGCTTTTTCAAATGTTTTTCTACTACTCTTTTATTAAAATTAACTACTTGCGGTTTACTATGATACGTGTTTATTCTCATATGATAAAATTTCCTATTATTTTTACCCGTTGTTTTATTAATTTCAATACTTTGTATATCTGCTATATATTCTACTATAAATACGGTTCGATAGCTAATAAACATGTCTTTATATATTAATATATCCAACTTTTCATCTGCAAACGTCGCTTCTCTTAAAATAATATCTAAATCATGTTCAGTTTCGGGATAAGCTACAAATAATCTTTCATAACTTTCTTTGTTCCCACGCACTCTTCTATAAATTGTTTTTAGCATCCATAAAGAAACTAGGATCGCTATCAAATTTCCGCCTATAGTTAATAAATTATATGTACTTCCTAAAGTCTCCATATAAATATCAACATAAAACGGTCTTTCTTTTGCTTTATTTTCTATAGTAGTTTGATCGTCACCTTTTTTATAATCAGCTAATATTCTTCCTAATTTCTTTGATCTAATATAACTAGACTTATACGCATCTTCGAATTTTTCTCTTAATTCAACAGGTACTGTTGTCGTTCTATTTTTTCTTCCTCTCTTTGGTCCATAACCTTCAATTTTTGCATAGATAGGATTTTCTATGTTGAATAACTTTGCATCCTTAGTAACAGAGTCCCCCAGCATTTTTTTTACTTCATCAGGGGTTGCTTTTAACATTGTAGTACCTTTATCATGCTCTACCAAATAGAATTTTTCACCATCTGATAATTTATCATCCTCTATATTTGTTTCTTCGATATTTATAATCTTTACAATAGCATATCCAGCCTCTCCTGGTTCATAAGCCCTACCATTAGAATACTGAGCTTCTAATCCTTCTGAAAGTTTCTCTATATTATCTTTAGTAAACATAGTTGTAGCCAAGCATACACCTATCGTCATAATTATAAATAACAAAACGCCTTTTAAATAATTTTTTCTCACGTAGACTCCTTCTTATTTACTTTTTATATGCTTATCAAATAACAATATCCTTAACGTTTAATTTTACTATTAATTTAAACTTTTAATCTTGTTATTGAATTGTATACTTTAAATTATACCATTATATTACTTCTTCATCTACCTAAAATGTTAATTTTACATTTATTCCAAAACTATCTCTAAGTGTATTAATAAATATTTTTAATTGTTCTTTTGTTGCATTTTCTGGGAATGGGACTTTATGTACCCCATCTTTAGTTGATTTTATTATCATATGGTAGAATTTTCTACGCCCTCTACCATAAGCGCTATTTACTTTAATGCTTTTAATATCACTTATATACAACGCTATAAATTCAGCTCCATAGCTTATAAACATATCTTTATATATCAATACCTTAAATTCTTTATTAAAAAACTTCGCTTCTCTTAAAATAATATCTAAATCACGTTTAGTTTCTGGATAACTTACAAATAATCTTTTATAGCTTTCTTTGTTTATTCGTATTCTTCTATAGACTACTTTTATCATCCAAAGAGAAATTAAAATTGCTATAGTACTTCCTATTAATTGGGATAAATGATAATATCTACTCAAAGGCTCTATATAAACATCAAGAAAAAGCGGCCTTTCTTTTTCTCTATTTTTTATAGTTGTCGTATCCACACCTTTTTCATAATCAACTGCGATTCTTTTTAGTCTCTTTGAATTTATATCACTAGTACTATACGCCTCTTCGAATTTTTTCTGCAATTCATCAGGTACTGATATTTTCTTATTCCCCTTCCCTGTCTTTGATGGAACTCCATCAATCTTTGCATATATAGGATTATCTCCAATATTATATAACTTTTTATCTTTAGTAAAAGATTCACCCAACATTCTTTTTGCATCATCAGGCGTAGCTTTCAACATTGTAGTACCCTTATCATGCTCTACCAAGTAGAATTTCTCGCCATCTGATAATTTCTCATCTTTTATATCAGTTTCTTCAATATTTATAATTTTTACAATAGCATACCCAGCTCTCTTCGGTTCGTATGATCTTCCTTTAGCATACTGTGTTTCCAATCCCTCTGAAAGTTTTTGTATACTATCTTTAGTAAATAAAATCGTCAAAGAACATATAACTATAGTCATAATTAAGGGTACCAAAGCACCCTTTAAATAATTTTTTCTCATGTAGACTCCTTCTTATTTACTTTTTATACTTATCAAATAACTATAAATTTTTATAACATATCTAAAATGTTAATTTTGCATTTATTCCGAACCTATCCCTAAGCATATCAACAAATGTTTTTAATTTTTCTTCTTCTGTATCATTTGGAAAGTATGCTTCCTCTACATTAGCATTAGTTGATTTTATTTCCATATGATAGAAAGTCTTATCACCACGTATTCTAATAACTTCAATACTTTGAATATCAGTTATATACAACGCTATAAATTCGGAATAATAGCTAATAAACATGTCCTTATATATCAGTACCTTGAATTCTTCATTAAAAAACGTTGCTTCTCTTCGAATAACATCTAGATCGCGTTCTGTCTCAGAATAAACTACAAATAATTTTTCATACCTTGCTTTGCTTACTAACATTCTTCTATATACAATTTTTGTCATCCATACCGCAACCCAGAGTATCATAGCATTTCCTACTATTTGAAATAAATGAAAAGAACTGCCTAAAGGTTTTATATAGGTATCAGCATAAAAAGGTCTTTCTTTTTCTCTATTTTTAATAGTTGTTATATCTACACCTTTTTTATAGTCATCCGTAACTTTCTTTAATCTCTTAGAAAAAATCTCACTGCTTCGATATGCAGCTTCAAATTTTTTCTGTAATTCTTCCGGTACTGTTATAGTTCTATTTCTTCTCCCAGTTCTTTCTGGAACCCCATCAATTTTTACATATATAGGTTTATCTCCTATATTATATAGTTTTTTATCCTTAGTAACAGAGTCTCCCAACATTTCTTTAACTTTTTCGGGTGTTGCTTTTAGCATCGTAAAACCTTTTTCGAATTCTACTAAATAGAATTTCTCATCTCCTGATAAATCCTCATCTTCTATATTAGTTTCTTCAATGTTTATAATTTTTACAATAGCATAACCAGCCTCCCCCGGTTCATAGGCTCCTTCGTTTGAATACTGTGTTTCTATTCCTCTTGATAATTGTAAGATATTATCTTTTGCAATATAAATTGCTGCAAACCATACGGCTAAAGTCAAAATTATAAAATTCAACTGACCTTTGAAATAATTTTTTCTCACGCAGACTCCTTCTTATTTACCTTTAATATGCTTTTAATATCTACTTAAACATTTATTTTTATTTTTATTTTATAGTTTTCTCTTAATCTTTTAGCTGTAGCAATAAAATCTTCTGTACTAATTCTTTTTAACTTAATCTCACGATTTTTGTTATCGAAGTGTGTACTGTAAATTATAGTATGCTCATTTTTTCCTTTAGCGCTATTCTTTCTAAACAACATTTTTTCTATATCATTGATTTCTTCCACAATAAATGTAGTTTTATAGATAATTAACAAATCTTTATAAACTATTATCTTTAATTCTTTATTTATAAAATTTGCATCTCTAACTATTAAATCCATATCATATCTTGTTTCTGGATATTTATAAAATAGGGTATTATAGCTGCTAATATTAATTCTAATTCTTTTAATAACGTTAGATGTCATAACAAGCGTTATCATAATAAAGAAACCTAATCCTATAAATGAATAAACTGTATCTGCTGTAGTCAGTGTTCGGATATATATCTTTTCATTAAATTCATTTTTCCAAGCACTATTATTAAGTGGAGATTTCACTATTGGTAAATCACTTTCTTTATAGGCCTTTTTGAATTTCTCTCTCAATTCATTTGGGACATTCGGTTTCGAAGTTCTACGTTTTCCACCACTACTCATTTCTCTAACCCCATCAATATCTACATATATATCATAAGAATCAGCAAAAACTAGCTTCCCATCTGGCAAGTCATCTAAGCCATACTTTCCTAATATCTCTCGAATTTTCTCTGGAGTTGATTTCATCATTATATAACCATCTTCATACTGAACAAGGTAAAATTTTTCCCCTTCAGATAATACTTTATCATCAGTAATATTAGTTTCTTCTATGGCTAATAATTTTATATATGTATTACCGTCAAGACCTGTAGTGTACTTTTCAGTATTTTGTGTTTTATCTCCAAAATTTCCAAAGTATGGTTTAATTGTGATTGCTGCTACGGAAATAGTAAACAGCCATGCAACTAGTGTAAATAAGAGTAAAATACGTGTTCCTTTTAAATAACTTTTTCTCATATATTATCCTTTTATTTATTAGGATTATTTATAATTACGGCTCCTTCAGGTGTTCCTTTAATACATAGTTTACACATATTTAAGAATAATCCATGTTCAACTACACCTACTATATTAGCTAATTTTTCTTTTACCTCTTCTATGTCAAATCCATATCCAAGGTGTAAATCTACAATATAATTGTGGTTATCTGTAATTAAAATTTCTCCATCTTTTTTTCTTATTACAGGATTTAATCCCGCTTCTATCAATTTTCTAACAGTGTGGCTGTATCCGAAAGGAAGAATCTCAACCGGCAAATTAAACTTACCTAGTTTTTCAACATCCTTACTTTCGTCATAAATCCAAATAACTTCTTTTGCTATATCTGCAACTATTTTTTCTCTAAACAGCGCTGCTCCCCCACCTTTTATAGCATTGAAGTTTTTATCGATTTCATCTACACCATCAACCGCTAAATCAATATGATCAATTTCTTCTAATTCTTTTATGTTAAGACCTAGACTTTTTGCTAGTTCTACAGTTTGGATTGATGTAGATACCATTTGGATATTCAAACCTTCTTTTACTTTATCAGCTAAAGCATGAACAAAATAAAATACAGTTGAACCAGTTCCAAGACCAACAATCATTCCATCCTCTACATATTTTACAGCTTCTTTCCCAACAACTTCTTTTAAATTCATTTTTATTCTCCTCTTTTATTTATATAGATATTTCTATTTTAATAAAGGAGCAAACTGCTCCTTTATTTTTTATTATTTGTACTCTACTAATTGATATTTTTTCTTACCACGTCTTAACACAGTAAATGCATCTTCTAAACGTGATTCAGCTCCTACTATATAATCTAAATCTGTGATTCTATCACCATTTACATAAATAGCTCCATTATTAACATCTTCTCTAGCTTGGCGTTTAGATTGTACTAGTTTTGTTTCCACTAAGAAATCAACAATATTATATTCTTTTTTCTCAGCTTCTGATTTTGGCATTCCCTTAACTGCCTCTTGAAGCTCATCGTGAGTTAATTCTTTAACATTTCCTGAGAATAATGCTTTTGTAATATTTAGTGCACTCTCTAATGCTTTTTCACCATGTACAATTTTAACTAATTCTTCAGCTAATGCTTTTTGTGCTAATCGTAGGTGTGGTTCTTTTTCTACACTTTCTTCTAATTTTTCGATTTCTTCTCTTTCTAAGAATGTAAATTTCTTAATTGCAGAGATTACATCGCTATCTGCTGTGTTGAACCAGAATTGGTAAAATTCATATGGAGTTGTTTTTTCTGGATCTAGCCAAACAGCTCCTCCAGTTGATTTTCCAAATTTAGTTCCATCAGATTTTAACATTAATGGAATAGTAAATCCGTATGCTTCAACATCTCCACGAAGTTTTCTCATAATTTCTAATCCAGTAGTAATATTACCCCATTGGTCAGAACCACCTAGTTGTATCTTAACATTGTGGTGTTCATTTAAATGAGCATAGTCAATTCCTTGTAGCAAGGCATAACTAAACTCTGTAAAAGATAATCCATTTTCCAAACGACTTGATACTGAATCTTTTGCTAATAAGTAGTTTACATTGATTAATTTACCATAATCACGTAAAAACTCAATCATAGAAAGTTTTCCTAACCAATCTCCATTGTTAACAAATTCAATATTATCATGTCCACGGAAAATATTTCTAAGTTGATTTTCTAATTTTTTAGCATTTTCTGCAACTGTCTCTAAACTTTGAAGTTGTCTTTCTTCACTTCTTCCTGATGGGTCACCTATTATTCCTGTTCCACCACCTACTAAGACAACTGGTTTGTGTCCATGTTGAGCAAATCTGCGTAATGTTAAAAATGGTAGTAAGTGACCTACGTGTAGAGAGTCCCCAGTAGGGTCTGTTCCACAGTAAATAGATACACTTTCACTTTCTAATAATTTTGCTATTCCTTCTTCATCTGTTTGTTGGTAAACTAAGTCTCTAAATTTTAAATCGTCTAATAATTTACTCATCAATACTCCTCCGTAGTCAAATTTTCATACATTTAACACAATTATATCACATTTTTTATATAACTTTCATCTTTTTCATTATTTTAATTACAAAAGTTCTCTTTTTTCTCACTTTATTTTATAATTTTTTAAAGTTTTATGTTATAATATAATTATTAAAATTTAAAGAAGTAATAAACAGAAGTTAAAACAAGGAGATTTTAATGGAAAAGAAAAAGAATCGTTCTTCTATTCTAAAGAAATTACTACTTCCTACGGCCGTATGCTTAAGTCTTGGTTCAGGAGTAGCTTTAGGTTTTGTAGGTGGACTTGTTAAAGATCAGCCACTTATGAATCATGAAGAAATGCTAGAACAAGTTAACAACATTTCAAAAAGTAGTGATGTTTACTTTGGAAGTGGAGAAAAATTAGGAACTATTAACTCAGAATTAATTAGAAAAGTAGTAAGTTATAACGACATTGGTGAAAATGCAAAAAATGCAATAATTGCGAGTGAGGACTCTAACTTCTATTCTAACAGTGGAGTTGAGCCTTTAGCTATCGTTCGCGCTAGTTTTAGTGAAGTAACTAAATCTGGTAATACTGGAGGTAGTACAATAACTCAGCAATTAGTAAAAAACCAATTATTAGATAACTCTAGATCTTATGAAAGAAAAGCAAAAGAAATTTTATTAGCACTAAGAGTTGATAATAACTTTTCTAAAGAAGAAATTCTGGAAACATACTTAAACGTTGCTCCTTTCGGGAAAAATAGTTTAGGTCAAAATATTAGTGGTATTGAAACAGCTGCACAAAGTATCTTTGGAGTTCACTCAAAAGATTTAAATATTGCACAAGCTGCTTACTTAGCTGGATTTGTTCAATCCCCATATAAATATACACCTTTCGATGGTTCAGGTAACGTGAAAAGCGATGAGGAACTACAAGTTGGTTTTGATCGTCAAAAATACGTACTAGAGCAAATGAAAGATAATGGATTTATTACAAGAGATCAATATAATGAAGCTCTAAAATTTAATATTAAAGGTGCTTTTATAAAAGAAAAAGCTACTGAATATACTGATTACCCATATATTCGTGATGAAGTTGTAACTGCTGCTGCAGAAATTTTAGCTGAACAAACTGCTAAAAAGAATAACAAAGAACAACAATTTAAAGAAGATAGCTCATATAGAGATGATCTTGTTGAAAAACATAAAACTAAATTTATAACTGGTGGTTACACAGTTAAAACAACATTAATTAAAAACTTATATGATAAACTTCAAGAAGCTAAAAAACAATTCGCTTCTTACCCTACTTCAACTCAAGATGGAGTTACTTACCCTCTTGATATCGGGGCAACTGTTGTAGAAAATGGAACAGGTAAGATTCTAGCGTTCGTAGGTGGTATGGATTATAATAAACAACAACTTAACCACGCTACAAGAACTCACCGTTCTCCAGGTTCTACTATTAAACCACTTCTAGTATATGGACCAGCAATGGATAAAGGATATATTACTCCTAACTCAACATTACTAGATAAGAGATTTAACTTTGAAGGTTGGAAACCTGAAAACTTCTCACAAACAGAATATAAATACTTACCAGCTAGACAAGCATTAGCAAGATCTCTTAACCTTGCAACAGTACGTCTATATTCTGCATTTGTAAATGAAAATCCTGCAAAAGAATATTTAGAAAAAATGGACTTCAAACGTCTTACTGAAGCTGACCAGAAAAACTTAGCTACTGCCCTAGGTGGTATGAACTATGGGGTGTCTGTAGCGGAAAATACAGCTGCATTTTCTACTTTTGCTAATAATGGTAAATATAATAAAGCATACATAATCCAAGAAATTCGTGATCACAATAACAAAGTTGTCTTCTCTGCTGAGGTAAAACCTACTCAAGTGTACAAAGACTCAACTAGTTATTTAATGTTAAATATGCTTAATGATGTTATTAACACAGGTTACGGTACAGCACCAGATATCGCTGCTGCACTAAGCTTTAATACTAAGAACCTATTTGTAAAAACTGGTACTTCAGAGTACTATAAAGACTTATGGGTTGTAGGTGGTTCTACTAAGATTACACTTGGTACTTGGACAGGTTATGATAAACCTGCTACAGTTCCGGACTATTCTTACGGACACAAGATGTGGTCACATTTAATGAATGCAATTTATGCCTATGATAGTAGTTTAATCTCTCCTGATACTGCCTTTGAAAGACCAAGTTCGGTAGTAGATGCTTATATAAACCCACAAAATAACGGTAAAGGTGGTACACCTGATATAGTACCAAGCGATTTCCAAGAATTATCAAAAGATAAAGTTAATCTTAAATTTGGATCAAATATCGATAAAACTGTTATCTATGGTGAAGTTACAAAAGCAGTAGTTAAAAAACCAACAACTTCAACAACAACTACTACTGATAAAGAAAAACAGGAAAAAGAAAAGCAAGAAAAAGAGAGGCAAGAGAAAGAAAAACAAGACGCCGCCGCTAAACAAGAAGCTGCAAAACAACAAGAGTTAGATAGGCAGAAGAAAGAAAAAGAGCGTTTAGAAAAAGAAAGACAAAGAGAAATAGAAAGACAGAAAGAATTAGAAAGACAACGTAAGCAAAACGCCAATTCCAATAGACGGAATTAGAAATTCTAATTAGTAAGTCAACAAAAAAGTGTCTACAATAAATGTAGACACTTTTTTCAGATTGTTGACAAAAATACCGAAATATCAAGCTAGTATTGATGTTATGGTATTTTTTTTCAAAAAAAATAAGCCTTAAGGCAAAAATCCAGTAGTATTAAGAGGTTTTATACCTCTCTTAATGCTATTGTTTTCATATTTTGAACGCAACAAGACAGCCAAGCGTACGACTGTACTTTGGCTTTTCCTCTATATTGTGCATACCTGTATCCGTGATTTTGTTTAGAATCCGCAAAGCTACGTTCTATTGTTTCTTTTCTTCTCTTATACAATAGTTTTCCTTCTTTTGATATACGTCTTAACCTAGCTTCAT
>NZ_JNJO01000003.1 GCF_000701685.1 Gemella sanguinis ATCC 700632
CAGGACCAGCTACTCTGAAGAGATTAACCCAGTTACAAATAAGTGATGGATTATTTATACCTTCTTGTAAAGCAATGTCATTGTACGAGAGTTCACTTGTTAAGTATAATTCTACAACAAATATCTTTTTTTCGAAAGAATATTCTTTATTTTTTCTTGAGCGAAGTAAGGCTTCATCTCCATATTTCTTATATTTAGATACCCAAACTTTAATATTAGCCTCTGATTTAATACCATACTTTTTCGCTAATGGTATGTATCCAATACCTCCATTTAGGTACTCTAATACTACTTTCTTTTTTAATTCAAATGTATATTTTGACATAAAAATACCGACCTCCAAAAAGTTAGATTTTTGGTCTAACTTTTTGGGGTCGGTACATTTTTTGGGTTGGTTATTTTCCTATTATTTAGTATAAACTGAAACTCGTTCTTTAATATTAGAGTTTGCTTCGATAATGTCTAATAGTGCACTAGCATAATCTGCATAACTAACATAACTAACGCCTTCTTCGTTAGTAGTGAAGATTTCACCAGCTATACCATAGTTATTAGTTTTAGGGCCATCTTCAACAAAGTCAGCTGCTGGACTGACAAATGTCCAATTAATATTTTCTTTTGTACGAAGTAAATCAAGTTCATCTGCTTGAGCTTTTGCTAAAGGTTTAAATACCTCAGGAAATTCTGGTGATTCAAATAGTTTAGTAGCTTTTGAACTATCTAAGTATAAACTACCAGCCCCACCAACGATAAGTAAGTGAGTGTTTGTTCCATCTAATATTTCTGAGAAGTGCTCGACTGTTTTAGAATGTAAAGATAATGTATCTGGATTAAATGTCCCAAATGCACTAACTACTACGTCAAAACCTGTTAAATCTGCTTTAGTTAACTCAAATAGATCTTTGTTAATTACTTTAGATGCTTCTGATTTATTTTCTGAACGTACTACTGCTGTTACATCATGATTTCTTTCAATTGCTTCTTTAACTATTAATTTACCTGCTTTTCCATTTGCTCCAATTACTGCTATTTTCATTTTTAATTCCTCCAAAATTGTTTGTTGTTATACTAATATAATAGCATGTATAAAAAATAAGAAAAGTACGCACTTTTTTGTATCATAGTTACTTTAAAGTAACATTTGTATCATATAGCGTAATTTTTAAAGAAAAAAATAAAAGAAATGTATAACTTGAAAATAAGATACATTTCTTTAATGATTAATATTTAACTATCTCTGTTTAGTACTTTTTTTATTTTTACGAAGTTGTCTTACTAGAAAACCAATACCTTGCCCACACAAACTAAAGAAAATATATAATAAACCATAAATTAGAATATCAAAATTTAATATAATTAGACAAGATAATAGATAAAAGGCTCCTACGAGAATAGAAAATAAGTAGCTAAAATCCTCTTTATTATATGCATATAGAAAAGATATAATGAAATTGACAATTGGATATAAGAAAAGAAGTAACCATATTATCATTCCTGATCTATTTGATATAAAATAAGAACACAGAGGAAGTATTATAAATAAAAAGAAAGAAAAAATTAAATAGGGTACTTTTTCTAAAAACTTCTTCATTGTCTGCCTCCTAATATAGTGTTATTCTATCATATATCTTTTTAAAAAACAAATTGTGTGCCGCTTTAAAATAGGTTTCTAGATTTCTAAAAATAGGTAAAGGATATCTTGAAAAATAGTGAAGTTATATGAGCTAGTTAATTGACTAAAATGAACTTGTAGTATAAAGTGTTATTATTAAAAAATGGAGGTATGACTATGTCATTTGAAGATAAAATTAATCAAGCTAAAGATTCAATAAAAGAAGGTTTAGAAAAAATTACTGGAGATGAGAATATCGAATTAGAAAATGTAGTATCAAAAGTAAAAGAAGTAGCTGAAGATTCAAAAGGTAATGTTGAAGGTGCTATTGATACCGTAAAAAACTTATTTAAAAAAGATTAATTTTTAAAATTATAAAAAAGCTCTATATTTTTTGTGGTTGTTAAATAACTATAAAGATTATAGAGCTTTTTATTGTTGAATGTATAAGAAATAAATAGTTATATATGATAAGTGAAATCAATTAACGTTGAAAGTTTTAGAAAAAAAAATTTAAGTTTATTATTAAATTTAATATATTCTATAAATTAGATGTATTTTTTATTATTTGAATATACAAATATATATTTATTTTATAAAGGTTTATTAATTAGCAAGAAGAAGCTATAAGTAAATTAAAAAATAATAATATTTAATTGAAATTATTTCTATAACTATTTTAGGAAATTTCAAGGATTATAAGATAATATAAGGATATAGAATATTATCACATCAATATTGCGAGCGTTTTCGTTGATTAATACCGTTTATTCATATATAGTAATAATTAGATAGATATTTGTATGATATTTAAAAATTGGGACAAACAAAGTAAATATCTAAATAATTATAGGGAGGTGTTATTATGACATTAGAAGGTGGAGTTAGTGTACCGGCAGAAGAAAAGATAAATGTATCTAAAGCTGTAGAAGAAGTTGAAGATAAAAAAACAAATGAAGAGATTAATAAAATCGCCGATGAGACTAAGGAAGTATTAAAAGAGATTGGTGAAAATAAAGAAAATAATTTATTACAATAACCAAGAATAATTTAATTAAATTAGGAGGTAAAATTATGTCATTAGAAGAAAAATTAGAACAAGTAAAAGGTTCAGTTAAAGAAGGTCTTGGAAAATTAACTGGAGATGAAAAAACAGAAAAAGAAGGAGCTGCAGAAAAAGTAGTTTCTAAAGTAAAAGAAGTAGCAAAAGATGCGAAAGATGCTGTAGAAGGTGCAGTTGATGGTGTAAAAAAAGCTATAAAAAAAGATGAAGAGTAAAATTACTAAAATAAATAATTGATTTTCCTTTCATTTAATTAAGCTCTATCAATCTTTTAACAAGTAAAGCTGTTATAAAGATTATAGGGCTTTTTTATTGTTTTGAATTAGTTTGCAATGAGAATAAGTTCACAAAATACGTAAATTTCTAATGTGTGGGTAAATATGGGACAAAGCGCAAAATAAAAAGCCTTAAACGTAGATACTTTAAGGCTTTTCTAACTTTATTATTAATTATCTTGCACATATCAAAGGGATTAAGGTAATTTATTAATTAAGATATTAATAAGATAGAGTTATATACTAGTTTTTTTACGTTTTTTAAAAATTCTGTATTATATATGCTGTTATATTGACGATTTTTTTATCTATAGAAAGTAAAAAAGTTTCTTGAAGTATTCTTTTAAGTTAAATGTATTTACTATAAATTAGTGAGTAACTAGGATTAAATTCATTTTTTTCTAAATCTTCATCTTTTTTCTTTTGTTCAATTAAATATAGAATGCAGTTGAGGTCGTGTCTTATAAAAATTGGAAATGGAATTTTATTAGGTACTGTATATTCAAAGTCGTTAAACTCATTCTTTTCCACCTTCACATTGACATTTAATATAACCTTCTCATTGACATTTAATTTATCATTATTATTTAACTGTTTGGTCGCCTCCAAGTTTATTTTAACATATTTTTTTGATAGTTTTATTACTTTTAAAGTATAGACTATCTTTGCTTTCCAACGTTGATCTGTATAAGTAAATATTTCATCAGGATAACTTCTTAGTAATTCTTCTTTAGTTATACACACTAAACATACATCTCCTTTTTTTAGTAGTTATTGTTTATATTTTTTACTGACTAACAACACAATGCACTTCATATAGTTATGATGAAGGGTTATTGTATTTTCATTATCAGTACATTTAATTCATTGTCACCACGATAATTTTCTATTAAATTAAATCCAAACTCTTTATAAAAATCCAAAAGTTTTTCACTATCTTCACACTCTACCCATACATATTTCACATTTACAACCTTAACAATATCTACTAGCATTTTATATGCTATTGCTAATAATTTATTTCCTGTTACTTCTTGTTTTATGCTATCATCTAAATTATAATTTTTTCCAAGCTGTCCAATTAGATAACTATTAATCTCTACGAAATTTTCCTCTCTCCTACCATATTTCAATAATTTTTTCTTTTGAGTATTTGATAATTTCTCAAAATTCTTTTTAGTCATCTTTAATGGTCTATTTGCAAAAGAAAAATAACCAACAAGTACTGGTTTTTCTAACTCTACAAATGCCAAGTGCGTGGTTGCCCAAGCCATATTTTCAAAGTTAATAGCTTTATTATGTAAAAAGCACTCCACATCATTTTGTTCGTTTGTTTCATGATTTGGAATGCTTTTAAATTCTTTTAATATATTTTGTACATCCTCTTCAGAGAATGTATTTAATAAATCTTGAAGTCCGACTACATTAATCTCCATTAATTTTCCTTTCTAGTAGCTGGTTTTTTAAAAAGATTCACTATATCTTGACTACTTCTTACTATTTTAATATTAGAAATATCCTCTAAGTTTGGTTTTTTAATATTTTCAAGAGCATTCAAAAGGCTATCAGTAGATTTTCTATTGAATTTTAGAGTAGTATCAAAACTTTTTGTTGCCATCAGAACGCACCTCCTCTTTCTCTTTTTCTTTCTATTATTATTATACCTGTTTATCTTGTTATGAGTCAATATAAAAATATGTCCCAAGGCAAATTCATTTCCCGGAAATAACCCGATAAAAGGAGTGTTTTTTTATGAAATATAAAGTTGTTATTGTAATCACTTTGTATATGATATTATTCCTACATTTTCCAACATTTATATGGAGAATTTGACAAGTGCTGACAAATTGTTAAAGCTATTTTAAGCTTTGAATTTTACTCATAAGGTAATTAGCCTAACACTATATAGAATGCGCTCAGAATTGAAAATACAAGCTAATTCTGGTATAATAGATATAGCTTTCTTATAAGAAAAACAAGCCGTGTTTTGTGGTACATGGCTTGTTTTTAATTTTATTAATTATATTTACAGAATGTTCTAACTAATTCCTGACATGCTGTTTCTAGTTGCTTCTGAGCATAAGTAAAAGCATAAGGAGAGTAGGGGGCGCATTCACTTTCTATTAGTGGGATACTTTCAATTTCTCCAAGGTAAGAATTTACTTTCGCTTTAAGTGGCTCGATAGTCTGAGTTTTTTCTTTACCATCTTTCTGAAGTTCAGTTAGCTTCTTGTTTGCATACTTAACTGCATGATTAATAACTTCATCCAGGAGTGAAGATTTTCTAGAGAGAAACTCATTTTCTTCTTTTGTAAAGAACTCTCTTAATTTAGACAATTCCATTATTAATTTTTTCTTTTGATCATTAAATTCTTTTTGGATATCCTCCTTTGTTGCTCTTAAGGTATTAATCTTAGTTATAGCTTCGGTCTCTTTAGTCTTTAGATCGACCTTATCACTAATTGAAAGAGTAGCGCTATTTTTACTTTGAATAGTTTCTAATTCTTTAGCGGCATTATCTATTCTGTTATCTATCTCCTTAATCAATTCATCATTGTTAGCTTCTAGCTGTTCTAGTTCTGTAATTTTATTTTGAATTCTTTCCATAATATAAACCTCCTATTTATTTCTAATGTTGTAACTATTTGCTATGTCAGTAATACTTTCAGACTTGTTGCTTTGATGTAATGAAGCAATATCATTTCTTAACTCTCTGATTTCTTCTAGAGCAATATCTTTGCTTTTAGAAGAAAAGTCCTCGTCTTTAAATTCAGAAAGTGTAGCTATTATCTTATCATCTTCAATTCCAACGTCTAGCATCCTTCTTATTAATTTATCTAATATACATTATTTTTATTTAGTTATTATATTAATATGATTTTCTTCAACAGTTTTAATTTATTATTATATGCTATGTGTACAGTTAAATTAGTTTATAAAAAATACTTAATACTATTTCAAAATTAATTTAATAAATATTGTTTTATAATATGGTTTGTGATATCATTTATTATATAAGGAGAGGAGATTTCATGAGTAATATAAATAATTTCGGAAGAAATTTATACAAATAAAGAAAACTAAAAAACTTAAGTAAGATGGATCTAGGTATAGAGTTAGGTTTATATGGTTCTGATATAATCATGTATGAAACAAACCAGCGATAACCTAAAAAAGATTGTATAGAAGAGATTGCTCTTTTTCAATGTATCAACAGATGTTTTGTTAAAAATAGAAATTTTGAATAATTGTAAAATTAGAGAATTAAATAATTCTAATAATAATATATTAGAGGAAGAGTTCGCTCTTAATAATAAAGGGGATCATGGAATATTAGATGGTAATATTGGTAATTTATTAGATGATGATAAGCATACTGCATTTAAAATAGTTGTAAGTTTACTTGGGAAGCCTTACGCTAATATCACGAAATATAGATGAATTACAAGAAAAAATTACATTTTATCAAAATAAAGAAAAATTAATACAAAAAATTGATAAAATATAAGAAAAGTATAGTTTATCTAATATCGATTCAGATGAATTAAAATATGATTTAGATAGATTACAAACATTAATATTAAATAATAACTACATTATTAAAAAATATTTACTAGAGAATTGGGAAATGTAAGTTAATATACAAACCACATAATATAGCCCCTGTAACAAAGTACGGTAATGTTTATTTTGAATTTAATGAGGGGAGTGGATTATATAGTCACAAAAAAATAATAAATATTTGGAAGTTAATCCAAATACGAGATTTCCAGATTATTTAAAAAATAAAAATCCAATTAATTTTATTACAGAATAGGGAATTTTATATTGAGAGGAAAAATGAAATGGAGAATTTAACGGGGAATGATGTACTAATACTTCATTATATAGCAAAACGTAGTAAAGCTTCAGAATTATATCAAACATTTTGGAAAAATGACTACTTTAATGATAATGAAAAATCACTTAATAATTTATTAGATAATGGCTATATAGAAATGAGGTATGATGAAAGAATATCATTAAATAAACTTAAAGTTGAAGAATTAAAGGAAATATTAGTTAAAGGTGAATTAAAAGTAACAGGTAAAAAGAATGATTTGATAGAGAGAATTATTGAGGAATGTGATAAGAAATATTATCAAAGGTATCTCGAATTAGAAAGATATATAACTGATAAAGGAGAAAGTCTTCTATCTAGAACAAAATTTGTTTTAGTTGCTCACAGCAACAATATTGCTTATCCTGTGGATATTTACAACTTTTATCTTAGTAATCAAAACTCAGATGAATTAGATCTTATATGTGACTTTATTGAATGTAAAGTGAGGTTTGATAAAGAGACTAAAGAAATAAGTGATAATTCTTATTTGTATCACCAATTAAGTCAAGTATCTAATATTTATAATAATCAAGATAAGCAACTGTATTATTTATTAAAATCATGTTATGAGTTCTTATCCACGGATACTCCATATCTTCGTTTAATAAACATAAAGGAATTTAAAAACTATGTAAATAGATTAAGTTTCCACACAAAAGATATAAGTCTTTTATTACAATCAAATCAAGACTTAAAAGAAAATATGGAATCATATATAAACAGTTTAGAAAAAACTTATTATAATAATTACTTTAATAATGATGAAATAAAAAACCTGATTATTGCGTTTTGCTTAAAAAATTCCTATGAAGTTGATAGAATTATAGTGAATATTTATAAAAGAAATCAAGCTGAAGGTAAATTTAATGGTAGTATAAGTGAGGAAATACAACAAGAGAATGTTAGAATTGAGTTTGAAGAAGATAAAAAAGAAAAAATAGGTTTTATGGATAAGATAAAATCATGGTTTAATGGCTAATAAAATTATACAATAAAGGAGTGATTAAATGGAAAGATTATATAATGTGATTTTAGAAATTATATCTGATCTAATGATGGTTATATTTGTTTTGGTTAGTATGCTTGTAGTATTACTAGTCGTTAAAAATTTTGTTATAAGAGTATTCGAAAAAATTAAACAATTTAAAAATAAAAATGTGATTATTATATTTGTGATAGCTAATATAGTTTTACTTATGCTTTTGTATAGTAAAAAAATATTGAAATTTCTAGGAATGGAAACAGAAAGTTCTATGAAGGAGATTGCAGAATTTTTGAATTTTCCGTACTTAGAGCAAGTATCATATTTAATTTTTTATTTTATTGAAATAATTTGTATTATTATATATTTTATATTTTGTAAAGTAATTGCAGAAATAATATTTAAGAGAATAAATCTTAAATATAAAATATCTGAAAGCAAATCTAGACACTATGTTTTAATCTTTTTTATAGTCTTTTTTATAATCTTTTTTATAATCTTGGTTAAAATCTTAGGTATGCTACTAACCAATTACGTTTATAAAAAACTTGCATGGTTATGGTTAATTTTTCTATTTAGGTTTTTATTTATTGTTTTATTTAATTTTATATTTTTGTTAATATGTTTATTAGTTACTACTGCAAAAAAAACAAAAAATTATAAAAAAGATGACAAATCATTGTCTGAAATCAAGAATAAATTTTCAAAAATAATAACTGATGGAGCTAATGGGGCAAGTATCGATAAATTGTGTATTGATCTTGAAAGTATTTCTGATAAAGATATATATAAAGTTTTAAAAAGTTTTAATACTCCGTCATTATTAGGTTTAAAATATATTTTGCAACAAGATAAAGAAAGAATAAAATTTAAGATATGGGAAAAAATGAAATCTATAGTTAAAGTTACAGCAATTGCTCCAGTTCTTAAACTTTTAAAAGATTCAAAGATATTTAATTCTAATGAGTTTATTAATTTTATTGAATCCCAAAAAAATAATATTAAAATAATGGTTGCTGTGACAATTATATTAATATGTATGTTGTTAATAGATAATTATATAAGTAAAAATAAAGTACGAAGAATTATATCGCCTAATTATTTATTATTGTTGATAGACGACATTCTCGAGTTGAAAAAAAGAGAGAAAAAATTGAAGAAATATATTTAATAAAAATTATTGAAAAAATAGGTAAGAGAGAAAAATGACAAGTAAGGGATAGGTGGAAAATAAAAAAGCACCAGTAAAAAATACTAGTACTGAAAAATGATAAACAAGTTTGATATTATAGTAACTCTATTATATCATATAAATGGTGTAATAACAAGGTTTGTAAGCTTACTTAAAATCGATACCCATTTAAACGGTGTATAAGCACGCTGTTTATCTTGGGGTAATTATATTAAAAATTATTTTAGACGTCTTCACGTTTGAAATACGAGGTGTTTTATAGAATAAATTTATTAATTTCTTTGATATGCGCTAGATAGAAAGGAAATGATAAAAATGATAAAAATGATAAAACAATATACTAAAAAATCTAATGGAAAAAACTATTATATGGTATATATTTATCTTGGAAAAGATGAGGTTACTAGAAAAGATAGGTATACTACTAGACGTGGCTTTAAAACTAGAAAAGAAGCTTTACTATGTGAAGCAAAAATTAAAACTGAAATAGCTAATAATGGCTTACTGAATACTGATGTTACAACATTTAAAGAAATATATGAGTTATGGTATGAAGGATATCAACATACTATAAAAGAAAGTACATTACTTGTTAATCAACATATATTTAATTTATTACTTGATAAAATGGGAAATATGCAATTGAAAAAGATAACTCTACCTTATTGCCAAAAAGTGATAAATGTGTACAGTAAAACTTTTTCTCTGGCTGTTCTCAAAAAAATAAAGATCTATGGAAGCATGATTTTAGACTATGCTGTAAAAATGAAGGTTATTTATACTAACCCTATGAAAGATGTCTTATTACCTAAGAAAAATGATGATATAACTTCAGATGATAAGGATACATACTATTCTAAAGAAGAATTAAGAGAATTCCTTACATTAGTTGAGAATGAGCAGGATATAAAGCTAACTGCAATGTTTAGGGTGTTGGCTTATACTGGTATTCGTAAGGGTGAATTACAGGCTCTAGAATGGTCTGATATTGATTTTACCAACAATATAATTACTGTTAACAAGACTTTAGCATTGAATACAGATAAAAAAGTAGTAGTGCAAACTCCTAAGAGTAAAAGCAGTATTAGAAATATTAGTATAGATGAACAAACTGCTAATATTCTGAAACGTTGGAAAATTAAGCAAAAAGAGAAATTCATAATGGTAGGCACACGGGTAAAGAAGTATCAACCTTGTTTTACTGAAGAGGTATCAAATTCATATTTATATCTTAACTTCATGAATACCAATTCGAAGCGCATATGTAAGAAGAATGATTTTAAACAAATTAAAGTTCATGGTTTCAGACACACACATTGTAGCTTACTGTTTGAAAGTGGGTTTACCATTCAAGAAGTTCAAGATAGGTTAGGTCATTCTGACTTAAAAACAACAATGAGTATTTATGCTCACGCAACTGAAAAACAAAGAGATAATATGGCTGATAAGTTTGCTAAATTTATGGCTTTGTAACAGTTACATTGTCAAAACATTGTCAAACGGCAAAACAAAAAGCCTTAAACGTAGATACTTTAAGGCTTTTCTAATTTTATTATTTAGTTTCTCTGTGTAAAGTCACTTTTTTTAATCTTGGACAGTATTTTTTAAGTTCAATACGGTCTGGATTATTTCTTTTGTTCTTTTTAGTAATGTAGTTTCTATCACCACATTCAGTACAAGCTAATGTTACATTTACGCGCATTAATATAACCTCCTATAAAATTTAATCTTAACAACTTTTTCATACAACAAAATATATTATACCACTAGTCAATAGATATTTCCAGTGAAAAGTTAAAGTTTTTTTACTTTTTTTAATGGTTATTAATAATAGTTTATTTTATAATCAGCAACAATATTTGTAATATATAAGTTAGTAAATAACATAATAACAGTTATATAGTTATTTTTAATGTTATGATATGATGTAACTATAGAAGAATATAATAGATATGAAGTAATGTTGCCTATAGAGAAGAAGATAGTAAAAAAATAATATAGTTAAAAATATGATAAATGAAAACTTTAATTAAATTATGAGAAATTAGATTGATGTGATATAATGAAGATAGGTGATTATAATGAAGAATCAAAATAAAAAAATAATAAAAGAAAGAGAGTTAGATAAATTATTTAGAAAAATTTTTGATAATAAAATAATGAAAAATATAAAAGATGATATAACATTTATATTATTATCTTTGGGAGTAGGTAGTATAAGTTATTTTTATTTAATAAATTATCTACAAAAAAATATAGTTAATAAGGTTAAAGATTTTATGGATAATATTGATACTGTTAGTGCTGTATCCTATAATAATACTGGCTATTTAATAGCAGGATTTATGATTATAATATTATCGATATTATTTTTAAATAAATCAAGAAGAACAAGATATTTAATTTTATTTTTTATAGCTTCCATATTTTTTGGGGGGATAAGTATATTTGCTATATTAATATTAGGAGAAAAATTATTTTTTTCAATACTTTGTTTATTATCAATTAGTTTATTAATATATGTATTAATAAACGCTTTAAAAAACATATATGGGTGGTTGAAGATTGATAAAAGTAAAGATAATCAAATAGATGTAGCCAAACTTACTTTCATATGGGGAGTTATAATTTTTCTTTATAATTTATTAAAATAAGAAAATGATAAGAAAAGGATATCAAATAGTAGAAATAATATTAGTGATAATATCCCTAGTGTTTCTATTTAAATTATATAATTACAAACAATATTTAACTGAAAAAATAATAGAGAAAAAATTTGGATTAATAAAAGAGGCGATTTTAATCGTAAAAGAGCCATATTATTTTCATTATTTAATATGTGGAATAGGAATATTAATAATGCTGATGGGTTTTATTTATTATTGTATAAGATATGAACAAGATAGTGGATTAAGTCTAGTCATTATAGTTATATTTAATATAATATTAACAATAATAGTGTTGTGGGTTTTTTGGAGTCCTATATTGACTACATTGTGTATAATTGGTGTAATAGGGTTACTGGCAATAAAAGGTATATGATAATTCTTGAGAATATGATAAAAATAAATATAACTATATTATAAATAGATTAGTAATGTTTTTAATGGCGAATTCCCAGTGATATTAGCTAATATATTGTTTTGTGTTAGATTAATAAGATAATCCAATGAAAATAAAAAATTTATAGTGCTATGAATAAAATATTAAATGAGAAAATTAAGAGTTAATAATAATTAGGGTATGAGTATTATATAGTTAACACTATTGTATATCTATATTCAAATGATGTAGCAGAATCAACAATAAAAATTATTTGTAGTGCTGTAATGATGCTTAAAATCTTAGAATAAGTGTATTTATTATAAGTAGTTTTAGTGAAGAGATAATGAAAAGAGACAAGAGGCTATTAGAGTATGGCGACAGAGTAATTAAAATAAAATATTAAATTAAACCTGTTAATATAGTAAAGA
Source organism: Gemella sanguinis ATCC 700632 (assembly GCF_000701685.1). Classification (GTDB taxonomy): domain Bacteria; phylum Bacillota; class Bacilli; order Staphylococcales; family Gemellaceae; genus Gemella; species Gemella sanguinis. The sequence goes on from NZ_JNJO01000003.1 coordinate 12,481, forward strand.
TAAAAAAATTTCTATATTGATAGGTTTTATTTATCATTAGGGATTGAAAAAAACAAAAACAAGAAAAAACTCATAAAAAATTGATTTAGGCTAATAAAATCAATAATTTATGAGTAAAAATATTTTAATTATTACATAAATATTTGTTTATGGAGAATTAATATAAATAAAAGATTATTCTCCGAAAACTTTATAGTAGTCTTGTTTAAATTTTTCAATACCAATATCAGTAAGTGGATGTTTAATCATTTGTTTAATAACGCTGTAAGGAACTGTAGCTATGTCACATCCCATTTTAGCACATTCAACAACATGAATTGGATTTCTAACACTAGCTGCGATGATTTCTGTATCAAAATCGTTGTTAGCAAAAATTTCCACGATTTCTTCAATAAGGATTAATCCGTTATGAGAAATATCATCTAGTCTACCTAAGAATGGAGATACATAAGTAGCTCCTGCACGAGCAGCCAGTAAAGCTTGGTTAGGGCTGAAAATTAATGTAACATTTGTTTTTATGCCTTCTTTTTTAAGGACTTTAACAGCACGTAATCCATCTTCTGTCATAGGAATTTTTACAACCATATTAGGGTGGATTTTAGCAATTTCACGAGCTTCAGAAACCATATCTTCCCAATTAGTAGTAGTAGCTTTAACCTCTCCACTAATAGGTCCATCAACTATTTCTGTGATTTCTTTAATTACCTCTTTAAAGTCTCTCCCTTCTTTTGCGATTAGTGAAGGATTTGTAGTAACCCCACAAATAACTCCTAAATCATTAGCAAGGCGAATGTCATCAACATTTGCAGTATCTATAAAAAATTTCATTTTTTAACTCCTTTCATTTCTCTCTATAATAGATAATAGCATATAATGAAAACAATTTCAATTATGTATATATCCTAATAAATATGAGTAAGTAATAATTGTATTTTAAATAGAATTTTTATCAAATATTGTACTAAAAAGGTAAAATTAGAATAAAATCTTTAATCTATTAGAACTTGTAAAAAATAAGGATTTATTACAACAAAAATAAATATTATAGGATGGAAAAATTTTCTTAAATATGATAAAATAAAGTATTAAGAAATCAACGAATAAAATTTCTCATGAAAGAGATTGAAGGAGATTGTATGATAAATAAACTAGGATGGAAAATAGGTGGAGAACAAGGTGAAGGACTTGAAAGTACAGCTGAGATTTTCTCTACAGTTATTAATAAATTAGGATACCATATGTATTCTACTCGTGATTTTGCAAGTAGAATTAAGGGTGGGCATAGTAATAGTAAAATATGTATATCTGAAGAAAAAATTAATGTTATTGATTATAAAACAGATATACTTATCGCATTTGATCAATCAACACTAGATAATTATATTAATGAACTAGATGAAAATAGTATAATTATTGCAGATGAAAAAATTAAACCGGTAATATCTGAAGAAATAAAAGGACTTGTTGCAGTTTTTCCAATAACTGAGTTAGCTAAAGAAATCTCAACACCTATTATTAAGAACATAATTACATTAGGTATATGTTCTGCTTTACTAGATATAGATGGAAAGATTTTCTATGAAATGATTGAATCTAAGTTTTCTAGTAAAGGTGAAGAAATAGTAAATATGAATATTCAGGCATTTGATAAAGGTCATGAAATAATGACTGATTTTATGAATGAACATAATATTGGTAACAAATATTACTTGAAAAAATTAGAACCAAAAGAAAAATCGAATATGTGGTTGGTAGGTAACCATGCTGCAGGTCTAGGTGCACTAGTTGCAGGATGTAGACTATATGCAGGGTACCCAATAACACCAGCCACTGAGATTATGGAATATTTATTTGATAAATTACCAACAGTAAAAGGTGCGTATATACAAACTGAAGATGAGATTGCTGCATTAGGTGTAGCTATAGGAGCGAACTTTGCTGGAGTTAGAGCGATGACTGCTACTTCAGGGCCTGGTATTTCACTTATGACTGAATTTTTAGGTATGGGTGTTATGGCGGAGCAACCAGTTGTTATAGTTGATGTTCAACGTGGTGGACCATCATCAGGACTTCCTACAAAAACAGAACAATCTGATATTTTCCATGCAGTTTATGGAGGAACAGGGGATGCTACGCGTGTAGTGCTAGCACCTATATCTGTAGAAGATTGTTTCTACACTATGATTGATGCATTTAATATGGCAGAAAAATATCAGACACCTGTAATTGTATTAATGGATTTACAATTAGGGATGAATAAGGAAACTGTTCCTAACTTTGATTTCAGTAAAGTGCAAATAGATCGTGGTCGTTTATTAAAACAAGAAGAAATAACAGAAAGTGATATTATTTATTTCAAACGTTATACGACTGGTGTATTAGTTTCTGAAAGAACGATACCTGGACAAAAAGGTGGAATTCATAATGCGAACAGTTATGAGCACTCTGTAGTTGGATTACCATCAGAGGTTAGACGAAATACAGCACGCCAAAAAGAAAAACGTGCTAATAAGATTGAGAGTGCTTTAGTTGATAGACCGTTTGTATTACATGAATATAATGACGAGAAAGATATATTACTTGTTGGTGTTAATTCAACATATGGAGTACTAAATAAAGCAGCTAAACAATTAAAAGAGCAAGGTATGAAAATTGATACAATGCAAATACGTCAAATATACCCAGTAGCTCAAGAAATTCGTGATACATTTGACAAGTATAGAAAAGTATATATTGTTGAGCACAATCACAATAAACAATTACGTACGGTTATTGCGAGTAAGTACCATAATTCAGATAAATTAGGAAGCTTACTGAAATATGATGGTGATATTTATTATACTCATCAACTTGTAGCTCAATTATTAGAGGAGGAGAAGTAATTTGAAAGTCACATTAAAAGATTATAGAAATGATGTAAAACCTGATTGGTGTGCTGGTTGCGGAGACTTCTCTGTATTGGCAGGAATAAATAGAGCAGTAGTAAATTTAGGACTTAAGCCGGAAAACGTAGTAATTTCTGCAGGGATTGGATGTTCTGGTAAAATTAGTGGTTATACTAAAGCGTATGGTGTACAAGGATTACACGGTCGTTCATTACCTGTAGCTCAAGGAATTAAACTTGCAAATCAAGATTTAACAGTTTTTGCAATGGGTGGAGATGGTGATGGATATGCCATTGGTATAGGTCATGCAGTTCACGCTATGAAACGTAATGTAAATATGACTTATGTAGTAATGGATAACCAACTTTATGCCTTAACAAAAGGTCAAATGTCTCCTAAATCAGATGAAGGTTTAGTAACTACTACAACTTTAGATGGAGTAATGGAACAACCTTTATCAGCTATGAAAATTGCACTATCTTGTGAAGTAACATTTTTAGCTCAAGTATTCACAGGTGATATGAAAGAAATGATGCAAGTTTTTGAAGAAGCTGTTCAACATGATGGCTTTGCACTTGTTAATGTATTTAGTCCATGTAAAACATATAACTACAAAAATACACCGGCATGGTACAAAGAAAACTTAACTAAATTATCAGATATTGAAGGTTATGATAATACAAATAAACTTGAAGCATACCGTATTTTAGAAGAGTACAATGATTTAGTTACAGGAGTAATTTATAAAAATACTAATAAAAAGCATTATGAAGACACGTTAAAAAATTATAAACGTGATGAACCTATTGCTCACCAAGACCTAACTTTTGATGAGGAAATGTTTAATTCATTATGTGATGAATTCAGATAAGAGGTGAACATATGAAAATCAAAAAAATAGTAGCGCCTTTGGCTGCGGCGGGAATTGGATATTATCTTTTTAAAAAATCGGAAGAACAAGAATTAGATAATGATCACATCGATAGATGTCGTAATAAAATTATTGCTGAAGGATATAACGTAAAGGATAGTTACACACTAAACCTAATAGAAAATCCATATTTAATGTTCTATTTCGAAGATGAAGGCGTTGAGTATGAAGTTAAATATATAAAAGAAACTGAAACAATACAATATATAAAAGAGGTATAAGAATATGAGCAAATCAGTAGAAAGATTTAAAGAATTAACTATGTTAGATGGTACATCAGGATTTGAAGGAGAAATTTCTAGCTATTTAGAAAAAAATCTATCTCCATATGCTGATGAGATTAAGTATGATAATCTTGGTGGGATTTATGCAATAAAAAAATCTAAAAATCCAAATGCTAAAACAGTAATGATAGCGGCACATATGGATGAAGTAGGTTTTGTAGTAACTAAAATTTTACCAAATGGATTTTTAAAATTTGAAACATTAGGTGGATTCAGAGAAGATGTTCTATTGGCTCAAACTTACACTATTACATCTTATGAAGGTAAAAAATTTACTGGAGTAATTGGTTCAATACCAAAACACTTTACTGCAGGAGTAGCTCAAAATGTAAAAATTAGTGATATGACTATAGATTTAGGTGCGTCTTCTAGAGAAGAAGTTCTAGCTATGGGAATTCGTGAAGGTGCATTTGTAACACCTAAAACATCATTTGAACAACTTACTGAACATAGATTTATGACTAAGGCTGTGGATAACAGATATGGTTGTGTTATTATTACAGAAATCTTTGAACAATTTGCAAATGTAGATTTAGATATTAACTTAGTAGTTTGTGCTACAGTTCAAGAAGAAGTGGGACTAAGAGGAGCAAGTGCAGCAGCAAATATGATTAAACCAGATGTATGCTTTGTTGTAGACTGCAGTCCTGCAAATGATATGGATGGATCAAAAACAAGTAACGGACGTTTAGGAGAAGGGTTCTTAGTAAGACTAGTTGATAGAACTATGGTATTACGTCCAAATATGAGAGAAAAACTTGTTAACCTTGCTGAAGAAAATGAAATAAAATATCAATATTATACTTCACCAGGAGGAACTGATGCAGGTAATATTCACCAAGCGGTAAATGGTGTACCAACAGCTGTTATAGGTATTAGTGGTCGTTATATCCACACTCATAATGCTATTTTTGATATTCGCGATTATTATGCAGCTAAAGCTATTTTAGGAAAATTAATTGAAACTATTGATGAAAAATTCATAGAAGACGTTAGAAAATAATAAAGATAAGCGAGGACAGATAGTCTGATCCTCGCTCTTAATTAATTATTGAATTTTTTTATCGATAATTGTTTTTACGTTTACTGCGGCGATATCTATTTGGATTATCGTCGTAATTATCATTATAATCATAATTTTCACTATAATCGTTAAATTGATTATCATAATTATTATAGTCGTTATTATCGTATTCATAATATTCATCTTCAAGGTATTCTTCATGGATAGTAGCATTTATTTTTATAATAATACCTAGTAATATACTGTTAGCCATAAGTGAGCTACCACCGTAACTTATAAATGGCATACTAATACCGATTACTGGGATTATGCTAAGAGTAGAAAAAATATTGATGAAGAAAGAGAAACAAAAACTACAAATAGCAAGTAGTATAAAGTAATAACTATAATTACCTTGTTCACATTTTTTAACAATATTAAATAATCTTAGTATAAAAATAAAGAATAGTATCAAGAAGAAAAATGCTCCGATAAATCCAAAGTTTTTAGCAACTATTGAGAAGATGAAGTCATTAAACTGCTCATCGATATAAGTTTTATTTTTAACAAATGTTCCAGTTAAACCACCAGTTTTTATTTCGCTTAAAACTTGAGTAATTTGATAAGAATAATCTAACGAATAAGCTTCGGGATTTAACCAAGATAAGATACGTTTTAATTGATATCCCTTTAATCCGACTAGTGAAAGTAGACTAGGGAAATATAATGCTCCTAAAATGATAGTAGCTAGTACGACTAGTACTACGGAATAAATATTAAGTAAAGTTTTTTTATGAGTACTAACAAGAAATACTAAACCTAAGAATAAATATATAAAGAATAATCCATTTCCTAAGTCATTTTCTTTTAATACTAAAATGAACGGAATTGAAACTATAAGTAATATTTTTAAAAGTTTTACAGGATCACTATTATCTCTAAAGCTTTGTTCTTTAATTAATAAACTAATCATAGCAATTGTTGCTACTTTAGCAAACTCTGATGGTTGGATTGTGAATAATCCAAAGTTATACCAACTGCGTGCTCCATTAACAATAGGAGCCATGCTATTAGGAACTAAAAATATTCCAACTAGTAAAACTAGAGAAAATAAATATATACCTATGGTGAATCTTTCTATAAGATCAACCGGTATTTTTTGTAGTATATATATTATTCCCAAACCAATTAGGTAAAAAATAAATTGCTTTAAGAATAAAGTTGGCGTAATACCATTGTTATATTCTGCTAATGCAATAAGAACAAGGCTTGAAAAAGCAAACATAAAATAAAAAATTAGTATTGATAAATTAACTTTGTTTTTTATAAAATTTAACATAATTCAACTCCTTTGCTGTAATTATACAATAACAAATAAAGTTTAGCAAATCTAAATATTGTTAAAGATAATTTTATATAATATTTAAATTTCTAATAAAATATTAATACTTAAAGATAAAATTTAATTAAAATAAGAAAGGTTAAAAGATATGAAATATACTCCAATGATAGAACAGTATTTGAAAATTAAAAAAGAATATCAAGATATGTTTTTATTTTATCGTTTAGGCGATTTTTATGAAATGTTTTTCGAAGATGCTGTTCGAGCATCAAAAATTTTAGAAATTACATTAACTGCTCGTGATGGTGGGGCAGAAAAGATTCCAATGTGTGGAGTACCATTTCATTCATCAGCAGGTTATATAGATACATTAGTTAATAATGGATATAAAGTTGCAATATGTGAACAAGTATCTGAACCGGGACAAGGAAAGATTGTTGAACGAAAAGTAGTTCAAGTTATAACGCCTGGAACATATATGAACTATAAAAACTATGATGAAAATAACTTTCTAGGTAGTGCATATTTAAAAGATAATAATATCTACTTTGCTTTTTGTGATATTATGACAGGAGATAGCCGTTGTACAATTTTAAAAACAATGGAAGATCTTCAAGATGAAGTATTAAAAAATAATATAAAAGAAGTTATTAGTATAGAAGGTCAGAAGTTAGATATAAGTGCATATATAACTGAAGTACAAGAAAGTGATAATCTTTCAAAAGATAAAACTAATAACTTAAAAGATAAAAATTTAAAATTATGTGCAGATATACTACTAGATTATATTGAGAAAACACAAAACAAAGATATCTCTAGCTTAAAAGATTTTGAGGTATACTTTAAAGATAAATTTGTGTATATGACTAACTATTCTATTCGTAATCTTGAAGTGACGCAAAATATGGCTAATGGTAGCAAAAAGGGTTCTTTACTAAGCATAGTGGATAAAACTTCTACAGCAGCGGGTTCTAGAAAATTAAAAAATTGGTTAGAAAATCCATTACTTGATATTAATGAAATAAAAAAACGTCAAGAAATAGTAGGAGATTTTGTTAAACATTATTTTGAAAAATCAGATGTTAAAACTAGTTTAAAAGAAGTGTATGACCTAGAAAGAATTTCAACTAAGGTGTCATATAATATTGTAAGTCCTAAAGAACTTCTTAATTTAAAGAAAACATTGAAGCAAATACCGCAAATTAAGAATATTCTAAAAGGCTTTGATTCAGAAAAATTAGTAGATATCGCTAATAATATTGATGAATTAGAAGATCTTCATGATTTCCTTGAAAAAACTATTCATGAAGAAGCTGGTCAAACAGTAAAAGATGGAAATGTTATAAAATTAGGATTCAACGAGGAATTAGATAGTTATAAGAATGCTAGTAAAAATGGAAATAAGGTACTATTAGAAATAGAAGAACGTGAAAAAAATAGAACTGGTATTAAAAACTTAAAAGTAGGTTACAATAAGATTTTCGGTTACTTTATCGAGATTTCTAAAGTTGGACTTAAGAGTGTAGACCCAACTGAACTAGGGTATCACCGAAAACAAACACTTTCTAATTGTGAGAGATTTATATCTGAAGAATTAAAACAGGTTGAAGAACATATAGTTAACTCAAAAACAAAGATAGAAGAATTAGAGTTACAACTTTTCCAAGAGGTTAAAATTAAAATTCATGAATATATACCACGTCTGCAAAGAGTTGCAAATACTTTAAGTGATATTGATGTTTTTGTTTCATTATCTGATGTGGCAGAAGAATACGGTTATGTTAAACCTGAATTTAACGATAATAATGTAATAGATATTGTGGATGGTAGACATCCAATAGTAGAACGTAATGTAAGCGCAGATAGCTATATTAGTAATGATTGTAAGGTTGAAAAAGATGAGAATATTCTTTTAATAACAGGACCAAATATGTCTGGGAAGTCTACATATATGAGACAGCTTGCACTAATAGTTATTCTGGCTCAAATAGGATCGTTTGTTCCTGCTTCGTCAGCTAATCTACCAATCTTTGATAAGATTTTCACACGTATTGGTGCTAGTGATGATTTAGCTGGTGGAAAATCAACCTTTATGGTTGAAATGATTGAAGCAAAAAATGCCTTAGTAGAATCAACAGCTAATTCATTATTAATATTTGATGAAATAGGTCGAGGAACATCTACATATGATGGTATTGCCTTAGCACAATCAATATTAGAATATATAAACAATACTATTAAATGTAAAACATTATTCTCTACTCACTATCATGAACTTACAAAACTTGAAAATATTACCGAGGGAATAAAGAATATTCATGTATCAGCTAAAGAAGATCACGGTAAACTAATATTCTTATACAAGATAAATGAAGGCCCAATAGAGAAAAGTTATGGTATTCATGTAGCACAGTTAGCTCACTTACCAAATGATGTAATAAATGGAGCTAATAAAATTCTTAAAGAGTTAGAAAATGGTAATAAAGGTAGTGAAGATTTAGTAAATAGTGAAAGCTATAATAATGTTCTTACAAATACAAAAGAACTAGAAGAGAAAATACGAAGAGAAGTACAAGTAGAATTAGAAGAAAAGCTTAAAAAACAAAAGAAAAAAGAAGTAAAAGAAGAAAAAGCAAAACATTATGCAAAACAACAATTGGACTTTGATGGTAACAATGAGAAGTTTGATTATATCAAAGAACAAATAGGTAGTGTTAACTTCCTTGAAACGACACCTATGCAGGCATTTAATCTTCTTTATGAGATTCAGCAAAAACTAAACGAGGATGTGAAATAAATTAAATGGGAAAAATAAATATATTATCTGCAGAATTATCTAATAAAATTGCAGCTGGAGAAGTAGTAGAGAGACCTTCATCTGTTGTAAAAGAGTTAGTTGAGAATTCAATCGATGCAGGTAGTACAAATATCAAGATAATAATTCAAGAATTTGGAATTAAACAAATAAGAATAATAGATAATGGTAGTGGTATTTCAAATGATGATTTAGAAAGAGCATTTCTTAGACATGCTACTAGTAAAATAAGTGCAGATTATGATTTATTCCATATAGAAACACTAGGGTTTAGAGGAGAGGCTCTAGCAAGTATTTCATCAGTGAGTAAAGTTACAATCAAAAGTTGTTCAGGCGAAGCCCAAGGGAAAATGTTAATTTTAGAAGGTGGCAAGGTAGTACAATCAGAATTTTATGCTCCTATTAAAGGAACAGATCTTAGTGTAGAGAACTTATTCTATAATACTCCTGCAAGATTAAAATATTTACGAAATCCACATACAGAACAAGCAAATATAACGAATGTAATTCATAAGTTTGCCTTATCTTATCCAAATATCTCATTTGAACTGCATGTTGATGGTAAAATAACCTTTAAAACATATGGAGATGGGGATGTTCATAAAATATTATCAAAAATCTATAATATGGGTGTAGCAAAGAATATGATAGATTTTAGTGGTAGTAATGATGACTATAAAGTTTATGGATTTATTTCTGTTCCTGAGGAAACTAGAGCAAGTAAAAATTACATTCATATATTTATTAATGGACGTTATATAAAGAACTATGTTATACAAAACTCTATTATAGATGCTTATGGAACACTGCTTATGAAAAATAGATATCCACTATGTGTTATAAACATAGAAATGGATCCAATCTTACTGGATGTCAATGTTCATCCAACAAAACAAGAAGTAAGATTATCAAAAGAAGCTGAACTAATAAGGCTTATTAAAGAAATAATAGCTGAAAGACTTAGTAATTATACATATATTCCACAAGGTATGAATAATGTTCTTACTAAAAAAGAAAAATCGCGTATAGAAAAACTAGACTTCTTATCTGAATTAGATACTAAATTTGGTATAGAAGAGGATGTGGACATTTCTAAAAAACAATTAGAAGATAAAATAATAAATGAAGAAAATTTTATTTTCGGTGAAGACAATTTATCTTCAGAAAAAAATATTTCTGTTAATGATAAAAATGAAAATAATGATAATAGTTATTCTCGTAAGACAAATCGAGTTAAAAGTGACTTACCCAATTTAAGTTATAGTCCACATCCAAAGGATAATCGAAATAGATTTGGAGAGAAACCAACTAAAAAAGAAATAGAGAATTTTATGAATTTCTCTAAACGAGATGAAATTGAATATACTGAGGACAAAGTAATTTTAGGCTCTGATTCTGAATTAGCTAATAGTCATTTCGATGAAATAAAAAATGCTAAAATAGTTCAAGATGATGAAACTAAGGTAAGAACATTACCAGACTTAAAAGTTCTTGCTCAAATATTTAAAACATACATCCTCTCAGAAGCGGATAATAAACTATATCTTATTGATCAACATGCTGCAGCTGAACGTTATAACTATGAAAAGTTACAACGTGAATTTAGCGAAAGGAAAAATTACAAAAAACAAATGTTAATTCCACTTATGTTTGATTTTTCTGTAGAAGAAGCGGCAGAAGTTCGAAATAATTTAGAAAAATTTAAAGAGCTAGGTATAGTTTTTGAAGAGTTTGGAGATAATTCTTACGTTGTTCGTGAATTTCCTGGTTGGATAGAAGAAGACGAAGAAGAGATGATAAAAATCATTGTAGAAAAAGTTTTGAAAAACAATAATATTACATTTAATGAATTAAGAAATGATGCAATAGCTATGGCTAGTTGTAAAATGTCTATAAAAGCAAATCAAATACTCAATGAAGTTGAAATGAACAAAGTAATAAGTGATCTTTATGAGTGTAAGAATCCATTTACGTGTCCACATGGAAGACCTATTATTACAAAAATGGAGAAAAAAGACTTAGAAAAAATGTTTAAGCGAATAGTTTAGGAGACAATATGGAAAAAATACCTTTAATTGCAATAGTAGGTCCTACGGCTGTTGGTAAGACAGCCTTAAGTATTGAACTAGCTAAAAAATTCAATTGTGAGATTATTTCTATAGATAGTGTTCAAATATATAAAAGATTTGATATAGGTTCTGCAAAAGTAACAACTGAAGAAATGAATGGGGTAGTTCATCATTTAATAGATGAACTTGAACCAAATGCTACGTGTTCCGTTTATGATTTTCAAAAATTAGCTCGTGATAAAATTGATGATATTCATAGTAGAGGGAAAATGCCGTTGTTAATTGGTGGAACAGGTTTTTATATGAATGCAGTATTAAATAATTATGAGTTCACAAATCTAGAAGAAAAAACTTATGATATAAATGTTGAGAAAGCTAAACAATATTTAAAAGATAACTATGTTGATACATATAATAATATTGACTTAGATAATCATCGACGTGTAATTAATGCTTATAATTATGTAATGAACGAACAGAAATCTGTAACGACAAATAATAATGGAGATACTATTTTAGAAAAATACAATCCTTATTTAATTGTTTTAAATACTGAAAGAGAAGTACTTTATAATCGAATTAATAAGCGAGTTGAACTTATGTTTGAGCAAGGGCTTGAAGATGAAGTAAAGGGTATTATTAATGATTATGGAACTGAATTACAAGCTTTGGGAGCGATAGGTTATAAAGAAATGTTACCTTATTTAAAGGGTGATGTATCAAAAGAAGAAACTATTTCAGCAATTTCTCAAAATTCACGTCGTTATGCTAAACGTCAATTAACATGGTTTAGAAATAAAATGAATGGGGTTTGGTATGATACTAGAAGTGAGTCATTATTAAATGATGTAATAGAAGATATTAAAAATAAATTTAAGTAAAGTTTAGTTATAATTTTAATTTTATGTAAAGTAAAAGGTATATAATAATAACTATAAAACTTAATAATATTTTTTTTCATAATATATGGCTCATCACTTGATGAGTCTTTCTCCTTTTAAAAGAGAATAAAAATGTTACTAAATAATAATAAAAAAGTAAAAATTTAAGTAAATATTAAGTAAAATTTTAACTTCATATAAAGTAAGAAGTGTATAATTACTAATATAATATTTAATAATATTTTTTTCATAATATACGGCTCATCACTTGATGAGCTTTTCTCCTTTTTTTAAAATACAAATAGATACTTAATAATATAACAGAATTTAAAGAGTACATACTATGTGCTCTTTTTTTGTATTTTTAAATTTATTTATATATAGTTTTTATTATAACTAGAGTTTTTATTATATATATGCTAAAATATTAATACTGTTATATAAGAGAAATTTAGGAGGAAGAGATGAGCTCGTTTAAATATATTAAACCAAAGTTTTTTAGTGTAATGAAAAATTATACGAGTGCACAATTTATGAAAGACATTGTTGCTGGATTAATTGTAGCTATAATAGCATTACCACTATCAATAGCTTTAGCGATTGCGTCAGGGGTTAATCCAGAGCAAGGACTTTATACTGCGATTATTGCAGGTTTTTTTATTTCATTTTTAGGAGGGAGTAGGGTACAAATTGGAGGCCCTACGGCCGCTTTTGTTGTCATTATTTATGGAATTATTGCTGAACATGGATTAGCAGGTCTAATTATTGCTACTTTGATGGCTGGTGTAATGTTAATTGTAATGGGATTATTACACTTTGGAGATTTAATTAAATTTATTCCTAAAACTATTACTATAGGTTTTACATTGGGTATTGCTATTGGAATAATAGTAGGACAGATAAAAGATTTTCTAGGCCTTAATATGGGACCTGTACCTGCTGAATTTTTAGAAAAAATGATTGCCTATGGTCATAATATAGGCAGTATAAGTTATATAACTTTAGGGATAGGAGCACTAGCGATACTTATTCAAATTTTTTGGCAAAAAATCTCAAAAAAAATACCTGGATCATTGGTTGCAATTTTAGTTACAACACTTTTAGTGGCTTACTGTAAATTACCAGTAAAAACAATTGGAGATTTATATACTATTAAATCTGGACTTCCAAGTTTTTCAATGCCATCATTATCATTTTCTTTAGTTCGTGAGATGATGTTACCAGCTTTTACAATTGCTATACTAGCAGCTATTGAATCTCTACTTTCTGCAGTAGTTTCTGATGGTATGATAGGAAGTAAACACAAATCAAATGCTGAATTAATTGGGCAAGGTATTGGAAATATTATGTCTGCTCTTTTTGGTGGAATACCTGCAACAGGAGCAATAGCACGAACTGCTGCCAATGTAAAAAATGGAGGTAGAACACCAGTAGCTGGAATGGTACATGCATTAACACTATTATTAATTTTATTATTTCTAATGCCATATGCCTCTTATATTCCAATGAGTTGTCTAGCAGGTATTTTAATAATTGTAGGGTATAATATGAGTGGTTGGAGAACCTTTGTTCGAATGGTTAAAACGGCACCTAAAAGTGATATAGTTGTTTTAATTATTACATTCTTACTAACATTGTTCTTTGATTTAGTTATAGCTATAGAGTTTGGTATGGTATTAGCAGCATTTCTATTCTTGAAACGAATGTCTGATATTGCAGAAGTACGTCAATGGACATATAGAGATCCAATGGAAGAAGAAAAATTATCAGAAGAAGTCGATTTGAAATTTGTTCCTAAAAATACTATAGTCTATGAAATTTTTGGAGCACTTTTCTTTGGGGCAGCAAATGTCTTTACTAAAATAGACCATGGAGAAGGAAAAAATGTTTTAATAATAAGAATGCGTAATGTTCCAGTAATGGATATTTCAGGTTTAGAAGCATTAGAGGAAATATTAGAAACTTGTAAAAAACGTGATTTAACATTAATTTTATCTCATGTTAACGAGCAACCATATCATGTTATGGAAAAAGCAGGATTTATTGAAAAAATCGGGGTTGAAAATATTTGTGAAAATATAGATGCTTCACTAGCCAGAGCAGAGAAGTTGGCCCCATATGATAAATAAAAAATAATATTAAAGATTCTCAAACGAAAGATTTGAGAATCTTTTTTAAATAAGTTTATTTTTCTACCATTATTTGATAAAATTATAGGGATGATTTTGTTTAATAGAAATGTTTGAAAAGAGGAGAGAACATGCAAGTTACTAATATTACAAAATTAAAAGTAAAGTACAAAATAGAACTAGATAATGGTAAACATTTTTATGTATCAGAAGATACTATTATTAAATATGGTTTAATTAAAAAAATAGAACTAACAAAAGAACAACTTAAAGAAATTATAGCTCATGAAAGTGTAGAAAGTGCCTATAGTAAAGCAGTTCACTATCTTCAATATGGATTAAGAACTAAACAAGAAATAAAGGATTATTTAACTAAAAAGGAAATAGCACCAAAAGTTATTGACGAAGTAATAGAAAAGTTATTAGAAATAGGCTATTTAAATGATGAACACTATGTAGAAGCTGCGGTTACAGATTATTTCAACTTAAACCTAAAAGGGCCCTATTGGATTAAGAGAAAATTACAAGAAAAAGACCTAGATAAAGATGCTATAGATAAGTATATAGCAAAAATTTGTACTGAAGAAGCAATGATAGAAATGTTGTATAAAATTATTGAACGAGAGTTTAAAGTAAGACGAGAAGCAAAAAATAAAAAAATTCAAAAAATTACGCAAAAACTTTATACAAATGGCTTCACATCTGATATAATAAGAAAGGTGTTTGACATATTTTTCGAGGATTACGAAGAAGAAAATGAAGAGGATATACTAGAAGAACATTTTAGACGAGCGTATAGTACATATAGTCGCCGTTATGAAGGATATAACTTAAAACAAAAACTTATTGAAAAGCTGGTAAGAGATGGATTTTCTTATTACACAGCAAAAGATTATATAGAAAAACAAGATTTGTAAAGGAAGAACAAGATGGATAAAAGAAATGAAAGGCAAAAGAAAATAAGAAACTTTTCTATTATTGCGCATATTGACCACGGGAAATCGACTCTTGCGGATAGAATTTTAGAGAAAACTCGTGCGTTAGAACAACGTGAGATGAAAGCACAACTTCTTGACTCTATGGATATTGAAAGAGAAAGAGGTATAACAATTAAACTTAATGCTGTGCAACTACAATATACAGCCAAAAATGGTGAAGAGTATATTTTTCACTTAATAGACACACCGGGACACGTAGACTTTACTTATGAGGTATCTCGTTCATTAGCTGCGTGTGAAGGAGCAATCTTAGTAGTAGATGCTGCTCAAGGTATAGAAGCTCAAACATTAGCTAACGTATATTTAGCATTAGATAATAATTTAGAAATTATTCCAATAATAAATAAAATAGACTTACCCGCTGCAGATCCTGAGAAGGTAAAAACTGAGATTGAAGATGTAATTGGTCTTCCTACTGATGATATCGTTCTTGCTTCAGCAAAAGCTGGTATCGGTATTGATGAAATACTAGAACAAATAGTTGAATATATTCCAGCACCATCAGGAGATGCGGGAGAACCGCTACAAGCATTAATCTTTGACTCTTTATATGATGCTTATCGTGGAGTTATCGTTTCTGTTCGTATTAAAAATGGTACAGTTAAAGCTGGTGATAAAATTAAGATGATGGCAACTGGAGGAGTATTTGAAGTTACTGAAGTAGGTATTCATACTCCAAAAGAAAAGATTGTTGATGAACTTACTGCAGGTGATGTAGGATTTATTTGTGCATCTATTAAAAACGTAAGTGAAACACGAGTTGGGGATACTATTACTCTAGCAAATAACCCAGCAAAAGAAGCATTACCTGGATATAGAAAATTAAATCCAATGGTATTCTGTGGATTATATCCAATCGATTCATCAAAATATAATGATTTACGTGAAGCGTTAGAAAAACTAGAACTTAACGACTCAGCACTTCAATATGAAGCTGAAACTTCTCAAGCTCTTGGATTTGGATTTAGATGTGGATTCTTAGGAATGTTACACATGGAAATAATTCAAGAACGTATCGAACGTGAATTTAATATCGATATTATTGCTACTGCACCATCGGTTATTTATAAAGTTGAAAAAACTGATGGAACTATGGTAGATGTATCTAATCCATCAGAAATGCCAGATCCACAAAAAATAAACAGAATTACAGAACCATTCGTTAAAGCTAGTATTATGGTACCAAATGATTACGTAGGAGCTGTTATGGATCTTTGTCAGAAGAAACGAGGTATTTTCTTAAATATGGAATATATCGATGATACAAGGGTAAATATCACTTATGATATACCTTTATCAGAAATCGTATTTGACTTCTTTGACCAATTGAAATCAAATACAAAAGGTTATGCGTCATTTGACTATGAGCTTACTGGATATAAAGATAGTAACCTAGTTAAGATGGACATACTTCTTAATGGAGAACAAGTCGATGCACTTAGCTTTATCGTTCACCGAGAATTCGCATATCAACGTGGTAAAGTTATTGTTGAAAAACTTAAAAAGCTTATTCCTAAACAACAATTTGAAATTCCTATCCAAGCGGCAATTGGAAACAAAATTATCTCTCGTGAAACTATTAAAGCAATGCGTAAAAACGTACTTGCAAAATGTTACGGTGGGGATATTAGTAGGAAACGTAAACTATTAGAGAAACAGAAAAAAGGTAAAGAGAGAATGAAAGCTGTTGGTAGCGTAGAAGTTCCTCAGGATGCCTTTATGGCTGTTTTAAAAATGGATGAAGAATAATGAAGAATACACCACGCGGAGTATATATTCATATTCCATTTTGTAAGTATATCTGTTCATATTGTGACTTTAATAAATTTTTTATACAAAGACAACCAGTAGATAAATATATAGATTGTTTAATTAAAGAAATAGAAACAATAGAACAAGTATCAGATATAGAAACTATTTATATTGGTGGTGGAACACCTAGTGCCTTAAATGATGAGCAACTACATCGTCTTTTAACTGCACTTAGAAAAAAAATTCCAGGACAACTTCGTGAATTTACATTTGAAGCCAACCCTGAGGATCTTGTTGATTCTAGGGTTGCTTTAGTGAAAGAGTATGGGGTTGATAGAATTAGCATGGGAGTGCAAACTTTCAACAATGAATTATTAAAAATTCTAGGACGAGGACATGTTGCAAATGATGTTGATATGGCAATCAATAATTGTAAAAAACATGGAATTGAAAATATTAATGTAGACCTTATGTTCTCACTTCCAAAGCAAACGATGGAAGATTTATACGATAGTATGAAAAGAGTGGTCTCTTATGATATTAGCCATGTTTCATGTTATTCACTAATATTAGAACAAAAAACTAAGTTATATAACCAAGTTCGAGATAAAAAGGTAGTATTACCATCAAATGAAACTGAAGAACAGATGTATAATGAAGTTATTAATTTTCTAACTGAAAATGGTTATGAACAATATGAAATAAGTAATTTTGCCTGTCCAGGACACGAGAGTATCCATAATAGTAGCTATTGGAGAAATATTGAGTATTATGGACTTGGAGCAGGTGCTCATGGTTATATAGATGGGATACGTTATGCGAACCAAGGAGCGTTGAAGTTTTATATAGATAGCATGGAAGAAAAAGGTCATGCTAGACGTGGAGAAAATAAAGTAACGTTGAATGAACAAATAGAAGAAGAAATGTTTTTAGGACTACGCTTATTAGAAGGAGTAGACTTAGTGGCTTTCGAAGAAAAATATGGTAAGAAAGTTCAGGAAATATTTAAAGATGTTGTTGAAAGAAATATTAGCGATGGTTATCTAGAAATTGTAGGTAATAAATTACGTTTAACTCGTAAAGGGTTATTTTACGGTAATGATGTATTTTCGGAATTCCTACTGAATTAAAAATTAGGGTGCTCGGAGTAACTAATGCTCCGGGCTTTCCTAGCAAATATATAAGAAAGGAGAATAGATTATGGAGAAAAGATATATTGAAGATTTACTTAATAAACTAAATAAAGATTATAATTTTAACCTAAAATATAGTAATAATTTCAGAATGGCATTTTCTCATTCATCATATACTAATGAAAAACGAATTGCTAAACATTTGAATTATGAGCGTTTAGAGTTTTTAGGTGATGCTGTTGTTGAATTAACAACAAGTGAATTTTTATTTAAAAAGTTTCCTAACTTAGCGGAAGGTGAACTAACAAAATTAAGAGCATCGATTGTATGTGAAAAAACATTAGTAAAATATGCATTACAATTAAATCTTGATAAGTGTATTTTCTTAGGTAAAGGTGAGGAAAAAATGGGTGGTAGAAGTAGAGCCGCTCTTCTTGCAGATATTTTTGAATCATTCACTGGAGCAATGTATTTAGAAGCAGGACTAGAGACTGTAAAAACATTTTTGAGTAATACTTTATTTACTGAAGTTGATAGTTTTGAGTACTTAAGTTTTGTAGATTATAAAACTATATTACAAGAGTATGTTTCAAAAATAAAATTAGGTGTAATAGAATATAAAGTTCTTGATTCTAGTGGGCCGTCACACCTTAAAACTTTTACTAGTGCTGTGATTATTGATGGAAAACAATATGGTAGTGGAACTGCTAAAACGAAAAAAGAATCAGAACAACTTTCGGCTAAAGCTGCTTTAGAAAAGTTAGATTATAAAGAAATATAGAAAAGGAATTTGTTATAGAATTAAGAAAGGAGAGCATGATGAAATTATCAAAAGTAGAAATAACAGGCTTTAAGTCTTTTCAGAAAAAAACAACTTTTGAATTTAAAAATAATTTAATCGGTGTTGTAGGGCCAAATGGTTCAGGAAAAAGTAATATAATTGATGCTATTCGCTGGGTTCTAGGTGAACAATCAGCCAAAAACCTTCGTGGTAGTAGCATGAAAGATGTTATCTTTTCGGGTACTGAAGATGTAAAGAGAAAAAACTTTGCAGAAGTAGCCGTTACTTTTAGTAATGCCGAAAAATCGTGTGAAATAAAAAGGCGTCTTTATAGAAATGGAGATAGTGAATATTTCTTAGATGATAAGCGTGCAAAATTAAAAGATATAACTAATGTTTATCTTGATTTAGGTATTAACAAGGAAAGTTATAGTATTATTACTCAAGGTAAAGTCGAAGACATTATATCTTCAAAGCCTGTTGATCGTCGTGCTATTATTGAAGAAGCATCTGGTGTTTTAAAATATAAAAACAAAAAGAAAGAAACAAATGCTAAGTTAGAAAAAACTAATGATAATTTAATGAGACTTAATGATATTTTCTCTGAAATTAGTTCTCGTTATGAAATATTAGAAGAGCAAAAAAATAAAACTCAAAAATATTTAGATTATTCTCGAGAATTAGAAGAAAAAGATATACTAATAAATATCTATAATATATCAGAATATCAAAATAAACTAGCTCTATTATTAGATGAGAAGAAAGTAATACAAGCTGAGAAGGAAGCTTTAGAAGCTAAACAAGAAGAATTAATTAAAGATCTTGAAAATGTTAAAAATAGCTTAGTGTCACTAGATAAAACATATATTAAATACCATGATGAAGAGTTAGAACTTGTTCAGAAAAAAGAGAGTCTTCAATCTGAACTTAATGTTATAGAAGAGAGAAAAAATAATAGAAATCTTCGTAGTGAAAAACTTGATGAGGACATATCATATCAACTTGAAAGATTAGGGAATCTTCAAGATAGATTAAAACAACGAGAACAAATAAAAGATGAAAATAAAAAGAAAATTAAAGAGCTAAATAAAGAAATAATAGATTTAGAAAATGGTGGAGAGTATAATCTTGAAACTATAGAAAATATAATTGAAGAGCTGAAAGATACATATTATAACCTGATTAATGAAGAAACAAGACTGGAAAATAGTATTGAATATGCACGTAAAAATCTAGAAAGTGCTGACGAAAATTACAAGGAATTGTATCAAAATATAGAAAGACAAAAAGAAGAATATAGTAGTAAGGTAAGTGAGTTAGAAACAGCAACTAATAAACAGAGTTCTTTAAAAGAAGAATTATCAAAAGTTGAATCAGACTTAGCAAAACTAACAGAAAAAAATATATTAATTTCTTCAACACAAAAAAATATAGATGAACAGTTAAATAAAGGATATAATTTTAAAAATAATCTTGAAAATCGTAAGAAGTTTTTAGAAGATCAAATTAATAATTTAAGCTTTTATAATATCGGTGTAAAAGAAGTATTGTCAAATAAAGATAATATTGGTGGAGTACATAATAGTGTTGCTAATATTATTAGTTTTGATAATGAGTATGCTACAGCACTAGATATAGCGTTAGGTCAAGCTCAACAAAATATAGTAGTTGAAAATGAAAATACGGCTAAAAAGTGCATAGAGCATTTAAAAAAATCAAATAAAGGTCGAGTTACATTTTTACCACTAAATAATATTAAAGCTAAAGTAATTTCGTCAGATGTATATAGCACATTACTGAAAGAAGAAGGCTTTATTAATATAGCGGAAAACTTGGTTAGTGTTGAATCAAACTATAAAAACATAGTATCACACCTATTGGGATTAGTAATTATTGTTAATAATATGGATAATGCTAACCGCATAGCTAGAAAGATTAACTTTAGAAATAGAATAATAACACTAGATGGACAAGTAATTAATAGCGGTGGTTCTATCACAGGTGGAGCTATAAATAAAAATAATAATTCATCAATTAAACATAAGGCGGAATTAGATGAATTAAGTAGTAATTTGGAAAAAATTGATAATAAAATAGCTATGTTAAATGATGAAAAGAACCAAGTTACTTCTCAGCAAAAAGAGTTAATTGAGATTATCACAAAAAATAAAGATATAAAAGAAGAATTAACTTTTAAAGTTAAAGAATTAGAGTTAGAAATAAACCATAAAAATTCAGAAATAAGAACTCTAACTACTAATATAAAACTAAATGAAAATAAATTATCAGACTATAAAAAAGATGATAATAGTTTTGAAAGTATTGAAAAATTAACTAAAGATCTAGAGGGAATTAGAAAAGAACTAGTAGTTTTAGATAAAAAAATTAAAGAAGAAAATAATAAAAAACAAAATGCCCAAAGTGCAGAAGAACTATATTTAGAAAAAATAGCAGAACTAAAAATAGAGAAGTCTAAGCTAGAAGAAAATAATAAACATATCCAAGAAACTATAGAGAATTTAACTATAGATATAAAAGATACACAAGAGCAATTAAATAGACTAGAAGCATCTAAAAATGCCGATTCACTAAGTGAAGAGGATGAAAAAGCAATATTAGAAAATAATTCTAAGTTGATAAGTAAATATAGTGAAAGACTAATAACTCTAAAAACATTGTTATCTGACTTAGATATGGAAAAAACAGGATTGTTTAAACGTGAAAAAGAGATAACATCATCTCAACAACGTAATAATGAATCTTTACGTGAGAAAATCGCAGAATTTGAAAAACTGACAGTTGCTCAAACAAAAATAGAAGTGAAAACAGATGAGTATTTAGAAAATCTAATTGAAAACTATAGTGTGACATATGAAAGTGTAGCGCATAGGTTAACCGAAGAAAATATATCTGAAATACCTTCTTATAAATCAAGAGTAATGAGTTTGCGTCGTGAAATTGCTGATCTAGGAAATGTAAACTTGAATGCTATTGAAGAGTTTGAGGAAACTAAAGAGCGCTATGACTTCTATAATGAACAAATTACCGACTTGGTAGAGGCTAAAGAAAAATTAGAAGAAACAATAGCAGAGATTGATAAAGAAGTTAAAGAACGTTTCTTAGAAACATTTGTTCAAGTAGCTGAGAACTTTAATACTATCTTTAAAGAATTATTCAAGGGCGGTTATGCTGATATAACATTAGAAACACCGAATGATATTTTGAATACAGGTATAGTTATTGAAGCATCACCACCAGGGAAGAAACTTCAAAACTTGTCACTTCTTTCAGGTGGGGAAAAATCACTAACAGCGATAAGCCTACTATTCGCAATATTAAAAGTGAAGAAT
The DNA here is from genome assembly GCF_000701685.1 of Gemella sanguinis ATCC 700632. GTDB lineage: Bacteria > Bacillota > Bacilli > Staphylococcales > Gemellaceae > Gemella > Gemella sanguinis. Next base: position 34,834 of record NZ_JNJO01000003.1, read on the forward strand.
CCTCCTTTTGTAGTACTTGACGAGGTGGAAGCGGCACTTGATGAAGAGAATGTAAATAGATTTGCTAAATTCCTTAAGGTATATTCTGTAGATAACCAATTCTTAGTAATAACTCACCGTCGAGGAACTATGGAAGCAATGGATACATTATATGGTGTAACAATGCAAGAAAAAGGTATTAGTTATATTTTAGAATTAGAGTTAAAAGATGTAATAGAAAACTTTGAGGAGAATATAAAGTAATTTAAAGTAAATAATTTAATATAAAAAGAACTAGATATTGAGTAAATCTGAGTATCTAGTTCTTTTATACTTAATTTGTTTCAATTGAATCTTTGATAAAACCATACCAAACATATACTACGATAATAACAGCTAATAATTCACTAAGATAAATAAGTATAGTTAAAAATGACAGGGTTCCTAATTGATAGTATAATCCAGTCTTTTGAAAAGCTATTGCGCATATAACCAATGGGAAAGTAAATGCAGAAAAGCTAGGATAAAATTTTCTATTTAATAAAAATGGTAGTTGAAGAAGTACAAAAATAAAAAATAATATAGTAAGTGGAATAAGAACACTTAAAATAAATGTACTTTTATTTGTGATACCAATCATATAACTAGCTAATAACAGTCCACCAGGAGCTGAAAAAACCGTGATAGTAGGGAAATCCCCTTCACTATAATGTTTATAAATATATACTCTATATAATACAAATGGTATTAGTATAAGGTAATTTATAAAAGAGAAGTAAAAGAAAATCTTCCCTAAAAATTCAACATTATAATTAATCGCTGTAACTGTTACTACTGCGGGTCCAACAAAAGTTATAAACCAAGTTGGATAAATATTTTTAATATGTCTTTCTTTAATAATAAAATTGTAAATAGCATAACAAACAACACAAACATCGAGACAAATTCCAATAATCCAAGTAGGTAAACTATATAATCCTATATATTTTTTAAAAAATGAACTTAAAAGCATTATACTCATTGGATATGTTGCTAAAACTGTGGCTATAACAGGCTTTTTGATTTCTTCGGTTAAACTCTTAAAATTATCAATAAATTTAATCGTTAAAAGTACAATTATTATTAAAGATAAAATACTAAAAATAAGTTGAAGAGTAGGGCTGTAAGCTTGTAATAGATTGCCAAGAGCAACTGAACCAAGAGCAAGTCCTGCGATAGGTGTAGGTAAATTTCTAATTATATTCATAAATAACTCCTAAATTTTATTTCACTTTATATTGTATACGATTTCACATAATAATTCAATAATTTTCCTGTTGACATTATATATATAATAATTTATAATAAGAAACAAGTGTTACCTATTGATGGAGGTTTTAATATGGCACCAAAATTTAAATTTACAAAAGAAGAGGTCCTGGCTGTAACTATAGACTTTATAAGAGAAAATGGAATAGAAGCATTAACTGCAAGAGAGTTGGCAAAAAAATTGGACTCATCTACTAAAGTAATATTTAGTTTGTTTTCTAATATGAAAAATTTAGAAGATGAAGCAAAGTTTGCTGCAGAAAATATTTTTTCAGAAAAAGTTAATTTAGCATTAAAAGATGATAGTCCATTTAAACGATTAGGAGTAGAGTATATATTATTCTCAAAAAATGAACCTAAATTATTTCAATGGCTATTTATGAAAAAAGGTATAGAAGTAGAAAGTTTTAAAGATTTTCTTCCAATGCGAGACTACGAATATAAATCAGTAATTGAGTCTATAGATGAAGAGTATAAAATTTCAATAGAAAATGCAAAAAAACTTTACGAGCACTTATTTATATATAGTCATGGTATTGCAACATTAACAGTTACGGGAATACATAATTTTACAGCAACTGAAATTATTGAATATATGACTGAAGTAACTAAAAGTTTAATAATACAATATTTAAAGGAGATTGATTAAATGATTATAGCAAAGGATATTAAGAAAAAATATAATGATCAAGAAGTTTTAAGGGGAATAGATTTAAAAATTGATAAAAATGAATTTGTTGTTATACTTGGAGCTTCAGGTTCAGGGAAATCTACACTATTAAACATTTTATCTGGTTTAGAAAAGTCTGACTCAGGAGAAGTTGTATATGATAATGAGTCTATAAGTGATTACTCAGAAAAACAATTAACAAAGTTTCGTAAAGACAAAATAGGATTTGTTTTCCAACAATATTATTTATTAAATAATTTAACAGTAGAGCAAAATGTTAAAGTAGGAGCTAATTTAGCAAATAATAAAGAGTATGTTGATATTATAAAGGAATTAGGTTTAGAAGATAGATTAAGTAAATATCCTAATGAGTTATCTGGAGGAGAGCAACAGCGTGTTTCAATTGCGAGAGCATTAGCTAAGAAGCCAACTGTACTATTTTTAGATGAACCAACAGGAGCTTTAGATGAGGAAACTGGAAGAAAAATATTAGAGTACTTATTAAAACTAAAAGTTAAATCATACTTTACAATGATAATGGTAACTCATAATGAGAATATTGCTGAACTTGCAAATAAGATAATTCATGTAGGTAGTGGTAGAGTAACTTCGATTGAAGAAAACCGCACACCTAAATCTGTAGAAGAGATAGGGTGGTAATTATATGATAGTTCAGTTAAAAGATTTAAGAAAAGCAATTGCAGTAGTGATAGTAAGTTTTTGTGCGGTATTTATAACTACACTTTTTTCTAACTTATATTTGGATTTGAAAGGCCTAGATATTACGGGATTTAATATAATGCAGAAGAAGTTTTATGATGCTCAGCTTATTGTTTCTAAATTTGTAGTAATTATAACAGGGACAGTCTTATCAATAAGTGCAGCGGTAATGTTAATATTCTATATAAAACAATTTATTGATGATTCTAAACATAAAATTGGAATATTAAAAGCTCAAGGTTATAGCAATAACTTTATAGCATCTAAGTTTTCTATTTTTGGATTCTTAGTATTTTTAGGTTCATTATTAGGTTATGGTAGTTCGCATTTGTTTATGACGAAATTTTATGAGAGTAGAAATATAGATAATATATTATCTGAACTTACAATGAACTTTCATCCCCAACTTTTATTAATAATGGTCATATTACCATCACTATTGTTTTTAGTAATATCAATTGTTTATGTACTGTTTAATTTAAATGTACCAACGATTAACTTACTTAAACAAATAAATTCAACAAATAAAAAAATTAGAAAAAGAAGATTTAGACAATATAAAAACTTCCTTAAAGAATTAAGAGCAACAGTATTATTTAGTAATAAAACCCTATTATTCTTTGTTATTTTTGCTGCATTATCATTTTCTTCAATGATTCAAATGGCATTTGGTATGAGAGATTTTGTCGATGGAACAATAAGAATTATGATGATGGTAATAGGTGTGATATTATCGCTATCTATATTATTAATTTCATTAGAAGTAATTGCTAACAGTAATATAAAAAATATATCTATTTTAAATATTATGGGATTTTCGAAAAGTGAATGTTCAAAAATAGTATTATCAGGTTATAGAGTAGTAGCATACATAGGTTTTGTTTTAGGAACAGTTTATCAGTATTTTTTAATAAGAACATTACTAAAAGTTTTATCTGAAAAATTAGATAGCGAAACAACATATAACTTTGATTTAATCTCAGTAATTGGTAGTCTTATAGCATTTGTATTAATATATGAAATTTTTATTTTATACTATAGTAATAAGATAAAAGATTTAAATGTTAAAAAAATTATGTTGGAATAAAAATAACAACTCCTTGTATACATTTATACAGGGAGTTGTTTGTAGGAGTAATTATTTAGCTAATCCTTCAGCAATTTTATCTAAATTCCATTTCATCATATTGTAATAGCTATCGCCATTTTGACCTGGTTCTGAAATAGAGTCAGTAAAGATTTTAGCGAAGATAGGGATACCAGTATCTTTTGATACAGTTTGCATTGGACGTTCATCAACACTACTTTCTACAAATAGAGAAGGTGTTTTTGTTTTACGAAGTTTTTCAACTAATGTTTTGATTTGATCAGGTGTTCCTTCTTCTTCAGTATTGATTTCCCAAATATAAGCTGATGGTACATTGTAAGCTTTAGAGAAGTACTTGAAGCAACCTTCACTTGTTACAATCATTTTTTTATCTGTAGGTATATTGTTAAATTTTTCTTTAGCTTCTTTATCTAGTTGAGATAATTTTTCTAAATATGATTTAAGATTTGCCTCATAAAATTCTTTATTTTTTGGATCTTTTTCACTAAGTTGTTTAGCTATATTTTTAGCATAAATCATACCATTTTCAAGATTTAACCATGCATGAGGATCTTCTTTACCTTTTTCATTCTCTCCTTCAAGATAAATCACATCAACACCTTTGCTAACTGCATAGTAGTCTTTATTTTCTTCTTTTTTAGCATTTTGAACTAACTTAGTAAACCATGCATTACCTCCAGTTTCAAGGTTAATACCATTGTAGAAGATAAGATCAGCTTCTGAAGTTTTCTTAACATCATCTGGTAGTGGTTCATATTCATGTGGATCTTGACCAACTGGAACAATACTATGTAATTCTATTTTATCTCCAGCAATATTTTTTGTAATATCGGCAATAATAGAGTTAGTAGTAACAACTTTAAGTTTGCTATTTTCGCTTGAATTTGAGTTTTGTTTAGCATTAGAACAAGCGAATAATCCTATAGCTAACATAAATATTAAAGATATAAAACCTAATTTTTTCATATTGAAGGTCTCCTTTATTTATTTTTTTAATTTTTTCATATAAAATACTAAATAAATATAGTTAGATAATAGTAATTATTATCAATTAATATTTTAATATAAAATCTTTAAGAAAAGATTTTCGGGAGTAAATATGAGCAACTTCTTAAAGAGATTATATAATATTTATATTTATTTAGTATTTTATGTTTATGAAACATAAGTTATTTTTGTTTGTGCCTAATAAAGCGTTGTTTAGGTGCAATGAAAAAGCTAATCACAAAAACAGCAGCTAAAGTTAAGACAATACTAGATCCCGCGGCTATATTGAATGAATAACCGATAAATAATCCTAATACAGAACATACAGCTCCGATTGTAGAAGATAAGAATATCATAGTTTTTAGACTATTTGCATAAAGATATGCAGTAGCAGCAGGAGTAATAAGCATAGCAACTATAAGGATAGTTCCGACACTTTGCATTGCTGTAACTGAGACTAGAGTTAATAATATCATTAGTAAATAATGATAGAAGTTAACTTTCATGCCCATTGCTTTTGCTAAAAGTTCATCAAATGATGTTAGAAGCAACTCTTTGAAGAATAATCTTATAACTAAAAGAACAAATATTCCAACACCTATAGTAATGTACATATCTATATCTTGAACTGCAAGAATATTACCAAAAAGAATATGGAATAGGTCAGTAGAACTTTTTGCAACACCTATAAGAATAACTCCAAGAGCTAAGAATGAGCTAAATGTAATACCAATAGCGGTATCACTTTTTATAATGGAATTACCTTTAATAAATGTAATAATAACCGATGCAAGAATACCAAATGCAATAGCTCCAATAAAGAAATCAATACCTAGAATATATGAAATTGCAACTCCTGGAAGGACTGCATGAGAAATAGCATCTCCCATTAGGCTCATTCCTCTAAGAACTATAAAACAACCTACAGCACCCGCAACAATACCAATAACTATCGCTGTGATAAGTGCATTTTGTAAAAAGTGAAAACTATAAAGTCCATCAATAAATTCCTTAATCATTAGAACCACCTCCCATAAAGAATAAATCTGTACCATAGGCATGAGTTAGATTTTCTCTAGTAAATGTTTCTTTTGTATTGCCATAAGAAATAAGCTTTTTATTAAGTAATAAGACTTCATCGAAGTAAGCATGAACTTTTCTTAAGTCATGATGAACTATCAATATAGTATGACCATTATCTCTTAATTTTCTAAGTGTATTCATTATGATTTCTTCGCTGACAGAGTCGATTCCTACAAATGGTTCATCTAAGAAAATGTATTTTGCTTCTTGCACTAAACATCTAGCGATCAAAACTCTTTGGAACTGACCACCTGAAAGCTCACTTATTTGGCGATTAGAAAATTCTTCTAATCCAACTAATTTTAGTGCCTCGTCAACTTTTTGCCAGTCAGATTTATTTAAATTTTTAAATAAACCAATTTTGGGATAAATCCCCAAAGAAACACATTCTCTAACTTTAATAGGGAAGTTATAGTCTATATTAATTTTTTGTTCTACATAAGCAACTCTATCTAATTGATCTTTAGAAAGTTTATTATCAATTTTTATAATCCCTTTAGAGGGTATTATATTTAAAACTGCTTTAATTAGAGTGGATTTTCCTGCTCCGTTCGGGCCTACTATCCCAATAATTTTAGATTTTGATAAAGTAACATTAATATTATCAAGAGCAGGTGTGTCTTTATATGTAACTGTTAAATTTTTTATCTCTATCATATTGTACACCCTTTCGTTCTCTCACTACACAAAAGTTTACCTTAGGAAACAAGAAATGTCAAGTGAAAAGTTGGAAAAGGTGAAGAAAATGAGTGAAATCGAAATTATGTAAACATAAATTAATATCTTATAAGAAAGTTAGAATGTGGTGAAAAAATTAATTATTCTATAAATTTTGTAGATTTAGATATAAAAAAACCTACCTTACAAAAAATATTGTAAGGTAGAAATAAGGGAGTAAATATGAAAAGTCTTTATTATAAGCTAGGGAGACTTATAATAAAAGAACATATGAAGTAATATATAATTACTTCACTTATGATTATATCAGAAGTATATACAAAAAACAAGAGAAAAATAAAAAAAAACTAAAAAAAAATTAATTATTTTTTTGAAAAATATTAATATGGTAATAAATTACATAAAAAGGCAAATATTTTGTGAATAACTCATCTTTTATTTGTAGTATAAATGTAAAATAAGGCTTTATTTCAGTAAGTTATAAAAAAGTGATTATTACAATAAATATATAAAGAAATTTCTTATTATCAATTTTTTATGAAAAAAGTAAGAAGTAATTAAAAAAATATTAAGAAAATATTAAGGTTAATAATATATAAAATAATGTATAGAATATATAAAGATTTTGGTTGAAATATTATAGTAATAAATACAGTAAAAAATACACTTTTTAGAGTATTATATTATTAGTGTTGCAGGAGATAAAATATAGAAAAAATAAAAAAACTAAAGTTATATAAAATCACAATATTATTTATAATGTTGATTATTATAGTCTTTAGTCTTTTTATATTTTTTAATATTTTTTATTATAGTAAAGTATAATTATTTTACTTCATATTTTTCACGAACAATTTTTGCAACTTGTTCGCAGTATTTATCTGTTAATTCATTGCTACTTGCTTCTACCATAACTCGAATTAAGTTTTCTGTTCCTGATGCACGAAGTAAGATACGTCCGTTTCCTTCAAGTTCTTTTTCAACTTTTTCACATTCTTCAAGAATTTCTTTATCTTCCATAGCGATTTTTTTATCAGTAACTTTGATGTTTACTAATTTTTGAGGATAAATACTAACTTCATCTGCTAATTCTTTAAGTGATTTTCCAGTTGTTTTGATAATATCAGCTAGTTTTACTGCTGTTAAAATTCCATCACCGGTAGTTGCATAGTTCATAAGTATTATATGACCTGATTGTTCACCACCAAGAGAGTAGTTATTATTTCTCATCTCTTCAACTACATATCTATCACCAACAGAAGTTTTAACTGATTGCATACCATGTTCTTCAACTGCTTTATAGAACCCTATATTACTCATTACAGTAGAAACGACCATGTTATCTTTTAGTTCACCTTGTTCTTTAAGGTGTTTAGCAAGAATAAACATAATTTTATCTCCGTCAACAACATTACCTTCTGAATCCACTGCAAGAACTCTATCACCATCACCATCAAATGCAAATCCTAAATCTACATTGTGAACTTTAACAAATTCTGCGATAGTATTGATTTTTGTTGATCCTACATTATCGTTAATATTAGTTCCACTTGGAGCACATCCAATAGTTTCTATATCTGCTTCTAAGTCTCCAAATAAGAATGGGGCAACGCCAGTTGTAGCACCATGTGCACAGTCAAGTGCAATTTTAATACCTGATAAATCATCAGAAATAGATTGTTTTATATGTTGAATATATTTTTGAGAAAGCTCGCTACCACTATATAAATTTCCAATATGTTCATAGCTAGCTGCTTTAATTTGTTCAACGTTATCTATTAAGTGTTCAATTTCTAATTCTTGTTCATCTGTTAATTTAAATCCATCTGGACCGAAAATTTTAATTCCGTTATCTTGATATGGATTGTGTGAAGCAGAAATCATGATTCCACTATCAGTTTCTATTGTTTTTGTTAGATAGGCAATTGCTGGAGTAGGAATAACGCCCACAGTCATAACATCGACACCAACACTAGTTAAACCAGCAGTAAGTGAATATTCAATCATATCACATGAAATTCTAGTGTCTCTTCCTATTATTACTTTAGGACGATCTTTTTTATCAGTAAGTAATTTACCTAATGCTTTACCTACTTTAAAACTTAAATCAGCGGTAAGTGTTTCGCCAGCGACTCCACGTATACCATCTGTTCCAAAATATTTTCTCATGAAAATAACTCCTTAAATTAATTTAAATTATTTTATAATCTAATATGAATATTACTATATAAAGTGAAATAAGTCAAGGTTTAGAGAGGTTTTGTATCGAATTTGTTAAGAAGTTGAGTAAGAAAAGTCAATAATTATTAAAACTAACAAAAAAATGTGTTATAAGCTATATTGGAAAATATAATTTATAACACATTAGTATATATTAATTTAATTTTTCGATGTCATCTAACACCTTTTTAGCTTCATCTTTATTGTTTTTTGAATATACTTTTTTATTATATATAATTGCACTTATTGAAATCATATGGGCAGATACTGGTGCAACTAAAAACAAGAATACGATAGCTAAAAGAAGCTTGAATTCAAAAACGTGTAAGTATCTATAAAAATAGATAAAACCAGTTATTAGAATTAATTCTACTGCAAATGAACCTGTAACCCCTGCTGCATGAATTTTTGTTAATTCATCAGGTAGTCTTACAAATCCAATTACGGTTGCTGCCATAGCAACGATAGAGATAAGAATAAGAAGTATTATTATTATATCTAAAATATTATTTAGAATCATCGCTGAATACCTCCTTCTTAGCTAAGAATCTTGCTGTAACAACTGTACCAACTAGACATATAATTGCGATTATTAGAATAAGTGAAATATATGAAAAAGTTTTATAGTACATACTTACTAAAACTATTAAGCATATAAGTGGCATAGCAAGTAAATCACTCGCTATTAATTTATCGAAAATACTAGGTTTTTTAACGATATAAACTAGTAAGTAGAGTATCATTAATATACTAGCAAAAATTCCTAAAACTATTGTGAAGTTCATAATTTTATCCATCTAAATCAACCTCCAATATCGCTTTTTCAAAACTATTTTTAATTCCTTCAATTTCTCCTTCGATATCATCAGTATCAAGGCAATGAATAAATAGAGTTGTATTATCATGACCTACATTAACTGTAAGTGTTCCTGGAGTTAGTGTAATCATATTAGCTAATAATGTGATTTGCCAGTTTTTCTTTACTTGTAAAGGATATTCGAAAATAACTGGATTAACATCAAGGTCTTTTCTAAACATCATTTTAAGAACATTGATATCTGCCTTTAATAATTCAATTAAGAACATAATTACAAGTTTTATCCATTTATAGATATAAACGTAGTAAAGTTGATCGCCTAAAAAACTTTTGGCGAAAGTTTTTCTTAAGATAAATAGGATAATCATTCCCCAGAAAAATCCTACGGCAAAGTATTCAGAATTAAAAGTTCCAGAATAGAACATCCATATAACTCCGACAAAAATATTAATTAAAAATTGTAATGCCATATGTTATGCCCCCTTTCCAAGAACTATCTCAATATATTTTTTCGGATCTAATATCATTTGGACACCGTTATTAAATAATCCGTCCAATTGATTAGAAAATATACCAATTAAAAATGCAACTGCAACAATAGAAACAAGGGGTACTAAGATTCCTTTTGGAAGTGGTCTTAGTTGTAAAGTTTTATTAATATTATCATAGAAAATATTAAGGAATATTCTTACTAGAGAGTAGAATACAATTAATCCAGAAGCTGCAACAAGTGTAGCTATATATATGTGATTATCTAATACAAGACCTCTAATAATAAGTGCTTTACCATAAAAACCACTGAAAGGAGGTACACCAGCAAGTGATAATACAATTATGAAGTAAGTCCAAGCTAGTAATGGATACTTATTAATTAACCCACATTTTTGAAGGAACTTAACTCCACTTGTGTAAATAACTAATCCAACTACAATAAATAATGCAGCTTTTAGAAGGATATCATTTACAGCATAGAATAATGCACCTTTGACACCATATGTATTAAGAGTAGCAGTTCCACATACCATTACACCAAGTGAAATTACAATATTAAAGATTACAATTTGTTTTAAATTACTTTGATATATTGCTCCAATACATCCAGCAATAATAGAAATTGCACCTAGAACTAGTAGGTATGATTTAATAAAACTAGATTCATAGTAGAATAACCCATATGTTCTAATAATTGAGTATAAACCTACTTTTGTTAATAAAGCACCAAAGATAATTGATACTGATATAGGAGGTGCGGCATATGATCTATTCATCCAAGTGAATAGTGGGAATAGAGCCCCTTTCATACAGAAGACGAATATCATAACTGCTCCAACTAAGTAAACTCCACGTCTATCTGACATGTTAGAAATAGTTTGTGAGATATATGCCATATTTAAACTACCAACAATAGTATATAAATATCCAACACTTATAACAAATAAACTACCTGCAAAAACATTCATTAATACATAACTGATAGATGATTTTAATTGTTCTTTGTTGATACCTACTAAAAGAAGTAAGTAAGATGCCATTAATAATATTTCATAGAATACAAACAGGTTAAAAATATCGCCTGTTGTGAACGCTCCATTTATTCCAACCATTATTAATAAGAAACCAGGGTAGAAAAAGCTCAATTCACGAATTTTATCAATAGTTTTATATGAATAGAATAGGGTAGCTAAGAATACTATTCCTGAAGTTGTTACAAGTATACTATTTAAGCCATCTAATGTAAGGGTAATACCAAATGGTGAAGCCCAATTCCCCATTTCTAAAATTAAAACTTTATGTTTCGCTACTTTAAATAAATTGTAGATTGAAAATCCTAATGTAAGAGTAGTAGCAAGGAAAGTTAATAATCTTTGCATACCAACTCTTCGTCTAAATAATATTGTTATTGCAGCGAATAAAAGAGGTATAAAGATCGGTATAACCGGTAAATTACTATGCATTTATCTTTTCCTCCTTCATATGTTCTACATCCTCAAGTTCAATTACATTGTCACTACGTTTAAGTTTATAGTTAGCAATATAAATTGAAATTAATAGACAAGTTACTGCAAATCCAATTACGATTGCAGTAAGTATTAATGCAGCAGGTATAGGATCAATGTAATTTTTTCCAAGTTCTGAGATTATCGGAATATCTCCATCATATAATCCACCTGCAATAAGGATAATTAAGTTAGCGGCGTGACTAAATAGTCCAACACCAATAATTATACGCATCATACTTTTAGAAAGCATAAGGTAAACTCCGAATCCAACGAGTATACCTGATAATATAATCATATAAAATTCCATTATTTACCATCCTTTCCAAAAGCTAAAATTACGGTCATTAAAACGCCGACAACAATTAGGTAAACACCTAAGTCAAAAATGGCTGCTGTGTGTAGTTCCATTTCACCCATTATAGGAACATGAACATGAGTGAAGTGGTGTTTAAAGAAGTTTTTACCAGCAACAACACCACTGAAGGCTGTACCGATAGAAAATAATAGTCCAATAGCAGTCACGTAAACATAGTTTATAGGAATTAATTTCATAACTCTATCAATTCCATATGTAAACATTGCTAAAGCTAAAGCCATTGTACATAATAGGCCACCAACGAAGCCACCACCAGGAAGGAAGTGACCTCCAAAATACAAACTAAGAGAGAGTAAGAATATGCAACCTGAAATAATTGCAGACAGTGATTTTAAAATAACATCATTAGTCTTCATCTTTAGATCCTCCTCTTTTTAAAATTCTAAACATAGCATAAATAATTAATGCTACCATTGTCATTACAGTTACTTCGAATAGGGTATCAAATCCCCTGAAATCAACGATAATAACATTTACTATGTTACCGCCACCAGAAGCAACTACGTTATCAAAGTAGAATTGGCTGATTTCTGATGGGTTTTTATATGCATAAGTTACTAAACCGATAAGTGTAAAACTTATACCAGTAATAGTAGCAATAATTGCATTTGTAAGTTTGAATGGTTGTTTTTCAATATGTTTTGTTCTATTTGTTAAAAGAATGAATGCAACTAAGAAAATAATAGTTGATATTGATTCAATAACAAATTGTGTCATAGCAAGGTCTGGTGCTCTAAATGTAACATATAGAGCAGTCATCATAAATCCTATTCCAGAAGATAGAATAATAAGTACAAGTCTATTGTAAGTATATGCTAGAGCAACACAGCAAATTACTATACAAATTCCAAGTAGTACGTTCATATAATGTACTGTAGAGAACTTATTAATAACAACTGGTCTACCAATAGCAAAGTATCCACCAATAATTGTTAGTGATAAAGTACAGAAAATGTAGCTCATATTTCTTCTAAGTTCATTTGTAATAAATGTATTGTGTAATATTCCACTACCTTTATGTAATTGTTCCCCTAAACTATTGTATAAACCGTGAACTGAAATAATGCTTGGATTATATTTGTAAATAACATTTCTACTTGCATAAAGTTTATAGATAACAGCTGAAATAATTATTACGATAATTGATGTAATTAATTCGCTTGAAATAAAGCTGTGTTCTACATGGGTAATAGCTTCATTTTTAGTTATATTACTTGCTAAAGCTGCTTGTTGGGCAGGTACTACGATGTAATCTTTAATAAAAGTATTTATTATAACAAAAAATACTAAAATAGCAGGTGAAATAAAAATTCCAATACTAGGCAGACGTAATTTTCTATTTCCAAGGATATTCTTATCAAATTTTCCTAAGAAAGGTTTAAATGAAAGAATTAATGAGTAAACTGCAGTACCAATTGCTCCTATTACAACTAATAGAGCTATTAAAATATAGAATAAGCTTGAGCTTGTTAAACTATATACAGATGTTAGGAAATACTCTTTTGAATAAAATCCACTAAGTGGTGGAATTCCTGCCATTGAGAATCCTGCAATAATACTAAGAATATAACTTATAGGCATAATATTTTTAATACCACGAAGTTTATCTATATCTCGAGTATGGAATGTGTGATCGATAATACCAGTAATCATAAATAAACTTGCTTTAAACGCAGCATGGTTAATTATGTGGAAACAAACTGCATAAAATGCAAATGTATAAATGTAATGATTGTTATTATTTAATCCTAAATTAGCAATACCTATCATAAGAGTCATCATACCAAGTTGACTTATAGTAGAATATGCTAATATTCCTTTTAAGTCTTTTAAGAATACTGCTGAAATAGAACCAATAAGCATAGTTATTGTTCCGAAAATAATAAGCGTATTACCGAAAATTGGTGTGAATGAAAATACAATACCAATTCTAAGTAGTAAATATATACCAGCTTTAACCATAGTTGCTGAGTGAAGATAACTACTTATAGGAGTAGGGGCAGCCATTGCATCAGGTAACCAAATATGGAATGGGAACTGTGCAGATTTAGTAAATGCTCCGAAAAGTATAAGAACCATAGCAATGGAATATTTTGAATTATATCCGCTGTTACGGCTAAAGTTAATTATTTCACTAATGTTAAAACTTCCAGTAATATTGTTAAGAACGAAAATACCTCCAAGCATAAGGACACCACCAAATACAGTAATAATTAGTGATTTAAGTGCGCCTCTTCTTGAAGCATCATTTTCATGCCAATAACTAATAAGTAAGAATGAAGAAACAGAAGTTAACTCCCAAAACATATACATACTTAGTAAATTATCGGAAAGAACAATCCCTAACATGGCAGACATAAAAATAAGTAAAAATATGTAAAACTTATGTAGTTTTTCATCATTGATACTCATATAATAACATGAATATAAAATAACTAATGTTCCAATTCCAGTAATTAGAAGAGCAAACAGAAGTGATAAGCCATCTAGTTTTAGGTTTATATCAAGTCCGATATTAGATGCAAATGCTAGAGTTTTATAAATTATTCCACCAGAATAAATATATTTTAAATTAGATAAAAAATATAGAAATAAAATTAATGGAACAATTATAACAAATTTACCAGTATGTATTTTTTTGAAACTTTTTCTCAAGAAAGGTACAAAAAACATGGCAATTACTGGTAAAAATACAGCTAATTGTAACATAAAAAAACCTCTTTCTTAAATTTTATTATAACTTCCATTATATAATAAAATGGCTTGAAATACCATAATAATATTGATTTAGTGTAAAAAAAAGTCGATGAAATAGAGAGTTTAAGAGTATTTATAAATCAAAATAGTAAAGTATTTGAATTATAAATATTGTAATAAAAAATATATTAACAAACTATATATATGTGAATTAACTAACAGCAAATAGACAATATAAAAAGCGAATTCAATAATATCTACACATAATTAAAATATAGATAATTATTTTTTTAGATATCCCTTGTTTAAGGATAAAAAAAAAGGTATAATAGTGTTATCAAAAATAATTACAGGGGGACTAACTGATGTCACAAAAACAAACACCACATATTAAACCGAATGGGGTAGAAATAGCTGAAACAATTTTACTTCCAGGAGATCCACTTAGAGCTAAATTTATAGCTGAAACATTTTTAGAGGATGCGGTTTGTTTTAATGAAGTGCGTGGAATGCTTGGGTATACAGGAACTTATAAAGGTAAAAAGATATCTGTAATGGGAACTGGTATGGGGCCAGCTAGTATCGGTATTTATTCTTATGAATTAATTCACACTTTTGGAGTTAAAAATTTAATTAGAATTGGAACTTGTGGAGCACTACAACCTCAAGTTAAATTATATGATGTAATTTTAGGATTAGGTTCTTCAACTAACTCAAATTACATGCACCAATATAACATTCCAGGTAACTTCAGTTTAACAGCTTCATTTGATTTACTTTTAAAAGCTTACAACAAAGCTAAAGAAATGGGGCAACCAGTGCACGTTGGGAACATTTTATGTAGTGAAATTTTCTATAATGCAGATGAAAAAGCTATGGAAAACTGGATTAAAATGGGTGTATTAGCTGTTGAAATGGAAAGTACAGCACTTTACGCTAACGCAGCAGCAGCTGGAGTAAATGCTTTAACAATTTTAACAGTAAGTGATTCACTAGTTACTGGTGAAGAAACTACTCCAGAAGAAAGACAAACAGCATTTACAAAAATGATGGAAATAGCTTTAGACTTAGCATAAAATAAAAAATAAAATATAAAGAGGTGTAAGATATGAGCAATTATAAAGAATTGTATAATAAATGGCTTAATAGCCCTGCATTAACAGAAGAGGAAAAACTTCAATTAAAAAGCGTAGAAAATGATGAAGTAGAGAAAGAAGATAGATTTTATAAAGAATTAGAATTTGGAACTGCTGGTTTACGTGGAAAAGTAGGGATGGGTTCTAACAGAATGAACCGTTTCATTATTGCGCGTGCAACTAAAGCATTAGCTCAAACAATAATTGATAATGGATTACAAGAAAAAGGTATTGCTATTGCGCATGACCCACGTCTATTCTCTAAAGAATTTGCAAAATTAGCTGCCTTAGTAATGGCAAGTAATGGAGTAAAAGCATACTTATTTGAAGATTTAAGACCAACTCCAGAATTATCATTTGCAGTGCGTTACTTAGGAACTGCTAGTGGTATTAATATTACAGCTAGTCATAATCCAAAAGAGTACAACGGATACAAAGTATATTGGCAAGAAGGATCACAAATCAAATCGGATATAAGTGATAAAGTTCTTGAATATATTAATTCAATGGATATCTTCGATGACTATGTAACATTAACAGAAGAAGAAGCATTAGAAAAAGGTCTATTAGAATACATCGGTGAAGAAGTAGATGAGAAATTCTATGCAGAATCATTAAACTGTGCAATCAATGATGAAAATATTGATAAAGATATTTCAGTAGTTTATACACCTCTTAACGGAGCTGGATACAAAGCTGTAACTACAGTATTAGCACGTCGTGGATTTAACAATGTTCATGTTGTAGAGGAACAAAAAGATCCAGATGGAACTTTCCCAACAATTGAATATCCAAACCCAGAAGATACAGCAGCTTTCGAATATGGAGAAAGATTAGCTAAAGAAGTTAATGCTGATGTAATTATAGCAACTGATCCTGACTGTGACCGTCTAGCAGTTGAAGTTATTCATAATGGAGAAGTTGTATCTCTAAATGGTAACCAAGCTGGTGCAGTATTAGTTCAATATGTTATTGAAAATCTTGCTAAACAAAATAAATTACCTGAAAATCCAGTTTTAGTTAAATCTATCGTTACTTCTAAAATGGTAGAGCCACTATGTAAAGAATACGGAGTAGAAGTAATTGACGTACTTACAGGATTTAAAAACATCTGTGCATTACCTAATGAGTGGGATAATACGGGTGAGAAAAACTATGTTATGGGATATGAAGAAAGTATTGGATATAATGTAGGAACATTCTTACGTGATAAAGATGGTGTAACTATTGCTATGTTATTAGTAGAAGCAGCAGCATTCTATAAAAAACAAGGTAAAACATTAGTAGATGTATTAGATGCATTCTATGAAAAATATGGATATTACTTAGATAAAACTATTTCAATCGTACTAGAAGGAGCAGCAGGAGCTCAAAGAATTAAACGTATGATGGAGAAATATCGTGAAATCTTTGCTCGTGAAATAGCAGGTAGTGAAGTAGTAGCTATCACTGATTATCTAGTACAAAAAGAAAAAAATGTAGCTACTGGTGAAGAAAAAGCAATTGATATCGAAAAAACGGATGCGGTTAAATTCAGTTATTCTGATGAATCATGGTATACATTACGTCCAAGTGGAACAGAACCAAAAGTAAAACTTTATATCTATGTTAAAGATGCTGATAAAAAAGTTGCAGAAGAAAAATTAGTTAAATTCGAAGAAAAAGTATTAGAATTACTTTATTCAATCGACTAATAAATATTAAAAGGAGTGAGTTATCGACTCACTCCTTTTTTATAATAAAATTATTTATTATAGTATTTTAAATACTCTTTACAAAATTCTCTAGCTGTTAACTTACCGCTTTGTCTATCGGCATAGCTACTACTTACAAATTTTGAAATTTCATCAGTATATTCTACTTTTGGTAGAGGTTTTTCTAATATAGTCTCTCTATTGATGGCAAAAGTTGAGAAACAAATACCTACTAATCTAGTTTGTCTAGTTTCATGATTAAATGCACTTAATTCAGCAAAGATTTCAACGCTTCGTGTACCAACTCTTGAAATGTAACTATCAATTATAAGAGCTTCGTGACGATGAACTACATCTAAAAATTGGTAAGTATCAATACTTGCAGTAAAGAATGGTAGGTGAGTGTATCTACGGATAACTAGTCCTTGTACATCATCAAGCCAATACAATGTTTGGCCACCAAATAGTGTATCGTGTCTGTTCATGTGGTTAGGGTAAATAGTGTGATAGTTTTCAACCCTAGTATCTTTATAATTCATAACTTCTTGCATTAAATATTTTCTCCTTAATGGTTTTGTTTACTAATATCTAAAAATTTAGAGTACATAGCCCATTGTAACATAAATTAATAGAAAATAATATATTTAAACTAAATATTATTAAAATAGGCTTCAATAATAAATTAAGGATTTAACTTTTTTCTATCTTAAAGTTAAATTCTTTATAAAAATTACATTATTAAATGTAATAATGATTACTATATATTAGTCATTATTTGAATTTGCTGCTTTTTGAGCATTTTAGCAGTCTCTTCAGCGCTCTTTTGAGCGTTTTTAGCCATTTCTTCTCCTGTTTTGGCAGCTTCTTCACCAGCTTTTTGAACATTTTTAGTAGCTTCATCTGCTACTTTTTGACCACTTTCAGCTGCTTCTTTAGCTTGTTTACTAGCTTCTTCAGTAGTTTTTTTAGTTTCATCAACTTGTTTTTTAGCCTCTTCAACTCTGTACGTATTAATAGTATAACAAAAAATTAATTAGAAATATATAATATATTTGTAATACTACTCTAAAAAATTAATTTATTATAAAAATTTATATACCCCCTTACATTTGTTATAAAAGTGTATTATAATTAATATAAAGTAATTAAATGAGGTGAATAATAATGAAATATGAAACTATGCTAGAGCGTTTTTTAGGATATGTTAATTTTAAATCTAGATCAGATGCTAGTAGTACAACAATTCCTTCGACTCCAGAACAAAAAGATTTTCTTCGTATGTTAAAAGGACAATTAGAAGAATTGAATCTTAAAGATATTGTTCTTAACGAAGAAAATTGGTTTTTAACTGCAACTTTGCCTGCAAATACAGATAAACCATATGATAAAATAGGTTTCATTTCGCATGTTGATACAGCTGATTTCAATGTAGAAGGAATTAGCCCACGTGTAATTGAAAACTATGATGGTAAAGATATTGTTTTAAATAAAGAACAAAATATAGTGATGACTACTGAAGAGTTTCCTAATCTACACAACTATAAAGGTTTAACTCTTATTACAACTGACGGGACAACATTACTAGGAGCGGATGATAAAGCTGGTATTACAGAAATAGTTGAAGCTGCAAAATATTTAAGTGAGCATCCTGAAATTGAACATGGAGAAATTAGAATAGCGTTTGGTCCAGATGAAGAAATTGGACGTGGAGCAGACCACTTTGATGCAAAAGGTTTTGCAACTGACTATGCGTACACTATGGATGGTGGTGTATTAGGAGAACTTCAATATGAAAGTTTTAATGCTGCTCAAATTACATATAAAATTACAGGTGTTAGTGTTCACCCAGGTACTGCAAAAGGTAAAATGAAAAATGCTAATATGATTGCAGCAGAATTAGCATCATTATTCCCAGAAAAAGAAGTTCCTGAGCACACAGAAGGATATGAAGGATTCTATTTATTACATAATATGCAAGCTAGAATTGAAGAAGCTGAAATGGTATATATTATCCGTGATCACGACAAAGAAAAATTCCTTGCTCGTAAAAAATTTGCTGAAGAAGTTGCAGCAAAAATTAATGAAAAATATGGTAATGTTGTAGAGTATGAACTATTTGACCAATATTACAATATGGGCGATGTTATTAAAGAAGATAAACGCTGTGTTGACGTAGCAGAACAAGCTATTAAAAATGCAGGTGTAACTCCTATTATTATTCCTATTCGTGGTGGAACAGATGGTTCTAAAATCTCATATATGGGTATTCCAACTCCAAATATCTTTGTTGGAGGAGAAAACTTCCATGGGCAATATGAATTTAGTTGTTTAGAACATATGACAAAAGCTGCTGATACAATTGTGGAGATAGCTAAATTAGCAAAAAAGTAGAAAAAATCACACCTTGGTGTGAAAGATAAAGAAATACAATGACTAGACTAGATTATTTTCTGAAATTAAGTTTTGAGTTTTCAGATGTATATCTAGTCTAGTTTTAATTTGTACTTTAAATTTCTTAAAAATATTAAAAAATATAGAGAAAAACGGTGCAACAAAGCGAAATATATGGTAAAATAGTTACTGTATAAATAATGAATAAATATAGAGAGGGGTATGTGAAATGACTAAGAAAACATTTTACGTAACAACACCGATTTATTATCCAAGTGGTAATTTACATATCGGTCATGCCTACACAACAGTAGCATGTGATGCACTAACTAGATATAAAAAATTAAGTGGATATGATACATTTTTCCTAACTGGAACAGATGAACATGGACAAAAAATTCAACAAAAAGCTCAAGAAAAAGGGATTAGTGAACAAGCTTATGTTGATGATATGATTAAAGACATTAAAAAATTATGGGAAGCTATGGATATAGATTATAACAAATTTATCAGAACAACTGATGATTATCATGAAAGAGCAGTTGCTGAGATTTTTGAACGCCTTGTAGAAAAAGGTGATATCTATTTAGGTGAATATCAAGGTTGGTATTCTATAAGTGATGAAGAGTACTTTACAGAAACTCAATTACAAGAAGTTTTTCGTGATGAAGAAGGAAATATGATTGGTGGTATTGCGCCAAGTGGTAATGAAGTTAAACTTGTAAGTGAAGAATGTTACTTCTTCAAAATGAGTAAATATGCAGACCGTCTAGTTAAATACTATGATGAACACCCAGAATTTATTCTTCCTGAAAGCAGAAAGAATGAAATGTTAAATAACTTTATTAAACCAGGTCTAGAAGATCTTGCTGTAACACGTACAACATTTGATTGGGGTGTAAAAGTAAAATCTAATCCTAAACATGTTGTTTACGTATGGATTGATGCATTAGTAAACTACATCACAGCCCTAGGATATGCTACTGGAGAAAGTGAAGAACTATTCAACAAATATTGGCCTGCTGATGTTCAAGTAGTAGGTAAAGAAATCGTTCGTTTCCACGTTATTTACTGGCCAATTTTATTAATGGCTTTAGACTTACCACTTCCTAAAAAAGTATTCGCACATGGTTGGTTATTAATGAAAGATGGTAAAATGAGTAAATCTAAAGGAAATGTAGTAGATCCTTATATGCTAATAGAACGCTATGGATTAGATGCTGCTCGTTATTACTTACTACGTGAAGTTCCTTTTGGACAAGATGGAATCTTCACTCCAGAAAGCTTTATCGACAGAATTAACTCAGATCTTTCAAATGATTTAGGAAACTTACTAAACAGAACAATCTCTATGATTAATAAATATTGTGGTGGAGTAATACCTAAATTTGTAGAACCAACAACTGAATTTGACAAAGAATTAATAGATTTATCTAAAGAAGTTATAGCAGAATATGAAGAATATATGGAAAATATGCAGTTTTCTAAAGCTTTAGAATCTGTTTGGAAATTTATTTCTAGAACTAATAAATATATAGACCAAACAACTCCATGGATTCTAGCAAAAGATGAAGCTAATCAACCAGAGTTAGATAAAGTAATGAACTATTTAGCAGAAAGTTTACGTATAGCTACAATTTTAATTTCACCAGCATTAACAAATGCCCCTAAAGAAATAGCTAAACAGTTAGGAATTAACGAAGAGTTATTAACATTTGAAACAGCAAAAACATTCGGTGTATTCGATGGAACTGTAAAAGTTGTAGAAAAACCAACTCCAATTTTCCCAAGATTTGATAAAGATGTTGAAGTAGAATATATTAAAGAGCAAATGTCTCCAAAAGCATTAGCAAATCTTGAAACTGAATCAAAAGAAGAAAAAGATGACTCATATGTAGAATTAGCAGAAGAGATTTCAATTGATAAATTCTTTGAAACATCACTAAGAGTTGCTGAAGTTTTAGAATGTGAAAAAGTTAAGAAAAGTTCAAAACTTCTTAAATTCAAATTAGATTTAGGTAATCACCAAAGACAAATAGTTTCTGGTATTGCTAAATATTATGATCCAGCTGAGTTAATAGGGAAAAAAGTAGCAGTAGTAGCTAACTTAAAACCTGTTAAACTTTGTGGAGAACTAAGTGAAGGTATGATTTTATCGGCAGAAAAAGATGGTATTTTACGTGTTATAGAAGTTAATGCAGACATACCAAATGGAGCTGAGATTAGATAATAATTAATAAGAAATTCCTAGAGAATCACTCTAGGAATTTTTTTGATATCTATTATAAGATTTTACTGCTTAGGTGTAGAGATAAAACAAAGTATAAGTATACTGAAAAAGACCTTTCTGTTATGAAAGGTCTTTTTATCTAATTATTTTTTTTCTGAGTAGTATTTTGAGTTGTACTATTTTTTTGGTTATTTGAACTACTATTGTTTTCTTTATTTATATCTTTAGAGTTCGCAGATTCACGGTTTACTTCTGTTATACGTATAGGATTAACTGGTACATATGATCCATCAGAAATAAAGTAAATTAATCTATTGTTTTTAGAGATACCATAACCGTTAATATTTAATACTGCTCCATTACTCATAGTAACACGTACTTTACTTAATTCTTCATCTGAATAGATATTTTGTGAAGCTAGCAGTTTAATAGCTACAGGTCTAGAAATTGGGTTAGAAAGTTGATCTTCTTTTTTATCAACTCTAACAAACTTCTCATTTGCAGTTATATACTTACCAGAATGTTCTCCCGATGAGATACGGTACATCATATAACCTGCAGGAGAAACTAATTTGTCAACTTTCAGTTTAGTTCCTGCTTCTATAACATCTCCAGTATCAGACCAGTTAGCTGATTTAAATGAATGTATTTTCTTATTAACTGTAACTTCGCGATTAACATCAAATGAATATGAAACGAAAGTACCAGCAAGTTTGGCTGTGATTTCTTCATCTTGGGCTTCTGAATCAATACGAGCTGCGTTTGCTTTTTCTTGTGCCTCTAGTATTTTTGCTTTTTCTTCAGCTTCTTTTTGTTTTTTCATTTCTTCCGTTGAATCTACTTGAGTAGTTTGAAGATCATCAAAACTAACATAATGTTCTTGAGCAGAAGAAACAAATTTTAGTGTAATTAAGAAGAAAATAGAAAGCAGAGTAGCTAGTATTAGAGAAGTAGCAATTTTTACTTTTATATTACTTCCTGTTTTCTTAATATTATCATAGTTTTCAACATCTTTTTTGAAGACTTTTTTCCAAATAGTTGCTTTAATACCAGTAAAAGCAGCAACGAAAATATTTTGCAGTTTGTTGTTAGAATCTTTAACTTTAAATATAGTCTCATCTTCATTTACAACTTCTTTTTTAATACTATTAATTTCTTTTCTGAAACCAGCTAATTTTTGTTCTAAATCAAGTTGTTTTTGAATTTTTTCAATTTGTTTTTTCTCTGCAGAAATATCTTTATTAAGTTGTTGTTTTTCAGCTATAAGAGAGTTTAATTTCTCTTTTACCGGTTGTATTTTTTCTTGTTCTTCATTTCTACGTTTTAGGCGATGAAGTAACATTTTTTGATCTTCTATTTTATCTTCTGTAATTAGTAATGAATTTTGAAGGTGTAAGAGATTATTTTCGTGTTCTCTTTTTTGATTTTCTTTTTCAAGTAATTCAATTTTCTTTTTCTCATCAGCTAATTTTTGCGCTTTTTCTCTCTCTTCGAACTCTCTTCTTCTTTTTTCAGCTTGTTCACGTTCAATGCGTTCTTGCTCTAATTTTTTCTCATGGGCAATACGTTCACGTTCAAGACGTTCTTGTTCACGTTTTTCAGCTTTTTCTTTTTCAATACGTTGGCGTTCAAGTTCTTTTTCACGAGCAATACGCTCACGTTCTAGACGCTCTTGTTCACGTTTTTCAGCTTTTTCTTTTTCAATACGTTGGCGTTCAAGTTCTTTTTCGCGAGCAATACGTTCACGTTCAAGACGCTCTTGTTCAAGTTTTTCAGCCTTTTCTTTTTCAATACGTTGACGTTCAAGACGCTCTTCTTCTTCTCTTTCAGCAGCACGACGTTTTTGCTTTTCAGCAATTTTTTGTTGTGTAAGTTCAAATTGTTTTCTTTCTTCTTCTAGTTGAATAGCACGTTGTTTAGCTTCTTTTTGTTTTTGAATAAGCTCTTCATCTTCTATCTGAACATCATCTTCTTTGTATACTTCTTTTATTTCGGGTTCATGATTAGTAACTTGTTTATTATTATCAATTTGTTTATCTTCAATTGACTGTTTACCTATATTGATTTCCTTATTATCAGTTATATGTTTATTTTCAATAACTTCTTTTTTGTCAGTTGTTTTTTTGACTTCATTATTTAATTCTTCTTCATCTTCATGATTAGCGTCATCATCTTCAAATTCTTCAAAAGCCAATTTTTCGACTTTAGTTTTTAAATTACTTACTTGAGTTTTTAAACGCCCAAAAAAAGAAGATTTATTCTCTTTTTCTAAGTCAGAGTTAGATGATTGCTCTTCATTGAACTTTTCTTTTTCTTCGGTTGTCATGTTAATAATCCTTTCACTCACTAGTAGGATATATTATATCATAAAATGATGTTAATACTACATTAAAAGGAATTAAAAACCTAATAAAAAATAAAGAAAAAACTTTGCTACTCTAATTGAAATATGTTATCATTAAGTATATGTATTTTTATGGAAGGATAATGATTATTTAAATCATAAGGTAATTAATAATGAAAAAAACAATTAGCTTTAAAGGCACTAATATTACAATAGAAGATAAAGTAAATGTAGGTGATGTTTTTCCTAATTTCAAGGCAACAAATAAAGATTTATCAGACTTTAATCTTGAAGATTATAGAGGAAAAGTTTTAGTAATTAATGCATTTCCATCAGTAGATACTGGTGTTTGTGCTGTTCAGACTACTAGATTTAACCAAGAAATCAAGAATTATGATAATGCAGTAGTTATAACTGTTTCTAAAGATTTACCTTTTGCACTTGGACGTTTTTGTGCAGATAAAGGTGTAGATAATGCAGTTACTGTGTCAGACTACAAATATCGTGATTTTGAAAATCAAGCAGGTCTTTTAATTGAAGAATTAGGATTATTAGCACGTGCAGTATTTGTAGTTGATACTGAAGGTGTAGTTCGTTACAAAGAATTATGCGAAGAAGTAGGAAATGAACCTGATTTTGAGAAAGCATTAGAAGAAGTAAAAAATCTAAGTGCGAGGTAGTAAATGACGGAATTAAAATATATTAATAAAGAAGAAAACAAAAATTTGCAAATTAATGACCTTATCACTTTAGGCCTTTACACTATACTTTTAATTATAGTAATGGGAGCTGGAGTAGGTATAGGAACTCTTTTAACTTCTGTAATTTTTGGTGGTAAAGTATATTTTGCTACATATACTTCAGTAGTAGTTGCTCTAGTGTGTGGTGGAGTATATAGTTTAATCTTTAATAAAATTAATAAAAACATGGCGATATTTATTATGACTGCTATAATTGCCTTATTTATGGCACTTTCTGGACATGCGTTTATTGGTTCTATAGCTTTATTTATAGCCGCTATATGCGCAGAGTTTTTCTTTAGAAAAAATAATGAGTATTTATCATATCTGTTTTTTAATCTTGGAAATATAGGAATAATTTTACCAATGTTTTTTATGAAAGATAACTATATTAAACATCTACAAGGAAGAAACTTTCCTCAAGAAAAAATAGATTTGGTTATGCAAAGTTCAGATATGAAAACTTTTATTTTTATAGTAGTATTTACTATTATTTTTTCACTAGTAGGTACGTATATCGGAAGAAAAATTTATTTCAAAAACTTTAAAAAAGCAGGATTATAATATGTTGAAGTTAGATATAAGAGTGAAAATTTTAGTTCTTATTCTTGCTAATATCTTAATGTTTAAAATGATGACCTTAAATTTACATCTAGTTATTGCTGTATTATTTACACTATATCTAGGTGTAAATTCTAATTTTAGAAGAATGATGAACTTATTTTTAATATATATGTTTTTTACGGTTTATGAGATGTATTTTTCTCATACAGTAACACTAAAAGTTATTGATAGTTTTTTATTACTAACATCGTTAATGTATAAAACACTATATTTTCCTTTGTGCGCGGGAATAGCATTAGTTAGTAGTTCTAAAGTATCAGAATTAATATGCTTTTTAAGACAAATAAGGTTACCTAAAAAAGTGATTATAGTTTTAGCTGTTTTATTCAGATTTTTCCCAGTTCTTTTGACAGACTACAAACTTATAAGAAACTCATTAAAAATCAAAGGTATAGGAGTTAATAGAGGATATTATTTACTACATCCAATTAAATTTTTTGAATATGTATTTGTACCATATGTAATAATTAGTACGAATATAGCAAATGAATTGTCGGTATCGTGCTTATGTAGAGGGTTAGATAATGAGAATGAGCCTACATCATTTGTGGAATTAAAATTCAAAATACAAGATTACATTTTCTCTATTTTGGTAATTATTGGATTTGTTTATATTATGTTTATGAGGTGATAAATTGATAGAGTTTAAAAATTTTAATTATAAATACATAGGATCTGAAAAATTGAATATTGAAAATTTGTCACTAAATATAAAAAAGGGAGAATGTGTTCTTTTTACTGGAAGAAGTGGATGTGGTAAAACAACGATTCTTCGTGTGTTAAATGGTTTAGCTCCAGAGTTTTTTAACGGAGGTTTTAGTGGAGAATTAAAAGTAGCCCATCTTAAGATAGGGGATAGATTAAAGGAATTCTCTAAGGTTGTAGGTAGTGTTTTCCAAAATCCGAAAAATCAATTTTTTAATTTAGACTCAACTAGTGAATTAGCTTTTAGTATGGAAAATTATGGTTATTCCAAGGATGAAATAGCCCAAAGAATGAATAAAATTGTTAAAGATTTTTCAGCGGAACATCTACTAGACAGGAACATACTGGAGTTAAGTGGTGGAGAAAAGCAGCGCTTAGCATTTATGGCAAGTATGATGCTAGATGCAGATGTCTATGTACTAGATGAAATAACAAGTAATTTAGATTTGAAGGCTATTGAGCTAATTGCATCTATAATGCAAACACTAAAAGATCAAGGTAAAACAATTATAGTAGCAGAACATAGAATTTATTATTTAAGAGACCTTATTGATAGAATGTATATAATAAGGGAAGGTCAGATAATTCAGGAAGTAACAAAAGATCAATTACAACATTTCGATGGTAGTCATTGTAAAACTCGTCAAATAGACTTAACGAAAGTTCAACTTAGAGAAAGATCTAAGAGGGAATATAAACAAAATTATCTCCAAATCGATAATTTAGAGTATAAAGTTAATAAAAACATATTGAAAATAAAAAACGAAAGTTTTGATTCATCTAAGATTTATACAATAATCGGAGATAATGGTTGTGGAAAAACTACATTTGCTAATGCATTAAGTGGTTTAATTAAATCAAAAAATTCAGTATTATTAAATAATATTCCATTAAAAAATAAAGATTTAATAAAAAATACGTTCCAGGTAATGCAAGATGTGAACTATCAATTATTTACAAATCAGGTAGAAAAAGAAATTAAACTTGGTAGCAATAATCTTGAAAGATTTGATGAAGTAATAGATAAGCTAAGTATTAGACCATTTTTAAAGAGACATCCTAATACTCTATCTGGTGGGGAAAAACAAAGGGTAGCAATAGCATCAGCATTATTATCAAATAAGAATATTTTAATCTTTGATGAACCTACTAGTGGTTTAGACTATGTTAATATGATAGAATTAAGTAGTCTGATTGAAGAAATAGCCGAAGAAGATGTAGTAATATTTATTATTACTCATGACTATGAATTTCTATGTACGATTTCGGATGAAGTACTTTACTTTGATGAAAATGGTATTAAAGAAAGAATAGAAGTCAACGAAGAAAATAAAGAAAAAATCTTAAATATAATGAGCTAATATGATTAACATATTAGCTTTTTTTAGTCTGAAAAACATAAAGTAGTACCTATCAAAAAACTTGTCTAAATAGGTGTATCATGATAAAATAAATAGGTTATATTATTAAGATAGGAGGGGTAAAATTGTCTTACGCTTCGGATATGAAAAAGGAATTAACCTTAATAGAAATTACGAAAGATAGAGAATTTCTCTCGGAATTATCAGCGTTAATAAAGATGAATGGTATTTTGACAATAGCAAATGGTAGGTTAAGTCTTAGCTTTCAAACAGAAAATGCTTCAATAGCTAGAAGGATGTATTCTCTTATAAAATATTTTTATAAGGTACATATCAATATTTCTGTTAGAAAAAAATTGAAATTAAAAAAGAATAATGTATATATATGTCGTTTAGATCAAGATGTTAAAGCAATATTAACAGATTTATATATATTAAATGATGATTACACTATGAGATTAGATATTGCAGAAGAACTAATTGATACAGAAGAGAAGAAAAAAGCTTATTTAAGAGGAGCTTTTTTAGCTGGTGGTTCAATTAATAATCCACGAACTTCAAGTTATCATATGGAGATTTTCTCTTACTATGAAGAACATAATAAAGAATTAATGGAACTTTTAAATTCATTTAATTTAAATGCAAGAAGTTTAGAAAGAAAAAAAGGTTTTATAGTATATATAAAAGAATCGGAAAAAATTGCAGAATTTATAAACTTAGTTGGAGCATATCAAGCATTGTTCCAATTTGAGGATGAACGTATTGTACGTGATATAAACAACTCTGTAAATAGAATGCAAAACTGCGATATGGCAAATATGAATAAAACAGTTAATGCATCTGCAAAGCAGGTTGAGGATATAAATATAATCGAAGAACGATTAGGGTTAGATAACCTTGATGATAAACTTAGAGTAGTTGCAGAAGCTAGATTAAAGTATCCTGAATATCCTCTAAAAGAAATTGCAGAAATGATAGAAGATGGAAAATTATCTAAATCAGGATTAAATCATAGATTTAGAAAAATAGCTAAAATAGCTAAAGAATTAAAAGAAGGAACTTATCAACCAAAATAAAAGGAGAAGAACAATGAGTAAATGGGATGAACAAATTTTAGTAGTAAATAGAAAAGATCTTTTTAACAATGAAGAAAATCATTTTTATGGATTTTTACCTAGAGAAGATGAAAAAGTAAAAAAAATAGTTGATACATTCACTTCGTATGAAGTAAAACGTCGTGGTGATATGGAGGAAGATAACAGTTATAAACAACTTATAGGTTATGCTGTTATTAAAGATCGTAATACAAAAGAAATATTAGTTTATAAACGTCTAGTTGGTGGAGGTGAAGCAAGACTTCACGGGAAAGCATCTGTCGGAATCGGTGGACATATGAATGAAGTAGAAGGGAAAACTATTTATGAAATGCTAAAAATTAATGCAGCTCGTGAGTTGTTTGAAGAAGTAGGTGTTTCTGAAGAATATGCATTAGAAAATCTTCATTTCATAGGTTTAATTAATGATGACAAAACAGAAGTAGGACAAGTTCACATCGGTGTTGTCTATGAATGTGAAGTTGATAAATCTAATGTAGTAGTTAGAGAAGACGATACTTTAGAAATCAAATGGACTACAGGAGATGATGCACGAAAAGAAGAAAATTACGAAAGTTGGTCAGACTTTTTAAAACCAATTATGTAATTTAGTATATTAGACTGGATTTTGTAAATTAATATATAAAGTCCAGTCTATTTAATTTGACAAGTGTTAAAAAATCTAACATAATATTGTAATAAAATTCATTACAATGTAAGATAGATATATAGTATTTAAAAGCTCGGCTCGAGTATAGGTTCGATCTAGAGTTTTTGTTTTTTTTTATATGTATAAAATAAAATATAGAAAGGATGATTGCATGTTCAATATCAAGATGGATATGATTCAAACAGTAGGTTTAGCTGTTATTATTTTGATAGTAGGACGAATTTTAAGAACAAAGGTTAGAATTTTTGAAAAATATTGTATCCCATCACCAGTAATTGGGGGATTTTTATTCGCAATAATAAACTTAATTTTAAGACAAACTAATTTTATAATTTTTGAATTTGATAATACTTTACAAAGTTTCTTTATGACAGTATTTTTTACAAGTATTGGATTTAATGCTAGTTGGAGACTTTTAAAAGTAGGTGGAAAAAAAGTAGTATTATTTTTACTATGTGCAATAGGGCTAGTAATATTACAAAATGTAGTAGCACTAGGAATAGGTTTAGTAACAGGTGTAGATCCATTAGTTGCGCTTTTAACAGGTTCGACAGCAATGACTGGAGGACATGGTACAGCAGCAGCTATGGCACCAATAGTTGAAGATTTAGGTCATACAGGAGCAAAAAGTGTAGCTATAGCGGCAGCTACTTTTGGTCTTATAGCTGGTTCTAGTATGGGGGGGCCAATAGCAAATAGGCTTATAAGAAAGAAAAACTTAAAAGTTAAACCTCAAAAAATTGAAGATAAACAAAAGAATGATGAATTTTTATTTGATAATGATGTAAAAAAATTAGATGGTGAAAATTTTGCAAAAGCATTTTTCTTAATTTTACTATCAATGTTTATAGGTAGTTATGTATCAAGTTATTTAAATCACTATTTAAATTTCCCAAGTTATATTGGACCTATGTTAGTTGCTGCGGTTTTAAGAAATATTTCAGATTCAACAACAAAGTTCGACCTTCATTATGAAGAGGTTCATATATTAGAAGATGTTTCGTTGAATTTATTCTTAGGAATGGCAATGATAAGTTTAAAACTATGGGAATTAGGTAGTGTAGCAGGTCAATTAGCTTTATTATTAATTGGTCAAGTAGTACTTGCTTATCTATTTATATACTTTATTACATTTAAAGTTATGGGAAGCAACTATGATGCCGCAGTTTTATCATCAGGACACGCAGGATTTTCTTTAGGAGCAACACCTAATGGAATTGCTAATATGCAAAGTGTCTGCGATAAATACAAGTATTCGTATATAGCATTCTTCGTTATGCCAATAGTTGGTGCACTATTTATAGACTTCTTTAACGTTGCTATAATAAGTGGATTCTTCTCATTCTTAGCAAGATAATAAATAAAAAACATGTCAAGAAAGTACTTAACTACTTCTTGACATGTTTTTTATATTAAAGAAAGTTTACAATTATTATTTTATTAAACTAATCTCTTTCAATTTTTTCAAGTCCACGCATGTATGGGCGTAGTACTTCTGGAACTGTGATAGAACCATCTTCGTTTTGATAGTTTTCAATGATTGCAGATAAGCAACGTCCTACAGCAAGACCTGATCCGTTTAATGTATGAATAAATTCTACTTTTCCAGTATCTTCACGTTTGAATCTCATATTAGCACGTCTAGCTTGGAAGTCAGTACAGTTTGAACATGAACTGATCTCTTTATATGCATTATAACTTGGTAACCAAACTTCAATATCATAAGTTTTTGCACTAGAGAATCCAGTGTCCCCAGAACATAGTGTAATTACACGATAAGGAAGGTTTAATTTTTTAAGAATATTCTCTGCATGACTAGTCATAATTTCTAATTGTTCATAAGAATTTTCTGGTTTAGAGAAACGAACCATTTCTACTTTATTGAATTGGTGAAGACGAATTAATCCACGAGTATCACGTCCAGCACTTCCTGCTTCAGATCTAAAACAAACACTAAACGCTGTTACACCTTTTGGTAACATATCTTCACTTAAGATTTCATCATTGTAGTAGTTTGTTAATGGTACTTCTGCAGTAGGGATAAGTGTTAATCCTTCTGATTCAACAGTATAAACATCTTCAACAAATTTAGGGAATTGTCCAGTACCGAATAATGCAGTTCTATTAACTAATTGAGGTACCATAAATTCTTCATAACCATGTTCAGTAACATGAATATCAAGCATAAAGTTAATAAGAGCACGCTCAAGTAAAGCCCCAGCTTTTTTGTAGAATACGAATCTACTTCCAGAAATTTTTGCAGCACGTTCGAAGTCAGCAATATCTAATTCTTCAACTAAATCCCAATGAGCTTTAGGTTCAAAACCAAATTCGCGAACTTGTCCAATACGACGAACTTCAATATTTTCATCTTCAGTCTCTCCGTATGGAGTTTCATCAGAGATTAGGTTAGGGATACGAATAATTTTTTCATTAATTTCTTCAGAAATTTGTTTAACTTCAATATCACGTGCAGTAATATCATCAGAAACTTTTTTCATTTCATTAATTACATCTGTAGCATCTTCACGTTTACGTTTTAATACAGCTATTTCTTCACTACGTTTATTACGAAGTGCTTTTAAGTCCTCAACTTCAACTAGTAAAGAACGGCGTTTTTTATCAAGGTCTAAAAGAACATCAACAACCTCAGTATCTAAATTTCTAGCTGATAATTTTGCTTTTACCATTTCAGGATTTGCTCTAAATAATTTAATATCTAACATATACATTGCTCCTTTATTTTTTATTTATTGAAAATCTTATATTATTAAAAAGGATAAAATAAAAATCCCTTACGTCAAAGACGTAAGGGACGATTCATATACTAACCGCGGTTCCACCCAAATTCAATCTAATAAGATTCTCAAAAGTTTAATTTGATATTGCTATAGTAGAATTTTAAAATAAACAATGAGTGTTTTCAGCTTAGTCACTCTCTCTGAAAAAGTTTTTAGATTAAAACATGTCTATAATCAAATTATATATATCTATTTAAAATCATTTTACTCTATTTCTACTAAATATGTCAAGTATTTACCGAAAATTTAGTAGATTTTTTCTAAGTATAAGTAAGGAATTTGGTTTATCTTAATTTTATACGATTAAAATTATTTGTCGGGTGTACCTGTATTAGCATTTGAATTTGGAGAAGAACCAATATTTGGTTTAACATCTGTAGAAGGATTTGCTGGTTTTTCTACAGAGTTATTAACTGCGTTGTTGTTTTCAACAGCTTTGTTTTCAACAACTTTGTTATTTGTAGGTTTATTATCTGCAACTTTATTTTCAACAGCTTTATCTAGTTTATCATTATTTTCAGCTCGTAAGTTAGGAAGTGGTTTAGATAAATCAATAGCGCTAGCAAGTATTACATGAGTTTTCCCATTAAGTGTAAATACTAATGCTTTCCCATTTGGAGTATCAATTACTGAGATTGAAGATGGACTAATACCTAATGCTTGTGCAAGATAATTAACTTTTGCTTGTATATTAGCATCATCATTATTGCTATTACTATTTTTATCTACTGAATTATCTTTGTTATCTTCAGCTTTTTTATTTTCAACAGGAGCTTTCTCATCTTTAATTATATATTTTGCTTTTGAAAACTCTAATGCAGGTAAAAAGTCGCTAAGCTCATCTACAAATTGTTTTGCAGATTTAAATATAGTTTCACCAGATTCATCAATTTCTTGAAGTTTTTTATAGTTAGCTCCGTGCTCAACTTTTGTAATTGTTGGATTTTCTAATGAGTAGTGAAGTAGATTTTTAGCATTAATTAAACGCTCAACCAATGTATGCATTGGGATAACTGAAATTTTAGCTTCACTTTCATATGTATCTTTTATTAGAGAAGCCATCTCTTCGCGTAAGTTATTGTTTACTTTATCACTTTCTAAATTCTCAATGAAATATTTAATATAACTTAAACCAGTAGCTCCAGTTTGATTATCAAATTTTTTGATTTCACTCAATAGGTGAGATACTTGCGCAAATGCATTACTATCTTTTTCAGAGACAGCTTTGTTTAGTCTATCAGTTAAACTAGCTTTAGTAATACTATAATATTCAACATTACTTTCTTTTACTTTATCAAGTAATTCATTATAAGTTTTAGTTAATTGATCAGTTATAGTGTCTGTAGCTGGAGTAGTATTATTTTCATCTTTAACACCGATGTATTTATCATCAAAATTATTCAACATTTTTAAATATCCAGCTGTTGAATTACTAGGTAGTTCGTTAATTTCACTTATTAATTGATTTAATGCTCTGTTTATTCTATGAGCTTTTTTAGTATCAGTGCTATATATTATATTTGAGTTATTTTTTAATTTTTCAATTTCTCTTAAAACTTTACTCTTATCTAATTCACCCGGAATATAAGTTCCTGTAATATTTGGAAGTTTATTTTTATAGTATAAGTTAGCTCCTTTAGAAATTATTTTAACGTAATGATCGTGATCACCATGAGGAATTACAAATTTATTTCCTTCAACGGTAATTTTATCTACTGGAATACCTGTACGTTTAGATAATGAAAGTAATTCATTTTCAAAATCTAACTCATCATCTCCAGTAATTTTAGGAATTTCTAATTTACTTCTAGGTATAATATAAGGGTGAATATGAGTCGGATCATAAGCATGTGCTGGTTCATTAAATACGAAGAAATCTTTCGTTACTTTTATAGCTTCTTTAGGAACACCATATACATCTGCAATATAATCTATTTGTTTCTTAATTTCATCTGTTAATTCAACTTCAGTTTCGTCTACATGAATAGCGTTAAGTAATACAGTATGACTATGATCTCCGTGTGGATATGATAATGCCTGACCATTTTCTGTTTCTACTAATTTAATTAAACTAGGATCAATATTTAATATTTTTGCTAGGTGGTTTATTTTTTTCGCCACCTCAGCAGAATAAGTTGGTTTATCTTCAACTTTATTATTGTCAGTATTATTAATATCTTTTAGTAGCGTAGTATTACCTTCGTATGATAATGCATCTCCATTAGACGTAGCTACATATTTAAATTTAGTTTTATCAATTTTATTTTTCTCAGAAAGATAATTGATTTTTTCATTTACTTCTTTTTCTAGTGAATTATATTCTTCTTTTGCTTTATCTAAATATTTCTCAGGAATTAATTTTTCCCATTTAGAATTAACTAGTTGTTTGTAGAAAATAAAGTGTTCATGGCCATCATGTGAAGCAAGTAGCCCTGTTGAAGTTGGGGTAGTTTTACTATTATCTGATAGGATAAACCCATCACTAGTTTTAAACTGTATTCCAGCAAATGATAAAATACTAGGCTTTATTGAGTTATTATTTTTATCACTGTTATTATCTACTGTAGGAACTGCAGGTTTTGGTGTGCTTGGAAGTGGAGTAGTAATCGAACCATTATTTGGTTTAGGGATATAGTGATAATGGTCATTATGTCTTACTGTATATCCATATTTATCTTCACTTACAATATCTTTTGGATCAAATTTATAATTATCATTGTTATTTGGACTAGTTTGAGTTGTTGCATGTGAAGTACTATGATTATTTAGTAAATATTCCCATTTTGTACCACGTAGTTGTGAATATGGGATAATGTGTTGATGACTCCCATGTTGAACGATAAAACCAAAACTATTGCTACCTATAATATCTTGAGCTCCTCTAAATATATATCCATCACTAGTTGGAGAAGAAATTCCAGCTGTTGAATGAGATAATGAATAATTTACTCCAGATTGTTTCGCCTGTGATAGTTGCGAAGAAGATAGAGAACTTTTTTTGATGTAATGGTAGTGATCGCCATGACGAACAACATATCCATCAGCAGTTTCACTAACGATATCACTAGGGTTAAAAGTATAGTTATCTTCATGTGAGCTACTTGAATTTGAATTTGAAGATGAAGAATGTGCATGATGATGTGCATTAGCAGTTATTTCTTTTGCAGTTTTTTCATCAACTATATTTGATTGTGTTACTCCTTTTTTAGGATAATAATAGAATTTTCCATCTATTTTTATTATGTACCCTTGAGCTACTTCATATTGTATATCTTCATCTTTTAAAGTATAATTATCATTTTTATAAACTAATGAATCTATAAATTTTGCATTATATGGTACTAAACCTTTTTCAAAATGACTATGGTCTCCGTGAAGAGTAGCGTAGCCGTCTTCAGTGATTGCAGTAACCACTATAGTACTTTCTTTTTCAGCATAAGCTATTTTTTTTACTTCTTTTACATTCTGTACTAAGCTGTTTGATGAATTGTTATCTTTTTTAGAATATTCATAACCACCATAACATACAGCTGAAAGAACTAGTAGTGTGGATGGTATAACAAGTAAATTTTTTTTCTTTTTATCCATAATATATACTCCTATATTTTCTATTTCAAAATCATTTCGATTTATTATAACATGTATTTTATGGTGTGTAAATAGTATTCTTTACGATTAAATAGAAAATATAATATTTTTATTTAATTCTAATGTGTATTATTACACCTGAATATACAAGTTCACTTATATTAAAAGATAAAATAATACTTTTTTAAATAATATATGATATAATAATTAGTATATTAATTATTCGTGAAAGGAGTATTTTATGACACAATTTAATTTTAAACAATTAGTTGATGCAGAATACTTATTATCTAATAGAGAAAACGACAACCTTGTAGTAATTGATGCTCGTGGGGGTATGTTAGAAGAAGGAGCTTTAATGTATGATAAAGCTACGGTTGTTGATTGGACTGATATAAGTTTACTAGGGGAATTTGGAGGAGAAGAATTAGGGAAATTACTTTCTAAAGAAAACTATCAACAAATTTTTTCTAAGTTAGGGGTTAAAGAAGATTCAGAAGTATTAGTCTATGGATTTACTATGCCAGATCAAGGATTTGGGGATGAAGGACGTATTCTTTATACATTTAATTACGCAGGCTTTGATAATGTTAAAATTATTGATGGTGGTTTTAAACAAGTTGAATCATTAGGATTTAATAAAAAATATAATCCATCAGAAGATAGAATTGATGTTAGTGATGTAGTTAGAGTTGAAGGAGAAAATAACAGTAATGCTATTTTCACTGATGAATTATTAACATTAGTAGGTAATGAGAATGTACAAATTATTGATACGAGACTAGAAGTTGAATATAACGGCCGTGTTATTTATGGAGAAAACAAAGCTGGACATATTCCTACTGCAATATCTATTCCATTTAACTCATTAGTTGATAAAGATGGTTTTATTAAATCTAGAGAAGAGTTGGAAAAATACTTTGAAGATAAAGGTCTAGATAAGAATAAATTACAAATTACATATTGTACAACTGGAGTTCGTGCATCTTATGTAGCTGTTATATTAACAGAATTAGGGTACAAAGTAAGAAATTATGAACCATCATTCGCAAGATATGCTAATGTTGCTGAGGTAGAATAAGAGATAATATTTATTTGTTGACACATTTATTAAGATAAATAGACTGATATTATAATTGATGGGAAAACTATAGAAACTTGTTATAGTAATAAAAATAAAAGTTCAACTATAATGGAGGAAACATGCTAAGAAAAGCAACTAAAGATGATAAAAAAGTATTAGAAGGCTTAGGAGAATTTGTAGAGTCCTTAGAATTGGATATACTAAATGAAGTATCGAAAGAAATATTCTATGATATATTAACGTATATATTTGAGTCGGAAGAAGATAGATTTAGTCATAAATACTGTACAGTTTACGAAGAAAATGGAGAGATTCTAGGTTTTTCATTTAGCTATCATTATGATAATTTAGATGAAATGAAAGATTTCTGGTTTAATAATGTTAGAA
Organism: Gemella sanguinis ATCC 700632; assembly: GCF_000701685.1. Lineage (GTDB taxonomy): Bacteria > Bacillota > Bacilli > Staphylococcales > Gemellaceae > Gemella > Gemella sanguinis. The sequence continues at coordinate 72,326 of NZ_JNJO01000003.1, forward strand.
GCAAATTTGGGCTAAGTGACAATAGTATTATATTTGATTATGATGAGATGTTAGAGGGAGAGTATTATTTAGATACACTATATGTATTTTCTGAAAGTAGAGAAAAAGGTGTAGGTAATAAATTATTGGAAGACTTTACTAAGAGCAGTTATCCATTATTAAGTTTAAATGTAGCTCAATCAAATTATAGAGCGCGAAAACTGTATAAAAGTTTTAATTTTAAAAAAGAATGTGAAGTTTTTATAGGTCATGAAAACTATGATCATATGGTAATAAGAAAATAAATTAAATCTAAAAAAGAATGAGGTGAATAAGCACTTCATTCTTTTTTAGTCAGGAAACATTATATTTTCAGAAAATTTATTGATATTTTCAATAAAATTACATATGAAATTATGTGAACGTGTGATATAATTGTATGTAAAGATTAATTTTTTGTAAAAAAAAGGAGAAATTACATGGCAGAATTACTAAGAAAAGACCAAAAAGTTGAAAATACATGGGATATAGAATCTATTTTTCCAACAGAAGAAGATTTTTGGAAACAATTTAAAGAAGTAGAGGGATTTCTTCCAGAAATTAAAAATTACAAAGGAAAGGTAACTAAAGGAGCAAAAGAACTTCTAGAAGTTTTTAAAGTTAGTGAAAAATGGGGAATTAAATTAGAAGAATTATATATTTATGCCTTCTTTAGAAATGACCAAGATAGTACCGACAGTAAAAACAAAGAAATTTATGCTAAAACTGGAAGCCTAGCTTCTAAATTTGGAGCCGAATGGTCATTTTTAGTACCGGAACTTTTATCAGTCGATGAAGAAGTATTAAATGGATATATAGAAGAACTTGATGAATTAAAAGTTTATAAATTTGATATTGAAAAAATTAATAAAAAACGTCCGCATACATTAGATCCAGAGCAGGAGAAATTAATTGCTATGGCTAGTGAAGCATTAAGCGCAAGTGATGAAACATTCGCAGCATTAAATAACACAGATGTTGATTTTGATGATGTTGAAGATAAAGATGGTAATAAACATGTTTTAACTCATGGAACATATGGAACATTTATGGAGAGTCCAGATAGAGAATTAAGAAAAAATACTTTCTTCTCACTTTATAAATACTTTGAAAAACATATTAATACTTTAGCTTCTACATTAGGTGGAAATTTAAAAACTAAAAAATACTATGCAGATACTCATAACTATTCTTCTACTAGAAATCATGCATTATCAAGTAACTTAATCCCTGAAGAAGTTTATGATAATTTAGTTGATACTGTAAATAGTAAAATTCCAGCATTACACAAATACTATGAATTACATAAAAAAGTAAAAGGATTCGATGATTTCAGATTATATGATAGATCAGTATCTATGATTGATGGAGAACCTATTAAATTTACTTTTGAAGAAGCAAGAGATATCGTATTAGAAGCGGTTAAACCAATGGGTGAAGACTATGTAAATAATATGAGAAAAGCATTTACTGAACGTTGGATTGATATTTATCCAAATAAAGGTAAACGTTCTGGTGCATATTCATGGGGAGGATATACTACAAAACCATTTATCTTATTAAACTTTGATGGAACACTTAATGACGTGTATACATTAATCCATGAATTAGGTCACTCAATGCATTCATTCTACACTAGAAAAAATCAACCATATGTATATGGAGATTATTCAATCTTTGTGGCTGAAGTAGCATCAACTTGTAATGAAGCATTATTAACAGAATATCTATACAGCAAATTTGAAAAAGAAGGAAATAAAGAAGGAATGTTAAGAGTTCTTAATGAAGCACTTCACGGATTTGTTGGTACAGTATACCGTCAAACACAATTTGCTGAATTTGAACATATTATTAACCAACACTTACAAAATGGTGGGGCAATCACTTCTGATTTCTTAAATACTGAGTACTTCAATTTAGTTAAAAAATATTACGGTGATGTATTTACTTATGATGAAGAAATTAAATATGAATGGTCAAGAGTACCTCACTTCTACTATAACTACTATGTATATCAATATGCAACTGGATATTCAGCAGCTCAAGCACTATCTAGATTAATATTAGAAGATAGTAAAAATGCACAAGTTTATATTGACGAATTTTTATCAAAAGGAAATTCAGACTATCCAATTAATGTATTAAAAAATGCTGGTGTAGATATGTCTAAACCAGAAGCTATTGAATTAGCATTAAAAGGATTCGAAGAAAAAATCGAAAAATTCGAGAAATTGTACTTTGCGTAAGCCGTTAAGTTGTTAAGCATCGAAGATGCGCAAAGAACTTTACGGATTACGTATGCAACAAGAACTTGAATTTAGAGGACAAAAGGACGAATAAATTCTTAGTTCTAACAGTGAATATCAACCAAGGCTAACGTCAAACTTTCCTAAGCCTTGGGATATTCTTGCATACGTTACTCAATAAGATTTCTTTTCATCTTTTAGATTTAAGAAATCTAATGATTAACGCAACTGCGGGGTAAGAGAAGAGTTAAGTCGTTTAAGCATCGAAGATGCGCAAAATTAATTAAAAGATAACCAAAAAGAAGACTAGAGATTTTTCTCTAATCTTCTTTTTTTAATGTAACTAAAATTAATTCTCTTAAATTATTTATTCTAAGTGGGAAAGAACTATTTCCTAGTCCCTGAGAGATTACTAAGGTAGTATTATCTTTCTTATGAATGCCTTTATAAAATTCAGGAAAGAAACCTTGAGTTGGAGAAAAGATACCACCAATAAATGGTATTTGCCATTGACCACCGTGCGCATGTCCAGAAAATACTAAATCATATTTTTCTTCAACATAAAGATTAAATTTTTCAGGGCGATGTGATAATAAAATATTAAACTTATTATTTGAGAACAATTCATTAAGCATATTTTTAAAGTTTTCTCTATGATATAAATTATCCTTAAACTTAAAATAATTATAATCTTCAACTCCAACTAGATTAATTTCAGAATCTCCAATACTTAATGTAATGTTATTATTACTTAGATATGTAATATTTAGTTTTTCTAGCATTAACTTTAATTCTTCTCTCTCTTTATCTAAACGTAGTTCGTGATTTCCTGTAACAAAGTAACAAGTAGCAATAGAACTAAGTTGACATAGAGCATTATAGGCAACATCCATATTGTTTTTATAACTATCTAAAATATCGCCTGTTATAACAATTATATCTGGGTTGAATTTTCTTAATTTATTTAAAAACGATAAATCACTATAACCAACTTTATCACAGTGAATATCACTGACATGGGCAATTTTATAATTATTAAAGTCGATAGGCAAGCTTTTAAATGGTAAAGTGTGTTTTGTAACTTTAATTTTTTTATTTTGTCTTAGTAAAGCTCCTGCCATAGCTATCGGAGCTAGTGCCAAATATTTATATTTCATGTTTTCACCTTTAGTAAAATTTTATTAAATCTTCATTAATTATATAGGGGTTATTTTAGTAAGTCAATAAATTTTAATAAACTTAGATTTCAAACATAAATATTTAGTTTTATTATGATAAGAGTAAGAGTGAATTAAAGTAGTAAAGTATATACGTTAGTACCTAATATATGTTAAAATAGTAAGTGATAATTTTTAATTAAGAGGATAAATTTATGATTAAAATTGAAAAAATTGATAGCTTTGCTAAAAATAGAGAATATCCCCCAACACCACCTCAATGGCAGGCTATTTCAATAACTGGTGCTGACATCTTAGTAGCTGCAGCAGCTGGAAGTGGTAAAACAGAAGTCTTATCAGAAAGAATAGCAAGAAAAGTCGCATGTGATAGATGGGATATAGATAAAATGTTAGTACTGACATTTACAACAGCTGCTGCAAAAAATATGTTAGTACGTATAGAAAATAAAATTACTGAAAGATTATTAGCAACTGAGTTAGAAGAAGACAGACTATTTTTAAGAAAACAGAGAATGCTAATGAATAATGCTTTGGTAACTACTATTGATAGTTTCTGTTTAAGTGTCTTAAAGAAATTTTATTATTTAGTTGAGGAAAAGATTGATGGGGAATATAAATACTTATCTCCTAATTTCAGTGTCTTACCAAATAGTAAAAATCTTTTAGTAGATGCAATTAATGAAGTACTTGAGCAATATGCAAAAGAAGATAAAAATATTACTGACTCGCTATTTACAATACTAGGGGATAAAAATAACATTGTGTCATCTATAATTGATGTATATTATAAACTTCTAACTATACCTAATTTTGAAGAATATTTAGAAACAGATTTCCTAGGAAATCTAGATAGTACATTACAGCAATTTAATTTAGTAGATTATGAATTAATAGAACAATATGAGAAATTAGAATCATTAACTTCTAAAGAAGAAATTACTCTTGCTGTAAACTATGCTAAAAATATTAGAAGTTTTATAGATAGTTATAAAGAATATAATATTGATAAACTTATTTCTAACAGTATACTTTCAGATACAAAGAAAGAAAAAATAAGTAAAGAAATTTCTAAGGATGAGAAACAAAGTCTTTTAGGTAGTAAACTTGAAAAAATTGAAGAAATTGATGAATTAATTAGAATTTTGGAAAGAGAGTTAGATGCAGAGGGGAATGTTTTTAATGCAGAAGCTCTAAATAATGCTTTTATCACACTTAACAACTATCTATCTATTTTTCAAATAGCAAAACATACTTATGATTTCTCTAATAATTTTAGAACTGTTTTAATAAGCGTACATGAACAATTTATTAAGAAAAAAAGAGCTAATAACTTTTTAGACTTCTCAGACTTAAACCACCTTGCAATTAAAGCCTTAGTCCATAAAAATGAAGGAAAATTAGAACATACCGAAGCGGCAAATTACTATAGAGATTATTTCCTTGAAATATACGTTGATGAATATCAAGATAATAATAATTTACAAGAGTATATTCTTAATATAATAAAAGGTGATAATGTAAACTTCTTTAGAGTTGGAGACGTAAAGCAAGCTATTTATGGTTTTAGAGGATCTAATCCAGATCTTTTTGAAGAAAAATATAATAGTTATAAAAAACTATTTATTGATAACTATGATATAAATAAAGACTATAGTTTAGAATATAAAGGTGTTGGTATCTGTATTCTACTAAAAGAAAACTTTAGGAGTCATGAAAATATTTTAAAGAGTAGTAACTATGTCTTTAATAGATTAATGGCAGATAAAAACGCTGGTATAAGTTATGATGAAGAGAGTGCTCTATATTATCCTGCAGTTAAGATAAAAAATAATAATGTAATACCTACAAGATTAATTAATGGGAAGGTTAGTTATTTTACTGGGGTGGAGCAAGATGATAAAAAACTTTATAGAGTACAATCAATAGAAAATATAGCTAGTGAAATTCTAAAAGGTATTGAAGAAGGAAATAAATATAGTGATTATGCAGTTTTAGTAAGAAACAGCACTAAAATGATAGAGTATAAAAATATTTTCTCAAAATATAATATACCACTATTCTTTAAAGAAAAAGTAGGATTTACTACATCGATATGTTTTAATTTACTTTTCAACTTATTTAGCTTTTTAGATAATACTAATAGAGAAGCTAGTTTGATAGCATTATTACACAGTGAAATTTTTGATTATAGTAATGATGAATTGTTAGAACTATCTCTTAAAGATGGAAAAAATTTATTTGAAAAAATAAAAAATAGTGCTACCGAAAAAGACAAAAAAACATTAAACATCTTTAATAAATGGTTGAATTTTAGTCTAAATAATTCATTGATAGATTTATTAGAAAAAATCTCTAAAGACATAGATTTTATTAATTATCTAGTTACAATAAGTGTAAGTGATGAAGAAGTAGATTATTATGAGAACTTTAGAGATTTAGTTATAGATTATCAAAATCTAGATAATAAACTAAGTGGTTTTGTTAATCATTTGAAAAATATTAAAGATGAAGAAGTATTTGAAACTAAGAAAAAAGTACCTAATAATAGTGTAACTCTATCTACAATCCATATTTCTAAAGGATTAGAGTATAAATACGTCTTTGTTTCTGATTTGGATACTTCATTTAGTAAAAGGGGATATAGTGGCGAAGTACTGTTTACTGAGGAATTTGGATTAAGTATCGATATAGATAATTTATGTAAAAAGTATAATATTTCAACTATCGAAAATAGTTATTTTAACAATTTATATAAATTAAATAGTAATTTAATTCGTATTAAAGAAAGAGAAGAAGAAGTCCGTAATCTATATGTTGCCCTAACTCGTGCGGAAAAAGTTCTTTATTTAGTCAGTCCTGAAGGTATCGAATTAAACAAAGAAGAAGCTATGGGGAATAATGTTTCAAAAGCATTGTTTGAAGAAGGTGATTTTGAAAAAATTCTTAATGTAGTATTAAATGATTATAGTGAAGATAATTACCAATATACAAGCGAGCATGGAGCAAGTTTCGAACAATATATTCCAGAAGTTAGTGGAGAAATCGTAGAATCAGGTGATGAAAATAACTATGAAGATTATTTAAAAGAGTTTTATAGTGAATTTAGTAATAAAGCTTTAAAAGGGGAACAAATTATTGAAGGAGCTAAATCCAAAAATAAATTCTTCCCTGCTAAAACATCATATAGTGCTTTGAAAAAAATAAATAAACAAGATGAATTTATAAAAAATAAAGAGGATAAAAAAGGATATTTGGAATTATCTAATCTAGCTAAATCAACATCTACTAGTAAGGCAATCTTACGAGGAAATGTTGTTCATAAGTTGTTTGAAAGAATAATAAACGACATTAGAAAAAATAAAGAAATAAATGATATAGATAACTACTTGGAGAGTTTAGTAAAAAAAGATAGTATTTTAATTAATATAAAAGAACAAAGAATACTAACTGAAGAAGAATATAACTTAATAAATAATTCAGATGATAAATTAAAAATTTATAATTTTATAAATAATGAATTAATAGAGACAGTAAGAACAGCAAAGAATTGTGAAACAGAGGTTGCTTTTACTATTTCTAAACAAGCACAACAGCTATATAAAGAAAGTATTAGCGAAAAAGAAGTAATTTTGCAAGGGGTAGTAGATCTATTAGTTATTCTTAATGAAAAAGAATATATGATAATCGACTATAAAACAGATAATGTATCAGTAGGTGCTGGTGAAAGTATTTTGATTGAAAGACATAAAGAACAGCTACGAATATATAAAGAAGCGGTAGAACAATATTATTGTGTAGAAAATGTTCAAACTTATATATATTCGTATACACTATCTAAGTTAATTAAAGTAGAGTGCTAATGGTAGTTGTTAAAGGTGGTTAACGTTGTTAGCAACTGCTAAATGTGATATAATATATAAAAATGTAAGAAGTTTGCTCGGAGGTGAAAGAGTGAAATATATAGTGTGTAATAGTGAAACAGCTGTACTAAATAGAATGTATGATGAATTTGAGAAAAATCTAGAGGATGGTGCAGTGATATCTTTACCAGAACATATAATAAATACTCAGTTTACAAATAGAATGATAGATGATTGTAAGATGGGGAAATATCGTTATAAACATGTAACAGTATTAGGTCAAAGAGAATTTGCTGATATCGATATTGAAGAGAACTTTGGTTTATACCGATTTACTCGTCGTGAACTACTAAAAAAATTAGATATAGATTTAAAAAATGTTTATTATCCGGAATGCAAAGATAGTGATAAATGGGTAGACGAACTTCAAGAGTATAAAGAAGTGCTAGAAGATAATCCTATTGATGTTGCAATAGTAGTTTTAGGATCAGATGGTGGAATATTAGACTATCGTTATGTAGATGAAGATAATAAAAATGTCCACCTTGTAGAATTTTCGGATGATGAAAAGAACCAACTTCAAAGTTCAGGTATGGAAATAAATAGTAATAAACTAGTAAGTATAGGGTATGAAAATCTAATGTCTGCAAGAAACCTATTTGTTGTAGCTGTGGGTTCAGATAAGAGAAAGTATATTGCAGAACTTTTTGAAAACGATAATGAAGAAAATAAAACTATTTTATCAGTCTTAAATCAACATAAAAATTTAATTATTTTCACTGATAAAGAAGCAAGTTATAAATCAGAAGAGGAAGTAAATAGATTAATTAAACAAAGACAAAAACAACTTGAAGCAAAACTTCGTTTAGAAAAGGAAAGAGAAGAAGCATTAAATAACACAAATAATCAGGCAGAGGAGTAGATTGTTATGAATGATTATCAGAGGATTATAGATTATAATTTCAGTGATATAGTTCTTGATGACAAACTTGTAGTAAAATTCAAGGTAAAGAAAACTTTTAATGAATCACAATTTATAAGTCTATTTTCTTCTAAAAGGGGAGAAAGATTTATAATAAGGACACCTGATACAAAGCATGCTATTATTGGTATTGGGTACGAATCAACTTGGTTGCTTGATTCAAATGATTTTCTAACTAGTTTTGATAATAGTAGTGTTCTTTCTGGTTTTGAGGAATTAAAAACGCAAGTTACATTTCTTGATATAGATGAGCATGATGAAGAATATTTTGGTATCTATGGTGGTGTATCAGATGGTAAAAATAAGAGTAGTCAAGAATGGGTAGATTTTAGTGATACAACTTTTGTGATACCCGGGATACTAGCTGTATTTAAGGAAGAAGAAGTTTACTTTACTTTATTCTTCAATATGAAAGAAGAAAAAGATTTTACTTCTTTGTGGCATGAGAGAATTCAATTCTTAGAAGAACTTGAAAATTATAAAGAAAAACTAAACGAACCACATATTTCTGTTGTAAGAGATATTTATCCAGAGCTTTGGCAAGAAGATATTAGATCAGCGTTGTTACAAATAGAAAAAGATGAATTGAAGAGAATAGTATTATCAAGAAAGAACTTGGTATTATTAGAAAATAATACATCCCTAGCAGCTTTAACTAGATATTTATTTATAAAAAATAGGTATTTTATTGCGTTTGAATCTAAGAAGAGTTTGTTCTTAAGTACTAATCCACTAATCTCATTAGATTATCAAGAAGAAAATTTAAATGCGTATTTATATTTAAAACAGGAGAATTTATTTGATGATGATTTCTCGATTATGTGCGATGAGGAAGAAATAATTAACGAGTATAAAGATAACTTTGAAAAACACTATGATACTAGTTTCAAAGTTAGTGAAGACACTGTTTTAATGGGTAAAAAATTAGATCTTTACTCGGTATTACAATCAAAAATAGAAAATAAAGAACAAGCGATAAAAGCTTTAAGCCTATTATATCCAATTCCATTAATTAAGGGTTATCCAGAAGATGTTGCGCATGATTTCTTTGAGGATAAGAATGATATAGGATATGGATTCTGGTACTCGCCATTCGGGTACATAAATAATGATTTAAATGCGAAGTTCTACACATGTGGTAATATGATGATTTCACAAAATAATATGATTACATTATTTACGAGTATTCTTTTATCTAAAGATCAGACATACAATAAAGTAGTAGAAAGATCAGATGAAATAGTAAAATCTAGATTAAGATTATTCGATCATTTAGAGGAAGAATAGTATGAAGTTATCTACAGTGCAAAAGGGGGCCTTACTCACTATTTCAGGTGCAACATGCTGGGGAATATCAGGTGTATTAGGTGAATATCTACTAAATGTTTCAAAAATTAATTCAATGTGGGTAATATCTACAAGGATGTTTTATGCAGGATTAATTTTAATAACATTGCTATTTTTTAAAGATAAAACAGATTTATTTAGAGTTTTTAAAAATAAAAAAGATATAATAAGACTTATTAATTTTTCGTTTTTTGGTTTATTAATATGTCAGGAAACGTATTTTTTGGCAATAAAATATACTAATGCTGGTATGGCAACGGTAATTCAATTTACTGGTCCAGTAATGATAATGGCATTTTATTGTATAGTTAATAGAAGAGCACCACTACCTAGAGAAGTAATTGCTATTACTGCAGCACTATTTGGTGTTGTACTGATGGCAACGCACTTAGATTTTAGTAAATTAAATATTTCTTCAGTAGGATTGTTTTGGGGAATCCTTTCTGCGATAGGTTTAGCAAGTTATAATATATCTTCTCTTCACCTAACCGCAAAATATGGAGTTATGCCAACTATTGCCTGGGGGCTATTAATCTCGGGTATTGTAATATATTTTGGAACAGGTAGCTATTATGTACCACAAGGATTTAGTTATATTGACTTTTTATGTATTAGTGGAATAATACTAATAGGAACTATCGCTTCATTTAGCTTATACCTTGAAGGAGTAAGATTAATTGGGGCAGTTAAAGGAAGTATTATCGGTTGTCTTGAGCCTATTGCTGCAATAGTGTTTTCATTTTTACTATTAGGATCAACATTTGGTATTTTTGATATATTGGGTGCAGCATTTATATTACTAGCAGTTATAGTTTTAAGTAAAAGATAAATAATTATAAGATAGGGGTGAATTTAGATAATTTACCCCTAGTATAATGTAAGAAAGAGGAAATTTAATGAGTAATCAAAATTTTGAAGAGATGTATAAAAGTAAAACTACTAAGGAACTGACTATCCTTGCAAAAGAATTAGGAGTACCTCGTTATTATACTTTAAACAAAAAAGAATTAGTTTTAGCTATTTTAGAGAAACAATCAAAAAGTGAAGATCACTATTACGCAACTGGCATACTAGACGATATTCACCCAGAGAATGGATTTGGTTTTTTAAGAACGGTTGACTATAAAAAAGGTGAGACTGATATTTACATTTCTGCTTCTCAAATTCGTCGTTTTGAACTAAAAAAAGGTGACGAAGTAAGTGGAAAAGTTAGAAAACCTAGAGAAGGGGAACGTTATGCAGGGATACTTCAGGTTGATTTAGTTAATGGAGTAGATGCAGAAGTAGCAAAAGGAAGATCACATTTTCAGGCGTTAACTCCAATATATCCAGATAAAAAAATAGTATTAGAAACTATTAAAGAAAATTTATCAGGAAGATTTGTTGATTTAGTAGCACCAATAGGATTTGGGCAACGTGGATTAATTGTGGCACCTCCTAAAGTTGGTAAGACTACGCTATTAAAAGATATAGCAAATTCAATTAGAAAAAACTATCCAGATAAAAAATTAATTATCTTATTGATTGATGAGAGACCAGAAGAAGTTACAGATATGGAAAGATCTGTAAAAGGTGCAGATGTAGTAAGTTCTACTTTTGATGAAACTTCTGAGAACCATATTAAAGTAGCGGAGTTAGTTATTGAACATGCAAAACGTCGTGTAGAATTAGGACAAGATGTTATAATTCTAATGGATAGTATAACTCGTCTTGCACGTGCATATAATATTGTAGAACCTAGTAGTGGTAAGGTGCTAAGTGGTGGAGTAGATCCTTCAAGTCTTCATAAACCAAAGGCATTTTTTGGTGCAGCACGTAACGTTGAAGGTGGAGGAAGTCTAACTATTATTGCAACAGCATTAATAAACACTGGTTCAAGAATGGATGATTTAATTTTTGAAGAATTCAAAGGAACTGGGAATATGGAAATAGTTCTTTCACCAGAATTAGCTTCTAGAAGAGTGTTTCCAGCCATTGACTTCCTAAAAAGCTCTACAAGAAAAGAGGATTTACTATTATCACCAGATGAAGTTAAAATACTATGGCAGACTAGACGTAAATTGGAAGATGTTAGCGAGCCAACAATAGGAGTTTTAAATCATCTTAGAAAACATAATAGTAATAAAGAATATATTGCAGAAATGAAAAAATTTATTAAAGAATAATAAAAATATGATATTATATTAGAATTAATAGACAAGGTATATAAGCTATGTTATAATCTAAATTACATTTAATATCAGGAGGGAAATTTTGGAGACAGTAAAATTTTTAATTGATTTTGTATTGCACATAGATAAACATCTAGGCGAACTGATGATTCAACATGGTCCGTGGTGGATGTATGGAATAATATTTTTAATTATCTTTATAGAAACAGGTGTGGTATTTATGCCATTCCTACCAGGTGATTCACTATTATTTGCTAGTGGAGCATTATGGGCAGCAACAGGCAATAATATATTTGCACTATTATTATTATGTATAGCTGCAGCTGTTATTGGTGATAACTGTAACTACTTTATCGGTAGAAACTTTTCAGAATATCTAAAGAGTAAACCATGGTTTAAAAAACTTGTTTCAGATGAAAATATTCAAGATGCAGAGAACTTTGTTGCTAAACATGGTGGGAAATCTATTTTCTTAGCTAGATTCTTCCCGATCATCCGTACTATTGTTCCATTTATAGTTGGAGCAGGAAAAATGGAGTACAGAAAGTTTAGAACTATTGACTTCTTCGGAGGACTTTGTTGGTGTACACTTTTTGTTTCTGTTGGATACTTCTTTGGAAACATAGAATTTGTTAAAAATAACTTCTCAGTAGTAGTAATAGCTATTATCTTAATTAGTTTAATTCCTATTTTAGTTGGAGTTGTTAAATCAAGAAAAAAAGCAAAATAATAAATGAGTAAAACGAGGTTCATGATGAATCTCGTTTTTATATTGGAAATTTGATAATTGCTAATTATCAATATATAATTAAAGTAGTTTTAAAAGTAAAGGAGTGAAATTAATGAACTTAGGTATAGTTGGCGCAGGAATGATTGTCAAAGATTTCTTATCTTTTTCACATGAGCTCCCAGAAATAAAATTAGAAGCAATAGTTGCGAGAAATATAGAGAATTTAAAGAACTTACAAAGTACGTATAATATAAAAGAAATATTTACAGACCTAGATGAATGTTTAAGTAGTCCTAGTATAGATACGATTTACGTAGCTGTTCCTAATAACTTACATTATTCAGTTGCTAAAAAAGCACTAGAAGTTGGGAAAAACGTAATTTGTGAAAAACCATTTACATTGGATTATAATGAAACTGTTGAATTATTTCAATTAGCAGAGAGTAAAAATCTTATTCTAATAGAGGCTATAACTAACCAATATCTTCCTAATTACTTAGAAATAAAAGAAAATCTTTCTCAAATAGGAAATATTAGATTAGTAGAATGTAATTTTTCGCAATTATCTTCACGATATGAAGCTTTTAAAAAAGGTATTATTGCACCAGTCTTTGATAAAAACCAAGGTGGAGGTGTATTAGGAGACCTTAATATTTATAATATTCACTTTGCAGTAGGATTATTTGGAGCTCCGAAAAATAGTAAGTATTATCCAAATATAGTTAGAGAAGTAGATACTTCAGGAATTTTAATATTAGAATATGATGAATTTAAAGTAGTATGTATTGCAGCTAAAGATACCTATAATAATAGTTACGCTAATATTCAAGGTGATAAAGGTCTTATAAAAGTAATAGGTCCTCTAAATGAAGTACCAAACTATATTATTAAAAATAAAGAAGTAGAAATGAAAGTTAATAAAAATATACATAAACATAGAATGTATTCGGAGTTTAAGAAATTTATTGATGTAATTGATAATAAAGATTTTGATTTCATGCAAAAACAAAAGGCACATAGTTTAGCGGTTATGGAAATTTTTGATAAATCTAGAAAACAAATTAACTAAGGAGAAAGCGACATGACTTATTTTAATAAACCATTTAACACAGAGGAACAACCAATTGAAAAAGATAGATATAGATTATTATGGGCAGCACTTTGTCCATATGCTCACCGTGCAGTAATCGCTAGAAAATTATTAGGATTAGATAATGTAATTAGTCTAGGTACATTAGATTATCGTAGAGGTGAAGATGGTTGGCAATTTTCACTAGATTCAGATGGTGTTGATCCAGTATTAAAAAAACCAACAATAAAATCAGTTTACAATTATAGTGAACCTAATTATGAAGGGCCATATTCTGTACCTGCATTAGTAGACTTGAAAACTGAAAAAATAGTACGAAAAGAATCAGCTGAAATACTTCATGAATTTGCTACTATATTTAAGCCGCTTCATAAAGAAGGTGCAATAGATTTATATCCAGAATCTTTAGCAAAACAAATAGATGAATGGAATGAGAAATTAGCTGTTGCAGTTAATGATGGAGTTTATGGAATGGGATTTGCTAAAACTCAAGATGAGTATGATTTAGCATTTAATAGATTTTTTGATGCATTAGATGAAGTAGAAGAACGCTTATCAAATCAACGATATATTAATGGAAATTCTATTACAGAAACTGATATTAGATTTTATACGACTATGATACGCTTTGATGTCGTATACTATGGAATGTATGGTGCTAATAAAAAAAGAATAGAAGATTACCCAAATATATTTAATTACTTAAAAGATTTATATCAAACTCCTGGTTTTGGTGATACAACTGATTTTGAAGCAATAAAAGTTGGTTACTATTTATCTGGTGGTAAAGAAATAGTTCCTGGTGGTCCAAGTGTAGATAAATGGCAAGAGCCACATGATAGATTAAGATTCTAATAAAATGAAAATACTAAATGTAGAAAAGTATAGTCTTACTGAAGAACAATTAACTAAATTTGGCTTTTTGAGAGATAGTGTAGGACTGTATCTAAATAAAGATATATTAAATAATGAGTTTAGAGTTGAAATTAGAGTTTTAGATAAAGCTTTTGAAATTGAAGTCTATGATAATAATTTTAATGAAATATATCCATTATTTAGTGTAGATAGTGCAGTAGGAGAGCTAGTTTCAAATGTTCGTGATGAAGTAGAAATAATAATAAAAGAGATTTTAGAGTTAACTGATAATAAAAATGCTATTTATAATGAAATTAAAAAATATATAAACAAAAAGTATAGTGGCACTATGGTTAAACATTTTAAAAGTAATCCGAATATAAAAGCCTTTGTGACAGATAAAAATAAATGGTATGCTCTAATACTTGATGTAGAGTATAATAAATTAAATAAAGAAAGTCCAATAGAATCAAAAGTTAAAATTATTAATCTAAAACATAATACTGACCATATTCCTATGATTATTAATGAAAGAAATATATTTCCTTCATACCATATGAGTAAAAAACATTGGATTAGTGTTGTGATTGATAATAATATAGATTTAGATTATTTAAAACAGTTAATTGATATAAGTTTCAAACTTGTAAATAAATAAAAGGAATGGAAAAAATACCATTCCTTTTATTTATTATTTCGATAATAATGATAATGCTAGTACTGCTGTAGAAACTAATGGAACAATAGAAAGGTAAGGAATATCTCCTATAGCTCCAAAAAGTACTGAAGTTATAAAATATAATAAACTCGAGAATATAGTTATAATAATACCAGTTTCATAAGATAAGGGTTTGTTTATATAAATATTTACAACAACTGTAAGTGCAAGTATCATTACAAATATCGCTAAAAACCATGGGAATAACTTAAATAAAAATAAGGCAACAACAATATTAACGATAACTTTAAATATTAGATTATTACCATTTTTCTGGATAACTAAAGCATTTAGAAGTATGGCAATTATTAAACCAATAAAATAAAATGGGTTGTAATAAAAATTTTCGTTTAGTGATAACAAACTAGTTATTATTAAATATAAAGCCCAAAGAACACTAATTATTAAAGAAACTTTAGCTAGATTATTATTTTTAATAAATTTTCTACTTTGAGGTACTTCTTTATTATCAGAGTCTATTATGTTATCTGAACTTATACTACTATTTAGATTATTAGTATTATTGAAATTAGTGATATTAGTATTTTTATATGTATTTCTTTTATATGTTATACAAGATATTAATAACAAAACTATTTGAATAATAACTGTTACTAAAGTATAAGGGATAAAAACAGCCCCCAAAAATCCAGTTACAGCATATAAAATTAATGTAGTAATTACTAATGCAAAGGTATGCCTTTTTTCGAATGAAATAATTATATTGAGTATTGTTGTAATTACTAATGCAATTAAATGAGGTAGTAAAAATCCAAACACCATACCAAATCCAATTTGCAGATCTCGTTCTCCATGATCTACTCTATAAGTTGTTGAAATAATTAGATATAAAATAAAGAATACATAAATTGATGTTATTGCGAGTGATATTCTGGATAGTATTAGAGATACATTATTATTTTTCATATTAAAACACCTCCTATAAATTAATTATTTGATATGTAGTTCTATTTGAATTTATAGATACTAATACTTAATAAAACAACTTGCACAGAAACCGCTAGAACCATAATAGTTCCAAGTAAGCCAGCTATAATATATAAAATAAGTGTTATACCTGTTAATATTTGATTAATGCTTCCTTCTAATGAAATAATGATATTAAATATAGCTGCAATTGCTAGTGCGATTAGATGTGGAAATAGAATTGCTAATAACATACCTCCACCAGCTCCTGCACTTGGATCTGAACTAGATGGTGAAGATAAGATAAATAGAAAACCAAAATATAGCAAAGTTATCGCAAGAGATATTCTATTTAAGACTAGTGAAAAATCATTGTTGTTCATTTAACAACCTCCAGTATATTATTTTTTTAATTATCTTTATTTTTAAATGTTGCCAAAGCAAATACTAACAGTATTACTTGGATAATAGATATTATTACAGTAGATGGGAAAAAAAGTTCTCCTAGCATTCCAGAAATTACGTATATACTTATTGTTGTCATTATCATAGATTCATTAATAGTTTGTTTTAGTGAAATGAAAATATTAAATACAGTAGCTGTTACAACAGCTGCTAGATGAAAAGGTAGATATTCAATAATCATATCCATCCAATTTTCTACACTTGAATATAAACTAGATGATTCAAATATAGTAACTAGCCAACCTATATATGGCAAAGTTATTACTAGTGATATTCTTGTTAAAAATAGAGGTAAAGTGTTATTTTTCAACTTAAAATTACTCTCATTAATTCTTTTTAATATATTAGCCATTTTATTATATTTTTTTAAGGCTAAACAAGCAAGTATTAAAAAGATAGTTTGTGGAACAAAAAAAACACATAGTATACGAATATAATAATAATCAGGGAATAAAGAAATCAACATTGCTCCAAAACTAATATATAAAAAAAGTGTTATTAATATCAGGGGTAAGGGATTGTTATCTTCATAGTGTTTTTTATAGGAAATCTTAATATTTAATATAGTAGGTATTAAGAATAAAATAAATAAAAATATTAGGTAGTATAAAAAAACAAGTCCAACTGTTAAAAATACAAACCAAATGAATAAAGTTATTGCAAGTGCTATTCTAGAAAACATTAGTGGTAGTTTATTATTTTCCATGTTAGAATCCTCCTGAATATTATTTCTTTAATCATCTTTATTTTTAAATGTTGACAAAGAAAATACTAATAGTATTACTTGGATAATAGCTATTATTACTGTAGATGTGAAAAAAAGTGCTCCTAGCATTCCGGCAAATACGTATATAATTATTGTTATAATTATCAAGGGTTCATTAATACTTTCTTTAAATGAAATAATAATATTAAATAGAGCGGCTATTACTACAGCAGTTAGATATGGATATAAGAAGAACATTATAATACCCACTCCACCTCCTGCGCTTGAATAGGAGCTAGATGATTCAAATAAATTAAATAGCCAACCTATATATAGTAATGTTATTCCTAGTGTTATTCTAGTAAGGACTAAAGCTGTTGTATTTTTTTCCATTTTAAAAACTCCTTTCATTCTTTTTTGTAACTATATTAATTATTTTATTCTGTCTTTGTTAAATGTTAAATAAGCAAGTATTAAAAAGATAGTTTGTGGAATAAAGAATATAGCAAATATATAGAATAGAAAAGGTGCTATAAAAGTTATTATTAGACCAAAAATAATATAAGAAAGTAGTGTGATAAGTATCATTCCAAAGAAATCATCTTGTTCATATCGTTTTTCATAAGAAATAATAATATTTAATATAGTTGGGATTAAGTATATTAAGAATATTGGAAATAGGAAGTAAGTATAAGCCAAGAAGATTGTTAAGGCTAGAAACCAAATAAATAAAGTTATTGTAAGAGCTGTTCTAGATAATTGAAGAGATTGTTTATTCTTTTCCATGTTAAATTCCTCCTGAATATTATTTTTACGAAATAATGTATTTTTTTCTTTTATAAAATAAGACACTATTTAAAGGTTATACAAGCAATTAATAATAAGATAACTTGAATCGTAATTGCTGGGATAGTCAAACTACTAAAAAAAGGAACGAAAAAAGCACCTAGTAATCCTGATGCAATATAAACAATAAGTGTTATAACTATTAGTGGTTGGTTTATAATGCGTTCAAATGAAATAATAATATTTAATATAGTAGAAATTGCTAATGTAACTAGATGTGGAAATAAGAATACCAACATCATACCTATTCCATCTCCTACACTACGATCTGAACTAGATGGTGTGGATAAAACAAATAGTGCACCTATATATAGTAAAGTTATACCTAGTGATATTCTTGTTAAAACTAGAGGTAAAGTGTTGTTTTTCATTATAAAACTCCTCTCATTTATTTTTTTAATTATACTAACTGTTTTTTTCTATTTTTTAAATATTAAACAAGAAAGTATTAAAAAGGTAGTTTGCGGAATAAATAATATATAAATTATATCGGCTAGATACGAAGGATACATAGAAATTGATATCACCCCAAAACCAATATATGAAAAAAGTGTTGCCAAAATCCCTGCTAAGGAATTACTTTTTTTATGATTCTTTTCATAAGCAATGATAATATTAAATATAGTTGGGACTATGTATAAAAAAAAGATAGGCAGTAGAAATAATGTATAACCACAGTAGATAGTTAAAGCGAGAAACCAAATTAATAAAGTTATTGTAAGGGCTGTTCTAGATAGCTGTAGAGATAGTTTATTCTTTTCCATTTTATATCCAGCCTTCTTCAGTTGCCTTTTTTACAGCTTCTGTTCTATTTTTACAATTAAGTTTTGTTAGTATATTAGAAATATAATTTCTTATTGTCCCTTCAGATAAATATAGTTCTGAAGAGATTTCTTTATTAGACAAACCTTCTTTAACTTTTACTAATAATATTTTTTCTTGATTTGATAGGGGATTATGATTAGTAAAAATATTTTCCATAAGTTCTGGTGAATATTCCTTATTCCCTGCTAAAACATTATTTATTGTTTTCATTAATTCATCGATAGAGCGATCTTTAAGAACATATGCATCAACATTATTTTTAATGGCACGTTCAAAGTAACCAGATCTTTTGAATGTTGTAACTATAATTACTTTACAGCTTATACCTTTATTACGGATAAATTCTAGTACATCTAAACCTGTAGCTTCAGGCATTTCTATATCTAGTATAGCTACATCAATACTAGAGTCCACCAATATATCCATTGCTTCTTTTCCATTTTTAGCTTGTAATACCTCATCGATTGAATCTTCCATAAGAAGTAGTGTAGCCATAGCATCACGTAGCATACTTTGATCTTCTGCAATTAATAATCTCATAAATACCTCCATTAGTTGTCTTTACTAATTGTTACTCTAATAATAGTAGGTTCTTTTTTAGAAAGTATTTCTATTTTTCCTTCTACTACCTTTATTCTTTCCCTAATTGAAGCTAATTCACTTCCTGTTATTACCTCAAATCCACAACCATTATCTTTAGCAGTAATAGTGTAGTTATTATTACTCTCATCTAATATTATATCACATTTATTAGCTTTACTGTGTTTAATAATATTATTTGTTAATTCCTTTAAAATCATCGTAATAGTCCACTCTTGAAGCCCAGTTGGTTTAGTAGCAAAATTGTTATTAAGATTTAGTTGAATATCACTCATTATCATAATATCTTGGATAATTTTAATTTCTTCTTTAATGGTACGGTGTTTAAGTTTATTAACTATTGCACGTGTATTATCCATTGATTCTTTACTAATTTTACTAATTTCACTAAGTTCTTTTTTTGCTGCTTCTATATTATTTTTTTGTAAATATTTCTCTGCAAGCTCAGCCTTAAGTTTTAACATAACAAAAGTATGTCCAATACTATCATGGAGATCTTGACCAATTCTATTACGCTCATTTTCAGCTAGTAGGATATTAATATGCTCGTTATATTTAATACGTTCATTTTTTAGCTTGTTTCTTTCGTAACCACGTTTTTGTAGAAAGTACGTAATGAGACATAGGAAGTAGAAACAAAACATAATTACTTTATCACCTAAAAATAGTGATGTTAGCGCAATATGAATCATAATTGAATTAATTACTATAAAGAAACTTATTGATCTATATGTAGTGTAATCATCATGAAATCTCCAAACCAATAGATTACTTAGATAAAAAGAAAATAACATATTCGTTGGATTAATATATAGTGCCATAAATGCAATATAGAAAGCTAAATAAAACCATTCTATAAAAATAATATACTTATTTTCAGTAAATAGAATAGAAATATATGAAACAATCGCCATTATAGTCAGAGGCAATATATAAATTGGATAACTACCATTAACTATATATACTAGTGGAAAAACAAAAAATACTAGTGATATAAAAAACATATAGTTAGATTTAATTTTATTTATTAATACTTTATTCATGTTCGTCTCCTTTATTTAAAGGTATATTTTATATGATATCACAAAACTAAAGGTGTGTGAATAATGTAATCACACACCCTTAGCTTATTTAGTTTCTGTTTTACGTTTAATTACTAAAGTAAGGATAATAAATCCAAAACTATAAGCAAGTAAAACTCCAAATGAAGAGAAAGAGAAAACTCCATCTTTAAGATATTTATTTACAAATTCTAATAGGTTATATGTTGGAGTTACTTTAGAAATATTTTGTAACCATTCTGGGAATAGGTAAGTTGGCCACCATAATCCACCTAACATAGCTAATCCTAAATATAAAATATTTGCTAATAAACTTAATTTTTCTACTGATTGAATTAGACTTAATAATAGTCCCATTCCTAAGAAAGTAATACTACCAAGAACCATTAATACTCCTGCCATAATCCATTCACGTGCACTCATATTAACATCTCTTAGAAAATGTCCAACGATGAATACTACAACAACAGATACTATAAAAGTGAAAATAATACGAATAAAACGTGCTATATAGTATTCAGATAACTTAATAGGTGAATTGTTAATTAAGTGTAGATAGTTATTATTTTCATCTTCTCTAATAGAAACAGGTAGAGAGAAGAATGCAAAGCTTATGCTACTGAATGCAGTCATTGAAATTAGCATATCTTTAATAACTTTAGTTTGAACAGCAGGATCATCAAATTGTTGCATTCCTGAAAATAATACAAAGAAGATTACTGGGAAACCTAATCCCATAATAAAGTTTGATAAATTTCTTTTAGTAAAAATAAATTCCATTTTTAAAAGTGTGCCTATATTGCTCATTGCCTTGTCTCCTTATTGTTCTTTAGTAGTATTAAATATACTATCAAGTAGTGTTCTGTTTTGAATTTCTAAATCATTTAAAGTACATCCTGATTTTTGTAAAGTATTCCAAATTAAATCAGTTTTTTTAGTTAAGAAGTTGAAACTATCTCGTTTTATTTCTAAGTTGTAAATTTCTGGATTGTTTTCAATAACTTCTAAGTATTTAATAGGTAAAGTGAAGAATTTCTCTACTTCTTCAGCTCTCATAGCGTGTGGAGTAGTATCACGAATTAGTTCCCCTTTATTAAGAACTAATATTCTATCTGCAGTATGTTCTACTTCTTCAATATAGTGAGAAGAGTAGATAATAGTTAAGCCGTCATTTTTTAATGTATTTACTATTTCCCAAAATCTAATACGTGTTGAAGTGTCCATTCCAGCAGTTGGTTCATCTAAAAATAGAATACTTGGTTTTCCTATTAATGAAAGTACGAAAGAAAGAAGTCTTCTTTGACCTCCTGAAAGTTTAGAGGCAAAAGTTTCTTTTAGTTTGCTATCAAATCTTAATAAGTTGTCAATTTCTTCATCAGATAAATGATCTTTATATAGTTTTTTCACAAAATCAATTAATTCTTTAACTTTAAGTTTTTGAGGAACAACATTTTCTTGTGGAAGAACATTAACTGATTTTTTTAATTTATTATTTGTTGGTTGTAAATTATTTATTTTAATACTTCCTGAATCTATAAATTTATTACCTAAAAGGCAATTCATTAATGTTGTTTTACCAGCTCCATTTGGTCCTATAAGAGCTACGCAATCCCCTTCGAAAATATCGAATGAAATGTTATTTAAAATTCTTTTTTTATTTATTTGTTTATTAATATTTTTAATTTCTATAACTTTTTTTGTTTCCATTTTTGTCACCTCTTGTTTGATGATTTAATTATAGCAAAGTAAAAAATATAATTTCAGTAGAACTTGTCATTACACAATATGACAAATGTCACATTGTCATAAAATAAAAAAACTCCAAGGTATGCTTGGAGTTTAAAACTATTATTTAATTTCTTCTATATCTAAATATTTAACGGTAGGATTATTTGTAATGGTATTAATAACATTAGTTACGACTTTACTTACTGGAAGTGGGTAAACATTTTTAAAGAAGCTAATTCCTAATGTAGCGAATAGTTTAATTGGTATTACATTAAAGTAAGATGATAACCTGTTTGTTCCATACATAAGTCCAGGACGAACTATTAAGTAATCTATATTAGATTGCTCGATTATTTGTTCAGCGTTCTTTTTACTATTATAATAATCAGCAAAACCACCTTTTGCGGAGAAGTATACTAGTTTTTTTATATTATACTTAGAACATAGTTGTAAAGATTTAGCTACACTTTCTGTATTAAGCTTTTTGTAAAGTTGTTTATTCTTTATTGTTCCAACTAAATGAATCGCGACATCGAATTTTTCTTCTATATATATGTCATCTATTGAAAAAATATCTCCTTGTATCCAAGAAATACTTTTGAACTCTGCTTCGTTAATTTTATTTCTAGAAAGATAACTAATATTTATATTTCTATTAACGGCTAGTCTAATAAATTCTTTCCCAACAAAGCCATTACCACCAATTAGTAAGATATTCATACACACCTCAAAAATTTAATTATATTTGAACTTTATTTGTTAAAATATACTATCATGCTTATTTATAAAAGTAAAATTATTTATTCTTAAAATAAAAAGTGATATAATAAAAACAATTTATAATGGTAGGAGGAATTTTATGAGAGTAGGATTAGTTTTAGAAGGTGGAGCGATGAGAGGGATGTTCACCGCCGGGGTACTAGATGTATTTATGGAAAATAATATTAAAGTTACGGACATAGTTGGTGTCTCAGCAGGAACTCTTTTTGGGATTAACTATGTTTCAAAACAACCTAAGCGTGCTCTTCGATATAACTTAAGATATATTAATGACAATAGATATATGAGTATAAAAAGTTTAATGAGAACAGGAAACCTTATAAATAAAGATTTTACTTATTATAAACTTCCATTTCAGTTAGATGTATTTGATAATAAGACTTTTAAACAATCAGATATAAACTTTTTTGCGACAGTTACTAATATAGAAACAGGGGAAGCAGAGTATATCAAAATAGAAGATGCTTTTAAACAAATGGAAACATTAAGAGCGACATCGGCGCTGCCATTTATATCTGAAATAATCGAAATTAATGGTAAAAAGTATCTAGATGGTGGTATAGCAAACAGTATACCAGTAGATTATTTTGAAAAACAAAATTATGATAAAATTATAGTAATTTTGACAAGACCTATAGATTATAGAAAGAAAAAAACAACAGGTGTTCAATTTAAAGTAGCCTATGGTAAATATCCAAAGCTTATTGAAAAGTTAGAGAACAGATATCAAGATTATAATGATACTGTTGAAAGAATAGTGGAATTGGAAAAACAAGGTAAGGTTCTAGTAATTAGACCAGATGAAGAAATAACAATAAAACGACTAGAAAAAGATACTGACAAATTACAACATGTTTATGATTTAGGTATAAAGAATGGTAAAGAGTCGATAGAAAGAGTTAAAAATTATTTAGCAGAGTAATAAGGAGAATAAGTTATGGATTCTAATAAAATTAATAAAGACTTATATAAAAGAAAAGATGTTGAAACATTAAAGAAAGAATTATCTCCAATAGAATATGCTGTAACAATGGAAGATGTGACAGAAAGTCCATATACTGGAAAATACTGGAATAGTTTTGAAGAAGGTATATATGTAGATATTACTTCTGGAGAACCTTTATTTTCTTCGAAAGATAAGTTTAATTCTAGTTGTGGTTGGCCAAGTTTTTCTAAGCCAATAGAAAAAGATGTAACAAAATATTATAAAGATACTTCTCATCTTATGGAAAGAATTGAAGTAAGAAGTAGAGTGGGTGACGCTCACCTTGGTCATGTCTTTGAAGATGGCCCATTAGAATTAGGTGGTTTAAGATACTGTATAAATAGTGCAGCCTTAAAATTTATTAAAAAAGAAGATCTAGAAAAAGAAGGATATGGATATTTATTAAGTATTTTTGAATAAATAATAAAAACGGTTTCTAAATGAAAAGCATTATCAATTAGAACCGTTTTTTTTCTTTTTTTGGTAATAAAAATCTCTAAAAATAAGAGTGATTTTTCATGTGTTGTAGTAACAGTATAATAACAGTTTCTAAAAAACAATTAAAACACCTTTAAAAAACAAAAGTCCAAAGAAGACGTTTTCTTTAGAGTTTCATTAAGATTTCATCAGAATTTCAAAGATTATTATTAATATTTTACTATATTTAAGTGGAAAATTTCAAAAAATAATGAGCTGTACTAGTACTTGAGTTCACAAAATGTACACATTTAGAACCGAAATCATATTGTCTTATAAAAGAGCTTATTGTAAACTAAAGGTGTAACAAATAGTTTAATTATTAAATTTATTTATCACAATATAATTATAAATTTTAAGGAGTGACATATATATGACAACAGTTGCAGAAAAAAAAGCATTCGTTGGTGGTAAATGGCAAACAGAAGTAGATTTAGTAGATTTTATCAAATCTAACTATACAGAATATAGAGGAGATTCTTCATTCTTAGAAGGTCCTACAGAAGCTACTAAAATTTTAGTAGAAAAATTCAATGATTTAATGCGTCAAGAACGTTTAGCTGGTGGAACACTAGACATGGATACTAGCATCCCATCTACTATTCTTTCACACGGACCAGGATACATTGAAAAAGATTTAGAACAAGTTGTAGGTTTACAAACTGATAAACCTCTTAAACGTGCTTTAATGACTTTCGGTGGAATTAACATGGCTGTAAACAGCTGTAAAGCATACGGATATGAAGTAGATGAAGAAGTTATTAAAATCTTCACTGACTACCGTAAAACTCACAACCAAGGTGTATTCGATGCATATACTCCAGAAATGCGTTTAGTAAGAAAATCTGGTGTTATCACTGGACTTCCAGATGCATACGGACGTGGACGTATCATTGGTGACTACCGTCGTGTAGCATTATACGGGGTAGACCAACTTATCGCTTGGAAAAAAGAAGATTTAGCTAAAATCGGAGCTGACGGAGTTATGACTGAACACGTTATTCGTGACCGTGAAGAAGTTAACGAACAAATCCGTGCTTTAGGTGAATTAAAAGAATTAGCTAAAATCTATGGATTCGATATTTCTGAACCAGCTACTAACGCTAAAGAAGCAGTTCAATGGTTATACTTTGGATACTTAGCAGCTATCAAACAACAAAACGGTGCTGCGATGTCTATCGGTAACATTGCTACATTCTTAGATATTTATATCGAAAGAGATTTACAAGATGGAACAATTAATGAATCTCAAGCTCAAGAATTAATTGACCACTTAGTATTAAAATTACGTTGCGTTAAATTCGCTCGTACTCCAGAATACAACCAATTATTCTCAGGAGACCCAATTTGGGCTACATTAATCGTTGGTGAAATGTTAGATGCAGAAAGATCATTAGTTACAAAAACTGACTTCCGTTTCATCCACACATTAGACAACATGGGTAACTCTCCAGAGCCAAACTTAACAATCCTTTGGTCTTCTAAATTACCAACTGGATTCAAAGAATTCTGTGCTGAGTCTTCAATCAACCACAGTGCTATCCAATACGAAAGTGATGAATTATTAGCAGACTTCTTAGGAACTTGTGACAAATCTATCGCTTGTTGTGTAAGTGGTATGACTACTGGTAAAGATATGCAATTCTTCGGAGCTCGTGCTAACTTAGCTAAAGCTTTACTATACACAATCAACGGTGGACGCGATGAATTATCAGGTGTTCAAGTTGGACCAAAAACTGAGCCAATCCGTGGCGTATTAAACTACGATGAAGTATGGGCTAAATTCGATGTATTCATGGAATGGTTATGTAAACTATACATCAATACATTAAACGTAATCCACTACATGCACGATAAATACTCTTACGAAAGCTTAGAAATGGCATTACATGACACTAAAGTAAGAAGATTCATGGCAACAGGTATCGCTGGATTCTCAGTAGCAGTAGACAGTTTATCAGCTATTAAATATGCTAAAGTTACACCAATCGAAGACGAAACTGGATTAGCAGTTGACTACAAAATTGAAGGTGAATTCCCAACATTTGGTAACAACGATGACCGCGCAGACGAAATCGCTGTTGAGTTATTAAAAGTGTTCATGACTAAACTTAAAAAACATGAAACTTACCGTGCAGATGAAACTACAACTTCTATCTTAACTATTACTTCTAACGTAGTATACGGTAAGAAAACTGGTAACACTCCAGACGGACGTCGTGCAGGAGAACCATTCTCTCCAGGTGCTAACCCAATGAACGGACGTGACCAAAGCGGAGCATTAGCTTGCTTAAGCTCAGTAGCTAAATTACCATACGAATACAGCCGTGATGGAATCAGCTTAACTGCAGCATTCACACCAAGCTCATTAGGTAAAACTAAACAAGACCAAATCAAAAACTTAACAGCAATGATGGATGGATACTTCAAACAAGGTGGATACCACTTAAATACTAACGTATTTAACAAAGAAACTTTACTTAAAGTTATCGAATCTCCAGAAGATTATCCAAACTTCACAATTCGTGTATCAGGATACGCAGTACGTCTAATCAGTTTAACTCCAGAACAACAACGTGACGTATTAAGCCGTACAATGCACCAATTCATGTAATATAATAATTAAACAAAAAAAAAAGGAGGGGGCTCTTAGCCCCCACTTTTTTATTGTAATATGTTGTAAAAGTATTTACACAAAGTTGTAGAATACGTTATAATAAGTATATAGAAAACAGTAAAGGAGGGGGCAAATTATGAAACTATCTAATTTAGCACCTGTTGAGGATACAAATGAACTAACTGCAAATGTTCACTCTGTAGAATCATTTGGTAACGTAGATGGACCAGGAATAAGATATGTAGTTTTCTTTCAAGGGTGTATGTTAAGATGCAAATATTGTCACAATCCTGATACTTGGAAGATGCACAATCCGGATGCAAAAGTCGTTACAGTAAGTCAATTAACTAAAGAAATAGTTAAATATAGAAATTTCTTCGAAGCCAGTGAAGGCGGAGGAGTTACAGTAAGTGGAGGGGAATCTCTTCTACAACTGGATTTTGTTCTTGAATTATTTAGACAATTAAAAGCACTAGATATTAATACTTGTGTTGATACGTGTGGAGGATTTTATGTTAATACTCCTACTATGAACGAAAAAATATTAGAACTAATTTCATTAACAGATTTATTCTTAATGGATTTAAAACATATTGATGATGAACAACATATAAGACTTACAAAAAGAACAAATAAAAATATCTTACAATTTGCAAGATTTTTAAGCGATAATGGAGCAAAAATGTGGATAAGACACGTACTAGTTCCTAAGTGGACAGATGATGATTATTATTTACAAAAGCTTCGTGATTTTATTGATACTTTAAATGGTGTAGAAAGAGTGGAAGTATTACCATATCATGATATGGCTAAATTCAAATATAAAGAATTAGGCTATGAGTATGAGTTAAATGACATAAATCCACCAACTAAAGATAGAGTAAAAAATGCGATAAAAATTTTACGTGCAAGAGACGATACTAATTAAAAAGGAAGAAGATTTTTTGTCTTCTTCTTTTTTTTATATACAAAAAAATACCACTCCAATTTGGAATGGTATTCTTAATAAGCTATTAGTTTGAAGAAGATCCTTCAAGCATAGATTTAATGTACGCTTCTACATCACTATTATCAGATTTAACATTATATTCTTCAAATAGTTTTTTAAGTGCTTTACTTACTATTGTTTTATCACTTTTTACAGCTTGCTCAGCAGCTCTTTCTTCAAGAGAAGTTTTTAATTCATCGTATGAAGAATCTTTAGTATCTAATACTTTAATAATGTGGTAACCAAATGGAGTTTTAACAACATCTGATACTTGATCTTTATTTAATGAGTAAGCTGCATTACTAAATTCAGATACAAATTTAGTATTTTCTTTAGAAGACCATCCTAAATCTCCACCACTAGAAGCATTTTCTGTATCGTTAGAGTATTCTTTAGCTAAACTAGCAAAATCACCGCCGTCTTTAACTTTTTTAAGAACTTCTTCAGCTTTTTTCTTAGCTTCTTCATCACTTAATCCATTAGGATTAGAATTGCTTTTCACGCTGATTAATATGTGAGCAAGGTGATATTGATGTTTATTCTTTTCATAACTTTCTTTTATTTTATCTTCAGTAATTCCAGCATATTCATTAATCATAAGTGTTTGCGCTGCTTTTACTTTAAGTCCATCTTTATATTTATCTAGTGTAAATCCTTGTTGTTTTAATATTTGTTCGAATTTATCTTTTCCACCGTATTGTTCTTGGGCTTTTTTAAGTTGTTCATCAATAACCTTTTCATCGATTTTATTTTTATATTTATCTAAAAGAACTTTTTGAATCATCATACTTGTTGCTGCTTTAGAAAGTTGATTAGCACCAATACTTTCTACGATGTCTTTTTCAGTTACATCTCCAGCTTTACTAGAAATATATTTAGTTCCTCCAGATGAACATCCTGCTAAACCTATAACTGAAATACTAAGTGCTACAGGTAAAATAGCTTTTTTAAACTTTTTCATTGTGAGAATTCCTCCTAATTTTAACTATGTATAAATATAACATATTTTTTAATATAAAACAACTATAGAATAGGTGATATCAGGCGTGCGAATGCTTCTTTTATTTTAATTAATAAGCTTCGTTCTTTATACTTAGAATATGAAACTAAAGTAGATTTTTCTATATCTTTTAAGAAAATCTGTCTGAACTCTGTAGTTGTCTTTGTATCATAAACAAAAGCATTTAATTCAAAATTCAGCTTAAAACTTCTATAATCAAAGTTGGCACTACCTAGACTAGTTACTTCATCATCTATAATAATCATTTTTGTATGAATAAATCCATTATCATAAATATAGGTTTTAGCACCATATTGAGCAAGTTCACCAATAAATGAATATGTTGCCCAATATACAAATATATGGTCAGGTTTATTTGGAACCATAATACGAACATCAATACCAGATAGAATAGCCATCTTTAATGCATCCATCACACTTTCATCAGGTATGAAGTAAGGAGATTGGATATAAATATATTTTTTTGCACGTGATATCATGTGCAAATAACCATATTTAATCTTTTGAAGTTTACTATCAGGTCCGCTAGCTACCATTTGAATAGGTAAGTAATTATCCACCGGAGTAGATACATGTTCAGATTTTAGTTTTAATTGTTCAGTTTTTTTAGATGACTGTGAATTCCAATCATCAATAAAACGATATTCTAAAGATCCTACAGCTTCACCTTCAATACGAAGATGAGTATCTCTCCAATAACCAAATTTCTTATCTAAACCTAGGTATTCATCTCCAACATTAAAACCACCAGTATAACCTATATCTCCATCTATAATAACTAATTTTCTATGATTTCTATAATTCATACGGAAGTTAATTAATGGGAATCTAGATTTGAAGAAACTTTTTATTTTTGCATTGTTATTAGTTAAGTTTTTAAGTGAAGATATACTAAGCTTTCTTGAACCTATATCATCATAAAGAATGTAAACTTGTACGCCTTCTTTTAATTTTTCTTCGAGTAGGCTGAATAACTGTTTACCAATACCATCTTTTTTTAATATGTAGTATTGAATATGAATATATTGTTTAGCGTTTTTTATATCTTCGAATAAAAGCTTAAATTTTTCTTTTCCATCAGTAATAATTCTAATTTTATTCTTTTTTGAAAGAAAAGCTTGGTCAGTTTCATAGTTTAATTCTATCAGATTTCTATATTTATATATGGTATGTTCTTCTTTTGAGATTTCGTATGGAGTCTTACGCTTAAGTAAGCTCTGTTGATACTCTATTTTTTCCTTTTTTGAAAGTGGGAAGATCTTTTCCCTATATATTGGTCTTCCAAACATTAGGTAAAGAACAAAACCTAGATAAGGAATTAAAAATAAAACTAAAATCCAGGCCCAAGATGAATGTGTAGTTTGATATTCTAAAAATACTATAGAAAAAGCTAATAATGTATTAATTATTAGACATATAGTAAGGAGTATATCGATATCCACACGTATATTACTAAAAATGTTGGGTATATAATTAAAAATATTTGATAAATATACATTTGTATTTAAATTTATATAAGACATAATATATCACTCCTAGCTTAATGGTACCTTAAAAGAATAAAAAAGTCTATTGATAATATTTACATAAAATTTTTATAAAATACAATAAACAAATTAAAATTCATACTTAAAAAAAGGTTAAGAACTTAAAAAAAATTAAAGAAATTATCATTATGAGTTGAATTTTTATAGATTTATATTATAATGGAATAGAGAACAAAAAAGGAGAATACTAAATGCCTAATAATATTTTAGATGAATTAAAAACTAAATTTGAGGATTTTGCGAGCGAATTAGAAAATATCGAACCAGAAAAAGTGGATATTACTCAAATTGATAGATTGATCGCATTAGTAGAAGAATTAGATAACGAAATTAAAACAATAAAATAAGAGATGGATGAGCTGAAGTGGGGGCAATATGCTTTTACTCAGCTTATCTTTATGAATGAGGATAAAATGAAAAAGAAAAACGGTGGAAAAAAACTAAATGTATTACTTACCATTAAAAAAATAGGAATTAATGGTGAGGGAATAGGATATTATAAAAAGAAAATTACTTTTGTAAAAGGTGCATTACCTGATGAGGTAATAGTATGTGAAATTGTTGAAGAGACTCCAAAATATATTATTGGGAA
This sequence comes from Gemella sanguinis ATCC 700632, assembly GCF_000701685.1. Classification (GTDB taxonomy): domain Bacteria; phylum Bacillota; class Bacilli; order Staphylococcales; family Gemellaceae; genus Gemella; species Gemella sanguinis. The sequence goes on from NZ_JNJO01000003.1 coordinate 103,686, forward strand.
ATTGGTTAAAGTTAAAGAACCTAGTCCACATAGAGTTGAAATCAAAAAAGAATTTAGTGAAAGTGGAGCATATGGTTTAGCTCATGTAAGTTATGAGAAGCAGTTAGAGTATAAACGTAATATACTATTAGATGCATTTGATAAATATTATAGAATACCTAAACCAGATAAATTAGTTTTAAAAACTTTAGCAAGTCCAACAACAGAACATTATCGTAATAAAAACCAATTTCCACTTGCTGTGAGAAATGGTAGAGTTATTGCAGGTTTATATAAAGAAGGAACTAATGAATTAGTTGAAATTAATGAAGATATAGCTCTACACGAAAATGGTAATAAAATCACTGCATTAGCTAAAAAATGCTTAGGTAAATATAAGGTTGCTATTTCAACTAATAAAAAGAATTATGGGGTAAAATATATTGCTACACGTACATCTTTTTACAATGGTGATGTACAGTTAACTTTTGTAGCTAATACTGATAAAATCAAAAACCTAGACAAAGTTGTTAATGAGATTAAACGTGAACGAATAGTTAAGAGTATTATTTTAAATGTTACAAATGATAATGATCATTTAGTAATGGGAAGTGAGAATATTACTCTATACGGAGCCGATTATATTGTTGAGAAAATTGGTGATATTAAATATGAGTTATCAGCTAAATCATTCTTCCAACTAAATCCATTAGCTACGAAAAAATTATATGATAAAGTAGTAGAGTTTGCTAATTTAAAAGAAACAGATGTTGTTCTTGATGCGTTTTGTGGGGTAGGAACTATTGGGCAATATGTAAGCTCTAAATGTAAAGAAGTTTATGGTGTAGATATTGTTGCAGATGCTATTAAGGATGCTAATGATAATGTTAAATTGAATAATCTAACTAACTGTACATATGTAGCAGGAGACGCTAATAAAATTGTACCTCGTTGGAAGAAAAAAGGAATCAATTTTGATGTTGCTATAGTTGATCCACCACGTGTTGGATTGGGGCACTTAGCGAAAAACTTATTAAATGTTGATGCTAAGAAAATTGTTTATGTGAGCTGTAATCCATCTACTTTAGCACGTGATTTAAAAGTTCTTACTAGAAAATATAAAATTAGACGTATCCAACCAGTTGATATGTTTCCAGGAACAGCAGCTGTAGAAGCGGTAGTTGAGTTAATTAGAAAGTAAGATAGGTAACTTTAGGTTGTCTTAGGGAGAATAAATATGAAAAAAATGTCTATATTAGGAATTGGTCCAGTGTATGTAATTGGCTGTTTAATAATAACAATACTATCAATATATATATCTGAAAAAGGCTTTTTAAACTCTGGAAAAGTATATGAGATAAAAGGGTTTATGGTATTAATAGGAGTTATAAGTATTGCTTTAGGTATAGCTTTATGGCTAAATGCAGTAGTATCACAGAAAATGGTGAAAGCAATAAAAAATAATAAGCTTTTAAAGACTGGCGTCTATTCTATAGTAAGAAATCCTATATATTCAGCTTTTTATTTTGTTTTAACAGGATCATTACTAATAGAAGCAAATCTATGGTTACTAATACTTCCAATTATATTTTGGATATATATGAGCGTTTTATTGAAACTAACTGAGGAAAAGTGGTTATTAGATGCCTTTGGAGAAGAATATATTAAATATTGTAGTAGAGTAAATAGAGTTTTTCCTTGGTTTCCTAAGAAGTGATTCAATTAACAAATAGGAGTGATTAATTTGGATAAAAAATTAGAACTATTAAAAAAAGAGATAATGTCAGATAATGACAATAAAAAATATACAGATGAAGGTATAGAACCTCTTTTCTCAGCACCGAGTACAGCAAAAATATTAATCATTGGTCAAGCACCTGGAATAAAAGCTCAGGAAAGTAGGATATTTTTTAATGATAAAAGCGGTGTTAAGCTAAGAGAGTGGATGGGGATTGATGATGATATTTTTTATAAATCAGGTTTAATAGGTGTAGTTCCTATGGATTTCTATTATCCTGGAAAAGGTAAAAGTGGTGATTTACCTCCAAGAAAAAATTTCGCTCCAAAATGGCATGAAAAAGTACTAGAGTTAATGCCAAATATCGAACTAATTATTTTAGTAGGGAAATATGCTCAGGATTATTATTTACACAAAAATAAAAAATCTAATCTAACTGAAACAGTACTTCATTACGAAGAATATGGTCCACTATATTTTCCAATAGTTCATCCATCACCATTAAATTTTAGATGGCAAAATAAAAATCCGTGGTTTTTAGAAAATGTAGTACCAAAATTAAAAATAAGAGTTTCAGAAATTTTGAATAAATAAGTAAGATGAAAATAGGAACAAGTGAAAATATACACTTGTTCTTTTTATTTTTTATCTTATAAGTAAGTTGAAGTTAATGCTACAAATGTTGATATATGAGTTATGGAATTTATTTGTAATAATATTTGTTATTTTTGGTATTGTTTCGGTTTTTGCTTGATAATCAATTTTTATTTTTGTACAATAGTTATAGGAATTAATAAGGAGTGAATCTTATGGATAATAATAGAGATTTTGACCGTGAGATAGAGAGAATAAGAGCTATAGAAAATACGAAAGAGTATCAAGATAGGTTAAACTTATTGCGTAATCAGATGAGTAATAATTTATTTTGGAAGAGAGCATTTCCTATAGTAGCATTTTTTGCAATTTTTATTATTGTACAATTTAAAGTATATGGAGCTATAGCTGTAGCTTTACTCTATTTTTTTGTTTATCTCCCTCAATCAAAAAAAAGAAAGCAATTATTTAATGGAAAACAACGTACTAATGAAGAAATCTTTACAGAAGATTTTTTAGATCCTGTACTTAAGGAAATTTTTCCAAATGCATCTTTAAATTATCATGGTGGATATCCGATAGATATACTAAAATTTTCTACACCTAATTCAAAAATTTATAATCAATTTTGCTTATTAGCTTTTAATGATGCTAGTGATTTAACAGTATGTAATTTACATTCTTATCACCAAGAAACTAGAACAAGAACAGTAGGGTCTTCGACTGAAACATATACGGTAGATGTTACTGACTTTGATGGACAAGTCTTCTCGTTACGTGTAGCAAGCAATCTAAATGGTTATATAAGAGTAGTACCTACTAAAAAATCTTTCTTCTTAAAAAGAGAGGTACAACATAATTATCCAAATTTATTGCAGGGTGAAGTGAAAATAGATACTGAAGATATAAATCATAATGAGAATTATAATATCTATTGTACAGATGAACTATCAGCGAGAAAATTCTTAAGTCCTAGGGTTTTAGAATGGTTTGATAATAATATATCACAAAATGCCGTAAGTATGTTTGTTAATAATGATAGGCTTTATATTTCTCTAAATACTAAGTATTTTCTATTTATGCCACCTACATCATTTGATCAGATAAAACAATTATCTATGGTAGAAGAGTACAAAAAACTTAGAATGGCTGTAGATTATATAAGAAACTTCACAAAAATATTTCAAATACAAGAATAATCAATAAAGGAGAAAGAAAATGACAATTGGAATTATAGTAATAGTTATAGTAGTATTAATAGCTCTTTGGTTTATTAACCAAAGTAACCAGTTAAATAGATATCAAGTCTCAATAGAGGAATCTAAAAAGAATATTGATATTATTTTAGTAAAAAGATATGATACAATCTCTGAAATGTTAAAAGTAGCTAAATCATATGCTAAACATGAGGAAAAAGTATTTACAGAGCTTGTTGCATTACGTCAAGGTGGTTCAATTCAAGAAACAAACCAAGTTTTAGCTAACCAAAACGATGTATTAACACAAATTAAAGCAGTTGGAGAAAGTTATCCAGAACTATTTTCTTCTAAACAATTTGAAAACTTACAAAGAGAAATCGCTGAAGAAAATGAAGATTTAGCAGCATCAAAACGTATAGTTAATAGTAACGTTAGAATAATAAATCAAGCAATAGTATCATTCCCAACTTCATTAGTAGCTTCAATAAAAGGATTAAGACAATTTGAATTTTTAAATGAAGATACTACAGGAAAAAGAGATTTAAAAGATTTAGATTATAATGTTAATTAATAAACCTAAAAAGATAAACTTAGAAAATAATATTTCTGAGTTTATTTTTATGTTATAATAAGAAATAAAAAATGGAGGTTGTATTATTATATGAATCAAAAAGAAAGAATGATAGCAGGGTTACCATATAAATCAAGTCCTGAATTAAGAGATGCACTATTAAAAGGAAGAGATTTTTGTTTTAAATATAATAATATTTCTCCTTTAGAACGTGAAGAAAGAATGAATATGATAAAAGGCTTCTTTGCTAAGACTGGTGAAAAACTATCTATTCAATCACCATTTTATTGTGACTATGGCTTTAATATAAGTATAGGTGAATATTTTTTCTCAAATTATAATTTAGTAATATTAGATGTTGCTCCTGTAAAAATAGGTGATAATGTTATGTTTGGTCCAAATGTAAGTTTATATACAGCAGGTCACCCAATCCATCCAGTTAGTAGAAATTCTGGATATGAATATGGATTACCAATTACAATAGGTGACAATGTTTGGTTAGGTGGAAATGTAGTAGTTACCCCAGGTGTAACAATAGGAGAGAATTCAGTGATAGGAGCTGGTAGTGTAGTCGTTAAAGATATTCCCGCTAACGTTGTAGCTGCGGGTAATCCATGTAAAGTAGTTCGTGAAATTAGAGAAGAAGAAATAGATTATATTTACAAGGATAAATTGTTTGATGTAGATGACTATAAATAAAGAGTAAACGAGGTAAAATAATAATTACCTCGTTTGTTTTTTTATAATTCTTCAATTTTATAACTAGTACTTTCTCCATAATACATTAAAAGAGAGGAAGCTAGTTTGTTTACTACTTTAACATCATCTGTTTTTAGAACTATCTCAGCTTTACCAGAAATAACATTAAATGCATCTCCACTACTTACTGAAATTATTTCTATATTTTTATATTTTAATGATTTTCTAACAAACTCACTAGCTATAATAGTAGAGTCAATAGCCATATGAGGTTCAGCGCCGTGACCACCTTTACCGAAAATTAATAGCTTATATTGTTTCATATTATTGAGCCTCCTTTAAGTTAGCGATAACTTTATTAGAGTTAAAAGCTAGTGATAAAAATATAGAAGCTGTATGTTTCATCACTTCTTCTTCAAAATCAAAATTAGGGTGATGGTGAGGATATTTCGCAAAAGTATCATTTCCGGCACCAATTAAGAAGAAAGCTCCAGGTACATTTTCTAAATAATATGCGAAATCTTCACCAATCATTAGTGGTTCAACTTCTTTTAAGTTTAATTGCGGAAGTATTTTTGGTACATAAGTCAATAACTCTTCTGTTCCTTTTTTATGATTAATTAGAGGAGGGTAACCACCATAGTAAATAAAATCAATTTTTGTTTCTGTGTTTTCATCTTCTAAAGATAAGCATAATTTCTGTATTTTATCTAAAACAAGCTTATGAAGTTCCTTATTGAAATGTCTTATTGTACCCGTAATACTAGCTTCATTACATGTACTCTCTAATTTTCCTAAAGTTATAACAAGTGTTTCTCTAGGTTTAGAAAAACGAGAAACTATTTGTTGAGTCATACTAACGAATTCAGCAGCAATTATATTTGCATTATCTTTTGATGATATTTTTACTTCGAATCTATCCGCAGCAGCACAAAGTTCTCTGTAGCTATAACCTAAAGTTCCAAGTGGTAGTGGAGTCCAAAGGTGAGCTCCAAATATTGCATCGACGTTATCCAAACATCCAGCATCTATCATAGGTTTAGCACCACCAGGAGCTTGTTCTTCACCGTATTGAAAAATAGCAACAACATCATGAGGTAGTTTATCTAGGTTGTCCATTAAAACTTTACATGTTGCAAGTAAAGATGTAGTATGACCATCGTGACCACAGGCATGCATAACATTAGGTACTGTTGATTTATATTCTGTATCTTTCATATCATTAATTGACAATGCATCAAAATCAGCTCTAAAAGCAATTGTTTTAGATGAATCTTGTCCTTTAATTCTTGCAACAATACCATGTAAACCAACGTTTGTTTTTATATCTTTAATACCAATCTCTAATAAGTAATTTTTTATAAATTCAGATGTGTTCTTTTCATTAAATGAAACTTCGGGATGCATATGCATATAACGACGAAGTTTTATCATTTCCGGATAATAAGCTTTTAATTCATTTTTTACCAATTCTTCTATCATGGTTCCTCCATATTTATGAGTACAATTAATAAACTATATTATATCATAAAAAATATAATTAATAGTGAATTGTTAAAGAAATTGCTTTCAAATATTTTAATTTTTGATATAATATGACTAAATAGATACTGGTAACACTCTGTATGGAGGAGGGAGAGTGGATACATTAGATTAATAGATAGAATTTATTAACAAAGGAGTTAATGTATGCATATATTAAATATAGAGAATATAGAATTTGAAAAACAAGGGAAGACATTATTTAAAATAGAGAAATTAAGTATAAATACTGGTGATATTATTGGATTAATAGGAAAACATGGTTCAGGCAAGACAACTCTGTTAAAATATATAAGCAATTTAATTAAAGATGAAAATAATATTTCATCAGAGTTTTTAGAATTTGGAGAAAACTCTCATCATAGAAAAAGTGGTGGAGAAATTGTTGTAAATAAGATTAGGGAGAGTTTATTGTCAAATGTTGAGTTGTACTTACTAGATGAACCTTCGACGTATTTAGATTATAATAATGCAAGTAAAATAGCTAATCTTATAAAAAGAACTCCAGCAACCTTTTGTATAGCTAGTCACGATAGAAATTTTTTAAATAGTGTTTGTACTAAGTTATGGATAATTGAAAACAATAGAGTAAGAGAGTTTAATGGGAATTATCATGAGTATAAATTTCAAGAAGAAATTGAGATGACTAAATATGAATCAGAATTGCAAAAGTACAAAAAAGAAACAAAGAAAATAAAGAAAAGTATCCAAGAAATGAAAGAAGAACAGGGGAGAAAATCTGGTAAACCAAAGAATATGAGTGAATCAGATTATAGGATTATAGGTGTAAAAACAAAAATTTCCCAAAACAAAAAGAAGTTACAGAAGAAAATATCAAAACAAGAAGATAGGCTACAAAATAATTTAAAACCAAAGCCGTTAAAAGAAAAATATGATATTAAGTTTCTAGAAATTTTCAAGGAGAGTCATAAAAAGAGTTTTTGCATAGATGAGAAGAAATGTGAAATTGGCGGAAAATTTCTTTGGTCAACACCTAGGTTAACATTTAGTAGTGGTGATAAAGTTTTAATTAAGGGAAAAAATGGTTCAGGAAAAACTACTTTTCTAAATTATGTGAAAGAGTCTATTCCTAGTTATTTACAAGTAGCATATTTTGAACAAAATAGATTTGATATTTTTGAAGAAGAGAAAACCTTGTTTGAATTTGTAAAAGAATCCACTGTACTAGATGATATAGAACTGAGAAATATTTTAGCTTTACTAAATTTTAGAGCTGATGATATTAATAAAAAAATAGAAGTTTTAAGCAAAGGGGAAAAAGTTAAACTCTATTTAGTAAGTTTACTTTTCAGAAAAACGGATGTATTGTTATTAGATGAAATAACTAATTTTTTAGATGTTGTTGCGATAGAAGCAGTAGAGAAGATATTAAAAAAATATCCTGGTATATTAATCATGGTAAGTCACGATATGGATTTTATTGATAATATTGCAACTAAGGTAATAAATATTACAAATAAAGATTTACTAAAATTTGAGTAAATAGTAGTTGGATTATTGGTGAAATAAATTATCGCCAATAATCCGTTTAACATTTGACAAATATAACTATATAGTATATACTATTAATAATTTAAGTGACATATCTTTAATGTGATCCAGAGAGGTCAGCGAAGATTAATTTGTTGTAATGAATATACCAAGTTTAAACATGCTGTCCTGCTCAATAGAGTAGGTTATTTTTTTTGAGGTGAAGTATGAAAAAACGAGTTCTTTTTGATGAAGTTATGATTTCTAGAATGATAACAAGAATAGCTAATGAAATTATCGAACAAAATAAATTAGAAGAGATAGTTTTAGTTGGTGTTAAAACTAGAGGTATACACATAGCTAAAAGACTAAAGAAAAAAATTGGTGAATTAGAAAATATTAATATACCTGTTGAGGTATTAGATATTAAATTTTATCGTGATGATTTAGAAAAAAGAAGCGATGAACCTGAAATTAATACATCTAAGTTTAAACTTGACTTAACAAATAAAGTTGTCATTATAGTTGATGACGTATTGTACACTGGAAGAACTGTACGTGCTGCGATTGATGCGATTATGGATGTTAGTCGTCCAAAAGCTATTAGATTAGCGATATTGATTGATCGTGGGCATAGAGAATTACCAATACGTGCAGATCATATTGGGAAAAATATACCTACTTCACGTAGTGAAAATGTAAAAGTTTATCTAAAAGAAGTAGATGAAAATGATGAGATATTACTAATTTAAATATAAATCTTTTTAAGCTAGTCCAGAGAGGCTAACAAGGGATTAAATTTAGAGTATATACTTTATGAGTATAGCTGCGCTTTGTTGTAGCTATTTTCAAAAATATAATAATTTAGATTTAATAATTGATGATAAGTCATACCTTGTAGCCTTGCTGCAAGGTATTTTTTTATAAAATTATGGAGGAATAACTATGAAAAACATAGTAAAAATGTCTGATTTAACGAATGAGGAAGTTTTTAGTTTAATAAAACGTGGTTTAGAATTAAAAAATGGTAAACAAGTATCTCCACGAGAAGACTTATACGTATCAAACTTATTTTTTGAAAATTCAACTAGAACAAAACATAGTTTTGAAGTAGCTGAACATAAACATAGATTAAATGTGATAAATTTTGATGCATCTACATCTTCTGTAAATAAAGGTGAAACACTTTATGATACTTGTAAAACTTTAGAAATGATAGGTTGTAATATACTAGTTATTCGCCATAGTCAAGATGCCTATTACAATGAATTAACAAACCTAAATATACCAATAATTAGTGGAGGAGATGGTAGCGGAGAACACCCTAGCCAATGCTTATTAGATTTAATGACGATGTATGAACAATTTGGTACATTTGAAAATCTGAATATTATAATCGCAGGTGATATAAAAAATTCACGAGTTGCGAGAAGTAACTACAATATGCTTACAAGATTAGGTGCTAAAGTCAGATTTGTCTGTCCAGATATCTTTAAAGATGAAACTTTAGGAGAGGTGGTTAACTTTGACGAAGTTATCGGAGAAGTAGATGTTTGTATGTTGCTACGTGTTCAACATGAAAGACACGATTCCAAAATGGGCTTATCTAAAGAAGAGTATCACAAAAACTTCGGATTAACGCAAGAAAGATATGATAAATTAAAAGAAAAAGCTATAGTGATGCACCCAGCTCCAGTAAACAGAGATATGGAGATTGCTTCTCATTTAGTAGAAGCACCAAAATCTGTAATTTTTGAACAGATGAAAAATGGAATGTTTATGAGACAAGCAATGATAGAAAAAATAATAAAAGATAATAATTTATAATCAAAGGAGAACAAAATGTTACTTTTAAAAAATGGAAAAATTTTAGAAAATGGTGTTTTAGTAAATAAAGATATTTTAGTAAAAGATGAAAAAATAGTAAAAATTGCCGAGGAAATAGAAAATTCAGAAGCAAAAGTACTAGATTTAGAAGGGAAATTTGTTTCTCCTGGATTTATAGATGTTCACGTTCACTGGAGAGAACCAGGATTTGAGTATAAAGAAAATATTTATCATGCTTCTAGAGCAGCAGCACGTGGTGGATTTACAACTGCAATGCCAATGCCTAACTTAGATCCAGTACCAGATAACTATGAGAACTTAAAATTACAATTAGATATAATCGAAAAAGATTCAGTAATTCGTGCAATTCCTTTTGGAGCAATCACAAAAGGAGAACTTGGAAAAGATTATGCTGAGTTTGAAGAATTAGCTGACCATGTATTTGCTTTTAGTGATGATGGTCGTGGAGTACAAGATGCAAATATGATGTATGAGTCAATGATGGTAGCTGCAAAACTAAATAAAGCGATTGTTGCACACTGTGAAGATAACTCACTAATACGTGGAGGATGTATGCACTGTGGTCGCAGAAGTCGTGAACTAGACTTACCAGGTATTCCATCGGTTTGTGAATCAGTACAAATCGCTAGAGATGTACTATTAGCTAAAGCAGCTGGATGTCATTACCATGTTTGTCACGTATCTACTAAAGAATCAGTACGTGTAGTAAGAGAAGCTAAAGCAGCAGGAATCAAGGTTACTTGTGAAGTTTGTCCACATCACTTAATAAGTGATGAAATGGATATTCCTGAAGATAATGGAATGTGGAAAATGAATCCGCCTCTACGTGCAAGAGAAGATAGAAATGCTTTAATCGCAGGATTACTTGATGGAACAATCGATGTTATCGCAACAGACCACGCTCCACACGCAACTCATGAAAAAGATTTATCAATGAGGAAAGCAGCTTTTGGTATTGTTGGTAGTGAAACAGCATTTAGTCAACTTTATACAAAATTTGTAAAAACTGGAGTGTTCTCATTAGACTTACTAGTAAAACTAATGACTGAAAAAGTTGCGGATACATTTGACCTTCCTTATGGTAGATTAGAAGAAAATGGATATGCAGATTTAGTAGTAATAGATTTAGAAAAATCACTAAAAATTAATCCAGAAAAATTCTTATCAAAAGGTAGAAATACTCCTTATGTAGGAGAAGAAATCTATGGTATACCAGTTTTAACATTAAGTGAAGGTAAAGTAGCTTATAAAGATTCAGAAGTATTTGATATATAAGAAAAAAATTTTAATATAATAAACAAAGAAAGTGAGAGAAGCTATGTACAGTTATGATAGACAGCTAATTTTAGAAGACGGAACGGTTTATAAAGGTTATGGTTTTGGAGCTAATACACCAATGACAGGAGAAGTAGTTTTCAATACTGGTATGACAGGATATCAAGAAACATTGTCAGATCCATCATATAATGGTCAAATAGTTACATTTACTTATCCATTAATAGGGAATTACGGAATCAATAGAGATGACTTTGAAACAATCAATCCAAGTATTAAAGGATTAGTAGTAAGAGAAGTATGTCACAAACCATCAAACTTTAGAACTGAGTATAGTTTAGATGAAGTGCTAAAAGAACTAAATATCCCTGGTATCTCAGGTATAGATACTCGTAGTCTAACTAGAAAAATTAGAGAACACGGTACAGTAAAAGGGATAATAACAGATCTTTGTATGGATCCAGAAGAAGAGTTAGAAAAATTAAGAAATACAACATTACCAACTAACCAAATAGAACAAGTTTCTACACAAAAAGCTTTCTTATCATCAGGAAGCGGATATAGAGTAGTTCTAGTAGATTTAGGTATGAAATCAGGAATATTAAGAGAATTAAATGAAAGAAACTGTGATATCGTAGTAGTTCCACATAATGTAACAGCGGCAGAAATCTTCCGATTAAATCCAGATGGAATTATGTTAAGTAATGGACCAGGGGACCCAGTGGATGTTCCAGAAACAATTGAAATGCTTAAAGAAGTAATACCGAAAATTCCAATTTTTGGTATTTGTATGGGACACCAACTTATTTCTTTAGCGTCAGGTGCAAAAACTTATAAATTAAAATTTGGACACCGCGGAGCTAACCACCCAGTTAAAAATCTATTAACAGGAAAAGTTGATATAACATCACAAAACCATGGTTATAGTGTTGATATAGAATCATTAAAAGACACAGACTTAGAACTTACTCATTTATCAGTAAATGATAAAACTTGTGAAGGTGTAAGACATAAAAAATATCCAGTCTTCACAGTTCAATATCACCCAGAAGCATCACCAGGGCCACATGATCCTAACTATCTATTTGACCAATTTATAGATAATATGAAAGCTTTCAAAGAAAGTAAGAAAAAATAATAGTAAATAGATAAGTATAAAAGTTTAGTAGTAAGATAATAAGGAGAATAACAATGCCAAAACGTAATGATATAAAAACTATTTTAGTAATTGGTTCTGGACCAATTACAATAGGTCAAGCTGCAGAATTTGACTACGCTGGAACACAAGCATGTCTTTCATTAAGAGAAGAAGGATATGAAGTAATATTAGTAAACTCAAATCCAGCGACTATTATGACTGATAAAGAAATTGCTGATAAAGTATATATGGAGCCTCTTACTTTAGAGTTCGTTAGTAAAGTTATCCGCAAAGAAAGACCAGATGCGCTATTACCGACATTAGGAGGGCAAGTAGGACTTAACCTTGCTGTAGAACTTCACAAAAGTGGTGTATTAGACAGATATGGGGTAGAACTATTAGGAACTAAATTAAGTTCAATTGAACAAGCAGAAGACAGAGAACTATTTAGAAATCTTATGAATGAACTTAATGAACCAGTACCTGAATCTGATATTATTACAACAGTTGAAGAAGCTTATGAGTTCGTTCGTGAAATAGGGTATCCGGTAATTGTTCGTCCAGCATTCACAATGGGAGGAACAGGTGGAGGAATCTGCTATAACGATAAAGACTTAGAAGAAATCGTAAGTAGTGGACTACACTATTCACCAGTAACTCAATGTCTATTAGAAAAATCAATCGCAGGATTTAAAGAAATTGAATATGAAGTAATGCGTGACTCAAACGATACAGCAATCGTTGTATGTAATATGGAAAATATTGACCCAGTTGGTATTCATACAGGGGACTCAGTAGTAGTAGCTCCATCACAAACGTTAACTGATAGAGAATACCACATGTTACGTGATGTATCTTTAAAAATTATCCGTGCGCTAAAAATCGAAGGTGGATGTAACGTGCAACTTGCACTTGATCCAGAATCATTTAAATACTATATTATCGAAGTAAATCCAAGGGTTTCTCGTTCATCAGCTCTAGCTTCAAAAGCTACAGGTTACCCAATAGCGAAAATTGCAGCAAAAATTGCGGTAGGATTAACACTAGATGAAATTATAAACCCAGTTACTAAAAATTCTTATGCATGCTTCGAGCCAACATTAGACTATGTAGTAAGTAAAATTCCAAGATTCCCATTTGATAAATTCGAGAATGCTGATAGAAAATTAGGAACTCAAATGAAAGCAACTGGAGAAGTTATGGCAATGGGTAGAACTTATGAAGAAAGTTTACTAAAAGCTATTCGTTCTCTAGAATATGGTGTGCATCACTTAGGATTACCAAACGGTGATGATTTCACATTAGAAGAAATATTAGATAAAGTAAAACAAGCTGGAGATGAGAGATTATTCTTTATCGGTGAAGCTTTAAGACGTGGACAAAGTACACAAGATATTCACGATATAACTAAAATTGATATGTTCTTCTTAGAAAAAATGCAAAACATTATTGATATTGAGCATGAATTAAAAGAAAATGTAGGTAATACTGATTTATTAGAATACGCTAAAAAATATGGTTTCTCTGACAAAGTAATTGCACATAGATGGAATACTACAGAAGAAGAAATCTATAAACTTCGTCAAGAAAATAATATTGTACCAGTATTCAAAATGGTAGATACGTGTGCTGCAGAGTTCGTTTCTGAAACACCATACTTCTACTCAAGTTATGAACAAGAACAAGAGTCAATCGTTAGTGATAAGAAAAAAATTATTGTACTTGGATCAGGACCAATAAGAATTGGACAAGGGGTAGAGTTCGACTACGCAACAGTTCATGCGGTAATGGCTATTAAAGATGCTGGTTATGAAGCTATTATAGTAAATAATAACCCAGAAACAGTATCAACAGACTTCACTATTTCTGATAAACTTTACTTCGAACCACTTACTCAAGAAGACGTAATGGCAATTATTAACCACGAAAATCCAATCGGAGTAGTTGTTCAATTCGGTGGACAAACTGCAATTAACTTGGCAGATAAATTAGAAAAATATGGAGTGAAAATTTTAGGAACTGCATTAGAAGAAATTGATAATGCGGAAGATAGAGATAAATTTGAAGAATTACTTCATAAATTAGATATTCCTCAACCATTAGGAAAAACTGCATTTGATGTTGAAACTGCGGTTCAAAACGCTAAAGAAATCGGATATCCAGTATTAGTTAGACCATCATACGTACTTGGTGGACGCGCGATGGAAATAGTTTACGAAGAATCAGAATTACGTCGCTATATGAAAACAGCGGTTAAACTTACTCCAGAGCACCCAGTATTAACAGACCGTTACCTAGTTGGTAGAGAAATAGAGGTTGATGCAATTAGTGATGGAGAAACAGTAATTATTCCAGGTATTATGGAACATATTGAAAGAGCTGGGGTACACTCAGGGGACTCAATCGCAGTATATCCTCCTCAAACACTGACAGAAAGTGAAAAAGAAAAATTAATTGAATATACAATAAAACTAGCAAAAGGATTAAATATTGTTGGATTACTAAACATTCAATATGTAATTAGTAAAGGAGAAGTATTCGTACTTGAGGTAAACCCACGAAGCTCACGTACAGTACCATTCTTAAGTAAAATTACAGGAGTTCCTATGGCGAAACTTGCTGCAGGAGCAATAATTGGAGAGACTCTAAAATCTAAAGGATACGAAACAGGCCTTCTACCAGAAAGCAAAAATGTTTATACGAAAGTTCCAGTATTCAGTTTCCAAAAACTTAAAGATGTAGATACTACATTAGGACCTGAGATGAAATCAACAGGAGAAGTAATGGGAAGTGATGTTACACTAGAAAAATCACTATATAAAGGATTACTAGCAGCTGGAATCAAAGTAAGTGATCAAGGAAATATCTTATTTACTATCAGTGATGATGATAAAGAAGAAGCGCTAAATATAGCTAAACGATTCTCTGATATCGGGTATAATCTACTTGCGACAGAAGGAACAGCTAAATTCTTGGAAAATAATGGATTAAGAGTAACTGCTGTTGGAAAAATTAACCAAAGCGACTATAGTGTGTTAGATGCAATCTATAAAGGAGATGTTGATGTAGTAATTAACACAACATCAAAAGATAAAGATGTTACAAAAGATGGATTCAAGATTCGTCGAGTTGCAAGTGAACAAGAGATTGTATGTTTAACATCATTAGACACTGCAGATGCATTATTAAAAGTATTAGAATCAATTTCATTCCACATTCTGCCACTTTAGGAGTTAAGTATGGATTACGTAAAAATTTTAAAGTATGGAAAGATAATAAATTTAACTTTTTATATAGAACATGATAAACCATTTGAAATTGGTGAAAAGATGAATGGAATATATGAAAAAGCATATATGAATGGTTATAACTGGGAAGCATTTCTAAATTATTATTTAGAGAAAAACTCTCCTGAAGTATTAGAAGGAATAGAGATGGATCCAGAAGTGGGAATCCTTACAGCATATTATGATAATACTTTAGGAAATGAAGAGAAGGCAGAAAAGTTAAAAAATATCATTATTGATCTAATTGAAAATGAAGAAAAGTTATACAAAGTATTAAAAGATGAAGGTTCAAAAATCAATTGGGATTAATACTTTAAAAAAGTAAAGATAGAAAAGGTTAGAAGTTATCAGTAATTAATAAAACTACTGAGATTAAGGTTAGTAAAAATACATAGGGAGGAATCTTAAAAATTGATGTTAACAATTATATTTTTAAGTGACTCCCTTTTTTAGAAAAAGGAGTGGGTTGATGGATACTTATTTAACGACAGTAGTAAGTAACGAACAAATTGCGGATAAAATTTTTAGAATAGAATTGCAAGGTGATATAGTTAAGGAAATGAATACACCTGGACAATTCGTTAATATAAAGGTAAGTAATAGTTATGAATTTTTATTAAGAAGACCTATTTCAATTTGTGAAATTAATAAAGAAAAAAATACTTTTGTTATGGTCTATAGAGCAGATGGTGCTGGAACAAAGAAAATTTCACAATTGAAAAAAGGCGAAGAAGTGGATGTCTTAGGTCCACTAGGAAAAGGTTATGATGTTTATACACTAAAGGAAGGTCAAACTGCATTACTAGTTGGTGGAGGAATAGGAGTGCCACCATTATATGAATTAGCTAAGCAGTTTAAAAATGAAGGAATTAAAACAATACATATTTTAGGTTTTAATAATAAAAAAGATGTATTTTATGAAGATAAGTTCTCTGAATTAGGGACAACATATGTAGCAACAGCAGATGGTACATATGGAGAAAAGGGATTTGTAACAGATGTTATAAAAAAATATGATATTGCATATGATAAATATTTTAGTTGTGGGCCATTTGCAATGCTTAAAGCATTAACAACAATGGATGAAGAAAAAATAGGGTATATTTCTTTAGAAGAAAGAATGGCTTGCGGTGTTGGAGCTTGTTATGCATGTGTCTGTGAAAAACAAGATGGAAGTATTTCACGTGTTTGTTATGATGGACCGGTATATGAATCAACAGAAATAGCATTATAGGAGGAAGTATGAGCGAAAGATTACGAGTAAAATTACCCGGATTAGATTTAAAAAATCCAATAATGCCAGCATCAGGTTGTTTCGCATTTGGCTTAGAATATGCTAATTTTTATGATTTAAGTCAACTTGGAGCGATAATGATAAAAGCTGCAACAAAAGAACCTCGATTTGGAAATCCTACACCACGTGTTGCTGAAACATCTAGCGGGATGTTAAATGCAATAGGATTACAAAATCCTGGAGTACATGAGATAATGGGAACAAAATTAAAAGAATTGGAAAAATATGATGTTCCGATAATTGCTAATGTGGCTGGAAGTGAAATAGATGACTATGTTTATGTAGCTGAGCACATTAGTAAAGCGCCAAATGTTTGTGCTTTAGAACTAAATATATCTTGTCCAAATGTAAAACATGGTGGTATTCAATTTGGTACAGATCCAGAGACAGCAAAAAATCTTACAAAAAAAGTTAAAGAAGTATCTAGTGTACCAGTATATGTAAAACTATCTCCTAATGTAACAGACATAGTCTCTATGGCTAAAGCAGTAGAAGAAGGTGGAGCTGATGGTATTACTATGATAAATACATTAGTAGGTATTAGACTAGATAGAAAAACTGGGAAACCAATAATAGCTAATGTAACAGGAGGTTTATCAGGACCTGCAGTAAAACCAGTTGCTATTAGAATGGTATATCAAGTATCTCAAGCTGTAAACATTCCTATTATAGGAATGGGTGGAGTAATGGATGAGTGGGATGTTATTGACTTTATCTCAGCAGGTGCAAGCGCAGTAGCTGTAGGTACTGCAAACTTTGCTGATCCATATGCTTGCCCAAAAATTATAAACAAACTTGAAAGTGCTCTTGATGAACTAGGAGTCGAGCACATACTTGATATTAAAGGACGAGCTTACAAATAATAAAACTATATTAAAGGAGACAAATTGATGAAAAAAGACGTAATTATTGCATTAGATTTTCCAACATTAGAGGATACATTAAATTTCTTAGATAAGTTTGATGATGAAAAACTATTCGTTAAAGTTGGTATGGAATTATATCTACAAAATGGTCCAGTAGTTCTTGAAAAAATTAAAGAATTAGGACATAAAGTATTTTTAGACTTAAAACTACATGATATTCCAAATACAGTCTACGGAGCTACAAAAGGGTTAGCTCAGTTCAAAGTAGATATTCTAACTGTGCATGGTGCAGGAGGATATGAAATGTTAGCTGCAGCTAAAAGAGGAATGGTAGAAGGTGGAAGCCCTGATACAAATGTAATAGCAATAACTCAGCTTACATCAACATCTGAAGAAGCGATGAAAGAAGAACAATTAGTAGCGGCTTCATTAGAAGAGAGTGTAATAAATTACGCAAAACTTGCTAAAAAAGCAGGACTTGATGGAGTTGTTTCATCAGTTTGGGAAGCTAGAATCATTAGAGAAAACTGTGGTGAAGACTTCTTAAAAGTAACTCCTGGTATACGTCTAGAGACTGATGAAGTAGGGGATCAAAAACGTGTTGCGACACCAACTGTTGCAGCAAGTGAAGGTAGTACACATATAGTAGTAGGCCGTTCAATTACAAAAGCTAAAAACCCAAGAGAAGTTTATAATCTAATTAAAGAACAATTTACTAAGTAATAAAATATAGAAGCTAAGGAGAATTAAAATGACTTTAGAAAGAAAAATAGCTAAAAACTTACTAGAAATAGAAGCAGTTGCCTTAAGACCAAATGATTATTTCACATGGACTTCAGGAATTAAATCACCTATTTACTGTGATAATAGAATAACAATGTCATATCCAAAAATCAGAAGAGAAATCGCTGCTGGATTAAGTGAAGTAATTAAAAAGAATTTTCCAGAGGTAGAAGTAGTAGCGGGAACAGCAACAGCAGGTATTCCTCATGCTGCATGGGTAAGTGAAGTGTTAGATTTACCTATGATTTATGTTAGAGACTCAGCAAAAAAACACGGTAAAACTAACCAAATCGAAGGAAGATTACTAGAAGGACAAAAAGTTGTTATTATCGAAGACTTAATTTCTACAGGATTATCTTCATTAAAAGTTGCTAAAGCACTAGAAGAAGCAGGTGCAGTAGTACAAGGGGTAGTAGCAATCTTTAGTTACGAACTTAAAAAAGCTCAAGATGCTTTTGCAGCGGACAAAGTAGAATACCACACATTAACTAACTATAACTTTTTAATTGAAGAAGCGGTAGCAAGTAATTACATTAAACAAGAAGATGTAGAAAAACTTCTTGAATGGAGAAATAACTTATAACATACTAAAAAGCACGTAAGGATTATATTACGTGTTTTTTATATTCATAAAAATAATGACTATCACTTTCACATATGATATAATTAAATAATATTATAAGGTAGTGAGGTATAGAAAATGGATAATATTATTGATGTAACAGTTCCAGTAGCAGAAGTTGTTGACAAACACCCAGAAGTTTTAGATATTTTAGTAGATTTAGGATTTAAACCATTAGCTAATCCAATAATGAGAAATACTCTAGGAAGAAAGACTTCATTAAAAATGGGTTCTAAGTTAGCTGGTATAAAAATAGAAGATATAGTTGCTACATTAGAAGCTAATGGATATGAAGTAGTAGGATTAAACTAATGACAAAAACAAGAATAGAAGTATTAAAAGATATTTTATTAAGATTGCATAACGGAGCAAGTGCGGATTCTGTACAAGATGAATTCAATGAACATTTTACAGGTGTATCAGCTATTGAAATAAGTTTAATGGAACATGAACTTATGAATTCTGATTCAGGTGTAACATTTGAAGATGTTATGAAATTATGTAATGTTCATGCAAATCTATTTAAAGGTGCTATTAAAACAGTAGAAGTAGAAGATAGTGAACACCCTGGTCATCCTGTGCAAGTATTTAAACAAGAAAATCTAGCGCTAAGAGCGGCTATTATTCGAGTAAGACGTATACTAGAAAACTATAAAAAGGTTGAAAACACACCATCTCAAGAAGCCGTGCTAAAAGGTCTTGGGCGTCAGTTAGCTCTGTTAGGACAGTTTGATATTCATTATAAGAGAAAAGAAGAGTTAATGTTCCCTATTATGGAGCGTTATGGTCATGATGCACCACCAAAAGTAATGTGGGGTGTGGATGATGAGATAAGAGACTTATTTAGTGACGCTCTACATGAAGCTCATAAACTACCTAATAGTGATATAGAAGTAGTTAAAGAAAAATTTGAGAAGTTTGTTAAAGAATTTGAGGAAATGATTTTTAAAGAAGAATCAATTTTACTTATGATTTTATTAGAAACATTTAATCAAGATGACTGGCTAACTATCGCAAAAGAAAGTGATGCTTATGGATATGCAATTATTACACCAACTGAAGAATGGGTACCTAAGAGAGAGGATTTTGAAGAACCTGTAGAAGAAATTTGCCAAACAGAAATAACTGAAGAAGGTGTAATGCAAAAAGTTATTACAACACCAGAAGGTGAGATAACTATTTCATTTAAACCAAATAAAAAAGAAGAAAAAGTAGTTGATAGAACTACTCCTCAAAAATTTGGTAAAGGATACTTATCTGTAGATCAAGCAGATTTAATATTAAATCATCTACCAATGGAAATCACTTTTGTTAATAAGGACGATATATTCCAATATTATAATGATCATTGTCCAGAACAAGATATGATATTTAAACGTACACCTAGTCAAGTAGGGAGAAATGTAGAACTT
The DNA here is from genome assembly GCF_000701685.1 of Gemella sanguinis ATCC 700632. GTDB lineage: Bacteria > Bacillota > Bacilli > Staphylococcales > Gemellaceae > Gemella > Gemella sanguinis. The sequence goes on from NZ_JNJO01000003.1 coordinate 124,024, forward strand.
TGTCATCCACCAAAATACTTAGAAAAAGTAAAAATAATAATGCAAAATTTACGTGATGGTAAAAAAGATAAGTATGAAATGTGGTTCAAATCAGAATCTCGTGGGAAATTTGTTCATATAGTTTATGCTGCAGTTAGAAATGAGCAAGGTGAATTCGAAGGAGTTCTAGAATATGTTCAAGATATTCAACCATATCGTGATATAGACACAGATTTGAATAGAGACTTATAAGAAAAGAGCAACGTTAAAAAATTACTTAACGTTGCTTTTTAATTTAAAATATTTTGTCGAAAACTTGTTTTTTTGCTTTCATGCTAGTTAGAGTAATAGCAACTATAATTAATATCGCATAAATTACTCCCAAAATATGAGATATGTTTGGATACTCTAACAACAAGAAAATAGTAGCAGTATTTAATATTATTAGTCCAATAATACAAAAGAATGCAATTATCCCAAGTAATATCTGACTCATTCCTCGAGTACTAAGTTCAAGTATATTATTCCAGTTTAAATAGAGTTTATTAAAATCTCTAGTAAAACTATAAAATGCTATAGCTATACCGGTAATGATATATGAAAAAATAGTAATAATAAATAATTCAATTGATATTCCAGCCAATATAAGCATTATCATGAACATAATAACACCTAAAGAAATTTGAAGGAATGTACTTACAATAAATTTTGTTTTTATGTATTTTTTAAAATCCATCGGTAAAGATTTCAAGTGATAGTAATCTTGTTTTTCAAGAGAGATTGCAACACCTGTAAAACTGATAGGATTAAACATCATAAGTAAAGCCATTGAAAATCCAAAACAAATTGCAAAAGGATAGAATTCTATTCCAAGTTGGATTCCACCTTCACGTCTTATTTGTATTATAGCTCCGGCAAAAATTATAATAGATAATAGATAACTAGAGAAAATATTAGCAAGAAGTGTACCATGACTAAATAGATTAAAATTACGTTTGATTAATTTTGCATTTAGAGAGGTGTGTTTAGAACTCCTTTCTTTGTGTTCTTTTTGTTTTGAACTTAAAGTTGTTTTATGAACACCAGCTATTCTATGAATATCATTTAAATATTTTTTAGCCACTAAGGTATTCACTAAAATAACTATAACAATAGTAATGATAATCAAGATAAGTAAATTCATATAAGATTCTTTTGTTAGTATATCAAAGAAAAAGTCTCCTCTATATTTTGTTTGCAGTAACATTAAATCATTAGAAACAAGTTCTTTAGATAAGATAACATACCCTGCTCCTAATAGTAATCCGAAGATTATAATAATACCATTAATTTTATTTTTATTTTTTTCAAAATTAGGTATGTATGTAATTGTGGATAAAAGTAATGTTAGTCCTCCAGAAATAATAATAATTATGCATAATGAGTAAATAAGTGAAATTATAATCTGGATTAATGAAAATTCTGTATTAACTGCTATAATAAAGTTAATTACAATCACAGGGATAAATAATCCAGATAGTTGGAAAAGTAATACTAAAAATTTTCCAATAAATAATTCTTTTTCACTAACGGGTAACGGTAGTAAAGAATGGGTATCTTTACTTTCATAAAACATATTTAAAAATGTTGTTGATAGTGTTAAAGCAGTCATTATAATTAAAAATAATAATATGTATTTATAAGAAGGACCTTCTAGAACACTGCTAAACATTGAATTACCGAATAATATATAGAAGACGACTATATTAAGTATATTTAAAAGTAATAGATTATTAAATATTTTCTTTCTAATATCAGCAGTTCCCTTATATTTTTTTCTATATTTTGCTGTTTGCATAGGATTAATATACATTAAGTTAGTAAAAAATAAATTTTTTATGATATTCAAGCGCATATTAAACACCACCTAGATTATATCGATTAGAACTTTTGATTAGGTTAAGATAAATTTCTTCGAGTGAGTTTCCTTCGTGTTGTGCTCTTAACTCATCAAGTGTTCCGACAAAAATAAGTTTACCATGGCTAAGAATACCAATTCTATCACATAGATGTTCTGCAACTTCTAAGACATGTGTAGAAAATAATACGCTATGACCTTGTTTTGTATGTTCTTTCATAAGATTTTTCAAATCAAAGGATGCTTGTGGATCAAGTCCAGTCATTGGTTCATCCATTATCCAAAAGCGAGGGTTAGATAAAAGGGCAGCTATAAGAAAAACTTTTTGACGCATACCATGAGAAAATGAATTTATTTCTTGATGTTCAACACCTATCATGTTAAATAACTTAGAGTATTCGTATATACGCTCTTCTGTTGTTTTTTCATCAAGTTCATAAAGGTTGGCAATTAGAGACCAATATTCATATGGGGATAACGTTAAAAATATGTCAGGGCTATCAGGGACATAACCTATTTGCTTTTTACATTCTAGTCGATTATCACGTAAGTTCATATTATCAAAGAAAATATCTCCGCTACTAACTTCAATTATACTAGTTAAAGCCTTTATAGCTGTAGATTTTCCAGCCCCGTTGTGCCCTATTAGCCCAAATATTTCACCATCGTTAATAGCAAGATTAAGATTGTCTAATGCCAATTTAGAGTCGTATTGCTTTGAGACATTTTTGAATTCTATCATAAATGTATTTCCTCCTACTAAAATTAAGTATTTTAATTATAACAGTTATAAAGACTAAAAGATAGTATTTATAAGAATAACAAGCTTGTATTTTTTTAAATGATTTTTATAGAAGAAGGGGAAATAAATAGATAATTACATTCTAGATACACCTGGAAATGTGAGTTTGAAACTTAAAGTTTGATACACCTGGTAATGTGTAAAAATAAAAGCTTGAAATATAAAGGATAAAACATCTTAAAAAAATTCAAAAAAATACTTGACAATGAAAAACAAAAGTGTTATTATTTTAAAAGTGAGTGTTTAGGCACTCTGTGTAAAGCCGCTATGGCTTAAAATTTATTTTAAAAATATGAACCACCTGGATGAGTGATTCATAAAACTATCGAGGAAAGGAGGAAACCATAGAAATGCCAACTATTAACCAATTAGTTCGTAAACCTCGTAAATCAAAAGTATCAAAATCAGATTCACCAGCTCTTAACAAAGGGTATAACTCTAAGAGAAAGAAAGAAACTAACATTTCTTCTCCACAAAAAAGAGGAGTTTGTACTCGTGTTGGGACTATGACACCTAAAAAACCTAACTCAGCTTTACGTAAATATGCACGTGTTCGTTTATCAAACCAAATCGAAGTGACAGCATATATCCCAGGTATCGGACACAACCTACAAGAACACAGTGTTGTACTTATTCGTGGAGGACGTGTAAAAGACTTACCAGGGGTACGTTACCACATTATTCGTGGAGCTTTAGATACTGCAGGAGTTAACGACCGTAAACAAGGACGTTCTCTATACGGTGCTAAAAAACCAAAAGAGAAAAAATAATAAATAGAAAATAATTTGATAAAAGAATTTCGTGAAAGGAGGCAACATTATGCCACGTAAAGGTCCAGTTGCAAAACGTGATGTTTTGCCAGATCCAATTTATAACTCAAAATTAGTTACAAAATTGATTAACAAATTAATGCTAGATGGAAAACGCGGTACAGCTCAAAAAATCCTATATTCTTCATTTGATATCATCAAAGAAAAATCAGGACGTGATGCTATGGAAGTTTTCGAAGAAGCATTAAACAACATTATGCCTGTACTTGAAGTACGTGCTCGTCGTGTTGGTGGTTCTAACTACCAAGTACCAGTTGAAGTACGTGCAGAAAGAAGAATTACATTAGGTCTTCGTTGGTTAGTTAACTACTCTCGTTTAAGAGGAGAAAAAACTATGGAACAACGTTTAGCTAATGAAATTTTAGACGCAGCAAATAACACTGGTTCAGCTGTTAAGAAACGTGAAGATACTCACAAAATGGCTGAAGCTAACAAAGCATTTGCTCACTATCGTTGGTAATTATAAGGTGAATATCAAGCTATTTTATAGCTTGAGTTTTTCACTATAGAAGACAAATTACTCAAAAACTTTAAAAAATATGAAAGGAGAAAATTGACTCATGGCTAGAGCATTTTCTTTAAAAGATACTCGTAATATCGGTATCATGGCTCACATCGACGCAGGTAAAACTACTGCAACAGAGCGTATTTTGTTCTACACTGGGAAAATCCACAAAATCGGAGATACTCACGATGGTAACTCTCAAATGGACTGGATGGAACAAGAACAAGAACGTGGTATCACTATCACATCTGCTGCAACAACTGCTGAGTGGAAAAAACACAGAATCAACATCATCGATACACCAGGACACGTAGACTTCACTGTTGAGGTTGAACGTTCTCTTCGTGTACTTGATGGATCAGTTGCTGTACTTGATGCACAATCAGGTGTTGAACCTCAAACAGAAACTGTTTGGCGTCAAGCAACTACATATGGAGTTCCTCGTATCGTATTCGTTAACAAAATGGATAAAACAGGAGCAGACTTCCTATACTCTGTAGGAACAATCCATGACAGATTACAAGCAAACGCACACCCAATCCAACTTCCAATCGGAGCTGAAGATCAATTCGAAGGTGTTATTGACCTTGTTGAAATGAAAGCTATCTACAACGAAGGAAGCGTAGGGGAAAATCTTGTAGAAAAAGAAATTCCAGCGGAATTACAAGATCAAGCAGAAGAATACCGTGAAAAATTAATCGAAGCTGTTGCAGAATTCGATGAAGAATTCATGGAAAAATACTTAGGTGGAGAAGAAATTTCAGTAGAAGAGCTTAAAGCTGCTATTCGTAAAGCTACTTTATCAGTAGAATTCTTCCCAGTAGTATGTGGATCTGCATTCAAATATAAAGGGGTACAACCAATGCTAGATGCTGTAGTAGAATACCTACCATCTCCATTAGACGTACCAGCAATTAAAGGTATTGACCCATCAACTGATGAGGAAGTAGAAAGACATTCTTCAGACGAAGAACCATTCTCAGCATTAGCTTTCAAAGTTATGACTGACCCATTCGTAGGGAAACTTACTTTCTTCCGTGTATACTCAGGTATACTTTCATCTGGATCATACGTTAAAAACTCAACTAAAGGTAAACGTGAACGTGTAGGACGTATCCTACAAATGCACGCTAACACTCGTAACGAAATCTCTGAAGTATATGCTGGGGATATCGCTGCAGCTGTTGGTCTTAAAGATACTACAACTGGGGACACACTTTGTGATGAGAAAAACGAAGTTATCTTAGAATCAATGGAATTCCCAGAACCAGTTATCCAACTTTCAGTTGAACCAAAATCAAAAGCTGACCAAGATAAAATGGCTACAGCATTACAAAAACTACAAGAAGAAGACCCAACATTCCGTGCAGGAACAGACGAAGAAACTGGACAAGTTATCATCGCTGGTATGGGTGAGCTTCACTTAGACATTATCGTTGACCGTATGCGTCGTGAATTCAAAGTTGAATGTACAGTAGGTGCTCCAATGGTATCTTACCGTGAAACATTCAAACAACCAGCTCAAGTACAAGGTAAATTCACTCGTCAATCTGGTGGACGTGGACAATACGGGGACGTATGGATTGAGTTCACTCCAAACGAACCAGGTGCTGGATTTGAGTTCGAAAATGCTATCGTTGGTGGGGTAGTTCCTCGTGAATACATCCCAGCAGTAGAAGCAGGACTTAAAGATTCTATGGCAAACGGTGTATTAGCTGGATACGAACTAATTGACGTTAAAGCTAAATTATTCGATGGATCATACCACGATGTCGATTCATCTGAAATGGCGTTCAAAGTTGCTGCATCATTAGCTCTTAAAGAAGCTGCTAAAAAATGTAACCCAGTAATCTTAGAACCAATCATGAAAGTTGAAGTAGTTATGCCTGAAGAATATCTAGGAGATATTATGGGTGATATCACTTCACGTCGTGGACGTGTTGAAGGTATGGAAGCTCGTGGTAACGCACAAGTAGTAAGTGCTCAAGTACCACTATCTGAAATGTTCGGATATGCAACTTCTCTACGTTCTTCAACTCAAGGACGTGGTACTTACTCAATGGTATTCGACCACTACGAAGAAGTACCAAAATCAATTTCTGAAGAAATTATCAAAAAAAATAAAGGATAATTAAAAATTATTCTTTATAGTTGCAATTTTTGTTGTAACATTATAAAATATAGTTATCATAGATTGCTATGTGACTGATTTTAAAAAATAAATTTTATTAATTTGAAGGAGACATTTTTAAAATGGCAAAAGAAAAATTCGACCGTAGTAAAACACATGCGAACATCGGAACAATTGGTCACGTTGACCACGGTAAAACAACTTTAACAGCAGCTATCGCTACTGTATTAGCTAAAACTTATGGTGGAGAAGCTAAAGACTACGCTTCAATCGATAACGCACCAGAAGAAAGAGAACGTGGTATCACAATCAACACTTCTCACATCGAGTATGAAACACCAACTCGTCACTACGCACACGTAGACTGCCCAGGACACGCTGACTATGTTAAAAACATGATCACTGGTGCTGCGCAAATGGACGGAGCTATCTTAGTAATCGCTGCTACAGATGGACCAATGGCTCAAACTCGTGAGCACATCTTATTATCTCGTAACGTTGGAGTACCAAAAATTGTTGTATTCTTAAACAAATGTGACATGGTTGATGACGAAGAGTTATTAGAATTAGTAGAAATGGAAGTTCGTGAACTATTATCTGAATACGGATTTGAAGGAGACGATCTACCAGTAATCAAAGGTTCTGCTCTTAAAGCTCTTGAAGGTGACGCTGATGCTGAAAAAGCTATCATCGAACTTATGGAAACAGTTGACGAGTACATCCCAACTCCAGAACGTGATAACGCTAAACCATTCATGATGCCAGTTGAGGACGTATTCTCAATCACTGGACGTGGTACAGTTGCTACAGGACGTGTTGAACGTGGACAAGTTAAAGTTGGAGACGTAGTAGAAATCGTTGGATTAACTGAAGAACCAGCTTCAACTACTGTAACAGGTGTTGAAATGTTCCGTAAATTATTAGATTACGCTGAAGCAGGAGATAACATCGGTGCATTATTACGTGGTGTTGCTCGTGAAGATATCGAACGTGGACAAGTTTTAGCAGCTCCTAAAACAATCACTCCACACACTCAATTCGTAGCTGACGTGTACGTATTATCTAAAGAAGAAGGTGGACGTCACACTCCATTCTTCACAAACTACCGTCCTCAATTCTACTTCCGTACTACTGACGTAACTGGTGTAGTTACTTTACCAGAAGGTACTGAAATGGTAATGCCTGGGGATAACGTATCAATCAACGTAGAACTTATTTCTCCAATCGCGATCGAAGAAGGAACTCGTTTCTCAATTCGTGAAGGTGGACGTACTGTAGGTTCAGGTGTTGTAACTTCAATCGTTAAATAATTTTAATTGATTAAAATAAAAACAAGGTGATTTTTCACCTTGTTTTTTTATGCTTTAAAAATGTAATTATTGGTTGTATATTTAATAAAAATATGGCAATTGTGTTATTTTGAATAATCTATTGCACAAAAATTATCACGGGTGTATAATAAAAGTGTAAATGGTATTAATAGGGGAGGATGATACTATGGACGCGATATATTCAATAATAGCTACCGCTGTGTATATAGCTATTATAGCATTACTCACTCCGAGTTTTTCTAGGGAAAGGGAGTAAAAATTTTAAATCGAGGTTAAGAAATTAGCCCCGATTTATAATTTATAAAAAAAAAAATTAAAAAAGTTGTTGACAAGTAGTAAAAGATATAATATAATTAATAACGTAGCAAATAAATATAACAAATGCGGGTGTAGTTTAGTGGTAAAACCTCAGTCTTCCAAACTGATGTTGTGAGTTCGATTCTCATCACCCGCTCCATTTTTTTATATAAAGGATTTTTCCACAGTAGCTCAGTTGGTAGTAGCATCTGACTGTTAATCAGAGGGTCGTAGGTTCGAGTCCTACCTGTGGAGTAAAGTACGGCTGTGTATGCAGCCGTATATTTTTTTGTAAAAAGCTATAAATAAGTATTATCAAAACTGATTTTATGGTATAATTAATCATGATATGTCTATAGAAACAGTATGATAATACTAATAAAAAAAGAAGAAATATAAAGAAAATTATAATAGGAGATTAATATGTTTTTAGATGAGGTAAAAATATACGTCAGATCTGGTGACGGTGGTAATGGACTTGTAGCCTTTAGGCGTGAGAAGTACGTACCAAAAGGTGGACCAGCTGGAGGAGACGGTGGACGTGGAGCTAATGTTGTCTTTATAGTAGATGAAGGACTTAGAACTTTCATGGATTACCGTTATCAAAAGAAATTCGTTGCACCAAATGGTGAGAATGGAATGAGTAAAGGAATGCACGGTAGAAAATCAAAAGATTTATACCTAAAAGTACCACCTGGAACTGTTATTCGTGATACAGATACTGGTGAAGTACTAGCTGACTTAGTAGAACATGAACAAGAAGTAATAGTTGCTCGTGGAGGACGTGGAGGACGTGGAAACTGTCGTTTCGCAACACCTTCAAACCCAGCACCTGAAATAGCTGAAAATGGTGAACCAGGAGAAGAAAGAAACTTAACACTTGAGCTTAAATTAATGGCTGATGTTGGGTTAGTTGGATTCCCATCAGTAGGTAAATCAACATTACTATCAATAACTTCAAAAGCAAAACCAAAAATTGCGGATTATCACTTTACTACTTTAGCACCAAACTTAGGTGTAGTAGAAACAAAAGATCACCGTAGTTTTGTAATGGCTGACTTACCTGGACTTATTGAAGGAGCAAGCCAAGGTGTAGGATTAGGGCACCAATTCCTACGTCACATCGAAAGAACTAAAGTAATAGTTCACGTTATTGATATGTCTGCAACAGACGGTCGTGATCCTTATGAAGATTATAAAGTAATTAACGCAGAGCTAGGTGAATATAATATGCGTCTACTAGAACGTCCACAAGTAGTAGTAGCTAATAAGATGGATATTCCAGTAGCTAGTGAAAACCTAGTAGAATTTAAAAAACGTCTAGCTGAAGACGGAGAAGATGTTGATATCGTAGAAATTTCAGCATTTACAAGAAATAATATAGATAACTTATTATATAAAATCAGTGATATTTTAGATAACACAGATCCAAATACGCTTTACGAATTAGATACTGAAGAAGAAAGCATGGAAAACCGAGTTATTTATAAACATAAACCAAAAGATGAAACATTTAAAATTACTCGTGATGATACAGGAGCATATGTTGTTAGTGGACCTGGTATCGAACGTGCATTCTTAATGACTGACTTTAACCGTGATGCATCTGTAAGACGTTTTGCTCAACAAATGCGTTCTATGGGAGTAGACGATGCTTTACGCGAACGTGGATGTAAAAATGGAGATACAGTTAAAATACTTAAAGGTGAGTTTGAATTTGTAGAGTAGGAGAAATACCATAATGGATAATGAAAAAGTATATTACATAATTAGAGAAGATGTGCTTCCTGAAGCTGTAAAGAAGACTATAATTATGAAAAAAGCTTTAGAAGAAAATCCAAAATTATCAATTTTGGAGGCATCAAAAAGATTTGATTTAAGTAGAAGTGCTTTTTATAAGTATAAAGATACTATTTTTCCAATTCAAGAATTACAAAGACAATCTATATTATCACTTTCAATAGATGTTGATGATATACCAGGAATTTTAGGAAGAGTGCTTTCAGTAGTAAATGAAGAAAAATGTAGTGTACTTACAATTCACCAAACAGTACCGATTAATTCTCGTGCTACTATTATTATCTCACTAGAAATTGATCCTGTTCACACAAATATAGAAAAACTAACTAAGAGAATACAAAATCTTGAATTTGTCAATAAAATTAAAGTTATTGGCGTTAGTATGTAAAAAATATAATAAAGTATATAAAAAAATAGGAGAACTGGAGAGGAATGTAGTTTCCTAGTCAGTTCTCTTTTTTCGTTATAAAAGGAGAATATATGCAGAAAAATGAAATATTCACTGGAAAAGTTATTGATTATACTCATGATGGTTTAGGAATTGTTAAAATCGATAGTTTTCCAATCTTCATTGAAGATGTCATTGAAGGTGAAGAAGTAGAATTTAAAATTATTAAATTAAAAAAGAATCTTGGTTATGGTAAAGTACTTAAGATTATTGAAAAATCAAGTAATAGAGTAGAAGGTATTCCAAAAACTTCAGGAGCTAATTTAGTACATATGAGCTATGAAGAGCAGCTAAGATTTAAGACGAAAAAAGTTCAAAATGTTATGAATAAAACATTAGGACAAAATAGTGTTGAAGTATTAGAAACACTAGGAATGAAAGATGGATATCATTATAGAAATAAATCTGTTATTCCAGTTCAAAAAGTAGATAATGAAGTAAAAATGGGTTACTACAAACCACGTAGCCACGATGTAGTTAATATAGAGAAGTGTTTTATTCAATATGATGAACACAATAAACTTATGAACTATACTAGAGATTTAATTGCTAAAATGAATCTTTCTATTTATGATGAAAAAACACATAAAGGTGCGATTCGCCATATAATGTTTAGAACGAATTCTAATAAAACTGAAATAATGGTTGGGATAATAGTAAAAGAAGTATTCCCAGGCCTTGATGAGTTTGTTAAGAAGATAACTGAATTTGATTCAAGAATAATAAGTGTAATGCTGAATACTAACAATAAAAAAACAAATGTAATTTTTGGGGATAAAACTGAAAACTTATATGGAAAAGATTATATAACTGATACTTTAGGAGGAATAGAATTTAAGATTTCTTTACGCTCATTCTATCAAGTTAATCCAGTTCAAACAGGAGTACTATACAGTAAAGCATTAGAATTAGCAAAATTAAATCAAGATGACACTATAATAGATGCATACTGCGGAATAGGTACAATAAGTTTATTTGCAGCACAAAAAGTGAAAAAAGTTTATGGTATTGAGATAGTAGAAGCAGCAGTATTAGATGCACGTGAAAATGCGAGAAATAATAATATAACTAATGCAGAATTTTTACTAGGTAAAAGTGAAGATGTCATTAAAGATTTAATTTCAAAAAATGTGGAAATCGATGCAGTAATAGTTGATCCACCACGTAAAGGATGCGAAGAAAGCTTCTTAAGAGACTTAGCTTCTATAGGAATAGAAAAGATAGTTTATGTGAGTTGCAATCCAGCAACTCTAGCACGTGATATGGAAATTATGAGAGATCTTGGTTATAAACTTGGAGCGGTTCAACCAGTGGATATGTTCCCGGGAACGTATCATGTAGAGACGGTAGCACTTTTGTCCAAACTTGATGTCGATAAGCACATAAGTGTTGAAATTGAGTTGGATGAGATGGATTTGACAAGTGCGGAGAGTAAAGCAACATATGCTCAAATCAAAGAATATGTTTGGAATAAATTTCAATTAAAAGTTTCAACATTATATATTGCACAGATAAAAAGGAAATGTGGAATAGAATTACGAGAACATTACAACAAGTCAAAAAAGGAGAAACAAATTATTCCACAGTGTACACCTGAAAAAGAAGAAGCCATCATGGATGCTTTGAGACACTTCAAAATGATTTAATAGAAAAGAATGACAGCATATGACTTTCTGCATTTATTACATTCCTACTTGGTATTGGAACGGCGTTGTTGTATATCATTATGGTGTTCTGCTTATTTTGGGCGTTAGCTTCTTTTATTGCAAGTTTAAGAGTAAGTTAACATATTTTTAGAAGTGTAAGTTGAATGATTGGTAAAATAGCAGGTATATATCTCTAAGTGTTATAATATATTATTAAGATGAAATATATTAGTTATTTAAAGATAAGAGAAACGAACGGGCAGAGGGGGGGAATTAAAACAAAATTATATTAAAAGAACACGCTAATTATGAAACTGGGATTTGTTATGAATCCCAGTTTAATTTTTGACTTTTACATGATTTATACATGTGATATTATCAAAAATGTTGTTTATAAGGTTATTGATAAGGAGTTGACCACATGAGTGATGTAATAAGCTGTTAGATGAAGCTATTAAAGAAACCGAAAACTTGTACGAAGGAGAAGTCTTTATTTTTAAGGAATTGTTTAAAGGATATGTATGGAACAGGATACCGAGAAAGGAGTGTACTAATGTCTTAGTAGGTGTTTTTGAGATATTTTAAATAATATAAAAAACACTTGAATAAATGCTCATATAACTATTGACACAAGAGAAAAATAATAATATAATAAATATACAACGTATGAATGCTTGTCCAAGTAATCAGATGAAATGATTTAAAAAGAGGTGATAATATGACTAAAAAATTTAATTCAATTGAAAGATGTGACTGCAATGCAATTCATGAGGATATTGTAAATCAAGTTAGAGATAAAATGCCTCAAGAAGAAAGCCTTTATGATCTAGCAGAATTATTTAAAGTATTTGGAGATTCAACACGAATCAGGATATTATGGGCTTTACATGAAGCTGAAATGTGTGTTTGTGATATCGCTGTATTACTTAACATGACACAATCAGCAATTTCCCATCAGCTGAGAGTCTTAAAACAAGCTAATTTAGTGAAAAACAGAAAAGAAGGTAAAGTAGTATATTATTCATTAGTTGATGATCATGTAAGAGAAATATTTGACCAAGGTCTAATTCATATCAACGAGAAGTAGTAATGCGGTAGAATAGAATATTTTTTGAAGATATTTGGGCATATATTTAAGTCTTCATTTCAAATGAGCAATGCTTCAAGAAAATTTGAAAAAGACTTGTAGTATTCAAAATAAAATTACAAATAATATTTAGGAGGATTTAATAATGAAAAAGAAATTTATACTTGAAGGTTTAGATTGTGCAAATTGCGCGGCAAAAATGGAAAAGGCTATTAATGAGCTTGATGGAGTGAAAGAAGCTACTGTTAACTTTATGACCACAAAACTCGTTATTGATGGTGAGGATGAAAAAATGCCAACAATAATAGCAGAGGCCGAAAAAATAGTTAAAAAAATCGAACCCGATACAACTATGAAAAAGGCTTAAAGGAGGCTATTTAGTATGACAAAACGACTATGGCGAATAATTATTGGTGCAGCAGTGTTAGCTACAGCAGTATTGCTTAGTTTAAATAACGAATGGTTACAGATTGCTCTCTTTATAATAAGTTACATTATTGTAGGTGGAGATGTTGTAAAAAGAGCTGTAAAAAATATTTTTAAAGGTCAAGTTTTCGATGAAAATTTTTTAATGAGTATTGCAACAATTGGTGCATTTTTTATTGGTGAGTATCCTGAAGGTGTTGCAGTTATGCTGTTTTATCAAGTTGGAGAACTGTTTCAAAGCTATGCAGTTGGCAAGTCGAGAAAGTCAATTGCAAGCCTTATGGATATTCAACCAGATTATGCAAATGTTAAAAAAGGTGATGAACTTGTCAAAGTTGACCCAGATGAAGTACAAATTGGAGATATTATTGTAATTAAAGCAGGAGAAAAAATTCCTCTTGATGGCAAGGTAATTGAGGGAAGTTCAATGATTGATACATCGGCACTAACAGGCGAATCTGTTCCTCGTGAAGTAGAAGTTGGAAGTGATATCCTAAGTGGGTGCATCAACATTAATGGGGTTATTACAGCAGAGGTTACCAAGGAATTTGGAGAATCTACTGTAAGTAAAATTCTTGATTTAGTTGAAAATGCAAGTAGTAAAAAATCCAATTCAGAACAATTTATTACGAAGTTTGCGAGATATTATACACCGGTTGTGGTTATAATTGCAGTTTTTCTAGCTATTATACCACCTCTTGTTATAGACGGGGCGACTTTTAGTGATTGGATATATAGAGCGCTAGCATTCCTTGTGGTATCCTGTCCGTGTGCTTTAGTTATTTCAATTCCTTTGAGTTTCTTCGGTGGAATAGGTGGAGCCTCAAAAAAAGGTGTTTTAGTCAAGGGTAGTAATTATTTAGAGGCATTAGCAGAAACTGAAATTGTTGTTTTTGATAAAACTGGAACACTAACGAAAGGTGTATTTAATGTACAGGAAATTCATCCAGAAGGAGTTTCCAAAGAAGAGCTACTAGAATTAACTGCACATGCGGAAAGCTATTCCAATCATCCGATTTCACTTTCACTGAAACGTGCATATAGCAAAGAAATAGACAATGGACGTATTTCAGATGTAGAAGAGATATCAGGTCATGGTGTTATTGCAACAGTAGATGGCAAAAAGGTTATGGCAGGAAATATCAAACTTATGAAAATGATGGATATCCCTTATTTCAAGGGAGAGCTGATCGGTACTATTGTACATGTTGCTGTTAATAACAAATATATAGGTTACATTGTAATTGCCGATGAGGTAAAGGAAGATTCAGCACAAGCAATCAAGGAACTTAAGGCAGCTAATATTAAACAAACAGTTATGTTGACAGGTGATAATAAAAGTATTGGTTCAAAAGTTGCTAAAGAGCTTGGTCTTGATAAGGTTTATGCAGAACTGTTGCCAGCAGACAAAGTTGAAAAACTAGAAGAATTATTTTCGCAAAAATCTAAAAAAGGTAAACTTGCCTTTGTTGGTGACGGAATCAATGATGCACCTGTATTAGCTCGTGCAGACATTGGAATAGCAATGGGTGGTTTAGGTTCTGATGCGGCCATTGAAGCTGCTGATGTTGTAATTATGACTGATGAGCCATCGAAAATTGCTACTACAATGAAGATTTCTAAAAAGACACTAAAAATTGCACATCAAAACATAGTATTTGCAATTGGAATAAAAATAATTGTTCTTATTTTGAGTGCTTTTGGAATAACTACTATGTGGGCAGCTATATTTGCAGATGTAGGTGTAACTATCATCGCAGTATTAAATGCTTTTAGAGCTTTGAATGTAAAGAATCTATAAACTATTTTTCCTATTCACCCCTTGAATGATACCGATAATTGACGATACAATCAAGGGGTATTTTTTAATTTAAAAACTATAAATGAAAATTGGTTGGGATTTACCTTGAATTAAATGGTTTTAAAGATATGGAGGTTATGTAATTGAAAGTTATTGATGAATGTTGCTGTGAATGTATCACACAAAATTTAAATAGAACAAAGGAGAGTTGCCCTGTCTGTAATAATGAAGGAGTAACAGTTAGTAGGATAACCGTTGAACACTTGGTGACAGATGTTTATCGTAATGCCGTTGATGGAGATCAATATAAGATATGCATGAATGAGGACTGCGACGTTATTTACTATAACTTAGATAAAGAAATAAAATTCTTAAAAGACCAAGTTAGGGTTCCTATCTGGTTTAAGAAAGATGCAGATCCTAAGTATGCTTGTTATTGCAGCAAAGTCACAGAAGATCAGGTAATTGAAGCAGTTGTAAAGCATGGTGCGAAAACCGTTAAAGAAGTAAATGCCATAACTGGAGCAATGAAAAATTCGCTTTGTAAGGAAAACAATCCTTTGGAGGTATGTTGTCATAAGATTATTCAGGAAGCCATTGATAAGGGATTAACCATGAAATGATTTGAGTTGATATGTTCTCACGAACAGACAAAACCGTTGATATCTTCCCACAAACGAGAGCCAATGTTGGATATGTTTCCAACTACGAGTGTGGATATGTTCCCCTTAACCATAGGGGTTGAGGCGATAACACTTCTTGAACGAACTAATTAGAGAAGTAGAAGAATATTTTATACTCTAGGATAGAACTCGTAGATAGAGGAGAGAAACCTTAGCCACTGTACTTGATCATGAACTTGTCACATAGTTTTCTAAAGAGTTTATAGAATTGTATAATGGGATTTATTTTTAAACGAAGACAAATTGAAATTTTTGGAGGTGAAGGGTATGGCTTCAAGGAAAGAATATTTAGATTTTATTTTAGAACAACTATCTGATTTGGAAGAAATATCATATAAGTCAATGATGGGTGAATATATAATTTATTATCGTGGAAAAATTGTTGGTGGAATTTATGATGATAGGTTTTTAGTGAAGCCTGTTAAATCTGCAATAGCATACATGCCAAATGCAAAGTACGAGTTACCATATGATGGAGCAAAGGAAATGTTATTGGTAGATGATGTTGATAACAAAGAATATTTAACCGGATTATTTAATTCAATGTATGATGAGTTACCTGCACCAAAACCAAAGAAAAAGAAATAATAAAATCTCAGTTTATCAAGGAAATACCATTTAACGATAACCTTATGCTATAGTTAAATGGTTTAGTGGTTATAGTCCCAGATATAGACAGGTTCACTTGATATACTTAGTGTTCACTCATTTCATGTTGAAGCAGTAACAGTTTTTGAACGTGCTGATTAATTAGAAAAGTAGAAGAATATTTTATACTCTGGGATAGGACTCGTAGAATGAGGAGTGAAACCTTAGCCGCTGCGTTTGATTATTAACTTGTCACATAGTTTTCTAAAGAGATTATGGAATTGTATAATGGGATTTATTTTTAAACAAAGACAAATTAGAATTTGTTGAATTTAGCAAGGTATAAATTTCTATGAAATGAGACCTATAAAACTTGTACGGATATTGTAGGGTAGGAAAAGAAATCTTCCTCTATACTAAAATAAACTGAAGGAAAGGGGGAATCTAAATGAATATTATCAAGTCGTTTAACGATACGATTGATTATCTTGAAACAGTCCTTGATGATGAAATTGATGAAAAGAAAGTAACTCAGTTATCCGGATATTCGTATTCAATGTTCAGTCGCTTGTTTTCTATTCTGACTGAAACAACGCTTTCAGAATATTTAAGAAGCAGAAGATTGACGGAAGCAGCCGTTATATTAAGAAATACGGATGAAAAAATTATTGATGTTGCTTTCAAATTTGGATATGAGTCATCCGATTCATTTGGAACAGCTTTTAAAAATTTTCATGGATTTACTCCTTCTGAGGTAAGAAATGGAAAACCATTCAAATTAGTATCACGAGTGCAGTTAGCACTAAGTGTAAGAGGAGGAAGAAGCATGAACATTACAATTCAAAAGAAACAAGCATTTACAGTTGCAGGGGTAAATGAACAAAGCATCAATTCATCATTATGTCCGAGTGTATGGAATAAGCTATATAAAAAATTTAGCCACGATGAACTTGCAAGTTTGGGAAGCGATCAAAGTATGGGCGTTTGCCATGATGTGGAAAATTCAAGCACAATAAATTATATGGCTGGTTATATCGTTAATGATGTAGATAAAGCCACAAGTATGGGCTTAGATGTTTTGGAAGTGGAAGAAGCAGAGTATGCAGTTGTAGAATTAGTAGGAAGTGTTCCGGAGTGCATTCATAACGGGTGGAAATATGCAATGGAAGTATTCTTCCCTGAGCATGGCTATATTCATTCAGGAAAAACTGACTTTGAATATTACTATGAAGGTGATATGCACAGCAAAGACTACAAAATGGAACTTTGGATTCCGATAACTAAAGCTTAAAAACCAGCTTGTCGAGCTGGAAAATTCTAGTTTGCCGAGGTAATACCTTTTAACGATAACCTCAAGCTATCGTTAAATAGTTTAGTGGATATGTTTCCGCATACAACTCAACTACTTGACATACTTGGTGTTCACTCGTTCCATGTTGAAGCGGTAGTTCTTCTCTCAAAAATAAAGGATTAAAACTGTATAAAAGTTTTGAAATTAAGGGATTTATATAAATATACCATTTAATAGAATCTATTTTTTATTTGATATTGTAAGATAAAGCGAGGTTGCGAGAGGTATAGAGTTTGATAAACTCTAGGGTTTATGAATTAATAAATTAATGGTATAATAGTATATAGATCAAAGATTTCAGATCTGATAATATAATCAAAGATAAAAACGCAATGTACATTGTCTAATGTGCTAGAACTGGTAGGTAGCCCAGTCGTCATAGAATTTCTATGGTAAGTAACCTTCCCCTCCGGGTTGTCCATTCTTTGTTAATTAGTTTTTTAATGGAGGGATTATTATGTACAAAATTAGCGGCAAATTGACAGTATATTTCGAGAACCCATTTTGGGTTGCTGTGTTTGAGCACATTGAAGATGGGCTGTTAAGTGTTTCTAAGGTAACGCTTGGTGCAGAACCTAAGGATTATGAGATATACGATTTTGTTTTAAATCGTTATAATGATTTGCAATTTAGTTCAGCGGTAGCAGCTGTTATAAAAGAAGAGAAAAAGAACCATAAAAGAGTACAGCGTGAGTTAAGAAGACAAGCAAAGGAAATGGGAATTGGGACTAAATCTCAAAATGTTCTAAAACTTCAACAGGAACAGAACAAGCGGGAAAGAAAATCTATAAATCGAGAAAAGAAAATTGCAGAGAAGGATAGAATATTTGAACTGAGACAGCAAAAAAAGAAAGAAAAACATAAGGGGCATTAAATCCCTTATGTTTTTCTTTCAATATATATTAAAAAATTAAGTTTAGACATCTACAAAAAAAGTAGGTGTTTTTCTTATGCTCATTTTTATGGAAAAAGGGGTAAAAGTAGTTAAAGAGATTATCATATTTCTTCTGCGTTTTCTCAATTTACCTACTATGCTTTAACAAAATATATAAAAATGAATAAAAGATGATAGTATTAATTTTAGAAAGATTATTTTGTATCATAACTTGAATTGAGATTAAAAATAGAATCTTAAAAAACAACAGATAACTTGACATTATTAGTTTTGTACATTATAATAAAAACACATACCGCCGGTATGATTGAAAGGAGATATAATGGCAAGAAACAGAAACTCACATGAAACTAGAAAAAAAATACTAGAAGTTTCTAAAGAATTATTTTTAGAAAAAGGATTTGATAATACCTCAATACAAGATATAATCGATGGATTAGGCGGAATGACGAAAGGTGTTATCTATCATCATTTTGAGTCTAAATATGAAATATTACAATCAATCATTAGAGAAAATAATCAAGAAATTTCAAATTATAATTGGAGGGGAGATACTGGACTAGAAAAAATACAAAATTCTTTGATGGATTCTTTTTCTAATTTTGAACACCAAAGACTAGTATATTCAGCTTCAATTATGCTAAGAAGTCCACGCTTGTTAGGAGAACAGTATCTAGGTTTATTTTCTGATTTTTTACCAGAAATTAGAGAAAGAGTTTACGAAGGTGTTAAAGATCAGTCAATTAAAACAGAATATCCAGAAGAGCTAGCAGATTTAATTGTTTTAACTTTAAATATTTGGATTGGATTCCAAATTTCTGTTTTTTCAGTAGAGGAATTAAAGAAAAAGATGAATTTTATTAAGCTTACTTTTGATGGATTAGGGGTACAGTTGATTTCTGATGAAATGATGGAGGTAATTTTTAAATTATTTGACCACTTAAAAAGGATAAATAAATAGTTTTATGAGATTTTTGTTATTAATAATTTTTTTATTGATATATTATTAACTAACTTAATCAATGTACAAATTTAATTTATTCTAGAATATATTTTACATATTTAATATTTTATTAACAACATACTATCAGTATGTTTTTAAAAACTCTATTTACATACCGATAGTATGTTAGTTTTTTTAATTTTACATACCAAGAGTATGTTAATTTTTAACTCTGTTACATACCGCTGGTATGTGTTTTGATCTGATTTTTAAAAAATGTTATTTTAAATATTTATTGAGAATAGTTTGAATAATATTAACTATATTTACTTTTTGGAGGAAAATCTATGTTATTACTTATTAAAATTGAAATAAAAAAAATTTCAAAATCTAAATTATTTATAGCCTGGTTAGTTACTATATTTATAGTATTAGGTATTACGGGAATCATAATCATGGGTTTAGGTACAGATAATAAATTGGGAGAGTTTGTTGGACAGGGTACCAATGATGTTGGAATTACTGGTAAATGGGGAGGTTGGGCAATTGCAGCATCATTATTTTCAGCTTTATTTACTAAAGCAGCATTTTTGATTTTTGAATCTTATTTATTGTCTTCGATTATTATTGATGAATTTAAACGAAAAACAAGTTTTCAGTTGTTTTCTTATCCTATTTCTAAAATAAAATTACTATGGGGAAAAGTTCTATCAGTAATTCTAATATCATTTATTGCTCAGTTTACTGCAAATTTAGTTATTCAATTATTAATTAAATTAGTAGCAGTTTTAACTGAATCAAATTATATCTTAGTAGTTAATCAACTGATTAACCTAGCTGGAATCACATTTGGGATGGTATTAATTGGAGTATTACCATTTGTTTTAGGAATGATTAGGTATTCAACTCCTATAACAATGCTTTCAGGACTTGGTTTAGCTGCATTACTTTCTAATGTATCCCCAGGGAACTTAACTAATAATTTTGTTGATAACTCATTATTTTTAATATTAACTAGTTTAATAAGTCTAATTATTGTTTCATTCTCAATTTATAATATTTCAAGGGAAGATATTAAGATTAAGTAGCATATTTGATTTTAATTGAATAGAATGTTTTCTCTTGTCCAGAAAAAAGAAACTATAAAAAATGGGGTAGAAATAATTCTTTCATAACTTTTATAAAAAAGAGATTGTATGAGTTAGATTTTATGCTTTTGAAGAGAAAAATTTCAATTTGAAAGCTGATATAGAAAGAGAGGTATAAAAATGGGAAATATTGTTGAAATAAAAGAACTTTTTAAAACTATTGATAAGGATGAAATTTTGTGTGGTATTAATCTTCAAATCTCTGAAGGAGAAATTTATGGTTTTTTAGGTCCAAATGGTGCTGGAAAAACAACTTTAATGAAATGCATATTATCCTTATCAACTATTACATCGGGGAGTATTGAAATTTTTGGAAAAAATTTACAAATACATAGAGAGGAAATTCTAAGCCAGATTGGTAGTATTATAGAAACACCAATTTTTTATGAAGACTGTACTGCAAAAGAAATTTTGGAAATTCACGCTCTTTATATGAGAAAAAATATTACAGAGTCAGATATAATAAGAGTCTTAAGAATGGTTGGATTGAAAAATACGACTAAAAAAGTAAAAGATTTTTCGTTAGGAATGAGGCAGAGGCTCGGTTTAGCTCGTGCTTTTCTAACAAAACCTAGATTTTTAATTTTGGATGAACCAATCAATGGGTTAGATCCAGTTGGAATTCAAGAGATTCGAAATCTTTTACTGTCTCTTTCTAAAGAACATGGAATTACAATACTAATTTCAAGTCATATTTTGTCAGAAATTTCACAGATAGCAGACAAGATTGGTATTATCAAAAATGGAAAAATGATTGAACAGGTGTCTATGAAAGAACTTGCGAGAGAGGATGTTGATTTAGAAGAGTACTTCATGTCACGTTTTCTAAATAATAGTCAAGAATAGTGAGGAGATTAAGAATGAAACAATTGATAAAAAACTATCAGAAGGCTTTTTATGCTTTTATGATTTTTAATATACTGGTCCCTTTAAGTAATATTGCTTTTGCTTATTCTATTAAAGATATTATTGATAGTGGAATGTCAAAAAATAGAGAAGCCTTAACCCAATCAGTACTATTAGGAGTGGTTGTTATTTTCGTCTATGCAATCCTCAACTTTATATCCCTTAGATTTAGAAATAAACTTGTTAGGCAAATTATGTCAAGTTACAAAAACAAGGTTTTCCAATCTATTTTAGATAGGGATTATAGAGAATTTTCTAAGGAAAAATCTGGGAAATTTATTTCAATATTGACTGAAAACATGAAGAAAATTGAGCAGGATTATTTGCACCAATATTTTAATATTTCAAAAAATCTTTCCTTGATGATTTTCTCGTTATTAGCGATGTTTGTAGGCAATTGGTTTTTAACATTATTGATTATCGTTGCCAGTATTATTCCTATGATGATATCAGGATTTATTGGACAAAAATCAGCTTCTCTACAAAATAGCTCCATGATTGCCGATCAGAAATATTTAGCCAAAGTTAAAGATATTTTAGCTGGTTTTCTAATTATTAAAAGTTTTAATGTGAAGGAGGTTATCCGTCAGGATTATAATCATGAAAGTGAAAAATTAGATGAGGTATATTATATAAAAGGAAAATTTGATGTTTTGGCCAACGTTATTTCTCAGCTTTCAGGGATGATTGTTTTTTTGATAGCCTTTGGAGGAGGAATGTATCTCGTTTTTAATGGTCAAACCACAATTGGAAGTGTAACAGCTATTGTTCAACTAGTTAACTTTGTAGTAATGCCACTAAATGAAGTAGGTATTGGAATGAGTAAATTCCGTGAAGGTCAGGCAA
The DNA here is from genome assembly GCF_000701685.1 of Gemella sanguinis ATCC 700632. Lineage (GTDB taxonomy): Bacteria > Bacillota > Bacilli > Staphylococcales > Gemellaceae > Gemella > Gemella sanguinis. The sequence goes on from NZ_JNJO01000003.1 coordinate 146,364, forward strand.
CGCTAGATGCATTTGAGGTAAAAGATGTAATCGAACTTAAAACTGGAAAAACCAAAGAATATTTTGATGAGGTTATTTCTTTTTCTAATATAGACTTTTCTTACCCTAATGCTGAAGAAAAAATTTTTAATAATTTATCTTTGAAGATTCAAAAGGGAGAAAAAATTGCAATTGTAGGTATGTCAGGTAGTGGGAAATCAACTTTACTCAATCTATTGCTGCGTTTTTATGATGTAACAAGTGGTCATATCTCAATTGATAATCAAGATATACAAGCTATTTCATCAGAGAGCCTTTATAACTTAATGACTGTTGTTCAGCAAGATGTTTATATCTTTGATGATACTTTAAGTGCAAATATCACACTTAATAAACCCTTCAATGAAGAGAACATATGGCAAGCTGTACAGCAATCTGGTTTAGAAAGTTATGTTTTGGAAAATGAATCTGGTCTACAAGCGTTATGCGGTGAGAATGGCTCAAATCTATCTGGTGGACAAAAACAAAGACTTAGTATTGCGCGTGCCTTAATTCGAAAAACACCAATTTTATTATTGGATGAGGCTACCTCATCTTTGGATAATCAAGTAACTACTGAAATTGAAAATTCAATCTTAAAAATTCAAGATCTGACTGCTCTTGTTGTCACGCATAAGTTAAATGAGACCATTTTGAAAAAATACAATAGAATCCTCTTTATGAAGAATGGAGTTATTGTTGAAGATGGTTCATTTAGTGATTTAATGAATAAGAGAGGTGAATTTTATAAGTTGTTTGAGTTGAGTGTGTAATACTACTTTGTTTTATATTATAATTCTATAAAACACTCTATTATTTTCGTTCTATAATATAGATATTTGCTAGTACCACACGTTGAGGCGGTAATACTTCTTAAACGAGCTGATCAATTAGATAAGTAGAAGAAGATTTTATATTCTGGGAGAGGACTCATAGAATGAGGAGAGAAATCTTTGATATGAGAAGAAAGCCCGAAACAACGAGTGTGTTGTATTGGTATCAAGGGTTGTATCTACTAAGCAAATAAAGCGTAGAAATTAAAGACTTATTCTAATGTTATTGTTAAAAGGTATCTGTAGCTTGGGGTAAGCCCTTATTTTAATTTACTAAATCTAAGGAGTATTGTATAATAAATTAAATTAAGTTAATAAATAGTGAAATATATAATTAATGTTGTGGAGGTAAGTGTTTGATAGAAATTAGACCTAGTTTTAAAGATATTAAATCATTTGAAGAATTTAACAAATACTATTGGTATCGAGAAGAACTTTCACAAATATGTAAGTCTCTTGGACTAGAGTATAGATGTACAAAGAAAGAATTGAACTATATTATTGAACAATACTTTAAGGGGAATAAAGTAGAAAAATACGTGAGTAAAGGTAAGAAAAATCAAACCAAAGTTATAACATTAGAGACTCCGTTACTTAACTGTGGTTTTTCTTTTAACCAAAAATTTAGAGATTATTTTTCAGCTGTAACAGGAGTTAGTCCTTTTAAATTTAATGCTGATATGGCAACGGCATGGAGAAAGGTAAAAAGGGATAATGATATAAATTTTACAATCCAAGATATGATTAAAATATATTATGGAGAGTCAGATTACGCCAAGTATGATAATTCAGCTTGTCAATGGAATCAATTTCTAAAAGATTTTTGCGCGGATGAATCTAGTAATAATTATTCTAATAAATTAAAAGTTGCAGCTATCCTTTGGAAAGAAGTAAGAGACTCGAAGAGTGAAAAAAATTATTCAAAACAACTGCTTAATGAATATAAATATAAAGTAGAGGAGTATCGTAAATAAACATCTGTCTGATACTTTTAACGATAGCTCATACCTAAATAATAAAAATAATGGGAGATTATAAGATGAACAATTATATAAAACTAAATGAAGATAGATGGAATAATGTAAAAAATGACTATACTGAGCCATTGACACATGAAGAATTAGAAGAGGCTAGAAATAATCCAATTTCTGTTGCATTAACTGTTGGGAAAAAAGTTCCAAAAGAATGGTTTGAAAAAGCAAACGGAAAAAAATTATTAGGTTTAGCTTGTGGTGGTGGACAGCAGGGACCGGTTTTTGCTATAAAAGGTTATGATGTAACTATAATGGATTTTTCTAAATCACAATTACAAAGAGATGATATGGTTGCTAAAAGAGAAGGCTTAAAAATCAACACAGTTCAAGCCGATATGACAAAACCATTTCCATTTGAAAATGAAACATTTGACATTATTTTTAATCCAGTTTCAAATGTATATGTAGAAGATTTAGAAAATATATATAAAGAAGCCTCTCGAGTATTGAAAAAGGGTGGATTGTTAATGGTCGGATTTATGAATCCTTGGATATACATGTATGATGCTGACATTGTATGGGACAAACCTGATGAAGAATTACTTTTAAAATTTTCAATACCGTTTAATTCAAGAGAGCTTGAAGAGGAAGGCAAGATAATCATAAATCCAGAATATGGATATGAATTTAGCCATACCTTAGAAACTCAGATTAGAGGACAACTAAAAAATGGTCTTGCTATGATAGATTTTTATGAATCGTGTGATAAAAGACATAGATTATCACGTTATGGTAATGACTATATAGCTACACTTTGTGTTAAATTATAATGTTTTAGAACATACTTCAGGAGGATATCCCGTTTTATTTTCCGTAAGGGTTAAAATATAAATACCAGTTTGTCTAGGTAATGCTTTTAACGATAACCTTATGCTATTGTTAAAAGGTTTATAGACATGTTTCCACATACAGACAGATTCATTTGACATACTTAGCGTTCACTCGTTTTATGTTTAAGCAGTAACACTTCTTGAACGAACTAATTAAAGAAGTAGAAGAGGAGTATATTGGTATTAATGAATTAGTAACAAAGTAACGGTATGATTCGAAACATTTGTTTGTAATTTGTGGAGGAATATCAATATAGATGGAATAATGAAAGATTCTGAAAAAACGGCTAAACTAATGAAACAATTATGGTCAAAACTGACTAGTTTTAATCATGCGAATCTGAATCTACGAAACTAAAGTATTGACGAACGAAATATGTTACCAGTGAAATTTTCATTTAAATCTATAGAAGTGTTGTAAAGTAAATTGGAGGGGACCTAATGGAGTTTATTGGGAAGATAGACATAAATAAAGGCTGGTCAGATGATAAGAAATATTGTGTGACGGATAAGAATTATCAAAAATATTTCTTGCGTGTTTCTGAAAAGGAGAAGTTAGATTCTAAGAAATTTGAATTTGATATGATGGAGAAAGTAGCTTCTCTTGGAGTTTCTATGTGTAAACCGATTAAATTAGAGCTCTGTGGTGATGAGGTATATTCTATACACGAGTGGATAGATGGGAAAGATGCAAGAGAAACCATTTTAAATTATTCGAAAGAACAACAATATACTTATGGAGTAGAAGCAGGAAGTATACTTCAAAAAATTCATTCACTCCCTGCAACAGAAGTTCGTGAAGATTGGGAAAACTTTTTTAATAGAAAAATTGATGAAAAAATCGTAAAATACAAAGAGTGTCCCGTTCAATATGAAAATGGTCAGATCTTTATTGATTTTTTAAATGCAAATCGAGAATTGTTAAAAGATAGACCTCAGGTTTTCCAACATGGAGATTATCATATCGGGAATTTCATGATTGGTGATGATGGCGAAATTTATGTCATTGATTTTGATCGCTTTGACGTCGGAGATCCTTGGGAGGAGTTCAATCGACTTGTGTGGTCCGCTCAAGTCTCTCCTTCTTTTGCATCTGGTATGATAGATGGATATTTTGATCATAAGGTTCCAAATTTATTTTGGAAGCTTCTTGCAATTTACATTCTAAGTAACTTAGTTGGAGCTCTACCTTGGGCTGTACCATACGGAGCTGAAGAAATAGCAGTAATGAAAAATCAAGCTAAGGAAATTTTAGAATGGTATGATAATTTGAAGCAAATCATTCCTAGTTGGTACTTGAAAAAGAAGAAGACTGAATAATAAAAGGGTTTGAATATTAATTTTACAATCCAAGATATGATAAAAATATATTATAGCGAGTCAGATTATTCCAAGTATGATGATTCGACATGTCAGTGGAATCAATTTCTAAAAGATTTTTGTGCAGATGAATCTAGCAATAATTATTCCAACAAGTTAAAAGTTGCAGCTATCCTTCGGAAAGAAGTTAGAGACTCGAGGAAAGAAAAAAATTATTCAAAACAACTTCTGAACGAATATAAATACAAAGTAGAGGAGTTTGAGTATGAAATTTCATGAATTTGGTGATAAGAATTCACCTGATATTATTTTAATACATGGAGGAGGAAATTCATGGTGGAATTATCTTCGGCAAGCACGTATCCTTTCAGAAGAATACCATGTAATTTTACCAACTCTTGATGGACATGGTGAAGAATCTCAGGTAGATTATGTTTCTACTGAAAATTCTGCACTAGAAATTCTAGATTATATTAAAAAGAATTGTAACGGAAAGTTGTTTGCTATTGGAGGAGTTTCACTTGGTGGTCAAATTGTTATGGAAATATTATCACAAGATAGTGAAGTAGTTGAGAAAGCAATAATAGATGGAAGTATTTGTATTCCTCAACCAAAGTTAGCTAGAATAAGTATTTTACTTGTATCTTTATTTGGTAAACTGATGTTCAGTAAATTTGCTTGTAAAATTCAGCTAAGCTTAATGGATAAAATGTATCCAAAAATAGCATATCCTGATGAACTAAAAAGATATTATATGGAGGATATGCCAAGGACACCTGTTAAAACGCTAATAACCATATATAAAACATATATGGGACATTATAAGTTAAAAAGTACGATTTCTAGAAGTAAGGCAAAGGTTCTTTATATTTATGGTGAAAAAGAATTGAACTGTGTTAAAGAATCGGCAAGATTATTTCAACAGGTTCATCCAAATACTATTTTATACGAAGCAAGGGATTATAATCATGGATATTTATCAACATACTTACCTCAGGAGTGGGTAGAGTTGGTTTATCCATTTTTAAAGAACAATAACTAAAATCTACTTGTGGTATGAAATTAAAAAGGTATCGGTAAAATTTTAGTAACTTACAGTTTTTTTAAAGAAATATAAAAGGTAAGTACTTTTAAGATTAGTATTTAAGGAGGTTAGATAGTTGAAATATGTACTTTTATTACGTGGTATAAATGTAGGTGGAAAGAATAAGGTATCTATGAGTGAACTAAAAGAACAATTGTTAAGTATAGGTTTTGAAGAAGTTAGTTCATATATTAACAGTGGAAATTTGTTCTTTAGTAGTTTAGAAAATCATGAAATATGCAGCTCAAAAATAAGAGATTTGTTAGAAACTAATTATGATTTTTCAATACCTTTTTCTTTAATCACAAAAGAGGAATATTTAGAAGAAAAAGTGAGATTACCAGATTGGTGGAAGGAAGACTTGGCAAGAAAAGATGTACTATTCTTCTCGTGCAACTTTAATAAATCAAGTATTCTTGACTTTATAGATAAATCTATATTTCATAATGAAGTAGTGTATGTAGGAAAACATGCAGTATTTTGGGGTAAATATGATGAGTCAGAATATTTAAAAACTACGTATCATAAAAAATTAATAAAGCAAGATTTCTATAAAAAAATAACAATTAGGAATTCAAATACATTTGAAAAAATAGCTAAGATTTTAGAAGAAAAATAGAAGTATTTTAATTGAAAGAGGTGAATGTTTTATGGAAGGAATGTTGAAGTTATATTCTCCTATTAATGAATTAAAACAAATTGGTGAGGACATTTGGATTGTTGATGGAAATGAAATACATATGAGTTTTAAACTTTTTAAAGTTCCTTTTACAACAAGGATGACAATAGTTAAACTAGATAACAACAAATTATGGATTCATTCACCAATAGCTTTTAATAAGGAATTAAACGATAAAATAAAAGAACTAGGAGATATCGAGCATATAATTGCTCCTAATAAATACCATTATAGTTATGTATTAGATTGGTATAAACATTATCCAGATGCAAAAGTTTGGTTAGCAAAAGGAGTAAGTACCAAACTTAAAATTGATGAAAGAGAAAATTTTGTATCGCTAGATAATATTTCAAAAACTTCTTGGTCAGAGGAAATATACTTTACTCCATTTAGAGGAAGTATAGCTATGGAAGAGATGGTATTTTTTCATAAAAAGAGTTCAACCTTAATATTAACGGACTTAATAGAAAGTATAGAAGTAAACAAATTACCATTATTATATAAACTTGTATTTAAGTTTGGAGATAATAAGTATCCTAAGTTTCGAACGTCAAGAGATTTACGATCATCATTTATCTTTAAAAAACAAGCTAAAGATAGCTATTCTAAGATTGAAAGTTGGAAACCTGATAAAATTGTTTTCTCTCATGGAAAGATAATTTTAGAAAATGGTACGGAAAAATTAAAAGAAGCATTTTATTGGTTGAGAAAATAGTGTACTTTATGAGAAAATAATAATATAAGATTTAGAGAATAAACGAAAGGGAGTGATTAGGTATGACAATAGTAATAAAAAGAGTACTTGCCTCAACTTTGAAAGAGATGGCCGAAAAGAAATCATTATCAAAAATAACAATTAATGATTTAACTCAAGCTTGTGATGTTAGTCGTCAAACATTTTATAATAATTTTAAAGATATCTATGATTCGGTAGAATGGATATATCTTAAAGAGGTAGTGACTCCAATCGAAAGAGGGAAAATCTATGATAAATGGCAAGATGCTCTAACATCAATTTTCCAATATATCTCAGAAAATCATGTTTTTGTTTTAAATACCTATCGCTCTTTTGGAAAAGGATTTTTAGAAAAAGTACTAAGACAGGAGATTGAACTATTTCTAAGTAATCAGGTGTTCAAAAAAATCGAAGTAACAAAAGAAGAAGCTAAACAAGTAGAGTTTTCTTATTCTTTTTATACATATGCTTTGGTTGGAGTGGGGTTAGATTGGATAGAAAAACAAATGCCAGAAAGTGTTGAAGAACTAGTTGAAAGAATTGAAAGAGTTATGTTGGGTGAGATAATTTCTCTTCTTTAAATAAAGTTTAAGCTCTTTTACAATTAATTGAATTTGTAAAATAGTTAGGCAAAAGTAAAAAATTGTAAATTGTTTTATGGATATGGAAGGTGTATATTAATAGTGATATTAATATGCACTTTTTAGGAGGAGTTTTTATGTATTATTCAAACGGAAATTATGAAGCATTTGCTAAACCAAAAAAACCAGCAGGAGTTGATAAAAAATCGGCCTATTTAGTAGGTTCTGGACTAGCTTCTCTTGCGGCAGCAGCCTTTTTAGTTCGTGATGGACAAATGAAAGGGGAAAGAATCCATATTCTTGAAGAACTACCTATCGCAGGAGGTAGCTTAGATGGTATTATGAATCCAACTCGTGGATTTATTATTCGTGGTGGTCGTGAAATGGAAGATCACTTTGAATGTCTTTGGGATCTTTTCAGATCTATTCCTTCATTAGAGGTAGAGGATGCATCTGTTTTAGATGAGTTCTACTGGCTAAATAAAGAAGACCCTAACTTTTCAAAATGTCGTGTTATTGAAAATCGTGGACAACAAATTCCTGATGACGGACTTTTTGCATTATCTGATAAATCTAGTCAGGAATTAGTAAAACTATATTTAACTTCTGAATCAGAACTTCAAGGTATGAAAATAACAGATTTCTTTAGTAGTGAATTTTTTGAGTCTAACTTTTGGACTTATTGGGCAACAATGTTTGCTTTTGAAAAATGGCACTCAGTTGCCGAAATGCGTCGATATATGTTGAGATTTATTCATCATATTAAAGGTCTTCCTGATTTATCAGCACTTAAATTCACTAAATATAATCAATATGAATCATTAGTTTTACCATTAGTTAAATATTTAGAAGATCATGGTGTAACTTTTGAGTATAATACTGTAGTTAAAGATATTAAAGTTGAAAAACAAGGAAAAGATTTAGTAGCTAAACATCTAATTTTAGAAGTAAACGGTGAACCTGTTGTTAGAGAATTAACTGAAGATGACCTAGTATTTGTTACAAATGGTAGTATCACAGCATCTACAACATATGGTAACAATGATACTTCAGCACCTGTCAGCAAAGAACTTGGTGGAGCTTGGCAACTTTGGAAAAACTTAGCTAAACAAGATGAACGTTTTGGACGTCCAGAAGCATTTTGTGAAAATCTTCCTGATCAAAGCTGGTTTGTTTCAGCTACAACGACTGTAACAGATAAAAGAGTTGCAGAATATATAGAAAAAATTTGTAAACGTGATCCTTATGCAGGTAAAGTAGTAACTGGTGGTATAGTAACAGCACGTGATTCAAATTGGATGATGAGCTTTACACTTAACCGTCAACCACACTTTAAATCACAATCAAAAGATGAATTAGTAGTTTGGATTTACGGATTATATTCAAATATTTCAGGTAACTATATTAAAAAACCAATAGAAGCTTGTACAGGTATTGAAATCGCAGAAGAATGGCTTTACCATATTGGTGTTCCTGAACAATTTATTCACGAATTTGCTAGTAAAGGTTGTAGCACAGTTCCATGTTATATGCCTTATATAACAAGTTACTTTATGCCAAGACATGATGGTGATAGACCATTAGTTATCCCAGAAGGTTCTAAAAACTTAGCATTTATAGGTAACTTTTCTGAAACACCACGTGACACTGTCTTCACTACAGAATATTCTGTTCGTACAGCTATGGAAGCAGTCTACACATTACTAGATGTTGATAGAGGTGTGCCTGAAGTATTTAATTCTGCATATGATTTACGTGTAATGACTAAATCAACTAATCGCCTAATGGACGGTAAAAAACTTGAAGAAGTTAAACTACCTTTATTTGCCAAAGCAATTAGTAAACGCGTATTGAAAAAAATCAAAGGAACATATATTGAGGAAATCCTAAAAGATGCAGGATTGATTTAGATATAATGTTCTAAGAAAATAGTTAAAATATAAAATAGTTGTTAAAGACGATAGTGAATACTGTCGTCTTTTTTGGTAAAAAGTAAAAATCATCATATTAATTTGAGTTTTATATTATTAAAAATCTTATTATAGAATAACTAAAAAGTCAAATAATTATTCTATGGAAAATAATTATATACTTATGGTAATTACTATGGTATTTAATATAAGAATAAATCCTAAAGAAACTAAGATAAGTAGCTCAATGTATTTGATTTATCTAATATATTAGATAAATATCAAATTATTTTAAAAATATTTTTTAAAAAATTTATAGATAGACAGTATTTGTCCACTGAATATGGTAAAATATAATTGTTGAAAACATCAACAAATAAAAATAGAGTGAGGATAAAGTTATGTTAGATAATAAAAAAAGGAATAAAGATAAGGATCAAGTAGAAAATAATAAAGAATCAGAACTTTTAAAAGATGCTATAAAAGAAGTATTCGAACATGCATTACTAGAAAAAAATATTTCTGAAGATAGATTTAACGAAGTAATAAAAAATAAAAATTTATTTTTAGAGATATTTAGTCCTTGGCATAAAGAAGATGAAGATGGAGGCTTAATAAAAAATTTTGTAGACCAAATTGATAAACAGGATTTTGCTAAAGATTTTTCTTGGTTAAATATTTTAGATAAAGATAGGCAGTGGGAGGAATCGGGTGTTGAAGAAATCAAAAAGGAAGTTAAAGATAAGAGTAAACATGTAAATATGCGTTATCAAATTCCAACCCATTTTCATGGAGATATTGACAATGCAGTAATCTTTCACTGTATGGAAAATCCTAGAGGGTATTTAGGAAGCTATGGAGATAATCAAATTGATAGTGGATTTGGTGAAACAAATTTAAAAGAGTATTATGGAAAATCTTATAAATTGTTAAATGAAGATAATAGTAAAAGAAAAACAATTAAAAAAATTAAAAGCATTTTAAGAGCTTATTCAGAAGATAAAGATGTTAAAGAAATTATACAAGAGAGATATCAACTAGAAGAAAATGCAAAAGAAGAGATTTCAATAGAGCACATAAAAAAAATTATCTATAGTGATACAGAGAGTGCTTTAGGCCGTGAAATTAATCATATTTATAGAAAAAATAAAAGTGAGGAATTTTGTAACTTTGACTTTGAAAATGAGGAGCAAAAAAGTAAAACAGTATTATTAAAAGATTACTACTATTTAAAAGAATATTACTCTCATCTTATTCAAACGAATCAAAAATTAGATTTTAAAAAACTAAAAGGTATGAAAGGTAAAGTTACGGCTATTGCTAAAAAAATTTGTAATTTAGAAATTTATCCTTTTTCATGTGCTCAGCCAAAATTAGCCGAAGAAGGAGTTGGAGAAAATATTCTTCTTCATTCAAATTTATCTCGTTTAGGTGCTTACATTATATTGAGAAGGATTTATATGTATTTAAGTAAAGAGAAACATACTGAAAAACCAATTTTTGTTTTCCGTAAATATAATATAGCATGGGAGAAATTATTTAGTAGAATATTCTCTAAAATAACTACTGGTGATTATAATACTAAAGAAGTCATGAAGATACTAGAAAAAAAATTTTTTTACTGTCAGTTAAGACCTGTAGGTGGAGGTATTACATCTGGTAATGTGATTTCTGTTCCTAATTATAATAAATATTTAGAATTAAAGTCAGATTCATTAAAAAATGAATTAGAATTAGGTAAAAAGTATAAAAAATGGAAAGAAGAAGCTTTTAAGGAAATTTCTGACCTATTACCACGAATTGATATTGATAAAATTAATGTAAAAGAATCAGGTAATGAATGATGAATTCTCAAGAAAGACTAATAACAATTTTTCTTCGCCTACAATATGGGAAACGATTATCTAAAGCTCAATTAACTAGGGAGTTTTCTGTAAATCCAAAAACTATTCAACGTGATATTAGTACACTAAGGAGAATAATAGAAGAACAGCATCTTTCAAACTATAAAATAGTATATGATAATTCAGATAATACCTATCGTTTTTTAGGGAAAACTACTTTTAATAAAAAATATATCTTGATTATTTCAAAGATACTTTTAGAAAATAGAGCACTGAATAAATCAGAGATGGATTCGTTGCTAGAAAGCCTTTTATCATTACTTTCGAGTGGAGAAATGAGAGAGGTTAAATCTATTATAGAAAGTGAACATTTTAATTATAAGTCATTAACAAATGAAAAAGATAGAATTGAAACTGTATGGTTTATATCTGAAGCAATTCGAAGTAAACAAATGCTTGAAATAGATTATAAGCCACCTTTAAAGGAAAAGAAAACTCATATTATTTTTCCGGTTTCTTTATACTATGATGCTCATTATTTTTATTTAGTTGCCTACTATCCAGAATATGAGGATTACGCTACATTTCGAATTGATAGAATAGATAGGTTTAAAACATCTAGCGAAAAGAAACCTAATATATCTTATGGGAAAGAGTATCGCGATGGAGAAGTACGAAATCAAAAGGTGGATGCTTTTGAAGGTAGTAGGATTAGAATTACTTTAATATATAAAGGAAATTCAGAAATTATTTTGGATAAATTTCCAAATCACACAATTCTTTCGGCAAAAAAAGATGAGATAAAGCTTCAAATAGATACTCAAAACACACCAGGGCTTAAAAGATGGATTTTAGGGCAAGGTGGAGAGGTGACTGTATTAACTCCTCAAAAGTTAGTTGAAGAGTTGCAAGAAATACTCGAAAAAACATTAAAAAATTATACAAAATAGAAGAGGTAGACAAAATAAGTCTACCTCTTCTATTATAATAAAGATATAAATAGTAAAAGGAGACAGGATAGAATGAAAAAAGTGGAAATAGAAAAAATATTTGAAATAGAAATTCTAACTAATATAAATGAAGTAATAGAATTTCACAATAGATATTATGGAGGACAGATGATTACATTATCTCTGTCAGATATAAAAGAATTAGCCGAAGGAAAGTATTTTGCTTGGTCATCAGGGGGAGGGGAATATTCAGAGGTGTTACATTTAGACGAAGAAGCTAAAGATATAATTAAGAAAATAATATAAGGAGAATTGTCATGACAGAAAAAAATATTATAAACTATAAAGTTAGTCGTCAACTAAAACATGCATTAGAAAGATTAAATAATCGTATATTAAAAAAAGAGTATAAAGTTATAGAAAGCCAAGATATCTTATTTAGTATATTAGACATTTGTGATACAGGTATGGGTTATGCTTTAGGATATTATTCTTTAACAAAAAGTAAACTATTAAAAGAATTTTCAAAAGGAATAATTCTTAGTGGTACAGAAAGAACTGGTATAAAGTTAGATGAATTAAATACATATACTATTAGGAAGACTATAGGTAATGCCATTACTTCTTCACCGGTAGAAATCATTAGAGAACCGTCTTCTTCATACTATCTTGCAGAATATGATACTTTTCCTATATCTGAATATATGAAATCTATCTTTGATTTTGCAGAAGAGATGCGTTTGCAAAATTCACCGGATGGTGTTATTGATTCTTATTGGATATTAAATGGAATTTCTCAAGAGAGGGAAACAAATGCAAATCAACTTATTTATAAACAATATCTCTTAGCAGGAAATATCCATACAGACGAATATTTACTAGATGTATTTAAAAATTCTAAGTTTTGGTATAAGGATTTTTTTGATGGTAAATTTGAGAGAGAAAAAGCTACAAAAATAAGAAAAGAAGCTCAAATTTCAGTTAAATTATCTAATCCAGACTACTCTTTATTAAATGATATTGCTACCGATATAACTTTAAAAGCACAAAATGGTGAACTGATGGAAGTAGTAGGACGAGATGAGGAAATACGTAAAGTTGAGATTGCACTAACACGTAGAGATAAAAATAATGTTGTTTTGATAGGGGATGGAGGAGTTGGTAAATCTGCAATAGTTGAAGGAATAGCGATGCGCATAGCTAGAGGCCAGGTAGCGTCACTAAAAGGGAAAAAAATTCTTCAGTTTAGTTTAAATGATTTAAAATCTACTCTAGGAGGATACACAAATGAAGGTATTAGTAGATTTATTGAAGAAATGAAGAGAGAAAAAGATATAATATTATTTGTAGATGAGATTCATATGTTAGGTTTGGTTAAAAGCCTAACAGACACATTTAAACCCTTAATGGCGCGTGGAGATTTTCGAATTATTGGTGCAACAACACCGACGGAATGGAATCTGTATATTTCAAGTGATACGGCATTAGTTAGACGTTTTGAAAAAGTTAAAGTGGATGAACCAAGTGTTGAAGATACTGTAAAAATTGTAGAAACTATATCTTCTGCGTATGAGAACTTTCATCAAGTAAATTATGATGAAGATACTATTGAATTAGCAGTAAGATTAGCTAAAAAATATCTTAAAGGAGAAAAATTACCTGATTCTGCTTTTACAGTAATTGATAATGCAGGAGCTTTAGTTAGGATTGAAGCAAAACAAGATATTGCAATGGTTAAAGATTATCAAAATAAAGTACATAAATTAAAGGAAGAATTGAAGGAAGTAGAAAAAACTGAATATAATGAAGTTGCCATTGAAGAAATAAGAAGAAAGCTTGAACTAGAAGCTAGTGATTTTCAAAAAAAACGTAATAATTTAAATTCAAATTATTATGAACTCAAAATTACAAAAGAAGATATAAAAAAAGCAGTTGAACAAAAAGCTGGTGTTAAAATTAGAGAGCAAGATTTGAAAGTTGGTAAAGATGTAGCTAAGGAAGAATTAAGTAGACTTTCTAATTTAAAAAATAATTTAGCAGAGAAAATTATTGGACAAATGGATGCGACAAATACTATAGCAGAGGCTGTTATTCGTTCAAAAACAGGCTTCAGAAATCCTAAACGTCCTATTGGAGTATTCTTGTTTCTAGGTACTAGCGGGGTTGGAAAAACAGAAACAGCGAAAGTATTATCAGAAGAACTAACAGGATCAGTAGATGATCTCATTCGTTTAGATATGTCAGAATATCAACAAGAGCATGAGGTAGCCAAACTAATAGGTGCTCCTCCTGGATATGTAGGTTTTAGAAGTGGAGGGATTTTGACAAGAGCTGTAAAAAACAATCCAAAATCTGTTGTGCTATTAGATGAGATTGAAAAAGCTCATCCTAGAATTTATGATTTAATGTTACAAGTTTTTGATGATGGAATTTTAACAGATGGTATGGGTGAAAGAGTAGATTTTTCAAATACAATTATAATATTAACTTCAAATTTAGGTTCGAATTTAATTAGAAAAGATAAGAAAGTTGGTTTTACGAGAGAAGGAACGGAACAGTTGATTCAAGAAAAAACAATGAAAGCAATTCAAAATTTTTTCCGACCAGAACTTCTAAATCGTATAGATGAGATTGTAATCTTTAAACCTTTCACAGAAGAGTCGATATTTAAAATTACTAGATTATTACTTGAAAAAGAAGTAGAAATCATAAAGAAGAGTGGTTATGAATTGAAATTTATGGAAGATGCAGTGAAATTTCTTGTTAAAACAACTCATAATTCAGAAAATGGAGCTCGAGCAATTCGTCGAGGAATTACTAATTTAATAGAATCCCCTCTATCAGAATTAATTGTAAATAAGTTCATTAGTAAAGGAGATAAGGTAGTAGTGGATTCGGATGGATTTAAATTATTATTTGAAGTTGTTAGCTAAAGGAGGATAATTATGGGACTTTCTTATGGACCACAGTATACTTGGACAGAACACTTTGGAAAAAGAGCACAAGAACGTTTTGGAGTGAATGAGGAACGGCTACCAAAGTGGATAGGTAGGCAAATCGGTAGTCTAACTGTTTATGATTCTAATGTTGAACAGCGACCTGAAGAAAGAAAATATGTTTCTGACTATGGAATTATTTTTGTATGTAATACAGTTGAACAAAAATTTATTACTTGTTATGAAGCAAAAGATATAATTATTGAAGGAAAGAAGGTTACAATTCATGATTATAATGTAGATTTGTTTAGGGAGGAAGTAGAAAATCTAGCAAGAAAATATTGCTTAAAAGATGCTAAGGAAATGTTATGTAGTGTAGAGGATCATATACATAAGTTTCACGTAATTTCTCAAAAATTAATCTCAGGAAGATTGACAAAACATAACTATAACCTTATTACTAATTTAATTGATGAATTTCATGTAATTAAGTCTGCAATTAGAGTTATAGAGACTAAACGTGGTGATTTTAAAATTTAATTTATAAATTTGAGTTTTCTAATAATTATTTTAAATCAGTTGTTTGAAAAGAAATATACAATAGTTTGATAATATGTTATAATTATAAAAAATAAAATGGATGTAATCTTTTTAAGGAGAGGAAAGTTAATGAAGGATTTTAAAAGTATTTATCAAGAAGAATATGAAAAACTAAATAAACAACAGAAACAAGCAGTCGATACAGTTGAAGGACCAGTGATGGTTATTGCTGGTCCTGGTACAGGGAAAACACAGATACTTTCTCGTCGTGTTGCGAATATCTTGACCAATTACCACACGAATCCAGAAGAAATTGTTTGTTTAACATATACAGAGGCAGGTGCATCTGAAATGTTGGATCGTTTGGAAGGATTGATTGGGGAAGAGGGGCGTAAAGTAAGAGTATCAACTATCCATGCATTTTGTAGTGAGTTGATTTTAGCAAACTCCAAGTTATTTGGTGAAGAGCCCAAAGTTATTACGGACGCAGTTAAGTATGAGATACTTAAAGAGATTATGGATGAGTATATCAAAGAAGATAGTCCGTTTTATAAGAATTATGGAAATCGTTATTCTTCTAAAGATCAGTTATTAGAACTCTTTACAAAAATAAAACGTGAGAATATAGATAAAGATGATTTTAAAATAATGATAGATGAATATTTTAAAATGATTGATTTATCTGTACCTGGAGAAGAATTGTATAAAAAATTCAAGTATACTAAAAAGTATAAAGATAAAAAACCAGGTGATTTTAAAGCTGAGTATGATAAAGAACGACAGAGAATGCAAAAGTTGCTAGCTGGGGTTGAAATTGTTGAAAAATACAAAAACGAAATCAATGAACATAATTATTTTGATTTTGATGATATGATTTTATGGACAATTAAAAAGCTAGAAGTAGATAATGATTTTCAAAGTAGTATTTCTAATTCTATAAAATTTTTATTTGTTGATGAATTTCAGGATACTTCAGTTGTTCAGAATAAACTTATAGATTTATTAGTAAAAGGGAAAACTAGTCCAAATATTTTTGTTGTTGGAGACGATGATCAAAGTATTTTTCGTTTTCAAGGTGTCAGTGCAAATAATATTCAAGATTTTGATAAGAAGTATCAACCTAGTAAAATTGTTCTCGAAGAAAATTATAGATCTTCCCAGGCTATCATTGATGCTTCAAGGCAACTAATCAGTCATAATCCAAGAGAAGAGAAAGTCCTTGTTGCAGCTGGCGATAATAAAGATTATGATTATCAATTGCCGATCTTGAAATCATATCCAAATGCAAAAGATGAAATGTTTGGTGTACTGAGTGAGATTAAAAACCTTATTAATTCAGGTGTATCACCTAATGAAATTGGAGTTATATACGGAAGGAATTCCTATGGAGAGGAGTTTGCAAAAATTCTTCGTGATAATGGTATTTTTGTTCAAATAAAAGAAAACCAGAATTTATTTGATGATTCCTTCTTCAAAAAAATATCAACTATTTTAAAATATATTTGTCAAAATTCAAGAGATGTTAGAGAGTTACGAAAAATCATATATTTTGATTTCTTTGAAGTAGGACTATCAGAAATAGCAACAATACGAAATCTCAAGAAGGATGAGAATATTTTAATTCCTTCTATTGAAAAAATTGATAAGAAATTAGAAAATATTCGTAAAAAGGTTAATAATTCAGAAAAATATTTATCTCCCATGAATGTTCTTAGCTATTTAGTGAAATCTCTAGAAATTGATGAATATATCATGAAATCAAAAGAAAGATATAACTTAGTTTCTGTTTTAAATGAGCTTTATAAATTGATGTTAACTGAATGTCAAATTCATCCTAATTTGACTATAAGGGGATTTTTAAATAAAATATCAGCCCTGCAAGAAATGAAAATTAATCTTCCAATTGAAACTATTTCAGGTGCTCCAAGCAACTGTATTCAATTAATGACAGCTCATGGTTCCAAAGGGTTAGAGTTTGATCATGTATTTATGATGAAATGTAATGATGGAAAGAGGGATGAAATGTGGCCTGGAGGAGAGAATAAATCTGATAAACTAACTTATCCGCCAGGTTTAGTCAGGGAAGATGAGGATGAAAAAGTTCTAAAAAAAGAAGAAAATCGTCGTCTATTTTATGTTGCTATCACTCGGGCAAAGAAGGTTCTTCATCTATCATACTCCAAGGAATTTCCTAAAACTCATTTTATTAATGATTTAGTGGGTATTATTGATGAAGTTGAAGTAGTTGGGTTACCAAAAAATCTCCAATCTAAGGAAGAAGTAGTTATATCAAAATTACCTGAGGATATTGTTGACGAGATAATGGACGGTTTTAGTCTAAGTGTCAGTACATTAAATGCTTTTCTTAAATGTCCTTTGAGTTTTTATTTCAACAAGGGATTAAAATTGCAATCTGAAACAAACGAGGCTATGGTCTTTGGTAGTATAATTCACGAAATCTTAGAACAAATATTTATATCTAAGGATGCTTCGCAAAGTTCAGAATTAACAGAAAAAACGGTTCTTTCCTTAGAAGAAACTTTAAAATTATTTGAAACTATATTTGAAGAAAAATCATGGCAATTCTCTTCAAACAGAATTAAGAGAGATAATTTTAATAGAGGTAGAAAGATAATTGAAAATCTTTATAATAAACCTGGTTACCTCAAAGAAGGTGTAATTGCAGTTGAACACGATATTAAGGGAGTTAAGTTAGGGAGTATATTAGATGACTCAGAAACGTTATCCAATATGGAGTTAAATGGGAAAATTGATAAAATCGAGTGTGAGGGTGATATAATCCGGCTTATTGACTATAAAACAGGAAATGCAAAAAATGCCAAAGAGAAATTAGCAGGACCAAACGAAAAAGAACCCGTTGGTGGTGATTATTGGCGTCAGGCAGTTTTTTATTATTTACTTTTTACAAATTCTGGTTTTGATATATCAAATAAAAAAGTGGTAGTTAAGTATGTATTTATTGAGGATTCAGATACAGAGGAGGGATTCACTGAGACACCAGATATTTTAATTTCTAAAAGTGATACGGATTTAGTGTTGGAACTAATAAAAGAGGCATTTATGAAATTAAAGAAGGGTGATTTTAATAGGGGATGTGGAGTTGTTAAAAGGCAAAGTCAAGTTTATCCTTGTGACCACTGTATTCGAGTATTGGATAATGTATTTCCTGCATTTGATAATATCAAAGAAATAGAGGTTGCCACATACATAAAATCACTAAATAAATATAAAAGTTTAAGCGTAAGTAAATTGAATAAGTTTTTAAACTGTCAGAAAAGTTTTTATTTTGATAATGTTCTTCAATTGACGGTTTCAGCAGGTTTATCTGCTAGTCCTAATGAAAAATATTCAAGAAGTACTTCAAGTGCCGTGCCAACAGGTCCTGTTTTTGGGATAGTAATTCATGAAACACTTGAAAAAATTTATAAATATAGCTTACAATTGGGAGATGCTCTTAATTATTACAATAATTCTTTACAACTTCACAAAGAAGAAATTAGTGGTGAAATGTCTATAAATGAACTAAGAGAATATGGCCAACAACTACTTAAGAAGCTTTATGAGAACTACATCCCTAATAGCTTAAAAGGTGAAAATGTTAGTTTAGAGAAAGAGATTAATGTTAAATTAGAAGGGGATTTCTTAATTAATGGCATTATAGATAAATTAGAATATGATAATGACATAATTAGAGTAGTAGATTATAAAACGGGTTCTGCAGAACGAGGAGTAGAGGAACTTGTGTTTGGTGGTAATTATTGGCGTCAAGCTGTATTTTATACTATTTTATTAGAACACTCGGCTGAAATATATACAAAAAATAAGAGAATTGAAATCCAATATATATTCCTGGATGATACAACAAATGATAAGGGCTACTCTATCCATACAGTAAATGTTACAAAAAAGGATATGAATTTGGTTCTTTCGCAAATTCATAACTTTTGGAAGTTAGTAAATACGGCTGATTTTACAGGCGGCTGCAATAAAGATGACTGTGACTATTGTCGCTTGGCTAAGTTTGTTGATTTTAAGTTGCTGAAAGACAACTTGGCTGAAAAATAGAAATTAAATAAAACAATTTGGAGAGTGAATAAAATGAGTTTTTTATCAACGGTTTGGCCAATATTACTATTATTTGTAGTTTGTATATTGCTTATAATAGTTAAGATAGTAAGAATGATAAGAATATCGAGGGATAAAACTAAGCGTTATAAAGGTGATTATATACTCTTAGGTTTGGTTATTGGTATGTCTATAGGTACTTTAATAGGAACTTTATATGATAGTAAATCAGGTATGGGTGTATCAATAGGAATGTCTCTAGGAACGATGGTTGGAATGACTATAGGAATGTTAATTCATAAGAAGTAGGAAATATAAATACACACAAAAAAGCAGAGAAATTAATATATTTCTCTGTCTTTTGTTTTTATAACTTAGCTTGATAACATTTTTTTAGAAATCCATTTCTTGCTTTTTCTTTTTTATCGTCACTTTCATCAAAACCATCATATGGTGCTTTTGGGTCATGTACTTTAGGTTTTCTTTTTAATGTATTACAAACTTCATCTATATGAGCAAAAGCAAAATTAAAGTCATCTGTCCATCCAGTATGTCCGGTAATTATTTTTAAGTTAAGATTTCTTTTTCTTAGTATTTCTTCTAATTTTTTTAGTGATTTGCATTGTAACTTTCTATCTTCAGCAAGAGTATTTAAAAATGCATAGCCACCATCTGCTCCAAACCAAATGGTATCACCTGTAAATAAATATGTGTCATCAATCAAATAGACAAGATGACCCCATGTATGTCCTGGAACTAGAAAGGCTTCTATCTTAATATTTTTAATATAGAATATTTCGCCATCATCAATTAAAGTTTTTTTATTTGTTATATTTACTTGAGGTAGTTTATATAAACCCCAATAAACTTTACGTCGTTTTCTTCCTTCTAAATATTCATTTTCAACTTTTCCAATATATATTTTTGATTCTTTAAATAAATTATCGCTATCTATTTCAATAGCACCAACATGATCGGTATCTTGATGTGTAATTAGTATTTCATTTATACATTTTGGATTAATATCCAGCCAATTCATTTTTTCTGCCAGTCTATCGTAGTTATATCCAGCATCAATCATGATTGTATAACCATCTTTTGTATAAAAGTAAATATTTGCGACATATTCCCTAATACAGCTCACTTTTTCATCTATATAACCTGTATTTAATGGCTTAAATATCTCTTTTCCCCTAAACATAAATGACATAAATTTTTGTTGATTTTTTGAATCTTTTTTTGACATAGTACGTTACCTTTAATTTCTTTCCCTACAGTATAGTAGATCTTATACTATCAATTATCTTAAGTGATAATTGAACTCCCTTTTTAAATTTTCCTAATTATTTAAATGTATATTAAATATCTCTATTTACTTTTATTATATCACGTTTATACTTCAATATAAATAACGCATTATATGATTTTATGTGTTATAATAGATTTAAATGTTTTTGAGAAAAGAAAAAAGTTTTGGAAGGTAAAATGTTAGTTAATAAGTATTTATAGGAGAAAGTTTATGAGCAAAAAGCAACTTACTGTAGATGAGAAAAAATTAGATTTAGACTTAACGATTATAGGAATTGTTACATTCTTAGTTTTTGGGATATTTGCATTATATGCAAAACAAATTAACGGTTTTATTTCTAATGGAAATATTAATGTTGTTTTAAGACTATTGTTAAATGCTGGGATACAATTTGGAGTTGCTGGACTAGGAATAGTTATTGTTATGTTTTTTAGGAAAGAAAGTTTTTCTAGTTATGGATTAAAGATGGATAATATTGTTAAATCAATACTAGGAACTATTGTTAGTTTTCTACCAGTAATTATTTATATTTTTGCTTCAGGAGGTTTTAAAGGTTATCATCCATTACATATTTCAATCACTAAAGATGTTATTGTTAGTGGATTTCCAATAAATATACTAGGTATGTGTTTAATTTTAATAGTTTGGGGATTTTTTGAAGGTTTTAACTATGCTGTTATAGCAGATAAAATCAATAAGCGCTATCCAACAAAGAGTACTTGGTTAAACTATGGAGCGATTACTTGTGCATTTATTTGTCTGTTATTTCATCCCATAAAAACAGACTTTTGGGGAATTATAGAATTAATTACAACATTTATTGCTATATATGGAATGTTGATAGTTAAAACTAAAACTAATAATGCTTGGGGAAGTGTCTTTGCATTTATATTTATTTGGAATGCATTGTAATCACTAGATAAAAAAAGAGTAGGAGAGTGTAATGTATTTATTAAAGAAGAAACCTATATTAAACTGTTTTATAATTTTTGCTATATGCTTGATTGCAAGAATATTAGAATACTTCGTGATTAGAACAGATGAATCAATTTTATCTGAAAATTTTTTACATAAGGTATTTGGAATAATCTTATTATGGATAATTCTTTATTATGCTAAATTAAAGTGGAGAGACATCGGATTTAATACTAATGATGTATTTTCTGGTATTGTAAAAGGTCTGTTATTTGGGTTTATATGCTGTGTTTTTGCATATGCAATAGAAGGTCTTATCTTATACAATATGAACCATAGTTTTAAATTATCGTTTTATGCAACTGGATTTTCTTTAAATAATGACATGAATCAGCAAACAGGTATAATTTTTATTTTTCTATGTATTATTTTTAATATAATCAATGTTTGGATGGAAGAAGGAATCTTTCGTGGTCTATTTACAAAGATATTAGAAGATATTTCTTACAATACGTCATTATTTTTAATAGCATTTTTATTTGGAATTTGGCATTTAGTTATGCCTTTTAGAGATTTTATAGAAGGTAAATCATCAATATCAAATCTTTTAGTAATGGGAATTGGTTATGTGATATTAGCAGGTATGATGAGTATAAAGTGGTCTTTATTGTATAGAATGACAGGATCATTATGGATTGGATTAGGAGACCATCTATTTAATAATGTTATTTCAAATTTACTTCATGTTGTTTCTAATAATGAAGTCGATAATATGCAGATAGTTAGAATACTAATATGGCAAATTTTATCATTTGTTATTGTCTTAATTATTTATAAAAAATGGAAAAGAGAGAAATTAATTAGTAATTAAACTATATGTTAGAGAATTATAATATAAAGTTAGGAGGTAAGGATGAATTCATTAAGAAGTAATGCTCTTAAGTTATATTTGCTAGGTACTTTAGGTCAAATAACACTCGTGTGTCTTGTAGTTTTCTTTTTACGTCAAAGTGGAACTACCGTAGACTACACAACAACTATTGGTATTGTAGCGATTATAGTTGGAGGGATATCATCAGCTCAATGGGGAACTATCGTAGCTATAAAATATAAGAAAATAGACTTTAAAACAGTCATATCAGATTTCTTTAGAGTGAAGCAAAGTTATAAAAATTATCTTTTAGCAATATTCTTCCTTTCTCTAAATTTTTTATATGTTTTATTTGGTGGGAATGTAACTGTAACACTTTGGTATATTCCAATAATAATGTTTCTTAAGCATATAGCCTTTGGAGGTTTAGAAGAAATAGGCTGGAGATATTTATTTCAACCATTATTACAAGAACGACTAAGTTATATTACCTCTACAGTATTAACATTTTTAGCTTGGGGAACTTGGCATTTTCTATTTTTCTATATAGATGGTTCCTTAGTACAGGTAAGTGTAATTCCATTTTTAGTAGGATTATTAACTAATAGTTTTTTATTATCGGCACTTTATAATAAAACAAATAGCCTTTGGATATGTGCAATGACCCATTCCCTAATTAATGTTTGTTCACAACTATTTGAAGGTGGGAATACAAATGTATCATATCTTTGTAAAGTAGTAGTTATTGTATTAGCGATAATACTGTCAAATAACGCTATAGAAAGAAATAATAGAATAAAATAATTAAATCCACGAATCAAGATAGTTTGGTTCGTGGAATTATTCTGAATCTAATATACTCTTTATCGTAATTCTATTTCCTTATTGTTCATATAAAGTAAATAGTTTATAATATTATTATTAGAATTTAATAATTTACAGTAATTATTTATATTTGAATAACTTAAAATTAAGGAGAATAGTGTGGTTAATTTATATTATGCTTTAATAGCAATTAGCGTATTGTTATTATTATTTTGTATAAGGTCTATTGTGAAAATTATAATAAATAAAGCAATTTGTGATTTGCCTAGTAATGAAAAAGAAACTACTTTTACAATAAGCGAATACGGGAAATATTCTATATGGTTAAAGGTAAATTACTCTATTAGGTTAATAAGTACGATTTTTGGTAAAACAAAAACTAGAGATTTAGGAATAAGTGTAATGAATCGATATACTGGAGAAAAATTACTTCTAAATGAAAGTAATATTCAAACAACAGTATCAGGCTTAAGAAGTCACAGAGAAGAGCGATATTTATTTGAGGCTCCGGCTGGAGAGTATATTATCTCTTATGGATGTGATGAAAGAGTCCGAGAACCATTAGATATATCTATTCAAGTACGTAAATATAACTCACCGTTTAAAATGGTTTTAGCGATATTTGGGATTATACTTAGTTTACTTATAATAATCACTATGTTTATAATGCTGCTTAGATACTTTGGTTAAAAATTAAAGGTCTATAATATATGAGTTTAAATAAGTATATAAAAAATATTGAGTGTATATTTATCTTAATATCTTAAGGAGATGAAGGTAGTTAATGAATCAAAAAACAAAAACATTTTTTATAGGTGGATTAGGTAGTAACTTTTATCACGCTAAAGATTTCATTGAAGAGCTTGATGAAAAAGTAGCATTTCTAAATCCGTATATAGAAAATTTAAAAAATGAGGAAGATTTACAAAACTGGTTTGAAAATGAAATAAAAGATTTTGAAGAGGTTTATTTAATTGGTCATTCACTTGGTGGGGATTTAGCTCGTTATCTAGCATCACAGTTTTCGCAAGTAACTAAACTTGTTTTATTAGATGGAGGTTATTTAAATCTAGACAAAATTATGCCTTTAGAAGATGAGTTAGCAGATACCAAAGGATATTTTAAACAACAAGTTTTTCATGATATAGAAGAAGTCATAGCTAGCGAAAAATCTCAGTCTAGTTATTGGTCAAAAAATCTAGAAGAAGCGGTAAGGAATTCATATCGATATAATAGTAAAACAAAAGAATTTGAGTTAAATTTAGATCTGGAGAAGATACTTAATTTACTTAGATTAAGACGAGTAATAAAACCTTTTGAAACAAATATAGATTCAAAAGATGTATTATTTATCGCACCGATTTATCAAGAAGAACCGGAGTGGAGAAAAGAAGAACTTAGTCAACTACCATTAAATTTTAATATTACAATGTTAGAAGATTGTGGCCATGAGCTTTATACACAGAAACCAAGAGGAATAGCAATAATAATTAACGATTGGATTAATAAGAAATAAGGTTTATAATTAGAAAAAAAGTACAGATAGGAGAAATTGATATGCTTTTACTAGGTGTAGAGAAAGAAAATGGATGGTTATTTGCCGAATATAGATTAACTTATAGAGTAGGTTGGGAACATATTTGCAAAGGTGTTAAATTAGCTTACGATTATTATGATAATGTAGAAGTTCTTGTTGATGATAAAATAGTAAATATAAACTCTAAAGAACAAGTTATGGAATTAGAAGAAGCTGGAAAGATGACGATACGTGGTATTTCTAAAATAATAGGTGTGCCATTGATGATAACTTTCTATAATCAACTCCAAGTAGTTAGATGCTCAGTAGGTTGTGTTACGGAGGAATTTCAAGTAGCTGATTATGAAAAATTTAATAAGTCATTGGCTCAATATATGGATAGTCTAGAGATAGCTATGTTTAGATAAGAAAGACTTTTATTTTGAAAGTCTTTTTTATTATATATTCTTTAGATAAATAATTGTATATTGAATATAAATATGATAACATTGTTATATGCTAGAGTAGTATAAAGTACTCTCATTATCCCTAATTATGGGATTATATATTATAATTTATAGCTTAAATAATATTGAAAGGAAGAAAATGAAAAATTTAAAATTTGATGGAACGCAGTTAAAATATATAGCTATAATTGCTATGACGATAGACCATTTAGCATGGTTATTATATCCTGGTTTAGTTAAAGAACCAATACCAGTACTTATGCATATAGTAGGACGCTTGACAGCACCAATTATGTGGTATTTTATCGCAGAAGGATGTTATTATACTAAAGATATTAAAAAATATTTCTTAAGACTTATGAGTTTTGCTGTTGTCAGCCACTTTGCATTTTGTTTTGGTTTAGGTATACCGTTTAATATTATGACAGGAAGTATATTTAATAAAACGAGTGTTTTATTCCCATTAGCGATGGCGGTATTATTAATTGCTATCTTTAGAAGTGAAAAGATAAGCAATACATTAAAGATTTTAGCAATTGTTGTTTTCTGTTTATTAACATTTGTAGCGGATTGGTCTACAATCGCTCTTATGATGCCATTCTTTTTATATAATCATAGAGGTAATAAAAAACAACAAATGCTTGACTATGTTATCTGGATAAGTGTTTATGCAGCTATTTATATTATCTTTATAGATGTATTTTATGGAGTATTGCAGTTTGCAACTTTATTCTCATTACCACTATTAATGAGATATGATGGTACTAGAGGTAAGCATATTGGTTCTAAATGGTTCTTCTACTATTATTATCCAATACATTTGGCAATTATAGGTATTTTTAGAATCATTTTATATGGAAATATTCCATTGGTATTTTAAAATTTATAATATTTGAGAAAGAAGTACTTTTAAAAGGTGCTTCTTTTTAATAATAAAATATTATGCATTATTTTAAATTATAATTTTTAGATTATAAAGATATATGTTATAATTATATTAATAATATAATATAATAGTTGATTTTGGAGGTAACTGTATGAAGAAAAATTTTTTGAAGATATCAGCAGCAATTCTGTTATCGATTAGTTTAGTTGGATGTGGGGCTAAACAGTCAACAGAAAATAAACAGACTGAACAAAAGGCTGCGACTCTAGAAGGACCAGGAAAAAATTTTGACTGGGATGCTAAAGTTGCACCAGTTGGGAAAAAGCGTACTTATACTGAAGAAAATTCTGGAAAAAGTTTTACTGCAGATCTTACTAAATTAGAAACAGCACAGAGTAAATTAGAAGAAAAGCGTAAGTCTATTACAGATAAAAAAGTTCAAGAAGCACTTAAAGTAGTTGACGCATTTTATGTTAATCAACAAAATATAGATGTTGTTGTAAAAGCTGCAGGTTTTAATAATCAAAAAGAAATGTATACAAAACTTTATGACGATTATACTAAAGAATTAGGAGTACCTGATAATGAAACTAATTTCAAATTTCAGGATGTTAATTATAATATGAAAGAGTACGGCCCTATGAGCTTCAAAATAAACGGGAACGCATATGGGAAAGCTGGAGCATATGATTTAGAAGACTATAAAGTTGAAGGTAATACTGTCTATTTATCTTTAAAAGTACCAACAGTTGATACATATCAATATATTGCACTAGCTTCTTATAAATCAAACTATAACTCATATTTCGAACCACTAGCTGAGATAACTAATACAAGTGATAATAAGTTTCAACGCTTGTATGCAAAAACGATTTTTTATTTAGGGGCTGTTGATTTTAGAGGTGATGGCTATGTGGATTTACAAGGTATGGATTATCTTGCAAGAGCTAAACAATATCTTGCTATTCAAGTAGACGATTCTGGTAAAGTCACAATAGATAATGATAATTTAACGAACTTATTACGTATTAATATGGCTGCATCAAATGAAAAAAATGCTGCTAAATTTGGTGCTGTTGATAAATAATAGAGAAACACTGTGTTAAGATATTTCTTAATACAGTGTTTTTTAATCATTAATTAGAATAGCATAAATAAAATATAAAAATATCTTTTTTTGTTTATTAATATATATGCTATAATTATCTTGATATTAGTATAGTTGATTTTGGAGGTAACTGTGTGAAAAATGTATTTAAGATTTCAGCATCAATTTTGTTATGTATTAGTTTAGCAGGATGTGGTGCTAAACAGTCATTAGAAAATAATGAACCTGAACAGAAATATGAAGATATAGAAGGACCAGGTAAAGATTTTGATTGGAATGCTAAAGTCTCACCTTTCGATACAAAACAAACTTATGAAGAAAAATCTGGAGAGGAGAACACTAGTAAATCTGCTGCGGTACTTTCAACCCAGAATGTATTAGAATCTAGAGGGAAAAAGATAACTGATAAAAAGGTTCAAGAAGCACTTAAAGTAGTTGATTCTTTTTATGTGAATCAAGAAAACATAGATATTCTTGTTAAAGCAGCTGGGTATAATAATCAACATGATATGTATAAAAAAGCTTGGGAGGAGCTAAAAAAAACATATACAGTGTTAAATAAAGATGTTAATTTTAAATATCAAGATATTAACTATAATATGAACGAATATGGACCAATGGCACTAAAAGTTAATAACAATGCTTATGGAAAAACTAGATGGTATACTTTAAATGATTACATAGTTAATAATAATAAAGTTTATTTATCAATTTCAGTACCAAATATTGATTCGTATCAGTATTATTTAAAGGCTTCTAAGAAATCAAATTATAAATCTTTTATTGAGCCATTAATAGAAATAAATAAAACAAGTGATAGTGCGGCAAATCGAATATATGCAAAATTAATTTTTTATCTAGCAACAGTAGATTTTAAAGGAGATGGTTATGTTGATTTAATTGGAAATAATACTGATCTAAATCTTCGAAATAATACTGACCTATATCTTGTAATAAGAGTAGATGATTCTGGAAATGCAGAAATAGACACTGAGAATTTATTAAATTTACTGCGTATAGATATAGGTGTTGTAAACGAAAATAACAGAGAAAAATTAAGTGAGTTAAAATTTAAAATAGAAAATTCTGAACAAAATTCACAACAATAAGAAGTTTTATAAATTAATTAGTAATTATAATAGTTGGTAAAGCTTTGAAAAAAATAATACAATACTAATAAGTTAAAAAGTGTTTAAGAAAGGTGAATATGGATATAAAAAAAGAAAAAGTTCTTTGTCAAAAGCAATGGGCAAAAAATAAATATTTAGTTTTAAGCCATTCAAGTAAAATATATTTAGAAATTAGAACATACTTAAAACAAGAAGAGGTATCTTTAGAAAAAGTAAATGAGCTTATAAAACAAGCAATTAATTTGCCAGAGGATAAAGGTCAAGTTACTAATGCCTTACATCATGTCTGGGGATACTTTAAAAAGTTTACTACAAAAGAAGAAAAAGATAATTTTTTTGAAATGATTGAAGATTATCATATAAATAAAACTACAAAAGAAGATTTGATAGAAGAAGTGAAAAAACTACTGGAAAAATATCCAAACAAGTATTTAGAACAGTCTACTTTTATCAATGGAGGAAAAGATGAGACTTTGGCATGAAGAACTAATATCAAAACTACCTAGACAACAGCTTTTAGGACAACATAGAGAATGTTGTGCTCTCCGAGGAAATGGCTGGGGAAAGAGGCATGCAACTGTTAATTATGTATTTGAGTATGAACCATATTTATTGTTTAAATACCATGAATTAATTATGCAAGAAATGGAAAATAGAGGATATAATGTCACTAAAGAATGGTTTGATAAAAACTATCGAGGAAAAATTTGTAGCCCTCATAAAAATTTAAAAGAAGTAAATATAAAATCACCTATATATAAAGAACATAATAAGGAATATTATAAAGAGTGCATTGAAAATTTAGCTCAAAAAGATATTTTTCTTTAGGATGACAAAAGTGATAGAAATAATTTTTATAAAGAATTATTTCTATTTTTTTATGAGGTTAAAAATATTGACAGAAACTAGAAATAAGAGTAGTATAAAGATAGTTAAAAAGTACTTGCTTGCGCAAGCAATAAAGGTGGTGCGATATGAATAAAGATGAATTAGTTAGTAAATGGCTATCTTTTCATAGTGCAATGAAATATATTAGTAATGAGTTGGAGGAAGCTTTAAGTAAAGGAGATCATCCTATTACTTTAAATGAATATTATAGTTTGCATTATTTAAATGAAACGGAAGGAAATATTCTTAGAATGACAGATTTAAGTGAGAAGATTTCACTTAGTTTAAGTGCTACATCTAGAATGTTAGCAAAATTTGAGAATGCTTGTGGAGTTATTGAGAGATTTTCTTCAGCTGAAGATAAAAGAGGGGTTTGTATAAGATTAACTCCGTCCGGGAAGGAATACTTAGAACGTGCTACTAATACTGTGGCTGAAATATTAGAAAAAAACTGTGATAGAATTTAAAATCAAAGTTAATAGTTTTGATTTCTATTTTGAGAATTTGCTTATTTATACAAGCAAACAATTTATAAAAAATAATAAAGGTAGGTTGAATAATATGAAATTATCAGTATTAAATTTAGCGCCACTTAGAAGTGGAGAGAACTTTAAAGATGCAATTGATGCGATGGTAAGACTAGCTCAAAAAACTGAACAATTAGGATACGAAAGATATTGGGTTGCTGAACACCATAATACAAAAAGTGTAGCTAGTAGTGCAACACAATTATTAATACAACATACTTTAGCTAATACAAAAAATATAAGAGTTGGTTCAGGTGGTGTTATGCTTCCAAACCATAGTCCATATATAGTTGCTGAACAATATGGTACTTTAGAAACATTATATCCAGGTCGAGTAGATTTAGGATTAGGTCGTGCACCTGGTACAGATTATAATACTGCAAGAGCTATAAGAAGAAATACAAATAGAGAGCTAGATTTCAAAAAAGAAATAATTGAACTTTCTGGTTACTTTAAAGATACTAGACCTGTTCATGCATATCCAGCAGCAGGCTTAGATGTACCATTCTATATTCTTGGGTCTAGTACAGATAGTGCATATTTAGCTGCAGAATTAGGATTACCATATTCATTTGCATCACACTTTGCCCCAGCATTGATGGAAAATGCGGTAGCTATTTATAGACATTATTTTAAACCTTCTGATGTATTAAAAGAGCCTTATGTAATCTTAGGGGCTAATGCAGTAGTGGCTGATACTGATGAAGAGGCTAAAATATTATCAACTACACAAATTCAATCATTTCTAAACATAATAACTAGCAATCCGCAAGGAATGGTCCCACCAGTTCAATCGGAAGAAGCTGTTTGGAAAAACTATATTGCAACTACGAAGGTTCCACATTTTGGACCAATAGCATTTGAACATGATGAAATAGTAGATCATGAAAAATCTGTAGTTAAACAAATGACTAAAGTTTCGTTTATTGGTAGTAAAGAAACAGTAAAAAAACAAATTGCAGATTTAAAACGTAGAGTTGAGTTTGATGAACTTATGATTAACTCATATATTTATGATGAAGAAGCTCAACATCATTCATATGAACTATTAAAAGAATCTGTAGACGAGTTAGAAAACGAATAGGGAGGTGTATAATGTTTATTTATAAAACAAAGAAGTTTATTTTAAATAATGGTAGTGAATGTAAATTAGTATTACCTGACAAAAAATATGCTGAAGATATCTATAAAATAATAGAAATGGAAAGAAATAGACTATCGAAATATTTACCATGGGTAATGGATATGAAATCAGTTCAGGATGAGGAGCAATTCCTAGAGTATAGCATAGATAAAATTCACAAAGAAGAAATGATGATGTTTATTATCCTAGTTGATGAGAAAGTAGCTGGAATGATTGATCTTCATAATATAAATAGAAGTGCAAAAAGGGCTGAAGTTGGCTATTGGCTAAGTGAAAAATTTGAAGGTTATGGTATAATTACACAAGCTGTTGAAAAAATAGAAGAGTATTCTTTTAAAGAATTAAAATTACATAAGTTACAGATAAGAGTACATCCTGAAAACAACAAGAGCGCAAGTATTCCTCAACGTTTAGGGTACTTTAAAGAAGCTACACTAGTAGAACATGAAATTTTAAATGGCAAATACATAGATTTAGATATATTTGCTAAATTAAATAAATAAGTATAAAGAGTAAAGAATTGAAATTTAACAATTCTTTACTTTTTTACATATAATTGATAATAATTATTATTTACAATCAAACATAAGAGTGATAAAATTAATGTAAGGGTTTTAAAGTTATTATTTAATTATTTCTTTAACTGGAAGTTTATACAAAAAAATAAGGAGGAAATTATGTTAAATGTATATAAAAAAATTTTATCTTATGTTCCTAAAGAACGATATTTGGCATATATAGGGATTTTATTATCTATGTTGTCCGTAGTATTCAAAGTATGGGGATACTATTATTTAAGTAAGTTTTTAATTGAAATAATAGTTTATAACAATATAGAGAATGCTAAATATTATGGATTTTGTATAGTTGGTTTACTAATTATAGGTATTACATTATATGGAATTGCAGGTATATTAACACATGTATTAGGATTTAGATTGGAAACAAATCTTAGAAAATATGGAATTGAAGGATTATCAAAAGCGAGCTTTAGTTTTTTTGACACTCATCCTTCAGGAAAAACTAGAAAAATAATAGATGATAATGCAACGGATACACATATGATTGTAGCACATTTAATACCTGATAATGCTGGAGCTATATTAATGCCAATTCTATTATTAGTTCTTGGATTTTTAGTTAGTATAAAAGTAGGGATTATTCTGATAATACTGAGTATTGTTGGAGGAATATCTCTATCTATGATGACTGGTGAAAAAGAATTTATGAAGATTTATCAAGAATCTTTAGAAACTTTAAGTAGTGAAACAGTAGAGTATGTTAGAGGAATTCAAGTTATTAAAATTTTTGGTATTAGTGTTGAATCATTTAAAGCCTTAAATACAGCCATAAAAAATTATTCTAAATATTCTTTAGAATATGCTATGTCTTGTAAACGAGGTTTTGTTGGATTTCAATGGTTCTTTTTTAGTTTTATAGCTATGGTAATCCCAATTCTTTTACTGTTTTACAATATTGAAGATCCAAAAATGTTGGCTGTTGAATTGATTATGGTACTATTTTTAAGCGGGGCACTGTTTGTTTCATTAATGGCAATAATGTACGTATCGATGTATGCATTTATGGGACAATCTGTTGTTGAAAAACTAGAGAGTATTTTTGAAGAAATGAATAGTAATAAATTAACATTTGGTACTAATAATGAGTTTGAAAATTATAATATTACATTTGAAAATGTTAGCTTTGGGTATACTGATAAAAAAATTATAAATAATTTGAGTTTTAGTTTAGAAGAAAATAAAAGCTATGCCTTAGTGGGATCATCTGGAAGTGGTAAATCTACTATTGCAAAACTAATTTCTGGTTTTTATAAGGTAGATGGTGGAGTTATCAAAATTGGAGATAAAAGTATAAGTTCATACACTGAAGAGGCTTTGATTAATAATATTGCGTTTGTTTTTCAAAATGTGAAACTATTTAAAACCTCAATCTATGATAATGTAAAAATTGGTAAAGCTGATGCATCGTATGAAGAGGTTATGACTGCTATGCGTTTAGCGGGATGTGATAGTATTCTTGATAAATTTAGTGAAAGGGAACAAACTCAAATAGGTACTAAGGGAGTATATCTATCAGGTGGTGAAAAACAACGTATTGCAATTGCTCGTGCAATATTAAAAGATGCAAAAATTATTATTATGGATGAAGCTAGTGCAGCAGTTGATCCAGAAAATGAATATGAATTGCAACGTGCATTTTCAAATTTAATAAAAGATAAAACAGTTATTATGATTGCTCATAGATTACCTAGTATTAGAAATGTAGATGAGATATTAGTAATGGATAATGGGGAAATAATAGAACGTGGAACTGATAGGGAGTTGATGGCTTTGGATGGTGAGTATAAAAAACTCCAAAGTTTATACAGTAAAGCAAATGAGTGGAGGGTTAATTATGAAAAATAAAATTAAAAATTGGTTTGCTTTAACAAATCAAGGAGCAAGTGATTTAATAAGAGCCAGTATTTTATCATTTCTAGTATATTTTTCAAATATGTTTCCTGCTATGTTACTTATGATTTTAGTAGATGAACTTTTATTAGGAAATGTTAAAAGTAAATATCTATATATAGTAATATCAATAGTGGTATTGATTGTTATATATGTACTTTTGGCTAAAGAATATGATGCATTATACAGTGCAACCTATAAAGAAAGTGCTAATTTAAGAATAGATATAGCTACAACATTAAGTAAACTTCCTCTTGCATATTTTTCAAAACACAACTTATCAGATATAAGTCAAACCGTTATGAAAGATGTTGAAGCAATAGAACATGCAATGAGTCATGCAATGGCAAAAATTATAGGATTTATACTTTTCTTCCCTATTATGTCTATACTTATGTTAGTTGGGAATATATATTTAGGTTTATCAATAATGATTCCTGTAGTCCTAAGTTATTCTCTAATACTAGTTTCTAAAAGAATTCAATTAAAAAAACAATATGAAAATTTTGAGCAACTTCGTCATAATTCTGAAAGCTTCCAAGAAGCAATTGAACTTCAACAAGATATTAAAAGTTTTGGTTTAGGCAATAAGATAAGAGAAAAATTAAATAAAGATATGGATAAAAGTGAAAAATTAAAACTTAAAGTGGAAATGGTACTATTTATACCTTTATTTTTATCATGGGTTGTTGCTCAAGGAACTTTAGTAGTCGTAATAATAGTTGGAACAGCACTTTATGCGAGTGGAAGTATTAATATATTGTACTTGATTGGTTATATATTTGTTGCGATGAAAATGAAAGATATAGTTGATGGATTAGCTGCGAATACTTCAGAATTATTTTACCTAGATGCTCGTATCAAACGAATCAAAGAATTGAGAGAAACTCAAATTCAAAAAGGTAAAGAAATTAAATTGAATAATTTTGGTATTGAATTAAAAAATGTAAAATTTGGTTATGATAAAGATAGTCCAGTATTGAAAGATGTCAGTTTTACAGCTAATCAAAATGAAGTTACAGCGCTAGTTGGTGTTTCAGGGTGTGGTAAAACTAGTATTTTAAAATTAATATCTAGATTATATGATTATGATGATGGACAGATAATTATAGATGGACATGATATAAAAGAAATTTCTACTGATACACTATATAAATATGTTTCAATTGTCTTCCAAGATGTTGTATTATTCAATACATCTATTATGGAAAATATAAGAATAGGACGTAGTAGTGCTACTGATGAAGAAGTTATGGTAGCTGCGAAGATGGCTTGTTGTGATTTTATAGATGATTTAGAAAATGGGTACAATACAATAGTTGGTGAAAATGGAGCAACCTTATCTGGAGGGGAAAGACAAAGATTATCAATAGCCAGAGCATTTTTGAAAGATTCTCCTATAGTTATTTTAGATGAGATATCTGCAGCATTAGATGTGGAAAATGAGAAAAAGATTCAAGATAGTTTAAATAATCTAATAAAAAATAAAACAGTAATTGTTATTTCTCATAGACTTAAATCAATAGAAAATGTCGATAAAATTATTGTCTTAGATAATGGAATAGTTGAGTGCCAAGGAACACATAGTTACTTGTTAGAACATTCTAAGGTATATGGAAAACTAATTGAGAGATCAAAAGCAGTAGAGAACTTTAAGTATTAAAAAAGATAAAATATAATTTACTGAAAAATATTGATATGGTATTTCTTTTAACAATGGTTATTAATTATATTTTATGATAAACTATATTTAGTAAACTTAGGAGGTTTAAAGAATGTTAAAAACTAATTTTTTAGATGTAGAATTATCTAATCCGTTGATGAATGCATCTGGTGTACACTGTATGACAATTGAGGAATTAGATGAATTAGCTAACAGTGATGCAGGAGCTTTTGTAACAAAAACAGCAACTCGTGATTATAGAGAGGGAAATCCTGAACCTAGATATTATGATACTGCCTTAGGAAGTATTAATTCTATGGGATTACCAAATAATGGTTTAGATTACTACTTAGATTATGTAATTAAACGACAAAAAGAAGGAGCTAAATTGCAATTTTTATCAGTAACTGGCATGAGTTATGAGGAAAATATTTCGTTACTGAAAAAAATTCAAGAAAGCGAGTATGAGGGAGTTACAGAATTTAATTTATCATGTCCAAACGTACCAGGTAAACCACAAATCGCTTATGATTTTGAATTAACTGAAAAATTATTAAGTGAGGTATTTACATTCTTTACAAAACCATTAGGTGTTAAATTACCTCCATATTTTGATATTGCCCACTTTGACGAAATGGCAAAAATACTAAACAAGTTTCCTTTAACTTATGTAAATAGTGTAAATAGTGTAGGAAATGGATTATACATTGATATTGATAAAGAACAAGTAGTAATAAAACCTAAAGGTGGTTTTGGAGGACTTGGTGGTGAATATATTAAACCTACAGCTTTAGCTAATGTCCGAGCATTTAGAGAACGCCTAAATCCTAGTATAAAAATTATAGGTACAGGTGGAGTAATAAATGGTAGAGATGTATTTGAGCATATTTTATGTGGAGCAGATTTAGTTCAAGTAGGAACGACACTACATAAAGAAGGTGTAGCAGTATTTTCTAGATTAACAAAAGAGCTTCAAGAAGTTATGAAAGAAAAAGGTTATGAAAGTTTAAATGACTTTAGAGGAAAATTAAAAGTTATAGAGTAAACCAAAAAGACTAGTGAAATTTTATCACTAGTCTTTTAATCTTAAAATATAATTATCCGTTTTCAATCGTATATAAATGAGAAATTTATAAAAAATATATGGAAAATGATAAATAACCCTTGCAAAAATAAAAAAAAGTTGCTATTATATATAGAAAATCACGCACATATAATAGCAAGAATATGGCTTGCGAGTTTCTACCATCTAACCGTAAATTATGATGACTATGGGCATTCTTTTTAATAATGTTATTATTTATATTTTAAAATATAGAATGACTGTATAAAGAAAGCTGCCTATAATATTTTTTATAGGTTGTTTTTTTATTTTTAGAGACTTTTCCATATTTATTGATAGTTGTGTAAAGAAAAAAGGAGACATTATTTTGAAAACATTTATTTTAAGCTTACAGCACGTACTGGCGATGTATGCAGGTGCAGTTATCGTACCAATACTTGTTGCTCAGGGGTTAGGGCTTACAGGAGAGCAAACTACGTATTTAGTATCAGTTGATATTTTTATGTGTGGTGTTGCAACATTTTTACAAGTATATAGAGGTAAATTTACAGGTATTGGATTGCCTGTTGTACTAGGATGTACATTTACAGCAGTTGCCCCAATGATAACAATTGGTAAAACAGCTGGTCTAGCTACAATGTATGGATCTATTTTTATTTCTGGTGTAGTAGTTGTGTTAATAGCACCTGTATTTGCAAAAGTAGCTAAATTATTCCCTCCTGTAGTTACAGGAAGTGTTGTTACTATTATTGGGATAACATTAGTTCCAGTTGCAATGAAATATATTGCAGGTGGAGAGGGTGCTTCAGATTTTGGGAATCCTAAATATATACTACTTGCTTGTATTACATTAGCAATAATCTTAGTAATTTATAGATTTACAACTGGATTTATTCAATCTATTGCAATATTAATAGGTATAGTAGTTGGTACAATTATTGCTAGCTTTATGGGTATGGTAAGTTTGGATGAAGTAATAAAAGCTGGTTGGTTCCAACATCCAACACCATTTAAATTCTCAGGATTTGAGTTTCATGGAAGTTCGATCTTAACTTTCGTGATTGTGGGTATTGTTAGTATGATTGAATCAACAGGTGTATATTATGCCCTAGGAAATATCTGTGATAAACCAATTAAAGAAAATGATTTAAGAAGAGGATACTTAGCAGAAGGGTTAGCAGTAATGATTGGTTCAACAGTTAATGCTTTCCCGTATACTACATATTCACAAAACGTTGGTTTAGTTCAAATTTCTGGAGTAAAAAGTAAAAAAGTTATGTACGTAATGGTATTATTATTACTAGTATTTGGATCGATTCCTAAAGTTGGAGCATTAGCAACAATCGTTCCTCAACCAGTCTTAGGTGGAGCTATGATAAGTATGTTTGGTATGGTTCTTGCATACGGTGTTAAAATGTTAGGGAACACAGACTTTGCTAAACAAGAGAATTTAATGATTATTGCATGTTCAGTAGGATTAGGATTAGGTGTTACAACAGTACCTTCAGCATTCGCTCAACTACCATCATATATTCGTACATTTACTGATAGTGGTATTGTATTAGGAACTGTAGTAGCAATTATTATGAACCTAATTTTCAACAGAAAATCTAAACGAAATCAAAAATAATATTATTTAAAACCGCAGACTTAGTGTTTGTGGTTTCTTTATTTACACAGATTCTTTAAGTGATATTGTTATAGGTAAATATATAGTATTTTAGTGTACAAAATAAATAATATATAGTATAATTTATTTAAAGGTCAATTTTAGTCAATAAAGGAGGGTGACCTTATGAATAACAATATGACTGATATACTGGAGCAGTATATAAAGGAATTATTTGAAAAAGCGTCAGAAAATCAAATAGTAATAAAAAGAAGTAATGTTGCACAAAAATTTGATTGTGTTCCTTCTCAATTGAACTATGTTATAAAAACTCGTTTTACTCCAGAACATGGATTTATTATTGAAAGTAAGCGAGGAGGTGGAGGGTTCATTAGAATAACAAAAATAACTCTTCACAATGGAACTGATTATTTAGATTATTTGATAGATAATATCGAAGGAGAAACAATAGAAGTTGAAGAAGCAGTAAGAATAGTAAAAATACTCTTAGATAAAGGATATATCGATAAATTTGATTATAATCATTTTGCTGATAGTGTTGATACTGTAGTTGCTACGTACAATCAATTTTTAGAACATGTTAATGATGATGTTGCCGAACAAATGCAAAATAGTACTAAGGTGCATCTTAAAGATATGACTATTAAGTTTTTAGAAAATATAAAATATAATAAGAGAGGATAAAGTTATGTACATAAGATTTAATGAAACGGCACTTATGGTTTTAACTACAGCAAAAGAAGAAGCTAATGACTTTGGTGTAAAAGCTGTTGGAACAGAACATTTATTATTAGCAATGCTAAGTATGAAAAATACTCTTTCTTGTAGAACATTAAATAAACACGGAATTTATTATGATGATTTTAGAAAGAGTGTTGCGGAATTTTATGAGGATGAACTTGAAGGTACGGAATTCCATAAAAATGTTCTAATGAAAATAGACTACACTAATGGAGCTGTTAGAACAATAGAGAAAAGTCAACAATTTGCTGATGATACTTCTAGTTTCGTGGTAACTAGTGAACACTTACTATTATCTTTATTAAATGAACAAAATAGTACAGTACATAGATTATTAACTGAGAAATTCAATATAAATACAAGTGTAATAATTACTGAACTTTTTGAATTATTAAAACAAAGTCAAGGATTGTTCTCTAAACTATTTGATGGATTTAAAAAATTAGAGGCTTCTGATGATAGTTCAGAAAAAACAAAAACATTAAATTCATTAGCTAAAGATTTAACAAGAGACGCATTAAATAATAAACTAGATCCAGTTTTAGCACGTGATAAAGAAATTACACGTATGATTGAAATTTTAAATAGACGTACTAAAAATAACCCAGTTCTTATTGGGGAACCTGGTGTTGGTAAAACTGCTATCGTAGAAGGATTAGCAGAAAGAATAGTTTCTCAAAATGTTCCAAGTAACCTACTAGGTAAAAGAGTAATGGTACTTGATATGGGAACATTGCTTGCGGGTACTAAATACCGTGGTGAGTTTGAAGAGAGATTAAAAAATATTATCTCAGAAATTGAAGAAGCAGGAGATATTATTCTATTTATCGATGAAATTCATACTATTATAGGAGCAGGTGGTACAGAAGGAAGTGCTGATGCCTCTAATATCTTAAAACCTGCATTATCTCGTGGTTTAATCCAATGTATAGGGGCAACAACTACAGAAGAATATAGAAAATATTTCGAAAAAGATGCTGCCTTAGAGCGTCGTTTCCAGCCGATTAAAGTTGAAGAGCCGGATACAGATAGCTCTATAGAAATCTTAAAAGGATTACGTCACAAATATGAAGATCATCATAATGTAGAAATCTTAGATGAGGCTATTGATGCAGCTGTAAAACTAAGTACTACATATATTACAGATAGATGCTTACCAGATAAAGCTATCGACTTAATAGATGAGGCATGTTCAAAAGTGAAACTTAGATTCTATAAATCTCCAGATAAATTAAAAGAGTATGAAGAAGAACTAAGCCGCTTAAATAAAGAAAAAGATAGAGCTGTAATGAACCAAGAGTTTGAAGTTGCGGCACAAAAACGTGATGAAGTTAACCAAATTTTAAATAAAATTGAACAATTC
Organism: Gemella sanguinis ATCC 700632; assembly: GCF_000701685.1. Classification (GTDB taxonomy): domain Bacteria; phylum Bacillota; class Bacilli; order Staphylococcales; family Gemellaceae; genus Gemella; species Gemella sanguinis. Next base: position 186,262 of record NZ_JNJO01000003.1, read on the forward strand.
AAAATTTCTTGGCAAGATAGCTTAAGTAAAGATAAAATTAAGATTACAGCTGATAATGTTGCAGAAGTATTAGCTGCTTGGACTGGAGTTCCGGTAACTAAATTAACTGAAACAGAAAGTGAAAGATTACTTAAATTAGAAGAAATCTTACATGAACGAGTAATTGGTCAAGATGATGCTGTAGTGAGCCTTGCTAAAGCAGTAAGACGTGCTAGAAGCGGATTTAAAGCTCAAAATAGACCTATCGGAAGTTTTATCTTCTTAGGACCTACAGGGGTAGGTAAAACTGAGTTAGCTAAGAGCTTATCAGAAGCGTTATTTAGTTCTGAAGATAATATGATAAGAATAGATATGAGTGAATATATGGAGCCACATTCTATTAGTAGATTAGTAGGAGCGCCTCCAGGTTATGTTGGATATGAAGAAGCTGGTCAGCTTTCTGAACAAGTTCGTCAAAAACCATATTCAGTAGTGTTATTTGATGAAATTGAAAAAGCTCATCCATCTATATTTAATATTCTATTACAAGTATTAGATGATGGACGCCTAACAGATGCTTCAGGTCGTACAGTAGACTTCAAAAATACTATCATTATCATGACTTCAAATGTTGGAGTTAGTGAATTAAAAGAACAAAAATTTGTTGGATTTGGTGGTAGTGAATCTATTAAAAATGACTACAAAAATGTTCAAAATACTATGATGGAAGCACTGAAAAAGCAATATAGACCAGAGTTCTTAAACAGAATTGATGATATAATTGTCTTCAAAACTCTAGAAAAAGAAGAACTAGAGAAAATTGCTCAATTATTAATTAATGGTCTATCTAAACGTTTAGAAGATAGAGATATCAATATTAAATTAAGTAAAAAAGCTATGGCTAAAATCGTTGAAGATGGAAGTATTAGAGAATATGGTGCTCGTCCATTAAAACGTAGTATTCAAAAAAATATAGAAGATTTACTTAGTGAAGAATTACTAAGAAACCCAGATTTAACTGGTACTATAAATATTGATTATAAAAATGATAAATTTGTAGTGAAAAAAACTAAGAGGTAATCATGGCGAAAGTTAATGTAAAGTATGAATGTAATGCATGTGGTTATCAAAGTTTAAAATACATGGGAAGATGTCCAAATTGTAAAAAATGGGCATCGATGGAAGAAGTTCTAGAAGCAAAAAAAGCAACAAAACATACTAGTTTTGAAGCAACAACAAATGATGCAGAACGTGTAGAGGCAGGCAAATTAAAAGCTGTCTCTACACAAGATGTACCTAGAACACTTACAGATAGCAGTGAACTAAATAGGGTTTTAGGTGGAGGAGTAGTAGGAGGATCATTAGTGCTCCTTGGTGGTGACCCTGGGATAGGGAAATCTACACTTCTATTACAAATTTCAGCATATTTAGCAAAAGAACATGATGTGCTATATGTTACAGGGGAAGAGTCTGTAAGACAAGTTAAAATAAGAGCAGATAGATTAAAAAATAATACGGATGAGCTTTATGTTTATGCTCAAACTGATTTAAATTTGATCTATCAAGTAGTAAAAAAAATAAAACCAAAGTTTTTAGTTATTGACTCTATACAGACCATCTATAATCCTAATTTAGAAAATTCTCCTGGTAGTATTACTCAAGTAAGAGAATGTACGCAACAACTTATGAAAATAGCAAAAAGCTTAAATATTGCTATTTTTATAGTAGGTCATGTGACAAAAGAAGGTACAATAGCAGGACCTCGTATGTTAGAGCATATGGTAGATACTGTTCTATACTTTGAAGGTGAAAATCAACATAGTTATAGGATATTAAGAGCGGTAAAAAACCGTTTTGGTTCTACTAATGAAATAGGTATTTTCGAAATGAAAACTAGTGGATTAGAAGACCTAGCTAATCCATCACAAATGTTTCTAGAAGAACGAAGTAAAAATCTTGCAGGTGCTACTATTATAAGTACAATGGAAGGAAGTCGACCGTTATTAGTCGAGATTCAATCTCTAACGACACCGACAGCTTTTAATAATCCTCGTAGAATATCTACAGGATTAGAGTACAATAAATTAATTTTGCTTATGGCTGTTTTAGAAAAAAAAGCAGGATATTTATTACAACAACAAGATGTATATGTTAAAGTATCTGGTGGGGTGAAAATAGATGATCCCGCAGTTGATTTAGGTGTTGTTGTTGCAGTTGCTTCAAGTTTTAAAGATGTAGCGGTTGATATGAATGATTGCTTTATTGGAGAAGTAGGTCTGACTGGAGAAGTAAGAAGAGTTAGCCGTATAGAACAAAGAATAAATGAAGCAAAAAAACATGGATTCAAAAGGGTTATTGTGCCAGTTGGGAATATGAAAAATTCAGAATTCCCATCAGGTATAGAAATAATACCTGTGAAAGATATAAGAGAGTGTCTAGATATAGCATTTGGCAATGTATTTTAAATTAAATATAGAACTAGTGTAGAACACTCTATACTAGTTCTATTCTGTTTTATTAAATAAAATGTAACATTTGTAATAAAAATATAATAATTATTTTTAAAAAACTTATATTAATTTTTAAGCGAATGTAGTAGAATAAAAGATAGAATATGTTAGATTTGTTAGAAATTTAGATTATTATTTAACTTTCTATCAAATTTAAAAAATATTTTAAAAAAAATATAAAAAGGAGTGATTATATGTTGAAAAAAGCATTAATGGTAATTTCATTATTCCTTGGTATAACAGCAGGATCATTGACAACTAGTGCACTAGTTAATAACAATGTTTTTCCTTCTATGAATCCAACGGTCTTAAGAATAGCTGTTACAGTTGCAATGGCAATACTATTTGTATTAATGTCTTTATTATTTTCTGATAGATTTGTAACAAGATTAAAAAGCATAGAAGATCGTTTAACCAAGATGCCAATTCAAAAAATAGTTTTTACAACTATCGGTTTAATACTAGGTCTTCTACTAGCATCACTATTATCATCAGGAGTTGATATAGTAGTTGGAGCTGGAATTATGGGAAGAGTTATTTCTGCCACAATTTATTTTATCTTTGGTTATTTGGGACTAGTTCTAGGATATAGAAGAGAGGGCGAGTTTCTTAACTCTTTAGCTACAGTTAAGTTTGGAAGTAAAAATAAAGAAAAGGAATCAAAATCTAAGACTAAAAAGACAACTGAGGTAATTGCTAAAATTATAGACACAAGCGCACTTATAGATTCACGTATTCATGATGTTGCTCAAACAGGCTTTTTAGAAGGGAAAATTATTGTCCCAGAGTTTGTGTTAAAAGAATTGCAACTTATCGCAGATTCAGAAGATCCTTTAAAACGTGCCAAAGGTAGATTAGGACTTGACTGTGTTGAAGACTTACAAAAGATGAAAGAAATTAATCTTGAGATTGACAATAAATATAATTATAATGAACACAAAGGCGTTGATAATTTGCTTATTGACTATGCTTTACAATATAAATGTGCGATTATTACAACAGACTACAATCTAAACAAACTTGCAACACTTCAATCAATTAAAGTTCTTAATGTTAATGATTTAAGTAATGCAGTTAAACCAATTTTAACAACTGGAGAGAGATTAAAAGTTCAAGTATTAAGAGAAGGTAAAGAAAATAATCAAGGTGTTGCTTATACTGAAGACGGAACTATGATAGTTGTTGAAAATGGAAAACGATATGTAGGGAAAAATATTGAAGTCGAAGTGCAGAGTGTTCTTCAAACTTCATCTGGTAGAATTATCTTTACAAAAATAGTTTAATAAGGTTTGCTTTTTCTAAAAAAATATGATATTATAAGTTGTATTGTATTAATGAATTAGTATTTTAGGAGGAGAGTATGCACACTTTTTTAATGGCAACAGCAATAATGAGCAGTATTTTGCTAATAATCGTAGTATTATTACAAGACAGTAAATCTGGTGGTCTATCTGGATTAACTGGTGGAGCAGAAGAATTGTTCGGTAAACAAAAAGTAAGAGGTGCTGAATTAGTTTTACAAAGAATTACTATAGTTTTAGGACTAATATTTTTTATATCACTAGTGTGTCTTACTTGGTTAAAATTATAGATTAAAGTAATAAACCTAAAATGTACTTTCATTTTAGGTTTATTTTTTTAGTAAAAAATATTGTATTAACAAATACTAAATCCATATAATTTTTGAACTGAAATTATAAATTCTAGTATTTGTAATTATAAGAAAATTTAATTAGTAATAAAGGAGGGTTAAATGTTAGAAAAAATCATAAATTTATTTAAACAGTATAAAGTATTAAGTATAGAAGATTTAAAAGAAAAATTAGAAGTAGAGTCTGCAAAAGATTTTGTTGAACTAGTTAAATATGTTGGAAAGTTAGAACAAAAATCAACAATAATACAGTTACCGAATGAAAAATTTCTTTATGTAAAAGAAGAATTAGAAATAGAAGGAATAATTAGGATACATCAGAAAGGATTTGCTTTTGTTTATTCGGAGAATTTAGGAATAGAAGTATATGTTCCTAAAGGATTCACTCAAAGTGCTATGAGCGGAGATAAAGTACTAGTAAAAGTAGATAGTGTTTATAGTGATAATAGAAATATAGAAGGAATAGTTCAAAAAGTTATAGAAAGAAACACTAAGTATACGGTAGGAACACTAACTAACGCTAAGTATTTTTCTTTCGTCAAAAGTGATGATAAAAATATTAGTAAATATATTAAAATTACTAATGCTAAGAACTTTAATTTAGTTGATGGTAGTAAGGTATTAGTTGAAATAACTGATTATTCTAAAGTTAGTTTTGAAGATCATAAAGGTATTATTTTAAAATCTCTAGGACATAAAGATGATCCAGGAGTAGACATATTATCTGTTATTTATAAACATGGAATCCCTAGTGAATTTCCAGAAGATGTAGAAGAACAAACTAAGAACATAAGCGATAAAATAGAAAAAGAAGATAAATATCGTGATTGTACAAAAGAAATGATTGTAACAATAGATGGTGATGATGCTAAAGACTTGGATGATGCGATATCGGTTATTAAAACAAAAAAAGGATATAGATTAAAAGTGTTTATTGCTGATGTTAGCCGCTATGTTGTTGAAGATAGTCCATTAGACATAGAAGCTTCTAAACGTGGATGTAGTATTTATTTAGCTGATAGGGTAGTACCAATGTTACCTAGAAAGCTTTCAAATAATATTTGTTCATTAAACCCACATGTATTAAGATATACAATTTGTTGTGATATTGATTTTACGGATAAAGGAATACCTGAGAGTTATGATATTTATCCTGCAATAATAGAATCAAAAGGTAGGCTAGCATACAAAAAAGTTAATGAAGTTTACGAAGATAATAAAGAAACTATTGAAGAATATAAACCATATGTTCCAATGTTAAGAACAGCCTTGGAATTATCTAAAAAAATTAGATTAAACCGTGAAAAACGAGGAGCAATAGATTTTGACAAACCTGAGTCAAAAATTGTTGTAGATGAAAAAGGTGAAGTATTAGATGTTGTATTACGTGAACGTGGTGTAGCAGAAAGATTAATAGAAGACTTTATGCTAAGTGCAAATGAAGTAATTGGTGAACATTTCTATTGGATGCAAGTACCATTTGTCTACAGGATTCACGAAGAACCTAAAGTTCAAAAGTTAAAACAATTCTTTGATATTTCTGCAAGCTTTGGTTACAGAGTAAAAGGTAGTATAGAAGAAGTTGAACCATACATGTTATCAAATATGTTAAGGAAGTTTAAAGGTGAAGTTATAGAGCCTATGTTATCAACTATACTGCTTAGAACGATGAATCAGGCAAGATATTCGACAACAAATATTGGGCACTTTGCTTTAGCAACTAAGTATTATACGCATTTTACATCACCGATAAGACGTTATCCTGATTTACTAGTTCATAGAATGATTAGGAAGTATTTGTTTGAAGGGGATGTTAAAGAATCTACATTAGAACATTATGCAACTAAACTTCCTGAGTTAGCTGAAAGTTCGTCTGAATATGAAAAGCGTGCAGTTGATTGTGAACGTGAAGTAGACAAGATGAAAAAATGTGAGTATATGATGAAGTATCAGGAACAAACATTTAGAGGTGTTGTTTCTAGTGTAACAAACTTTGGTGTATTTATTACTCTAGAGAATAATATAGAAGGTTTAGTGCATATTAAAGCAATGAATGATGACTATTATACATATGATGAGAAGAATATGTTATTAATAGGTAGACGAAATAAAAAAATATATCGTCTTGGAGATGAAGCAATAGTTAAAGTTGCTAATGTAGACTTAGAAAATTATGAAATAGACTTTAAAATTTTAAAACATAAATCTTTAATAAAAAATAGAAAATAGAGGAAGATATATATGAATAAAGAGAGTAGAGTTATAGCACAAAATAAAAAAGCTAGTCATGATTATTTCATTGAAGATACTTATGAAGCTGGATTAGTGCTAACAGGTACTGAGATAAAATCAATTCGTCGAGGTAGAATAAATCTTAAAGACTCATATTGTCAAACTAGACGAGGAGAAATGTTTGTTTACAATATGCATATTTCTCACTTTGAAGAAGGTAATAGATTTAATCACGAACCACTACGTGTTAGAAAATTATTACTAAAGAAAAAACAAATTGCAATACTAACTAATGCTCAAAATGAGGCTGGAATTAGTATTATACCCTTAAAACTATATATAAAAAATGGTTATGCAAAACTTTTAATAGGTGTTGCAAAAGGGAAGAAAAATTATGATAAACGCCATGTACTAAAACAAAAAGAAGCTAATAAGGAAATTAATAGAGCATTAAAAGATAAGCAGAGATATTAAATAACAATTTTTTATTGTATAGGCATAGAGGAAAGTATATTACCAATTATCCGTGGTAATGTACTTTTCTTTTTTTGGGATAATAGTAAAAAATAATTTTAGACAAAAATAAGAAAAATGTCTATATTTAAAAATAGTAACTTATAACTGTTTCATAAATATACTGTAATACATTTCAAAAAATAGTAGGTATTAAATATTGATTTAATAATATTTACGAAAATCGGATAAAAAACTTTATAAAAACGCTTTACTTTTTTATGAAAGCGTGCTACAATATTAAATGTCATTAAGAAAATCAATACTAAAATTATTGTAAATTACATTATTTCGTTTGAAATTTTCAAAAAAATAATACAGTTATTTTTCTGTATTATAACTGATAAGGGGATTTTCGAGAAATTTTTATACAGAATATTAGGTTATTTTATAATAATATTTGGTATGGAATATAAGTTTTTATTTCACGTATATATATTAATGATTTTCTTGCAAAAACAAAATATATTTTTAAAAGGAGTAGTGTATTTATGGAAAAATTCACTCAATTATTACAGCCAGTGGCTGATAATCTTTATATTTCTGCACTTGTTGCGTTAATACCTATAGTTTTCTATCTTGTTGCACTAGCAGGATTTAAAGTAAAAGGTTGGCTAACAGGGTTGCTTACACTTATAGTTGCTATTGTAGTAGCTGTTGTATTCTTCAAAATGCCATTCCAATTCGCAGCAATGTCAACTATTCACGGTATGGTTTATGGATTACTTCCAATTTCTTGGATTATTTTAACATCTGTATTTTTATACAAAATGACAGTCAAAAGTGGTCACTTTGCAATTATTCGTGATAGTATTACATCATTAACAGATGACAGACGTATCCAAGCGTTAATTATCGCTTTCTCATTCGGAGCATTCTTAGAAGGGGCTGCAGGATTTGGAGCACCAGTTGCTATTACAGCAGCACTTTTAGTAGGTTTAGGATTTAAACCTTTATACGCAGCAGGTATCTGTATGGTAGCTAACACTGCACCAGTTGCTTTCGGAGCAGTTGGTGCACCAGTAACAGCTTTAGACGGATTAGCTACATATGCTAACGGAACACCAATCGCAGCAACTGAAATCGCAGCAATGATCGGACGTCAATTACCATTAGTTTCTATCTTTATTCCATTCTACTTAGTATTAATTATGGCTGGATTCAAGAAAACTATGGAAGTTTGGCCAGCATTATTAGTATCTGGTGGTTCATTCGCGATTGCTCAATTCTTAAGTTCTAACTATATGGGAGAACAATTACCTGACATTCTTTCTTCATTAGTATCATTAATTTCTATCGTTATTTTACTTCAATTCTGGAAACCTAAAACAACTTGGAGATTTGAAGGTGAAGATGAAGATCAAAAAGATAAACAAAATGTACCAGCTCATTCATTAAAAGATATCTTTGTTGCATGGTCTCCATTCCTAGTATTAACAATCATTATCTTTGTATGGACATTAAAACCAGTTAAAGCATACTTTAAAACAATTGCTCTTAACCCTAAAGTTCCACTTATCCACAACAACATAATCAACTCTATTTCTCATAAAGAAATTGCAGCTGTATTTAAATTAGACCTTATTGGTTCTATCGGAACTGGTATTCTTGTAGCAGCTTTACTATCTAAGTTCATTATCAAACTTAGCTGGAAAGATACATTCAAAACTTTTGTTGAAACATTCTCAGAAGTTAAACTAGCATTATTAACAATCTGTTTCGTAGTAGGATTTGCATACATCATGAATGCTTCAGGTATGTCAAATACTCTAGGATCTGCTTTAGCAGCAACAGGAAAAGCATTCTTAGTATTATCACCGGCTCTTGGTTGGATCGGAGTATTCATTACAGGATCAGATACGTCAGCTAACTTACTATTCGGTAAACTTCAACAAGTTACAGCTAACGGAGTTGGAATGGATCCATTAGTTGCAGTAGCAGCCAACGCATCTGGAGGGGTTGTAGGTAAGATGATTTCTCCACAATCTATCGCAGTTGCAGCAGCAGCGGTTGGATTAGTTGGTAAAGAATCTGACTTACTTAAATTTACAGTTAAACACAGTTTCTTCTTACTAATTATAGTGTGTATTATAGTTTATCTACAAGCAAGTGGAATACTAGGATGGATGATTCCTCATCACCCATAGAATAGAAGCTTTAAAATAAAGAAGATTGAGATTTTCTCAATCTTCTTTTTCTTTTTTTAACTTGTAATAAACTAGTACTAAAAAAATATGAGAATTTACTTGTATTTTTATTTACAAGATGTCAAAATAGTGGTATTATTGAACAGTTAGATTAATTATTTAGATGTATAATTATTATAATGAAAATACATTATATAATTTGTTTTATAAGTGAATTACACAAGGAGAAAAAAATGTCAGTACAATTAAGAGATGATATTAGAAATATAGCTATTATTGCTCACGTTGACCACGGTAAAACTACTTTGGTTGATGAATTATTAAAACAATCAGGAATTTTCCGTTCTAATGAACATGTTGAAGAAAGAGCGATGGATTCTAATGATTTAGAGAGAGAACGTGGTATTACTATTTTAGCAAAAAATACTGCAATTGATTATAAAGGAAAAAGAATAAATATACTTGATACACCGGGACACGCTGACTTTGGTGGAGAAGTTGAACGTATTATGAAAATGGTTGATGGAGTTCTTTTAGTAGTCGATGCTTATGAAGGAACAATGCCTCAAACTAGATTCGTACTTAAAAAAGCTTTAGAACAAAACTTAAAACCAATAGTTGTTGTTAACAAAATAGATAAAGATTCTGCTCGTCCAGAAGAAGTAGTAGATGAAGTAATCGACCTATTTATCGAATTAGGTGCTAATGATGATCAACTGGAATTCCCTGTAGTTTATGCATCAGCTATTAATGGAACAGCTTCATTAGAAAGTGATCCTAGCTTACAAGATGAAAACATGCAATGTCTATACGATACTATTATCGATTACGTGCCTGCACCTGTTGATAATAGAGAGGAACCATTACAATTCCAAGTAGCATTATTAGACTATAATGACTATGTTGGACGTATTGGTATTGGACGTGTATTCCGTGGAAGTATGAAAGTTGGGGAATCTGTTTCTCTAATGAAACTTGACGGAACTGTTAAAAACTTCCGTGTAACTAAAATCTTCGGTTACTTTGGATTAAAACGTGAAGAAATTAATGAAGCACATGCTGGTGATATCGTAGCGGTAAGTGGTATGGATGACATCAACGTAGGTGAAACAGTATGTCCTTCAGATCATCAGGAAGCTCTACCAGTATTACATATTGATGAGCCAACACTTCAAATGACATTCTTAGTAAACAATTCACCATTTGCAGGTAAAGAAGGTAAATTTGTAACTGCTCGTAAACTTGAAGATAGACTAATGCAGCAATTAGAAACTGACGTATCTTTACGTGTAGAACCAAATACTAGTGATTCATGGGTTGTTAGTGGACGTGGAGAACTTCACCTTTCAATCTTAATTGAGAATTTAAGACGTGAAGGATTTGAACTTCAAGTATCTAAACCTGAAGTTATTATCCGTAATATTGATGGAGTTGACTGTGAGCCTGTTGAACGTGTTCAAGTAGACGTTCCAGACGAAAGTGTAGGAGCAGTAATTGAATCATTAGGACAACGTAAAGGTGATATGATTGATATGCAAGCTGACGGTAATGGACAAACTCGTCTTATCTTTAATGTACCAGCTCGTGGATTAATCGGATATAGTACTGAATTTATGTCTATGACTAAAGGTTATGGAATTATTAACCATACTTTTGACTCTTATCAACCAATGCAAAAAGGTAAAGTTGGTGGAAGACGTAATGGTGTATTAGTTGCATTAGAAAATGGTCAATCAACTGCATACTCAATCTCAAGTTTAGAAGATCGTGGAACAGTATTTATTGAACCAGGAACTGATGTTTATGGTGGTATGATTGTTGGGGAAAATAACCGTGAAAATGACTTAACAGTAAATATTACAAAAGCTAAAGCACAAACAAACGTACGTTCTTCAACAAAAGATCAAACTGTAACACTTAAAAAAGCTCGTATTATGACGTTAGAGGAAAGCTTAGAGTACTTAAACGATGATGAGTACTTAGAAGTAACTCCAGAGTCTATTCGTCTACGTAAAAAAGAATTAGACAAAGCAGCACGTGAAAAAGCAGCACGTAAAGCTAAATATTCAGAAGAATAAAATTTGAAGCTCAGTTAAGAATATTAACTGAGCTTTCAGGCTGTTGACAAATAGGTCAACAGCCTTTTTTTAACTGAAATAAAACCTTTAAAATGGTATAATATAAGTATACAAAGGAGGTTTTAGTATGTTTAATAAAGTAGAAAATATAAAAGA